>DHYU01000063.1 GCA_002415485.1 Proteobacteria bacterium UBA5122
CACCTGGTCGTTGCGCGAACGGCCAGTGTGCAGCTTCTTGCCGGTGATGCCGATGCGATCGGTCAGGCGCGCCTCGATGTTCATGTGCACGTCCTCCAGCTCAACCAGCCACTGGAAGTTGCCACCCTCGATGTCGAGCAGGATGTCGTCGAGACCTTCAATGATCTGCTTGCATTCTGCGTCGGTCAGCACGCCGACATGGGCCAACATGCGGGCATGGGCCTTGGAGCCTTCGATGTCATGACGATAGAGGCGCTGATCGAAACCGATGGAGGCGGTGAAGGCCTCGACAAAGGCGTCGGTGGGTTCAGTGAATCGGCCGGCCCAGGGTTTGAAAGAATTGTCGCTCACGCAGATGCCCTTTTGCTGTTTGGGGGTGAAAATGGCGGCAAGTATACCAAGTCCACCGCGACGACGGCGATAGATCGAGCTAAACCCTTGTTGTGATTTGGTTATACTCCCAGGCCGGGCGCCGATAGAGTATTGGATGTACACATGGGCGAAGATCAAGGATGAAACAGGACCAGTCACACAATTATCTGCCGGACTTTTGCAGTTTCCGCATCGTGTTATCGGTGATCATCATCGCCGAGCTGCTGGCGTTCGCGTTGACCCTCGCGACCCCATCCGACCTGGGCGGCGGCTGGGGCTATTTGAGCCTAGTCTCGCTCTACATCCTGTGGATTGCGCTGACCAGCACGGTGGTGCTGTGCGCAGCACGCAAACCCCTGCGAGGCCTCACCCACCTACAGGTCACCGTGGCCGCCTACCTGCTGGTACTGACGGTGACAATGCTGCTGGCCGAGGTCGCCTACCGCGGCACCAGCGCATGGATGGATCTGCGCATCGGCCACGGCGAATTTCTGCTGCGCAATCTCGGCATCGCCACCATCACCTCGCTATTGGCGCTGCGCTATTTTTATATCCAGCACCAATTGCGCTGCAACATGGCCGCCGAAAACCAGGCGCGGATCGACGCCCTGCATGCACGCATCCGGCCGCACTTTCTGTTCAACAGCCTCAACGCCATCGCCAGCCTGATCCGGCACCGGCCACGCGAGGCCGAAGAGGCCGTCGAAGACCTGGCCGACCTGTTTCGCCACAATCTGAACGACTCACGCACGCTGGTCTCGCTGGCGCATGAGCTGGATACCGCCCAGCGTTATTTGAATATCGAACAACTGCGCCTGGGCGAACGGCTGCAGGTGGAGTGGAGCCTGGGTGATCTGCCGGTGGATGCCGCCATTCCCAGCCTGACGCTGCAACCCCTGCTCGAGAACGCCATCTACCACGGCATCGAACGGCTGGACCACGGTGGCATCATCCGCTGCGTCGGCCGCCGTCATGTCGGCGGTTTCGAGATCACGATCAGCAACCCGACCACAGAGGATACCGGCGACAGCGGCCATCAACTGGCGCTCGACAACACCCGCCAGCGGCTGCAGGCCCAGTTCGGCGATCTGGCAAGCCTGAGCATCCAGCATACCGAGCAGCAATACCATGTCACCTTGCAACTGCCCTACCAGGTATATTCAGCCCCATGAAGATCCTGATCGTCGATGACGAACCCCTCGCCCGCAGCCGCCTGCGTGACCTGCTCGACGACATCGGCGGTCACGAGGTCGTCGCCGAGGCCGCCAATGGCCAAGAAGCGCTGGCGCAGGTCGAGACCTGTCGACCGGACGTGGTGCTGCTCGACATCCGCATGCCGGTGATGGGCGGCATGGAGGCGGCGCGGGCGCTGACAGCCCTGGCGCAACCACCGGCGGTGATCTTCACCACCGCCTACGACGATCAGGCGCTACAGGCCTTCGAGGCCGATGCCGTCGACTATCTGCTCAAACCCATCCGCCGCGAGCGCCTGGCCAAGGCGCTGGCCAAGGTCGCGCCGCTAGTGGCTGAGCCCGAACAGGATGAACCCAAGATCAGCGTGCAGATGCGGGGCAATATCAGTTTCATCCCGCTCAGCGACATCTTTTATTTCCGCGCCGACCAGAAATACACCACCGTGCGCCATCGCGGCGGCGAGGCGGTGATCGAGGAACCACTCAAGAACCTGGAGCAAAGCTACGGCGATGATTTCATCCGCATCCATCGCAACTGCCTCGTCGCCCGTCGCCACGTACGGGCCCTGGTGCGCACCGGCGACGGGCATCACCAACTGCAGTTGAACGGCTGCGACGACGTATTGGAGATCAGCCGCCGCCTGATGAGCGTCGTCCGCGACGCGCTCACCGACCACGAGCAGTAAAGAACCTAACGACGACCGTTGGCGAGATCGGTATTGGCCTTCATCACGGCCGTGATAAATCCCAACACCTGCGTCCAGGCCTTTTGCGTCTCGGCGGCATAGGCGTCGCCCAGCGTCTCCGCCAAGGCCATCTGCCAGGCCTGCGCCACCTGGGCATAATGCTCGCCGATCACATCGTAATCGGCATGGCGGCTACCGGCCGAGGTCAAGGCCGGCATCACCCGCTCCAGGCTGTCCAACGAGGCGATGGCCGACGAAAACATGCTCATCAGCTTGCGCCCCTGCATCTTCATGCTGCGCTTNNAACAAAGACTGCAACTGCGGATTGATCTCAAACAGGTGTGTATAAAATAGCTGTACGAATGCATCCTCATTGGCGCTGATCTGCTGCCAGCTCTGTTGTACCAAACGAACGCTTTTTTCTTCCATGCCGATCACGACATCCCCTCCCCCTTACCGAAATTTGCCGCCAGTCGAATCCACCATCGCCAGCGGCTGTTATCCGCGCACGTTACCATACTTTTATTCGGGTTTGCCTCCGGCGAACGCAGGTCGTAGCATATGCGCTTCGTTTGAAGGGAAGTAACCAATGGCAAACAACACCATCACTATTGCGACACGCAAGAGCCCGCTGGCCATGTGGCAGGCGGAGTATGTCCGCGACCGTCTGTTGGCGGCGCATCCAGAGCTGACCGTCAAGATCGCGGGCATGACCACCCAGGGTGACAAGATC
>DHYU01000041.1 GCA_002415485.1 Proteobacteria bacterium UBA5122
TGATGTGATCTACGAAGAATTCAAAGGTACCGGTAACATGGAGTTGCATCTGGATCGTAAGATCGCAGAGAAACGTGTTTACCCGGCCATCAATATCAACCGCTCCGGCACGCGTCGTGAAGAGATGCTGACCAAACCGGAAGAGCTGCAAAAGATGTGGATACTGCGTAAGCTGCTGCATCCGATGGAAGAATTGGCGGCGATGGAGTTCCTGCTCGACAAGCTCAAAGACACCAAGACCAATGATGAGTTTTTTGAGTCGATGAAGCGTTGATCCAGGAAATAGCAAAACATAAAAGAACCGGCCCTATGGCCGGTTTTTTTTGTCGTTGTTTAATTGAAAAACGATGGAAAAAGTACTTATTCAAGCGAGGGCTTGACCGCTAATATGTCAAATGAGGCCAGTTCTAATGGTGGCGCATCAGGCCGTAAAACTAAAGGTTAAAATGAACAAATAGGACGGGGCGATCAAAGACGATGGTGCGGGTGAAGGCGCAGAAACGCTGGTGCTCACCATGGGTATGCCGACCAATGCCAAGCCTGGGTCGAAGTCCGTGCACACCATGACGATTCTTGAAGGCAATGTCCCGCCGCTGGTGTTGTTGTCAGCCAAACAAGGTGCAGTCGATCCCGCTCGTTTGGTGCAACAGGGTGGCGGTATGTGGTGGTCACGGCAACGGTCAGTGATCCCAATGCAGCGGACACCCACACCTTTAATTGGGCCGCGACGGACAATGCGCTGACCGATACAGATATTGCGGATGCAACGTTCACCTTTACGCCATCGATCGTCGGCGTTTTCAAGGTCAGCGTGACAGTTACCGACAATAGCGGTGCCTCGGCGCAAGGTGAGCGTGGCTACTGTCCGCCGTATGGGGATGCGAATTACTCAGCGGGTCTGAAGAAGGGGGGCTGGTGTGTGCAGCTGACGATTGAAGACGGTGGTCCTAACGATGCTGACAATACGCAAAATCAAAGCATCGATGATCCCGGTGGTGTGGCGGTTGAGCGTGGCCTCGCCACGCCACCCGTTACCAGTCCCGGCGGCTATGCCTATACCGTCAACAGCAGCGGTGGCGGTGGTCAATGGCATCCACTATGGTTAGCCTTGATGGCCATGGTATGGCTGCGCAGAAAAGGATAACGGCATGAAAAAGACATTAGCACTGACGCTACTGCTGACGGCCTCGGCCGCACACGGAAATGGTGATATCTACATGGGCGCCAGCATAGGCAAGGCCAAGGGTGATGAAACACTCGTCAGTTTGAATCAGCGCATAGTCGCAGCCAATATCGATGGTGCAGTCGGCGTCTTTGATACCGTGCGCGATACCTACTCATTGACCGTTGGAGGGGATGTCAACGACTGGTTGGCGCTGGAGATGGCATACACCGACCTAGGTGATGTTGATGTTCGGTTCTACGGCAATGGCACCTCCGTGAATGCCTTGATCAACAATCTCAAGGGGATTAAAGCCCTGACCGCTGAGGGCTACTCCATGCGGCTACGAGCAAGCATGCCCATCATCGATGGGATTGATGTCTATGGTCGGCTAGGGGCATTCATATGGCAGGCAGATTACGTCATACATGGCGATGGCGGACGCCTCGAAGTGGATGAGAGTGGTTCTGACTGGGATTGGGCAATCGGATCAAGTTATCGTTTTCATCCGCGCTGGAGTGCGAAATTTGAGTGGGGCCAGTATGAGCTGGATGATGCGGTGGGAGCTGTGTCGCTTGGGCTGCTATATCACTTCGAATCGCAGTAATTACCACGTCGTTAAATGCCTCTCTTGAATGGTTGGGGAGGCAGCTTCTTGATATTTTCTCCTGACTTTCTGGTATGAATGGTTTCATAGGTCATGCTTCTTGGAGTGTCGCTGGTTCTTCAGCTTGTTCCTCATTGGTTATATAAATTGATGTCGCTTTATCTCTCCAAATAATTATGAAGTTATTGATGATGTGTGCAGTAGTATCGTGTTGTGGGTCAATCCGAAGTGTTTATCAAATGTCATTTGAATCAAATCCATGATGTAGTGGCATTTGATTGATTCTGGTTTGATTGTATCCAGAGTGATGTGGCAACTTAATGTCTTGTCGTGTCAAAAGCTTGTTGTCGTAATCCGGTTCATGGTGGGGTCTGTGCCTGCCAGTGGTTGCTGATGGCATCTGATGTTTTAGTAAATCACGGCATGGCGTCATTATGAATGAGGGTTGGGAGTGTATTGGAGGGAGCACGCGAAGCAATCATGAGTTCTTCGCGTGCTGTATAGCGCTTTATCATTTATGAAACCTTGAACTGTCTGATGAGTGTTTGTAGTTGTTCTGAAAGTTTGGATAGTTCTTTGCTGGTGTCTTCAGTATGTTTTGTGCCTGTCGCCGTTTCATCTGAGATATGACTAATGCTGACTACGTTGTGATTAATGTCCTCTGAGGCAGCGCTTTGTTCCTCGGCGGCACTGGCAATTTGTGTGTTCATGTCAGAGATTTTGGAGACGGCGATGTTTATAGATGATAACGAATCGCCTGCCTGTTTTGCATTGTCAACGCTCGTGATGGCATGTTTGCGACTTGTGTCCATTGCACGGACAGCCTCGAGCGTGCCGGACTGAAGTCGTTCTATCATGTCTTGAATCTCTTGCGTGGACTGTTGAGTGCGGCTCGCTAAGGTTCTCACCTCATCTGCAACAACTGCAAAACCTCTTCCTTGTTCGCCCGCGCGTGCAGCCTCAATAGCAGCGTTGAGCGCCAGAAGATTGGTTTGCTCTGCAATGCCCTTTATTACATCAATTACCTTGCCTATGTTGGAACTTTCCAGTTCAAGTTTTTGAATAACACTGGCCGCGACCTCTATCTCTTTTGCCAAGGTATTAATCGATTCAATTGTGCTGTTTACAATTCTGGTGCCTTTGCCGGTTTCGTTGCCAGCTTCTTTGGCCGAGGCTTCGGCATCTGCTGCATGACGCGCAACTTCGGCGACAGTTGACGACATTTGAGTAATGGCTGTTACTGCCTGGTCTGTTTTATCACGTTGCAATGAAGCCCCTGCACGGGTTTTTTGTGTCACAGATGCCATTTGTGTTGCAGCGGATGATAGTTGATTGGTTGAGCTGCCAATTTGCGTGATCAAGCCTTGCAACTTTTCCAGGAATTGATTTACCCAGTGAGCGGCAGTTCCAATCTCATCGTTTGCAGTTTCATCAAGACGCTGGGTGAGATCACCCTCTCCTTCAGCGACATCCCTGAGCGTATCAACCATACGGTTGATGGGGCGGGTGATGGTTATGGCGAGTAAAAATCCTGCGCCGATGGCCAATGCCAAAACGATTATGATTGCGATAATTGCAGTGGATGTTATGTATGTGGCTAGAGTATTGGCAGGATGAAATGCCTCGTCTTTATCTATCTCGCTCATGATGGCCCATTTAAGACCTTCAATGTCTAGTGGTGCATATGCTGATAAGACTGCGATGTTGCGGTAATCAGGAAAGATGTCGAAGTTAGTAGAGCCTTTAATGGCGGCTTGCGTGCCTTGGGTATCTACAGGTTGTAGGCCGATGCTTGTATTTTTGGCGGTCATCAGGCCAATGGTTTTCTTATCCAGGCCGGTTTCCTCCATCAAACTCAGGTAACCTGGTTTGTCTTCTATCAGGAAGCGACTCATGCTACGCATGGTTTTGTCTTCACCGACAAGATATGTCTCGCCAGATGCGCCCAGCCCAGACTCTGCCCACCGTTCGTTGTGGGTCATGATGCTATTGATACGATCAATAGGCATCTGGAAGATTAATACGCCAATCTTCTTTCCGTTTTCAAAGATGGGAGATGCAATAAATGAAGCGGGGGCTTCATAAGATGGCGTGTAGGGTTCGAAGTCAGTCAGTGTGACATGATCTTTTTCAATTGCAGAATTTGCACCTTTAAACGCGGTCGCAATTCCGGATTTCGCGTAAGGGCCGTTTATCAATGATGTTGTGTAATCTAATTCCTTAAATACGGAATAAACGATGTCGCCAGACTCTGGGTCTACTAAGAAAATATCGTAGTATCCGAATCGAGAGAGATAGTCTCTGATGTGAGGATGGAACTTTTCGTGGATGTTGTTATAGGTAGAGTTTCCTGCTGCCCGATCTAAGGCATCTTTGCTGCCTAGTGGGTTGGCATTTTCCTGAATGTAACTGTACTGCAATGCAATTGATTCATCATCTAGGCTGTTTAAGAGGGTGTTTATGTCAGCGCTGGAATTCGGATTTAATTGATTGTATGTCTCGCCAAATTCATCTTGATAGTAGCTCCTGAGTTCGGATCGTAGCTGGGCTATAGGGGCGAGGTTTGATTCTAGGTGATGTTGTTTGAAGGCCTGTTTGAACGCAGACATCGCATCAATGATCATGCGGTCGTTAGAGAACGTGATCACTTGGTCACGTAAGGTGCCGAAGTACCGCTCAATCTCACCTTTTTTCATGTCTCGTATAGAGATCAACTGATTTTTCGCTTCTTCTTCCAGCGTGTGATGGCTATTTGAGATGGCCATCCAGCCAATTGCAATGCTGATGATTGCGGCTGGGACGAAGGCTAACAACGAAGCGCTAACAATGAGTTTTGTTTTTATTTTCATTTTTTCACCGTGTGAAATCAGTTTGCCAAGAGTTGTTGAGGCATCTTTCTAAGGTAGGTGGAAATGGTAAATATAAGATAATGGTGAGACATCCCCTCCTGTCCTCAGACACTAATGACGGCAATCGTAAACCTACCTTTAGTGTGATGTGGAAATTGTTTTTATTGGAATTTTACGTTCAAAAATAGGGCGTTACCATGCACCAAAATGGCACGCCCCCCGGCGCTGATGAAATGGCTGGAATTGCTTTTTTTATGGAGATTGAGGACTGCTTTGTCTGAAGTGGTGACGCAGTGTAGGGTTAAGTTTGCTCTGTTTTGGTGCGTGCCTTCTGTTGATGGTTAGGATATGTGGATCCTGAAAAGATTTAATTGATCTTGCGCGCAGCTTGGTGAGATATCGAATCTAAAGTCTTTATCTGTTCGCTCAACTGATAGACGGCCATTGCGTATAGTGGGCTGTGGTTGTATCGCGTAATGGCATAAAAATTCTGCAGACCTAGCCAGTATTCTGTTCTGTCTTCTTGTTCGAGCACAATCAAGTCTGCAGCCAATGTACTGTTGACCTTGCTTTGTGGTTTGTAGCCTTGTTGTTGCCATTCACTGATAGGAGTGTTGGGTTTGGTCAGTTTGCCCATTGTTGTCGGTGCGTTGTTAGGGGAGTCGGTGATGACGGCGATTGGCTGATCGGGTTCCCAGCCGTGGCGTTTTAAATAATTGGCAACGCTGCCGATGGCGTCGACGGGGTTGTTTAATAAATCGCGGATGCCATCGCCATCGAAGTCGACTGCGTATTCGCGGTAGCTGCTGGAAATGAATTGTGGTTTGCCCATGGCGCCTGCGTACGAGCCGAGGATTTCTGTCAGTTCGAATTTTTCTTCGCGGGCGAGTAATAAAAAGTGTTTGAGTTCGCTGCGAAAGAATTCGCTGCGTTTGGGGTAGTCAAATCCCAGGGTGGTGAGTGCGTCCACTACCCGATAACGGCCCTTGTGTTGGCCGTAGCGGGTTTCAACGCCGATGATGGCGGTGATGATTTCTTTAGGGACACCATAGGTTTGTTCGGCGCGTTCCAGATCGGCGCGATGTTGATTGAGAAACTCAACACCTTGTTCGCTGCGAGAATCGGTAACGAAGATTGGGCGGTATTGATGCCAGGGTTTGCCTTCTGCCGGGCGAGAGATGGCGTCCAGAATGTCTTGGCGGATCTCAACCTGTTGAAAGAGTGCATTCAATTCACCACGGTCGAATTCATGTTCGCTCACCATTTGATCGATGAAGGCGCGGATGTCGCTGCGCTGCTCGAGGCTGATGGCGCTGGCACTGTGGCTGAACAGGGCAATGGCGGTGGTGAGTGCGATGGCGGTAAGTGATTTCATGGCGTCCTTGTCCTTGCTGTAAGGGTTGAACATAGTTAACTGGTAAGTAGTTTTCGATGGGTGTGGATCGACATCAATATGCCGAAGGCCGCCATCAGCGTGACCATGGAGGTGCCGCCGTAGCTGACCATCGGTAACGGTAGGCCGACGACGGGTAATAGGCCGCAGACCATGCCGATGTTGACGAACAGGTACACAAAGAAGGTCAATGTTAAGCTGCCTGCCAGCAGTCGGGTGAAGGTGTGCTGGGCCTGGGCGGCGATGTAGAGGCCGCGGCCAATGATGAATAGATACAACAGTAACAGACAGACGATGCCAACCAGGCCGAATTCTTCGGCGAAGACGGCGAAGATGAAGTCGGTGTGGCGTTCCGGCAGGAATTCCAGTTGTGACTGGGTGCCGTTGAGCCATCCCTTGCCGTAGAGGCCGCCGGAGCCGATGGCGATCTTCGATTGAATGATGTGATAGCCCGAGCCGAGTGGGTCGCTTTCTGGGTTGAGGAAGGTGAGTACCCGTTGTCGTTGGTAGTCGTGCATGCCGAAGAACCAGACCAGGGGCGCGAAGGCGGCGCCGACGAGACTGAGGCCACCCACCAATTTCCAGGAGATGCCGGCCAGCAATAGGGCGAAGATGCCTGAGGCTGCGATCAATATCGAGGTACCGAGGTCGGGTTGTTTGACGATCAAGCCAGTGGGAATGGCAATGATGATGGCAGTGATAAAGATGGCCTTGCGCTTGGGGGGCAGGGTGTTTTCGGCGAGGTACCAGGCGACCATCAACGGCACGGCCAGTTTCATGATCTCGGAGGGCTGGAAGCGGAAGAAACCGAAATCGAGCCAGCGTTGTGCGCCCTTGCCGATATCGCCGACCAGCAAGACGGCGATCAGCATTAACACGCCCAGACCGTAGAGCCAGGGTGCCCAGCGTTCAAAGTGGTGGGGGGCTACTTGTGCCAGCGCGAACATTACGCCAAAGGCGAGGCCGAGGCGGATGCACTGGCGCCAGATCAGGTCAATATTTTGACCGCCGGCGCTGTAGAGGACTATCAGGCTGATACAGGACAATAAGACCAGGGCGGCCACAAGAGGCCAGTCCAGGTGCAGGCCGCGGCTGAGAAAGACATCCTGTTTGTTGCGTTTGGGGTCGGCCCAGCGGCTGTAGCTACGATTTTCCAGGCTCATGGTGTTTCGATCCCTGCTTGTTTCGCCAGGTAGTGGTCGATGACGGCGCCCGCAATGGGCGAGGCGATGGCGCCGCCGCTACCGCCATTTTCGACAATGACGGCAATGGCGATCTTTGGATCGTCCGCCGGGGCAAAGGCCACGAATAGGGCGTGGTCGCGCAGACTCTTGGCAATCTCGTCGGCGTTATATTCCTCATCCTGGGCGATGGTAAAGACCTGAGCGGTTCCCGTCTTGCCGGCGATGCGCCATGGTTGGCCCTTGTTGAGTCGACGGGCGGTGCCGTGTGGGGCGTAGATCACGTCTTCCATGCTGTCGATCACGTGCTCCCAGTTTTCGATGTCGTTGATGGGGACACGAATATCGGGTTGATCAGGGGTATAGGATAGATGATCGGCGCCTGGGATGTCGATTTGACCCAGCAGATGCGGTTGTGGTCGTAGGCCACGGTTGGCGAGGGTGGCGGTGGCGACGGCCAATTGCAGCGGCGTGGTCAGGTGGTAGCCTTGGCCGATGCCGGCGATCAGGGTCTCACCCAAATACCAGGGCTCGTTGCGGGCCTGGCGTTTCCACTGGGTAGTGGGCAGGATGCCACTTAGCTCGCCTGCGATATCGATACCGGTGCGGGCACCCAGGCCAAATGGCGCGAGGAAGCTGGCCATACGGTTAACGCCCATCTGCTGCGCCAGTTCGTAATAGTACACATCGCAGGACTCAACGATCGATTTGCGTAGATCGGTGTGGCCGTGGCCCTCTTTTTTCCAGTCGCGGTAGCGGCGCTCGTCACCTTTGAGAGTGTACCAGCCTCGACAGAAGACGCTGTTTTGGGGGGTGCGATCCCCCATTTCGAGCGCTGCCAGAGCAATAAATGGCTTGATGGTTGATCCAGGTGGGTATTGGCCTTGCAATGCGCGATTGAACAGCGGTTTTTTATAGGACTTTTGCAGTGCATTGTAGGTGTCGTGGTCGATGCCGTTGACGAACAGGTTGGGGTCGTAGTCGCCCATGCTGGCAAAGACCAGTACATCGCCGTTGCGCGGATCAATCGCGACCACCGAGCCCTTTTCTTCGCCCATGGCCTCTTTGGCAACCCGTTGCAGGTCTGCATCAAGGGTCAGTGTCAGATTGGCGCCCGGGGCGGGGGGCTCCCGCTCGAGTACGCGCACGGTGCGGCCGAGGACGTTGGTTTCAATATGCTGATAACCCACGGTGCCGTGCAGATAGGCCTCGTATGCCTTTTCGACTCCCAGTTTGCCGATGTGGCTGGTGGCGGCGTAGTTGGAGGGGTCGATGATATCCAGTTCCTGTTGGTTGATGCGGCCGACATAACCAACGGCGTGGGCGGCCAGGCCGATGTGTGGATAGTCGCGCATCAGGCGGGCATGGATCTCGATGCCGGGCAGGCGGTGGCGGTTGATGGCCAGTTTTGCGACTTCTTCATCATTGAGTCGCAGGCGCAAGGGGACGGGTTGAAAGCGGCGTTTTTCTTTGAGTCGCTGCCGAAAACGCTCAAGTTCTTTATCGCTGATGGTGATGAGCTCGCTGATGGCCGTAATCGTGGCCTCCATGTCCTTCGTCCGCTCGGGCACGATTTCGAGTGAGAAGGTCGGCAGATTTTGCGCGAGGATGACGCCATGGCGGTCATAGATGATGCCGCGTGTCGGTGCCACCGGCACGATCGACACGCGATTGTTCTGTGACAGCGTGCTGTAGTGCTCGTGGTTGAGGACCTGCAGGAAGACCATGCGGGCGATGATGGCACCCAGTAGCAGCACGATCACGATCAGTGCCAGGATGGCACGGCTAGTGAAGAGGCGGCTCTCGCGCAGGTGGTCTTTGAGATCGAGCTTTAACGCCATGATGATCTATTTCACACCGAAGTGGCGGCGCAGGTCTCGCAGGATGATGTAGGTCCACGGCCATAGCAGCGTGCTGCTGATCGCAGGTAGCCAGTACTGCCAGGTATCGGTCTTGTGGCCAACGATGCCGTTGATCCACAACACCAGCATCTGGTAGAGGATGATCAGCGCCATGATGCTGAGCGCCTGCTGCCATATTGGATAGACGCGCACTTGTTGGTGGACCTTGATCGCGAGAAACGCGATCAGCGACAGTGCCAGCGCGTGTTGTCCGAGGACGGCACCCTGGAGGACATCGAGCAGCAGTCCCAGCGTGAATGCGGTGCCCACGCCGATACGTTGTGGCAGGGCCAGGCACCAGTAGAGCAGTACCAGGGCGACCCATTCGGGGCGGAGCATGAGCATCCAGCTTGGCATGGGGATCACGGTGAGCAGGAGTGCGACAATAAAGCTCATGATAATGATGAGGCGTCCTTGTGGACGGCCGGTGGGAGCCATTACTGAACCTCCTCTGGCGGGGCTGGAGTCGCCTCGTCGGTTATGAGCTCCAATTTGGCATCGGGCCAGATCAGCAGCACTTCGCGTGTTTGTTGTAGCAGGGCGGCGGGTTTGGCTCTGACACGCGCAAACGGTTGGCCGGGGTCGATCTCGATCAGGCTGATCGTACCTACCGGATAACCGGTCGGAAAGCGGCCGCCGAGGCCGGAGCTGATCAGCAGATCGCCGACCTGGATATCCGCATTATTGGGGAAGTGCGGTAATTCCAGTGCATCCTTGCTGCCGATGGCGATGGCGCGCAGACCGTTGCGATTGATGGCGACCGGGATCGCGTGGTTGGGGTCGGTGATCAGCATCGCCGTGCTGGTTAGGGGGGTGACGGTGGTGACCTGGCCCATGATGCCGTTGGCATCGAGCAGCGGTTGACCTTCGTACACGCCGGAGTTACTGCCCTTGTTAATGACGATTTCGCGCGAAAATGGCTCCAGGTTGACCGACATCAGTTCGGCGATCAGCACCTTGTCGCCGAATTTATAGGTGGAGTCGAGCAGTTGGCGCAGGCGGATGTTTTCGCTCTCAAGTGCCGCCATCTTTTGCAGGCGTGCGTTGAGGATGGTCTGTTGCGTCTTGAGACTGGTGACCTCGGCCAACAGCGTCTCGCGTGACGAGAAGCTTTCATCCATCCACTCGCCCGCCGAGACCGGAAAATTGACCGCGTACTGCACCGGATAGACCACCACCGAGATGGTGGCACGCAGGTCGCCCAGCAGGTTGAAGCGATGGTCGAGCGTCATGAACAGGACCGAAGACAGCACGCAGGCTGCCAAGCGTGAGCCGAGCGAAGGACCGTTGATGAATAAAGGTTTAATGACTCACCCTGTTCCGTGTTGTTGAAACTCAATCCCTAACAAAAGCGCCAACGCCCGCATAGGCGGGCGCTGGCAATACCACATGAGGTGCGCCCGCTTACTCGACGGAGAAGACGTCGCTGCCACCTTCGTCGATCATCTCCAGTGCACGGCCACCACCACGGGCGACGCAGGTCAGCGGATCTTCGGCGACGATGACTGGCAGGCCGGTCTCTTCCATCAGCAGGCGATCCAGGTCGCGCAACAGCGCGCCGCCGCCGGTCAGTACCATGCCGCGTTCAGCGATGTCGGCGCCGAGGTCCGGCGGGGTCTGTTCCAGCGCGATCTTGACTGCGCTGACGATGCCGGACAGCGGCTCTTGCAGCGCCTCCAGGATCTCGTTGCTGTTGAGCGTGAAGCTGCGAGGCACACCTTCCGACAGATTGCGGCCTTTGACCTCGATCTCCAGCACCTCTTTGCCCGGATAGGCAGAGCCGATCTCGTGTTTGATGCGCTCGGCAGTGGATTCACCGATCAGCGTGCCGTAGTTGCGGCGCACATAGTTGATGATCGCCTCGTCGAAGCGGTCGCCACCGATGCGCACAGAGGCCGAATAGACGATGCCGCTCAGCGACAGGATCGCAACCTCGGTGGTGCCGCCGCCGATGTCGAGCACCATCGAGCCGCTGGCCTCGCCGACCGGCATGCCGGCGCCAATGGCAGCAGCCATCGGTTCTTCGATCAAATACACATCGCGTGCACCGGCGCCCGCGGCGGATTCCTTGATCGCGCGGCGTTCGACCTGGGTCGAACCGCAGGGCACGCAGATCAGCACGCGAGGGCTGGGGCGGAAGAATCGGTTTTCATGCACCTTGTGAATGAAATGCTGCAGCATCTTCTCGGTCACGGTGAAGTCGGCGATAACACCGTCCTTCAGCGGCCGAATGGCGACGATGCTGCCCGGCGTGCGGCCGATCATACGCTTCGCTTCCATACCGACGGCGGCGATGCTCTTGGGGCCGCCCGGACCGCGGTCCTGGCGCACGGCGACGACAGATGGTTCGTTGAGGACAATACCTTGTCCGCGTACATAAATAAGTGTGTTGGCAGTACCCAGGTCGATGGATAGGTCGTTGGAGAACATACCCCGAAAACTCTTGAAGACCATGAAATTAGTCCGTCCCTGATGATGGTTATGGCTAAAAATTGCTGTAATTTATCATACCTGCGAGGCTTTTGGGCAACGGGTATGTGTGATACCTTTTCGGCCCTGTTTAACACACCTTTAAATAATGGAGACAGCCATGAGTTTGCAACGCAGCGATGTGGACAAAATCGCTCACCTCGCACGCCTGGAAATCAGTGAAGACGAGGCCAATGGTTACGTCGGCAGTCTGTCCAGTATCCTGGAATTGATGGAGCAGATGAGCGTAGTGGATACCACCGGCGTGGCGCCGATGGCGCATCCGTTCGACGCCGTGCAGCGGCTGCGCGCCGACGAGGTCACCGAGACCAATCAGCGCGAACACTTTCAGGCCATCGCGCCGCAGGTGGAAGATGGCCTGTATCTGGTGCCCAAGGTCATAGAGTGAGTTGTCGAGAAAGGCGCACAGTCAACATCGAGTCGCTTGGACTTACTTGGCGAATCTTCGCGGCCTTGGCGGTAAAGCCGCTTTTATAGGCCCTGAATTTTAAATTTCATAAAAGAATCGATAGTTATGCATAACAAAACCATTGCCCAGCTTTCCGCCGCGCTGCACGCCGGTGAAGTCTCCAGCGTCGAGCTGACGCGCCACTTCCTCGATCGCATCGAGCGCTTTGATGGCGAGGTGAACAGCTTTGTCACCGTCACTGCCGAGCAGGCGCTGGCCGCCGCCACTGCCGCCGATGCCAGGATCAAGGCCGGCAATGCGGGGCCACTGACCGGTGTGCCGATCGCGCACAAGGACATCTTCTGTACCAACGGTGTGCGCACCAGTTGCGGCTCAAAGATGCTCGATAACTTCATCGCCCCTTACGATGCGACCGTGGTCAGCAAGATGGCCGAGGCCGGAGTCGTGATGTTGGGCAAGACCAACATGGACGAGTTNNGCGATGGGCTCCTCCAATGAGACCAGCTTCTACGGCCCGGTGAGAAATCCATGGGACCTGAAGGCCGTGCCCGGAGGATCGTCGGGTGGTTCGGCGGCGGTGGTCGCAGCGCGCATGGCGCCGGGCTCTACCGGTACCGACACCGGCGGTTCGATCCGCCAGCCCGCTGCGCTGTGTGGCATCACTGGTTTGAAACCCACCTACGGCCTCGTCTCGCGTTACGGCATGATCGCCTTCGCCTCCAGCCTGGATCAGGCCGGGCCGATGGCGCGCACCGCCGAAGACTGTGCGCTGATGTTGTCGGCGATGGCGGGTTTCGATGAGCGTGATTCAACCAGCGTTGATCGTCCGGCGCAGGATTATGTTTCCGGCCTCGGGAACAGCATCGCCGGTCTGCGTATCGGCCTGCCGAAGGAGTATTTCGAGGAAGGCCTGGATGGCGAAGTCGCCAAGGCGATAGAGACCGCGATCGCTGAATACAAAAAACTGGGCGCAGAGATCGTCGAGATCAGCCTGCCCAACAGCCGTTTGTCGGTGCCGGTGTATTACGTGGTCGCGCCTGCCGAGTGTTCATCCAATCTGTCGCGTTTTGATGGCGTGCGTTTTGGCTATCGCTGCGACAATCCGAAAGACCTCACCGATCTGTACAAGCGTTCACGCGGCGAAGGTTTTGGCCCAGAGGTCAAACGCCGCATCATGGTCGGCACCTACGCGCTGTCGGCCGGTTATTACGATGCCTATTACCTGAAGGCGCAGCAGCTGCGTCGCCTGATCAGTGATGATTTCAAACAGGCGTTTGAAAAATGCGATGTCATCATGGGGCCGACTGCGCCGACCGCAGGCTTTAATATCGGCGAGAAGTCTGCAGATCCCGTCACCATGTATCTGTCGGACATCTACACCATCGCCGTNNCGCCGTCAATCTGGCGGGCCTGCCGGGCATGTCGGTGCCTGCCGGGTTTGTCGGCAACAAACCGGTCGGTTTGCAAATCGTCGGCAATTACTTTGATGAGGCCCGTCTGCTCAATGTGGCGCACAAGTATCAACAGGCGACTGACTGGCACAACCAGGCGCCAGCGGCATTTGAATAAAAGCTTTAAACGCAAAGGGCGCGAAGACGCGCAACGTTAGGATGTTTTTACCTTAGCGTTCCTTGGCCGCCTTTGTGGTAAAAAATTTTATAGAGGATATCAACATGCAATGGGAAGTCGTTATCGGTCTGGAGATTCACGCCCAGCTTGCGACCAAATCAAAGATCTTTTCCGGTGCCTCGACGGCCTACGGTGCCGAGCCCAACACACAGGCCTGCGCCGTCAGTTTGGGCCTGCCCGGCGTGCTGCCGGTG
>DHYU01000018.1 GCA_002415485.1 Proteobacteria bacterium UBA5122
CGTTGACCTTGAACAGGCTGCTGCTGGGGACACGCAGCAGCCTGTTCAAGGTCAACGGCGATTGGGCCGTGTTCAAGGTCATCGACGACCGCGCCGTGCAAACCCCGGTTGAGATCGGCAAACGCAACGGCCTCAGTGCGCAGGTATTGTCTGGTTTGAATGAAGGAGAGGCTGTTATCACACATCCCAGCAGTGCGATTGAAGATGGCAGCTTGATAGAAACCAGATAAGCGACCGCCCAATCAAGGCCTGCTATATATCAGCGTATCGATAGATGCAGGCCTGCCCTTCCGGTGTCGCATAGGCATGCAGGGGCGAATCAAAATCGGCGACATGCTGAAAACCCAATCCCCGATAAAAACCCGCAGCACCCGCCTCATTGGTTTCCACCCACACCGACGTCACACCGCTGCCGATACAAGACTCACGAAACCCGCCCCATAACTGCGTACCGTGCCCCTGACCTTGATGCGCCTTGGCAACCACAAACAAACAGATTTCACTCTTGCCACTCGGCAGGTGTTTTTGTCGATTCTGCTGATGGGCACCGATGGCCTGTAAGAGATGTTTGCGAGGCATCACGTCCGGATAATGAATGCGGTAGAGCCGCCACAATATCTGCAAACCAAATAGATAATTGCGTTTTACCCGTGGCCCGCGCTCATTAAAGCCGAAGATAAAACCGACGACCTTGCCGTCCACCTCAACCACCTGGCAGTGGTTACTCGCCAACAAACCACCCTGGGTATACATCTGTTTGGCCACCGCGGCGAGTTCAGGCGGCTGAAAGATCCGGTCAAACCCCCAGGCCTCATTCACCAAGACCTCACAGTCTGCATAGTCCTGTGTTTGGTATTCACGGTAAATTGCATTCATACACACCCCCATTCCATCCGTGAATAAAGCGCACTACACAATACTTGCCACCCTGCACAACAACTCGACCAGGCAGGCATCTTCAAACACAGACGTTCTCAGCTCAACGCACGGGCAATGTTGACACGTGTGGCCTGACGCACAGATACCAAGGCTGCCAATGCCGTCACCAGTAACAGCCCTGCGGCAATCGCAAGATAGTGCACCCAGGAAACAGAGATGTATAACGGATAACCAACCGAACGACCGGGTGGTGGTGGCATCCACAGTTCGGCGAAATTAATTGCACTGGCAACCCCGTATCCCAACATCAAACCCGCGCCGACGGCAATCACACCCAGCAGCAAGGCCTCCAATAAAAACTGACGACAGACCGTCAGTGGCGCCGCACCCAACGCCCCCAGCGTTGCGATCTCATCGCGCCGCTGATACACCGCCAAGGCTACTGTATTGGAAATGGCGAGAAATACGACCACGATGATGATCAAACCTGCGACACTGAAGATGCGATCGTACAGTGCCTTCACACCCAGATAGACATCCGCGCCACGCAGCCATGTGATCACGCGCGCCTGTTCGCCCAATTGTTGTTGCAGCTGCTGTTGGAACTCGTCGATGTTCACATCGAGATCCAGATACACCGACAACACGCTGATCCTGTCATGGCCAAGCAAATTCTGCACGCTATCCAGCGTCACCGTCAGCGTATGATCATCCAGCTCAGGTGTACCGGTTTTAAACAGGCCGACCAGTTTGACAGGCAGCTGCACGGCACTGCCATCGGTGCGAAAGGTGTGCAGCGTCAACACATCGCCGATCGTTGCCTGTAAGGTCTGTGCCAGTTGTTCACCCAACATCACCTCGGCCATGTCATTTGGCGACAACCACGGCGTCAACAACTCACCCTGCGGGATATTCAAAAACGGGCCATAGACCTTGAACTCATTCTGCGCGTCGACACCTGTGCCGCTGAAGGTCGCCGTCAGTGCACCATGTCGGATCAAACCTTCAAATTCAGCTCGTGGCAACACACGCACCACACGCGGGTCAGACCACAACGCATCACTGATCGTCTGCCATGCGGTCAAGGTCAGGCGTTGATCGACGCCACCCACTGCAAGGGCATCACGCGCCACCACCATCACCTGCCCCTGCGTGCGCTTGGCAATCTCCTGCAATGAATCGTAGGCCGTCAGTACAAAACCACCGCCCACCAGCAACGCGGCCTGACCGACGGCGATGATCAGTATCGTCGCCAGGGCACGCCGCCAGTCACGGATCACATTGCGCCACGCGATCAACAGACTCATGCCGCATCTCCCGCCAAACGACCATCTGCCAATTGCAGCACGCGGTCGCAATGATCCATGACAAAACGATCATGACTGGCAATCAGAAAACTCGCGCCGTGTTGTTGATTCAGCTCACGCATCAATTGCAGACAGGCATGGGCATGGGTGTGATCGAGACTGGCGCTGGGTTCATCGGCGATCACCAGCCTGGGTGCCTTGATCAGCGCCCGCGCAATCCCCACCCGTTGCCGTTCGCCACCGGATAACTGATGAGGCAGATGCGCCTGACGATGCGCCAGACCGACCTGCTCCAACATCGTCGTCACGCGGGGTTTGATGCTGCGGCGGGATTCGCCTTGCAGCTGCAATGGATAGGCAATGTTTTCATACACCGTCATCGCCGGGATCAATTGATGACGCTGAAAGATAAACCCGATCTGCTCACGCCGCAGCAGACAACGCTCGGCATCATTCAACCCCGACATCGAACGCCCTTCAAACCGATAATCACCGCTATCGGCAACATCAAGCAGCCCACAGATACTCAACAGACTGCTCTTGCCGCTGCCGGAAGGCCCTTGGATCGCCACAAACTCTGCGTCGTCAATGACAAACGACACCTCGCGCAAGGCCTCGACCCGCGCATCACCGGCACCATAGGCCTTACGGATCGCGTGCAGCTCCAGGCGTGGCATCAGTCGGCCAATGCCTCCAGCATGGTGCGCGCCTCTTTGGAGTTCATACCTTCCGGACTCGCCTGCAGGCTCAGCTCCAGATATTCACGCTGCTTATCCGGCAGGCTGTGTTTCTCTGCTGCAACGGCAGCAGCCAGATAGATCCCCGCACGCATATCAATCGGGAATTCTTCAAAACGCGGATGCGACAACAGGTTGTCTACCAGATACTGACCTTGTTTGAGGCGGTGGAACACCGAGTCCGGCAGGTGCACAAATAAAAACGTCGCCAGCAGATGCGCCTCGGCCTGTTCGATAAAATGATAGTCACCGGCATCAAACAGACGCAGGCCACGATCGATATGATTCAAACCCTGCTCGGTGTCACGCATCCGGTTCAACGGCCTCTCGGCCACGTCACGCCCGCGCTGTGCCAAGGTGCCACCTTTATAGACCATCACCAGTGGATGGTCAGGATAGCGGCTTGATAAAGCAGTCACCTGTCGGATCGCCTGCCGCACATCGCGCTTGTCGCCATTGACTGCCTTTAGATAGATCTCGCGCATCTGTTCAATCTCTTTGACGAATGCGGGGTCCAGCTCGGCGTGTAGCGGCATCACCGCCAGACACAGCACCAGCATCATCAACGAGTTCAACAGACGTCTAAACATATGCATCCTCAACGCCGGTCAAAGCGCATCGACAAATCAATCGCACGTACGTGTTTGGTCAGCGCGCCGGTGGAGATAAAATCGACGCCGGTCTCGGCCAGCGCACGCACGCTGTCCAGCTCCACATTGCCCGAGACCTCCAGCCTGGCCTTGCCCTGCGCCATCTTCACCGCCGTGCAGATATCCTCACGCGAAAAGTTATCCAGCATGATGATGTCCGCCGCCGCGGCCAGGGCCTGCTGCAATTCATCCAGCGATTCGACCTCCACTTCGATGGTCTTACCCGCCGCATACGGCCGTACCTTATCCACCGCTGCCGCGATCGAACCCGCCGCCAGGATGTGATTCTCCTTGATCAACACCGCGTCATACAAACCATGACGATGATTGCTGCAGCCACCACACTTAACCGCGTATTTCTGCGCATCGCGCAGGCCGGGCAGGGTCTTGCGTGTATCCAGGATCTTGACCGGCAAACCCTTTACAGCCGCAGCCCAACGCGCCGCCACGGTGGCCGTGCCCGACAAGGTCTGCAAAAAATTCAGCGCTGTGCGTTCACCGGTGAGCAAGGCCCGCGCCGTGCCCGTGAGTGTGAACAGGCGTTGATTGGCGACCACATGATCCCCATCCTGCACCAGCCATTGCACCTGCACCCGTGCATCGAGCTGACGAAATACCTCATTGACCCAATCCACACCGCAGATCACCGCCGCCTCACGGCTGATGACATAGGCCGAGGCCTCGGCATCGACCGGGATCAGGGCCGCGGTCAGATCACCACTGCCAATGTCCTCGGCCAGCGCGGCACGTACGTTTTCGCTAATTATGTTTTGCATCTTTTTCCAAACAGAGTTTTACAAAGGGGATCGTCAAGCGGCGTTGCTCGGCCAGCGAGGCCTGATCCAGTCTATCCAATAATTCAAACAGGCCCGCCATGTCGCGGCGGCAGTGACGCAGCAGATAGGTCGCGACATCCTCGTTCAATTCGATGCCGCGGCCACGCGCGCGCTGCTGCAAGGCGGAGATCTTTTGTTCGTCGCTCAGTACACGCAACTGAAATACCAGGCCCCAGGCCAGGCGCGACTGCAAGTCAGGCAAGGTCAGGCCAACACTGGCCAGCGGCTGTTCGGCGGCGACGATCAAGACACCGCGTCCTTGATCACGGATACGGTTATAGAGGTTGAACAGCGCCGTCTCCCAGGTGCGATCACCGGCCACCGCGGCGAGGTTATCGATCGCGACCAGGCGCATTTGCTCCAGGCCGTCGAGCATCTCCGGCACCAGACCAGGTTCACCCAGCGGCAGGAACACACTGCCCTCGCCGACACGGTTACACGCCGCCTGCAACAGATGACTCTTGCCCTCGCCGTCCGGCCCCCAGAAAAAGATGAAGCCCTGATGATCATCACAGGCCTGACGCAGCGCCTGCAACAATACGTCATTGCTGCCGGGCACAAAATTATCGAAGGTGGCACTCTCGCGCAGCCACATGCCGAGACCTAACTGCTGGCCCGGCGACCCCAGCGCCGTCATGACGAGTTGCCTTGTCCGTACAGCTCACTGCTGACGTAACGTTCATGGACATGGCGCAACACCACCATGATCACCGCCGCCACCGGCAGCGCCAGCAACACACCGAAGAAGCCAAACAGCTGACCACCGGCCATCACCGCAAAGATCACCGCCACCGGATGCAGGCCGATCCGGTCACCGAGCAGATACGGTGTCAGCACGAACGACTCCAACAATTGGCCTACTCCAAACACCGCAAACACCAGCAGCAGCGGCATCAGGTCCTGAAACTGGATCGCGGCAGCGACGCCTGCCACCAGGATGCCGAGGATAAAGCCGAGATACGGCACAAAGCTGAGCAGGCCCGCGCCCATGCCGATCAGCAAGGCCATGTCGAGACCGATCAGCCACAGGCCGACGGCATAGACCGTGCCCAGACACAACATCACCGTCAGCTGGCCATGCATAAAGGCGCCGAGCACCTCGTCACAATCAGTGGCCATGCGACATGCGCGCGGTTCGATGCGGCGCGGCAACAGTTCACGAATACGCCCCACCAACAGGTCCCAGTCGCGCAGCAGATAAAAGGTCAGCACCGGGATCAGCACCAGATTCGCGACCCAGGCCAGCAGGGCGACACCGGAGCGTGAGACCGCGCCCGCCACCTCGGCCGCGACACCACCCGCCGTCTGCCAGTGCTGCGCCATCGCCTTTTTGAAGGCATCGAAATTCAGCGTCTCCACATCGAGGCTCAATTGCGCCGTCAGCCACGGCAACACGGTGAACTGGAACCAATCGAGATAGGCCGGGATCTTTTTGATGAACATCATCAGTTCACGCTGTAGCGTCGGCAGGACGAACAACACCACGGCCAGGATCGCGGCAAACAGCCCGCAGAAGACGATCAATACAGAGTTGGTGCGACTGATCTTGCGCGCCTCCAGGCGATCGACCAACGGATCACCGAGATAGGCCAGCAGTGCCGAGATCAGAAACGGCGTCAACACAGGCGCCAGCAGGTACAACAGGCCGCCGAACAGGGCACAGCCCAGCAACAGCAACCATTTTTGTGAATCAGTCATGCCGCTTCCTTTCGTGTTGTTTTTGTTCCTGCTTGTCGTACCAGCCGCTGCGTGCGCGGAAACTCCAGGTCCAGACATAATCGACACCACTGGCCAGGGTCGTCACACACACCACATAGACCATGCCCGTCAGCAAATCCTCTGGCAGGGCGAACACGGCCTCGGAGAAGACCAACACCAGTACCAACAAGATCTGCATCGTCGTATTCACCTTGCTGATCCAGGTCGGCACCATTTCGTAGCGCCCGATCAACAGGTGAAAGGCGGCCGCCCCGGCAACGATAATTAGATCACGGCCGATGACTATCGCCACCAACCACTCAGGGATCGCCCCCACCCAGCCCAGGCACAGATACGACACCACCAGGAGTGTCTTGTCCGCCAGCGGGTCAAGAATCGAGCCGAGACGACTGTGCCAGCCATAACGTTTGGCCAACAGACCATCCAGGCCATCCGACAGCCCAGCGGCAAAGAACAATAGCAGCGCACCGAGATACTCCTCGGCCAACAATAACAGTGCCACCGGCAACACCAGAATGATGCGGCCGATACTAATGGCATTGGGGATGTCGCGACGGGACAGCATCGGCACCTACGGCATCAGCCGATAGACCAACTGTTGCCGCTGGCCGTAACCAGCAGCAAACGGCTGAGCGCCCGCCTGGGGGCGTAAACTGCCGCCGAGGCTGATCGCCCGCTGCAGACCGCTGATCTCACCGCGGATATCAACATGAAAACGCACTTGATCGCCCGCGACCTCTATCACGCGCACGCTACTGACGGCGTCCAGCGACTCCAGATAGGCCAACGCACGACCATACCCAGCCAGGTTATTGACATCCGTGACCACCACATCAATGCCGCCTGTACTGTCGTGACTGAGCACCTGGGCATACCGCTTCGCCAAACGATCCGCCAAACCATCGATCCCCGCATCAATCACCCGGCCTTGACTCAAGTCATTCGCCTGCCATGACTGGCTATCACCCGAACTCTCATGCAAACTCCAACGCCCCAGCCAAACGCCCCGCGCATCACGTGATAGTCGCCCAACCAGCACCGCATCGGTTGCATACCGGGCCGAGGCATCGAGAATACTGAAACGGAAATCCCCCCACAGATCAACGAAGTTAATCCGCCCTTGATCCTCTAGATCCATCAGAGGCAATACCGTCGGCACCCCTCGCCGCTGCGCTGCCTGTGCCAACCGATCCTCCAATTCAGCCAAACCACCACTCGCCAACACATAACGTGCGCCACGATCTTCCACGGCAACCCAAACCAACACATCCGACCGCGTACGCCCCCAGAGCGGGACACCGATATCAACCAGGGACTTGGTCAATGCGTCACCATCAAATTCAACTACCAAATAGCGGGTGTACCCCTCTTCTTTGAGTGCTGGATCACCGGTTGCAGCCAGCGGCCGATAGTGGAAACGCTGCACCAGCCGGTTGGAATTGGCCCGTAACGACGACAACTCAGGCAGGTCAGGCGTCAAACGGTCACCACTGAGTTTGATAATCACCTGCGCCACCGCCGCCGAATAGGCCGCCAGACGTTCTTCTTGGCTCTGTCCCTTGACGGGGATTTCGGCACGATACAAGCCGTCCACCTGCGCCGCCTGCAAGGGCGCAACCACCAACAGCAGGCACAGCCACCAGGCCCTGCCATTCAATATATTCAACGTCATGAAGCTCCGATTCTGATCCATTATTCCGACCGCCCACCCGCTCATTTTGACCCAGGCATGGACTTTGTTTGGCCCACATCGACAATATGGTGTCGCTGTTGCGGCGAAGTTCCTTTAGAATAATACACTTTACCGTCCACCGAATAATCTCAAGTATCAATCGACTATGACCAAGCCCAGCGATTCAGCCAACACATCCAACTCACAGACCTCACTCAGCTATCGTGACGCGGGGGTCGACATCGACGCCGGCGCCGCCCTCGTTGAGCGCATCAAACCCGTCGCCAAACGCACCATGCGCCCCGGCGTCCTCGCCGGCCTCGGCGGCTTCGGCGCCCTGTTCGAGGTCCCGATCGACCGTTACCGCCAGCCGGTACTGGTCTCAGGCACCGACGGTGTCGGCACCAAGCTCAAGCTTGCGATGGACATGAACAAACACGACACGATCGGCATCGACCTGGTCG
>DHYU01000008.1:0-26600 GCA_002415485.1 Proteobacteria bacterium UBA5122
CTAGAAAAGTGGGGTCGATTCACTAACCGGAACACTGCTCCAATGTGTTGTATGGCTCGTGGAAGTTTACCTCATTGGGATATGAGCATTAAAAAAAGCCCTGTCACCGTCAAGTGCTCAGGGCTTAGCGTACCGCTACTTAACCAGCAGCGAAAGCTCATATCATCTCAATCTAGCGCTACCGGAACCTATTACTGGTTTTCACGACACCGCACACTGCGCAGCACCAACGGATATCACGCGCAATGCCTTACGATTCAACGCAGATACAACTGCCTTCAACGATGCACTGACGGTATCCATATCCATTGCAGCACCTGCAATACGCTCGCCATCAATATTCAGCAGCATAAAGGCGGCGGCCTCTGACTGCACCCCTTCGCTCAGTGCATGCTCGTTATAATCCAACACATCTACGCTTTGGCCGCTGTGTTGTTGCCAGGCGTCGACCATCGCGGCGATGGCGCCTTCGCCTTGGCCTCGAATCGTGAACGATTCATCCTGGCACACCAAGTCGAGCTCGATGGTATCGAGATGGTCATGACAATCGAGACGATAACCATTGAGTCTGATCGGCGCCTCTGTCTGCACGAAGTGCTTACGAAATAACGCATAGATAGTTTCGCCATCCACAATACCGCCTTGTTGCTCGCTGACACGCTGCACATGCGTCGCAAGTTCTACCTGCATCCAGCGCGGCAGATGCACGCCGTAATCACGCTCCAGCACAAACGCGACGCCGCCTTTGCCTGATTGACTGTTGACGCGAATAATCGCCTGATAGTCTCGCCCCAAGTCACGCGGATCGATCGGCAGATAGGCGACCTGCCACGACTCATCATTGCGCTGCTGTTTAAGGCACTTGCGAATCGCATCCTGATGACTGCCGGAGAAGGCGGTGTATACGAGATCGCCCACCCAGGGGTGACGCGGCGCCAATGGAATCTGGGTGCAGTCGGTGACGATAACAACCATTTCATCGGGTCGTGACAGATCAAGCTCAGGGTCGATGCCCTGGCTATAGAGATTCATCGCCATGGTCACGATGTCCATGTTGCCCGTGCGCTCGCCGTTGCCGAGCAGGGTGCCTTCGATGCGATCGGCCCCGGCCAACAGACCAAGCTCCGCCGCCGCCACCGCGCAACCACGATCGTTATGGGTGTGCAATGACACGATGATGCTGTCGCGCTGCTGCACGTGACGACAAAAATACTCCACCTGATCGGCAAAGATGTTCGGTGTGCTCGACTCAACGGTGGCCGGCAGATTGATGATGCACTTGTTGGCAGGCGTCGGCTGCCAAACATTGATCACCGCGTTGCACACCTCGACCGCGTAATCCATCTCGGTGTTGGTAAAACTCTCGGGGGAATACTGGAACTGCCATTCGGTCTGCGGATAACGACGCGCCTCTTCCTGCACCCAGCGCGCACCATTGATTGCAATTTGTTTGACGCCTTCACGATCGAGCTGGAATACGCGCTCACGCTGCACCGTAGAGGTCGAGTTGTATACGTGCACAATCGCACGCTTTGCGCCCGCGAGGGCCTCGTATGTTTTGGCAATCAATTCTTGCCGCGCCTGCACCAGCACCTGGATCTGCACATCGTCCGGCACCTGCTGCGCCTCGATCAACCAGCGCGTGAAGTCATAATCGGCCTGACTCGCCGCTGGAAAACCGATCTCAATCTGTTTGAATCCCATCTTCACCAGCAGCGCCCACATACGGCGCTTTTGCTCGACACTCATCGGTTCGATCAGGGCCTGATTGCCATCACGCAGATCCACACTGGCCCACAAAGGCGCCTGTTGAATCTGGCGATTGGGCCATTGGCGATCCACCAACGGCACAGCTGCCATCGGGCGATATTTGCGATGATCGAAACGAGACATGACGAACTCCTGCGATGAATAAAAGATTGGGAGGAGGGCAACGCCCTCCTGCCTCAGTGCCCAGCCCTGCCGTTGTCACGGGTAGTGATTTCAGCCATGCATCCTTGTGGAATCCATGTTGGCTCAGGTCCCGGCATCGCTGATTGATGCCGCTTCAACTGCCCAGATACGGCAGATGCGAAAAGAATACGCCTCCTTCACGGATATTTTCTTGCAAAATCACCCTTATTGACGATAATTGGGCAATTATATTGCCCAATAACAAGAAAAATTAAAACAACAAACCAATGAAGAGGAAAAACGATGCAGTTTGATCGCTACGACCAGAAAATCCTCCACATCCTGCAACGGGAGGGCCACATCAGTAACCAGGCCCTGGCAGAACGCATCGGCCTCTCACCCTCGCCGTGTCTGCGCCGGGTCAAGGCGCTGGAAGACAGCGGCATCATCCAAGGCTATCGTGCCGTACTTGATGCAAAGAAACTGGGATTGAGCCTGATGGCCCTGATTCACATCTCAATGGATCGCCACACCCCGGAACGCTTCGCCAACTTTGAGCGCGAGGTTGAACAAATGGATGAGGTGCTGGAATGTTTGCTGATCACCGGCCAGAGTGCTGACTATCAGCTGAAGGTCATTGTGGAAGACATGGATGCGTATCAGTTATTACTCTTAAACAAGATCACGCGCATCGAGGGTGTGAGCGGCGTGCACTCCAGCTTTGTCTTGCGCCGCATCATTGATCGCACCGCAGTCCCACTCCAACATGCGATCACAGGCAATTCATGACATCACATGAAGAAAATATCGTATAGCGACAGCAATACTGCGATGACGATCAAGATGACGATATACCATTCAGCACGCATGCTGCGCTGCCCCATCAATAGGCCCAGCAGTGTTTCCGCCGTCTTCGAAATCAATTCGGCTTTGCGCTCGAGAGCCAAGTGACGCTCCCTGATTTCGAATTCATCTTCCAAACGGGCAAAGAGCTTTTCAAACTCCGGCTGCTCCCACAGCAGTTCTGGCTTTTCCGAGATCTCCAAACGCCCGACCATGCGCCCCTGGATCGCCAGGGTTTGCCCAATGTGTTTGATCAACTCACGACTTTGATGACCGGTACGACCACTGCGCTGCAGCTCCAGGGCCAACGGGTCAATACGATCAAAACTCTGCGCCAGTTCTTTTTCGTAATATTCGAGCACCAGACTCTTGGCCATAACATCGGCCACCAATTGCAGGCGCTCTGGCGTATACGCCTGCAAATACAATTGCTGCTGCGTAATACCATCGGGCTTGCCGCCCTGGATGCGTATAGTTTCCATCAACCTGTCAGCATACTGCTCAACGATATAAGGCGTAAGTTGCAGACTCAGCTCAGCGATGTCCTGCTCATCCAAACCAAAACTGACGACCACACCATAACGAAACACCACGACATACTTATGCTCACGCCATTCAAACAAGGCTGGCGACCCAGCGATGTGTCGCCCCAGCTCAAGATGGCGTAACTCCAGACGCTGCCCCAGAAACAGCGCATGCACATCGAGTTCTTCAGACAAGGTGGTCAGTGCGTCCATCACATCCCTCAATGCGGCAAGGCAATGACTTCGTACAACATGATGACGACCTCGATCACGATCAGGATCACGATGTACCACTCCACATGCAGCATACGTTTGTTGGTCAACATGCCGAGCAGGGTTTCCGCCGTATGCGAGACCAGCGCCAGCTTGCGCTCCAGCGCCGCATGACGCTCGCCGATTTCGTATTCGTCTTCGAGCCGCAGATAGAGGCGTTGCATCTCCGGGTATTCCCACAACAGATCCGGCTTCTCGGTCACTTCCACCCGCCCGACCATTTTCGCCTGCACCGCCAGCGTCGCGCCGATATGACGCATCAATTCACGACGCTTATGACCGGCGCGGCCAAATCGTTGCAACTCATTGGCCAGCGGCTCGATACGATCAAAGCTGACGGCAATATTTGATTCGTAATGCTCCAGCACCACCGACTTGGCCAGACTGTCCGCCACCAGTTGCAGGCGAGGCAATGAAAAATCCTGCAGACGCAGGCCGTTGGCGCCCATGCCCTCAGGCCCCGAATCGATCACCAGCGCCAATGTTTCGGCCACCGGCTCATCAAAGGCATCGCTGACAAATGCCCGCAGCGCCTTGATAAAGGCCGCCTCTTCGATGGCATTGAGTTGAAACAAGACCACCACCCCGTAGCGGAACAACACCGCGGCCCCGGCCGCACCGGCCGTGATCATCAGCGGAGCTTCGGCCAGCGAGGCGCCCCGCTCCAGCGCCCGCAGCTCTATCCGCTGCCCGACAAAGAGCGCCCGTGCTGTTAATTGTTTATGGTGATCAAACACCCGACATCCCTCTGCCTCATCCCTGCGCTCGCCACCATTCTCCGACCGTCAGATGTACGACCTGGCAAATGGCAATTCAATTCTGTATCGGCAACTGACACCGCAGCTGTTAACGGGCTTCCTTCTGCCAGCCCCCATCTTTGAAGAATACGGCCTTTATTCACGCCAGTCCCACCGCCGGTTCGATAGCCGCGGTCATGGTCGCGCTGGTCGCACAGCACGGCTGTGGAGTACCTGCTCGCGACGGGCGCCCTCAACGGCAACATGCAAATCCTTGCCGGTGTGTTCCGGCGCGACAAATTCATCACGTCGCCAGCAGTCAAGCTGCTGGCGGCATCTTGAATACCGTCTCTTTCGGCACACCTTCCAGACCTTGCTACATCGCAAGATAAGCATTTTGTTGATCCATCTCCTCAAGAAATCATCACTAAATACGATGTATTTTGGGGGTCAGTAGTAATATTTCATGTGCTGCTAGGCACATACACGCAAAACATTAGTCTTACCAGAAGCTAGCGAAGGGAGCAGTACCAGTTACAAACACCGGCAATTCAATGGAGAGTGCGGGGAATGAAGATCAATTTACCGGTTACAGGCAACGAACGCAGATTCGACGAGTCGGCACGAATTATTTCGACTACCGATCCCAAAGGGATCATCACCGGTTACAACCAGACATTCTTCGACATCAGCGGATTCGACGCCAACGAACTCGATCATAAGAACCACAATGTCGTCCGCCACCCTGAGATGCCGCCCGCCGCCTTCGCCGGCCTGTGGCAAACCGTCAAACAGGGCAAATCCTGGATGGGTATCGTCAAAAACCGCTGCAAAAACGGTGATCACTATTGGGTCGACGCCTTTGTCACACCCATCACCGACGGCAATCAAACCATTGAGTACCAATCCGTACGCAGCAAACCCTGTGCCGAACGTGTCGCGCGTGCCGAGCAGGCCTATCAACGCATCAATGCGGGTAAAAAACCGTTTCGCAAAGGGGCCTCGCTGCTCACCCGGCTGATGCTGTGTTATCTCGGCGCCTTGACCATTCCCTTGGCCGTTGAATTGGTCGCGCCACAATTTGAGATGATCGCCCTCATAGCCTCCTTCGGCATCGCCGCTGGACTGTTTTATTGGCAGATGGCACCTGTCAGACAGATGGCGACCGAATCCAAACACACTGCCGAAGACCCCTTGATGCAATACGTCTATACCGGCCGCACCGATGAGCTTGGCCAAATCCAGCTCTCAAGCAAGATGTATGCATCTCAATTGGACGCAGTCGTTTCACGTCTCAATTACGCCACTGATGCCTTGGAAGTCTCTGCCAAGGAATCATCGCAAATTGCACAAAAAGCCGGCGACTGCATCCGCCAGCAACAAAACGCCACCCAGGAAATCAACACATCGATGACCGAAATGAGCGCCAGCATTCAGCAAGTGGCACAAAATGCCACCGAGACCGCTCAGTCCGCCCGCGAAGCCAATATTGAGGCTGAAAGCAGCCGTGACTCGGTCATCAATACCGTCGAATCGATCAACGAACTGGGTGAAGACATCGTGGCCGCCGCCGGCATCATCGAGCGCCTAGCCAAAGAAAGCCAATCCATCAGCGGCGTGCTTGATGTGATCCGCGAAGTCGCCGAACAAACCAATATGCTGGCGCTCAATGCCGCGATTGAGGCCGCCCGTGCCGGCGAACAAGGGCGAGGTTTTTCCGTCGTCGCCGACGAGGTGCGCGCACTCGCCGGCCGCACCCAGAAATCCATTCAGGAGATCGAGAAGATGGTCTCCAGTATTCAAAAACGCGCCAATGAAGGCACCGAGGCCATGCAATCCAGCTGTGAAAAAGTCCGCAACACCTGTGAACAAACCCAGGCAATCACAGTGTTCCTCGACCAGATCTCACACACCATACAGACCATCGACGACATGACGGCGCAGATCGCCGCTGCGACCGAACAACAACAGATCAGCGCCGAGCACATCCGCAACAACGTCGAGGCGCTGTATGGCCAGACCCTGCAAGCGGTTGAGGTCGCGGGTGATAACGACCTGGTCAGCCAGAACCTGGCGCAACACACACAACAGCTCAAGACCCTGGTGCGACAATTCCAATAACCGAACGGCACAGACTCACAGCACCGTCCTGCGTATATGGGGTAAAATAGGCCCCTTTTCATGTATCGCCCATTTTCATGGGCGCCCCAAAGACGCGGAACCTCCTCATGATCAGCAGCTTCATCACCAGCGACGACGCCTTGGCCGAGTTTTGTACCTTGCTCAAAGGCAGTGACTTCATCGCCATCGACACCGAGTTCGTGCGCGAACGCACCTACTACCCTCAACTAGCCCTGATCCAGATCGGCAATAGCGAGCGCCTGGCCTGCATCGACCCACTGGCCGTCACCACGCTGACACCACTGTTGGAATTGTTTGATGACGCAAGCATCGTCAAGGTCTTCCACGCCGCAGGACAGGATCTGGAGATCTTCTTCTACTGCTTTGGCCGCCTGCCCAATAACCTCTACGACACCCAGGTCGCCGCCACGCTACTCGGCCATGGCGATCAAATCGGCTATGCGAATCTGGTGCAGGAGATGCTCGGTGTTGAATTGGACAAATCCCACTCACGCACCGACTGGCTGCAACGCCCGCTCAGCGACAAACAAATCACCTATGCCGAAGACGATGTCCGCTACCTGAGCCAACTCTATCCAAAACAACGTGCGCAACTGATCGCGCAGAACCGGCTCGACTGGCTGACGGAAGACTTCACCAGCCTCGCCGACCCGGCCCGTTACAACCCCGACCCACGCAGTCAGTGGAAACGCATCAAGGGCAATAACAAACTGCGGCCGGCACAACTGGCGATCCTGCAAGAGGTTGCGGCCTGGCGCGAACAACAGGCGATGGCGGAAGATCGTCCACGCCGCCGCGTGATCAGCGACGAACTGTTGATTGACATGGCGCGCCTGCGCCCGCAAACCACGGCCGAACTGGCCAAGCTGCGCGGCATCCCCAGCGGCCTGGTCGATCGCCACAGCGCCGCCCTGCTGCAATGCATCAAGACCGGCCTCGAACGCGACAAATCCACATGGCCACAGCTGCCCAAACGTCATCACCTCAGCGCCGAACAAGAGGCACTGATCGAGGCACTGGCCACCATTCTGCGCATCAGCGCAGCTCAACACCAACTGTCCGCCACCAGCCTTGCCACCCGCAAAGAGCTGGAGGCCCTGGTCAGTGGTGAGCGCGAGCTGGCCATACTCAGCGGCTGGCGTCGTCATCACGGCGGCCAACAGATGCTGACCTTCCTCAACGGCGAAACCCGGCTACAGGTCGTCAACGGGCAACTTCAGCTCATCGCATCGGTCTAATCTCCACCTAGCAAAGCCCCCGCAGTTTGGCGGGGGAATCACGTGCCAAAGACTGCTATGATGGGCGCCGATTTTTCCGGCTCGCGCGCCGGGCAGCCCATCGGAATGTTAAGGATTAGACAGTTATGAGTAATGCTTCAAAACCGGATTGGACCATCGTCGCCCACCTCGACTACAGCGACCGCGCCACTGCCTGCTGCATCCAACAGCACGCGGGCGAGATCAGCGTCAAACGCCTCGCCAGCAGCGCCGCCAGCGGCAAAGACATCAATCGTCGCCCAGTCTTCATTGGCTGCAACGACAAACAACAGGCCCTGATCATGGAACCGAGTGATCGCAGCATCTCAGCCTGCGACAGCATGCCGGCCGATGCCCGCTTTGCCTACGCCTATCGCGACCCCAATTCCGTACGCATCTGGTTCATGAACGACGGCGACAAGGACGGCAATGATGATCTGGTCTCGACCAACGGCGGTTCATCGCTGAGCATCGTTGCCAACGATGACGGCAACGCGATCCATGTCGACACCCTCGGCGTCGGCCGCGGCCATCACGTCACCACCTTCGTCGCCCCGACGGCCAACGCCCGCGGCATCCCCCATCGCGCCTTCGTCAGCAATCTGAAGGACGGAACACTGCAGGTCCTCGGCAACGATCCCAACGATTCGATCAGCTTCCTGAAGTCCATCGCCACGATCAACCTGTGCGACCCGCGCCATGAAAAAGACGGCGCCAGCGGCATCCCCAACAATGCCTTCCCGCACGGCATGGAATTCTCAGCACTGACCGGCAAGCTCTACAACCTCAACAACGGCTACGGCACCGTCTCCATCGTCGATCCGCTGAGCCATGAGATTGAAGACAATGTGCCGATGCCGATCAGCAGCAACCTGTTGTTGAGCCGCTGCGGCGGTTTTCTGATCGGCAAGGGCGTCGACCGCAAGGCCAACGCAGAGCATGTCATCGGCCGCCTGTGCGTGATGGACGCCAAACAAAAGGCCGTCGTCACCGTACTCGACATCGAAGACTTTTACCCCAGCGTCTATCGTTTCAATCCCAAGGGCGACCGCCTCTATGTCACCGCAGCCGCCACCGGACAAGGCGTACAGGCCGACAATCTGCGCACCGACATCGTGCAGATCTACGACACCAGCGCCCTGCCCGCGTTGAGATTAATCAAGGAAGTGAAGCTGGCGCCAACCACCTCTGGCCGCCGCCCGATCGCATTCTTGCAACAGGGCGACCGCGCAGCGTATGTCTTCATCCCCAACCCGAGTCACGGCAGCCTCGCCATCCTCGATGGCGATAGCGATGAGGTCATCGACACGGTTGACTTCGGCGACGGCGACATCGTCGAATTCAGTTTCTCGTTTTGGCACGACCGTAACATCTACGGCGCGTAATCCATTTAGATCACCGGCGGGGTGCGAGCCCCGCCTCCAAGCTGGAAGTCATTTATGAATCAGATCCGTATTCCATCACTGCTGAGCAAACAACTGTTTGCGCTATTGGCCTTCTGCCTGATCGGCCTCAGCCAGGCCCATGCTGCAAACCAGGACCAAAACATCGATAAGATGTTGGCGCAGTCCGGCTTCGACAAGCTGATGCAACATGTACCCGATTTTGCACAGTCCATCCTCAAGCAAAGCGCGGGCTCACTCGAACCCGAGGTCAACTCCAAGCTGAGCCTGGCCTTTAGCCGCGCCTTCAAAACCGACGTCATCCGCCGTGATGTCAGCTCTTCACTACGCAGCCATTACGACACCAAACTCAGTGCCGCCTATCTGACCTTCACCGAGGCCGAGCTGACGCGCAAGATGTCTGCACTCGAGAGCAGCACCAACGCCCCCGAACACCAACAATCGATGCTGGACTTCATCCAGACATTGAAGACCACGCCTGCTCCCGCCAAACGCCTGCAGTTGATCGAACGCCTGGACAAGGCCAACCGCGCCAGTGACTTCAGTATCGATCTGCAAACGGCATTCTTCCGCGCCGTCTTCACTGCAATCGATCCCGTGCTGGAAGCCGATATGAAACTGGGCGCCGGCGAGATGGAAAAGATGGTCGATGAAGTCCGCAACTCACTGACCGACAGCACCCGTCAACGCACACAACATACCTACCTGTATGCCTTCCGCGACCTCAGTGACCGTGAGCTGGAAGAATATGTTGTCTTGAGTGAGGGTGACGGCAATCGCTGGGGCGTACAGGCCCTGGGCAATGCGATGATCTACGCCATCAATCGCGCCGCTGAACGCGCCGCCAATACCGTGATGCGCAGCGCACAATAAAACGCTGTCATTTATTCCGGGCATAAAAAAACCCGCTCTATAAAGAGCGGGTTTTTTCGTCATCCAGTTATTATTTTAATTATTGCGGATTGACGTTGGTCGCTTGCAAACCTTTCGGACCAGACTCAGTTTCGAAGGTCACAGACTGACCCTCCGCCAGTGATTTAAATCCGCCACCTTGAATAGCTGAGAAATGTACGAATACATCGTCACCGCCATCAGCAGGCGTAATAAATCCGAAGCCCTTAGCGTCGTTAAACCACTTTACGGTACCTGTTGCCATTATATCTACCTCTAACTAATCGTTACTTTGTTGACTCATAATATGAAGCACACAGGGATGGAAAAAATAAGATTTTTGGAATGCCTCCGCCCCCCCAAAATCAGCATCCAGCATCTGCGGCGACAACCAGTATAGACATTCCAAGCAGAACCACAAGTTTTTCTCACTCACACTACGGCTTTTAACTAGCCCTGCTAAAAAACCGCAATATAGGCACAGAACGGGCACACCCCCTGGCAAATTAGGCCCGCGACATAAACTCACCGCTTTGTGTATTTACCTTCACGCGCTCACCATTGGCGATATATTCAGGCACCTGAACTACCAAACCTGTACTCAATGTGGCCGGCTTGGTACGCGCCGAAGCACTGGAACCCTTCATCGCAGGCGCCGTATCCACGATCTCCAACTCCACCGATGCGGGCAGCTCAACACCCAACACTCGTTCGTCAGCAATCAACACGCACAGACCTTCCATACCGTCAAACATGTATGGCAGTTCATATTCGAGGACATCATTGTCGAGCGTATACTGTTCGTAGCTCTCCACATCCATAAAGGTGCACGATTCGGTTTCACGATAGAGCAATTGCGCCTGGCGACGTACGAAGTCCACCGTGCGAATAATGTCGTCGCCCTTATAGGTCTGTTCATGCTTTTGTTTACTGACCACATCGCGGTATTGCACCTTGTATAAGGTATTGCCGCTGCGCGAGGACGGCGATTGAACCTGCACGTCTTTAACAATCAACGTCAGGCCGTCCAAATTAACAACCGTGCCCTTTTTTATATCGCATGCTTTCATTGCTTCAGCCCTTAATTCATAGGATCTAAGAATGGGCGCGATTATGCTCCGCGATAGAAACAGCGACAAGTCACATNNCGCCCGCAGCACAAAAACCGCCAATGACATACAACTAAAAAGAGAACCCAGCCCGATGACGACCGATCACACAGGTACTACGGACAGGATTACAAGAAAATCGAGGCACCATGCGCTGGCGCCCCGGATAAACTCAGTTCCCTAGAAACGACCATTCGCCGGTGAACTCAGCCAAGTCATCCGCATGCAAACGACCATTGATATAGAGCTCATTCAAGGTTGAGCGTACGATTTGCTGCTCACCCTCGTAGGACCAACGCCCCTGGATCACCAGTTCAAACATGGTGACCATGATGTCATCCAATCGGATGGTGTAATCCTTGGCCAGTCTTTGAAAATCTTCCAACGTCAGCGGACGCTGCAATTTCTTATATTCATCGCGCGCCAGATTCGCCAAGGCCACGTCCCAGCTTGGCACATCAATATCTGCATCGTCGATTTGAGATGTCATTTGTCACTCCGAACTTTATCTTCCCTTACAACAACTTCCACCCGATACGCCAAAGGCGTGATTACATTATCGGCAGTGCCTTTAATTGCTTAACCCGCAACTTTTTAGGGGCACTATTGTGCAGGGCTTATGCCCCAGCTTCAAGCTCAGTCTTTTAATTGCCGGACTTGGTAACCTCTTGCCGCCAATAGTGCCAACAGCCCTTCCTTGCCCGGCAAATGTCCTGCGCCGACCACCACGAAATGACGACGACCATCGGCAGCGAGACCCTCCAAGCGCTGCACCATGCGTCGGTTACGGGCCAGCATAATGACCTCAAACAGACGCTGCGAGACAGGATCATCGTCGAAGCCTTCATTAAACACCGCCTCCAGACCGGCAGCATCACCCGCCTGCCACGCTGTAAACAGCCGCTCGAAGAAGGCCTTGCCCTGATCCATTTCTTCCAGACTGGCGAGCAACATCGCCTCCTGCTCGGCCTCCGTCAATTGTTCGAACAGGCGCAACTGAAACTCCAACCCTTCCAGCTCGATCACCTCACGCCCACCGGCCCGCAACAATAAATGGCGATCGATCCCCAGCTCCTCCTGGTAACCCAGCTTGTTCAACATCAGGGCCGACAGGGTCATCGATGCCAACCATGGCTTTTGTCCCTGCAACAACGACGGCGCCATGCCCAACTCCGCCGCCACCTGGCTCAACTGCTGCCACGTGTCCTCGGCGATGTGCTGCTGCAGCGTTGAACCATCCTGATAGGTGCCATAACGCGCCACCGTCATCGCCAATGCCTGCGGATCGGCCCGCGCGATATCGGCCTCGACCACGAGGGTATCGCTGGCGACAAAGGCATCGGCCACCGAACGTGGCAACGGATACATCTCCGGCGTACCGAAATGAATCGAACCAAACAGATAGAGGCTGCCTCGCTGCCCCGCCTTGTTCAGGTGCCAGATAAAGCGTTTATCTGCCTCCGACACCGCCATCTGTTGTTTGGCCAGACGCGGCAAACGTTCACGATCGGCCACCCCCGCGCATGGTGTCCCCTGAAAGCGGACGCCACCATCGGCCTGCGTGCAACGATACACCCCCTCCGCTGCAGCCTGGCCCACGAACACCAGTGATAACACCGGCAGCAGCATCCACCGCCACAGCACCCATCTCAAGCGCATTGCATACCTCCTGGATATGTTGATGGCGCTGACGATAACACAGACATGGGACGCGACAATGTGCAGGAGGCCGCATGCAATTGTATGACCCCAGACAAAACCGCTGGATACACCATCGCCACACCGCCGAGTATCGCCAACGCAAACTGCAGCTGCGTGATTACTGGATCATCGGCCTGCTGTTGTCGCTGACATTGCCGCCAGGACTACAGCTCGCCGCCATCGCCTTCGCCGGTTTCCTGTCACTCAGTTATCTCGACGAACTGCCCTACCGCACACTCGACGACTGACCCCACACACCGGCGTTGACGCCCATCGACACCGGAGTACAATCGCGCTGTGCATGGAATCTATTCGCCAATACAGTGCTTTGAGCATAACTCGCAGGGTCGCGACTATCTCGTCGGGGATATCCACGGCTGTTTTGACCTGCTCGCCAGTCAGCTCGACGCCCTGAACTTCAATCCCGACTGCGATCGCCTGTTCGCCGTCGGCGACCTGGTCGACCGCGGCCCGGACAGCACTCAAGCCCTCACCTGGCTGCAAAAACCGTTCTTCCACTGCTGTCTCGGCAACCACGAAGAAACCCTGCTCGATATGAACATCGAGAGCGATAGTGCCCACGCCTGGCTCACCGCCTATGGCGGTGAATGGTGGCTCGAACTGAATAACGAACAACGCGACGAATTCAAACAGGCGTTTGCACAAATGCCCATGCTGATGGAAATCACCTGCCCGCACGGCAAGGTCGGCATCGTGCACGCCGAAGTGCCCAAGGGATTGGACTGGCCACAGTTTCGCAACTTTCTGATCGCCGGCGACCCGGACGTACGCAAACAGGCACTGTGGGGCCGACGCCGCATCCGCAGCCTCTTGCCCAACAGCGTCAAGGGCATCGACCGCGTTGTCAGTGGTCACACCATCACCCCGCACTACAAGATTAAAACCGTCGGCAACCAGTGGTTCATCGACACCGGCGCCTTCGTCGGCGACGAGGGCCAACTCACCGTGTTGCCCATCGATGCCCTCTTCGAAAAATAACAACAAGGATCAACCGCAATGATTTGGATCAATGACGCCCTCAACTCCCTCAGCGGCATCATTTGGGGACCGTTGATGCTCGTGCTGCTGTTTGGCACCGGGCTCTATCTGACCGCCGGCCTGCGCTTCATGCCGTGGCGCAACCTCATCGGCGCCTTCCGCCTGATGTGGCAAGGGCGCAAGTCCGATCAGGAAGGCGACATCACCCCGTTCCAGGCCTTGATGACCGCCCTCTCCGCCACCATCGGCACCGGCAACATCGCCGGTGTCGCCACCGCCATCGCCCTCGGCGGCCCCGGCGCCATCTTCTGGATGTGGCTGACGGCGCTGATCGGCATGGCGACCAAATATTGCGAAGTGGTGCTGGCGGTCAAATACCGTGAGGTCGATGAACGTGGCCAGCACGTCGGCGGCCCGATGTATTACATCCGCAACGGCCTCGGCCACAAGTGGGCCTGGCTGGCGATCGCCTTTGCCTTCTTCGGCATGGTCGCCGGCTTCGGCATCGGCAACATGGTGCAGGCCAACTCGGTGGCCGATGCGCTCGAGACCACCTTCGGCCTGCCGACCTGGATCACTGGCCTCGCCCTCGCCGTCGTCGCCGGCGCCGTGATCCTTGGCGGCATCAGCCGCATCGCCGCCGTCGCCGCCAAGCTGGTGCCCTTCATGGCGGTGGCCTACGTCAGCGCCTCGCTGCTGATCATCTTCATGAACATCGAGCAGGTGCCATCGGCCCTGGCCACCATCGTCAGCACCGCCTTCACCGGCACCGCCGCCATCGGCGGTTTTGCCGGGGCCGCGGTGTGGGCCGCGATCCGCTTCGGCGTCGCCCGCGGCGTGTTCTCCAACGAGGCCGGCCTCGGCAGCGCCCCCATCGCCCACGCCGCCGCCAAGACCAACAACCCGGTGCAGCAAGGCTTGGTCGGCATGCTCGGCACCTTCATCGACACCATCATCGTCTGCACCATGACCGCGCTGGTGATCGTGCTGACCGGCGTCTGGACCGGCGGCGACAGCGGCGCGGGCCTCTCCACGCTCGCCTTCGAGACGGCGCTGCCCGGCATCGGCAGTTACGTCGTCAGCTTTGGCATCGTCATCTTTGCCTTCACCACCATCCTTGGCTGGAGTTATTACGGCGAACGCTGCGCCGAATTCCTGTTCGGCGTCAAAGTGATCCTGCCCTACCGCATCCTGTGGATCATCGCCATCCCACTCGGCGCGATGGGCAAACTCGGCTTGATCTGGTTGCTGGCCGACGTGCTCAATGGCCTCATGGCACTGCCCAACCTGATCGCGCTGATCCTGCTCAGTCCGATCGTGTTCAAACTAACGCGCGACTATTTCAATCGCGACAAGTGATGCAAAAAAAAACGGGGCCGAAGGGCCCCGTTTTTTTATCTGCGCAAACCCGCGTCTACGACAACAGCCACAACCGCGAATGCGATACGGGCTCGATCACCGCCACCTTCTCCACCAACGCGTTGCTGGCGGCATCGATAAAACTCACCACGCCATCGGCCGCGTTCGAGGCCAACACGTAACGGGTCTTGCCTCCGGCCTGCAGAAACTCCAGGGTGCCCGCCGCCGAACCCAGGCGGACTTCATTCAACAACTTCAACTCCGCCGGCAGGGCCGTCAAGTCAAACACCAGCATCGCATCGGCCTTGATATTGGCCTGCTGTTCATCCGAGCCCGAGCTGGAGGTCGTCAGATAGAGGCGATCACCCTCGGGGTTGAAGAAATACTTGCTGATGTAGATGTCCTTGAGTTCGATGCTCGCGACCAGCTCACAGGTCAGCGCATCGATTGCCACCAGCTTGGCGATCACATGGTTGGGGTCTGACTTCCGGTCTGCACCGCGGCCGATCAGATAACGGCCACACGGCGTTGAGAACAGATTGCTGCAGCCCTTCAGCGCAAAGCGTTTTTCGATCACGTGTTTGACCGGATCGATCACCGCCACCGTGCCATAACCATTGTTCAGGTTGTACATCTTGCCGCTGACCTTGGAGTAGGCCAGACCATGCGGGAAGGCATTGTTCGGGATCTGGACCTCGGTGATGTCTTTTTCCTTGTCCGGCTCACACAGGTTGATCGTCGCCAGCACCTTCAGGTCAGACTCGGGCTGCGCCGGGTCATTGCCGACCACGCTGATCGTGCCGTCGATGATGTTGCTGACAAAGGCCTGACGCGGCACCTGTGGCGCATCGTCAGAAGGATAGGAAAAATGCGCCTGATGATGGCCGCGACCGACACAGACCGTCTTCAGATAGGCCGCCTGGCTGCTGGCGGTATCGTCGACCACCGTCACCGACGAACCTTCGTTGCCGCAGTTCAGCGTGTCGTTGCCGGTCTCCTTGTCACCGTCGTTCATGTACCAGTCGCGCCTGGACACCGGATCGGAATAGACATGGGCCGGGAAGGCATCCACCGGGAATTCGTCGCTCAGGGTGATGGACTTGGTCTTGGGGTCGAGCGTGATCACCTGATCGCCTTCGGTCACCCCCACCAGGATCGGCTTCAGGGATTTATCGAGGCCGCTGTCCGCGCCTGCCGGCAGCGTCTTGGCACTCAGCGCACCATCGGCGATGGAGATGATGGTCATGGAACCGGTCTTGCGGTCACCGCTGTAATAGGCCAAACGTGCATTGATGCCGCTTAAATCTAACTGACTCATGAAACCGCTTCCTTCCCCATCGACTGATTTTTTATCAAGATCGGCGATTATATCGTACTTACCGGTAGTTGCATGGGGCCGGCGACTTCCGTCCATTCGCCGCAAGGGCAGCATAATGACATTCGCACTTGATCTCAGGACGATTGTGAACTATCCGTTAAATACCCGATAAGAACGATAGGTTATTCGCCATGCGACGCCAACTACTAATAACCTGCTGCTTCCTCGCCCTGCTGGGCACAGGCAGCCACGCGCATGCCGATCACACCACCCATTCCGTCTGTCGCGAACTGGTACACCTGTTAATCAACTTCAACGGCCGCGCCTCACCGTCCGAGCGCAACACGATGGCCAACATCATCAACAGCTCACGCGCCTCCGCGCAAGAAAAGCACATCGCCAACATCATGCTGACCATGAAAAACAGCCCCTCGCCCGATGAGAGACAAACCCTGCTGACAATCAGCACCGATCAAGATCAGGAGCTGTTGCTACGCGAACTGGCCAGAATCCTCGTCAAACTGGACCGACGCCTCAGCGACCATGAACGTCGCTATCTAAAGTCCTTGCTGCGCCGCCAAAATCAACAGCACAGCGCACAACGCGTGCAACAGATCATCGACGAGGCCAATGCCCACAATTAATTCCGCGCGGGATAATTGACCCCACAACCACCCAAACCGCAATAACCGTCGGGATTCCGCGCTAGGTATTGCTGATGATAGGTCTCTGCAAAAAAGAAAGTCGGCGCGGTCAAAATCTCGGTCGTGATCCGACCGCGGCCCGCCTCGGCCAAGGCCTGCTGATAACGATCACGACTCGCCTCAGCCAAGTTTTGCTGCTGCGCATCAAAACAGTAGATACCGGACCGGTATTGGGTGCCGATGTCATTGCCCTGGCGCATTCCCTGGGTCGGATCATGGCTCTGCCAGAACACTGCCAGCAGCTGCTCGTAACGGATCTGGGCTGGATCAAACACCACCAGCACCACCTCGTTATGCCCGGTCAGGCCGGAGCACACCTCACGATAGCTCGGGTTGGGCGTCAGCCCGGCGGCATACCCCACCGCCGTCACGTACACACCGGGCTGCTGCCAGAAGCGCCGCTCTGCGCCCCAAAAGCAGCCCAGGCCAAACATGGCCAACTCACAGCCCGCAGGATACGGCCCTGTCAACGCGCGACCAAACACCACGTGTGGTTCTGTCACCGCCATCGGCTCCGCCCGACCGGGCAGGGCCTCGGCAGCTGTCGGCAGACTCAACTTATCACCCATACGCACTAACCGTTAACGAAGTTGGAGAAAATGATCACCGGCGGCTCACCCGAATCGCTGATGATCCACACCGGCAGCGCAATCGCCACCAGCAGGAGGCATACATAATGACAACACCAAGGCCGTTGGCCATGAGCAACTCCTGAAGCAGACACGCAAAGCGCGCTAGTTTACCAATTTAATTGAAGAATGGCGGGCTAGCGCCGTGGCTTGGCCCGCGCCGTCGGCTCCGCCTGCAACGGATCATCCGGCCAATAGTGTTTGGGGTAGCGCCCCTTCATCTCCTTTTTGACCTCGACGTAACTGCCGCGCCAGAAACCGGCCAGGTCCTGCGTCACCTGCAGCGGCCGCCGCGCCGGTGACAACAGGTGCACCACCAGCGGCAGACGGCCATCGGCGATGCTCGGTGTCTGCTCAACGCCGAACATCTCCTGCAGGCGTACCGCCAGCACCGGCGGCGACTGGCTGTAATCAATCGCAATGCGCGAGCCGGTCGGCACCTGCACGTGGCTAGGCGCTAGGCGGCCCAGCGCCTGCTGCCGATCCCAGTCGAGCAGGTGATTCAGGGCCACCATCAGGTCCAGCTTGGCCAGGTGACTGCGGCGCATGCAGCCGCTCAGAAACGGCGCCAGCCACTCGTCCAGCGACGCAAGCAAGGCCTCGTCGCTGACATCCGGCCACTGCGTCGCATCCAGCTGGCGCAGACACATCACCCGCGCCTGCCAGTTACGACTGTGTTCGTCCCACGGCAGACACGCGAGCCCCATACGGCGCACGCCGTCGAGCATCGCCGCCAGCCGTGCCTGTTCATCGAGCGTGGTCAACGGCTGCTCGTCGAGCACCAGCGCGCCGAGCCGGCGCTGTTCAACGGCCTGCACGGCCTCGGCGCGGCCGTCCCACGCACACAACGACTGCGACTGGATCAACGCCGCCAGCGGGCCGGACTCGGCCGCCTGTTTATGCAATGCCCGTTCGTCCAACGCCGCGGCGAGGAAGATCTGCGCCTCGCGCTCGCTGCCGTTTAATTCGGCCACCACCAGATAGGGCAGATTGGCCAGCGCCTCGTGCTGGCGCAGGGCCGCGCCGCGGCCATTGCTAAGCAGATAACGCAGCTCACCGGCCTTGCGCCGCTGCGCGATTCGGTCGGGATAGGCCAGGGCCAACAACAGACCGGCCTGCCCGATCTGCGCCGCGCTGGCGGGCGCCACGCCCAGGCGCTGCTGCCACTGCCGCGCCGCCTGTTGCACGCGTTGCAAGGCGGTACGATCGACATCCGCCGAGGGCTTCTCGTGCAGCAGGCGCAGCCGCAGCTCCAGATCGACCTCACGCTCGCGGCCGCGCAGCAGATCGCGTTCGCTGAGCACGGCCGCCAGTTCGCAGCCGAGGCCGCCCAGGCCCAAACGCTCCGCCGCCAGCACCATGTGCGCCAGCCGCGGATGCAGCGGCAGCTCGACCAAACGCTGGCCGTGCGCCGTCACCCGCCCGGCCGGGTCCGTCGCCCCCAGCTGCTGCAACAGCTCACGGGCCTGTTGATAATGGGCCGCGGGCGGTGGATCGAGCCAGGCCAGCTCGGCCGGGTCGGTGCAGCCCCAACGCGCCAGCTCCAGGGCCAGCGGCGCCAGGTCCGCCTCGACAATCTCGGCGGCGGCATGGGGCAACAGGTGCTGACCCTGCGGCCACAACCGGTAACAGACACCCTCGCACAGACGCCCGGCACGGCCACGGCGCTGCTCGGCCGAAGCCTGCGAGATCATCACCGTGTCGAGCCGCGTCATGCCGCTGTTGGGGTCAAAGCGCGGCCGCCGCTCGAGGCCGCTGTCGATGACGACGCGGATGCCATCGATGGTCAGACTGGTCTCGGCGATATTGGTCGCCAGCACCACCTTGCGCCGCCCGGTGACCGACGGCGCGATCGCCAAGGCCTGCGCCTCGGCGCCGAGGCTGCCGTGCAGCGGCCGCAGATCGACCTCCGGCGGCAGGCCCTGTGCCTGCAGCATCGCCGCCAGCCGGCTGATCTCGCCGCCACCGGGGGCAAACATCAATACGTCGCCGCTCTCTTCGCGCAAGGCCCGCTGCACGACCGCCGCCATCTGCGGCACCGGGTCACGACCGCGCTCGCCACTGGCGGGCGCTGCATACCGCACCTCGACCGGATAACTGCGACCGGCGCTGGTCACCAGCGGCGCCTCGCCCAGCAGGCGCGCGACCCCGGCGCCATCGAGCGTCGCCGACATCACCAGCAGACGCAGATCCTCACGCAGCGCGCCCTGGCTCTCGAGACACAGGGCCAGCCCCAAATCGGCTTGCAGACTGCGTTCATGGAATTCGTCAAAGATCACCAGGCCGACACCGGCGAGCTCGGGATCGGTCTGCAAGATGCGCGTCAGCACGCCCTCGGTCACGACCTCGATGCGGGTCCGAGCGCTGACGCGGCTCTCCATGCGCACGCGATACCCGACCGTCTCACCGACCGCCTCGCCCAGCTGCGCCGCCATAAAGGTCGCCACCGCCCGCGCCGCCAGACGACGCGGCTCGAGCATGATGATCTTTTGCCCCGCCAGCCAGGGCTCATCAAGCAGGGCCAACGGCACCCGCGTCGTCTTGCCCGCCCCCGGCGGCGCCTCGAGCACCGCACAGACGCGCTCGCGCAACACCAACCTCAGCTCAGGCAGGACGTGATCAATGGGAAGGGACGGGTTGGACATGGCGCGCATTTTACGCGGCTGTGGAGGGGATGTCCTAGGGGATATCCTAGGGTCGGTTCGCAGGCCTAACCGACCTCGTCCAACACCCGGCGACGGAACTGCACGCCGAGCGCCTCGGCCTGGGCGCGGCAGGCGTCGATATCGACACCTTCCAGGCCATCGAGCGCCGTCAGTGTCACCGCAGGCACATGGGCCTTGGCGCGCTGGGCAAAGTCCAACATCGCCTCATAGGCGCGGTCGAGATAATCGGGATGCGGACGGCAGTGTTGGTTGTAGAGTTCACGGGTATGCGCGTTCATCGAGATCGACAGTGCATCGATACGGCCTGCCAGCTCCGGCGTGATGTCGCGGCCATGCACCAGACTGCCGAGGCCATCGGTGTTCAGACGAATGCGCGCACCTTGTTGTTTGAGGCGATCCGCGATGTCGAGCATCACCTCCAGGCGCAAGGTCGATTCGCCCAGGCCACAAAATACGATCTCTTGATAACGCGCAACATCGCCGATGGCGGCCATGACCTCATCGGCGCTCGGCTCATGACGGATGCGCAGGTTGTAACCCTGCACCTCCCACACCCCGTTGAATTTGGGGCAGAAGGCGCAGCGCAGCGTGCAATGATAGGTGATGTTGAGATAACAATTGCCGTGCAGCTCGTAGGCAAGCACCTGCTCGGCAGCCAGGGATGGCGTATCGGCTTTCACCGCGTTTACATCAAGCCGAGTGTTGCTGTACGTCCACCGGGCCTTCCAGACGATATCCCTGATGGTAGATCGCATTCAGACGCCAATCACCCGCCGGACCAAAACCGAGCTTCTTGCGCAGACGGCTGACATGGGTATCGAGGGTGCGGGTGTTCAGGCCTTCGGCATGGCCCCACACGCTTTCCAATAAATGGGAGCGCGACAACAGGCGACCGATGTGATTAAACAGGAACACCGCCAGTTCAAATTCTTTTTGCGTCAGCTCGACGAGTTCGCCATCAACCGTGATCTGATGGCGTGTCATATCGACCTCATACGGACCAAAGCGTTCTATGGTTGCCACATTCCGGCCACCACTGATACGACGCGTCAATGCTTGAATCCGTGCCTTCAACACCAAGGGCTGGATCGGTTTGGTCACATAATCATCCGCACCATGATCAAGCGCGTAGGCGATGTCCTCTTCTTCATCACGCTGGGTACAAAACACCACCGGGATCGGCCAGTCAATCTTGTCGCGAATCCATTTCAGCAATTCATCGCCATTGATATCGGGCAACACCCAGTCGAGCAGTATCAAATCAAAGGTATCCCGCTGAAAGGCTCGCATCGCCGACTTGGCATCACCAAACACATGACAATCATAGCCATTGCCACTGAGCCACGTCATCAGCCAATCGGCTTGATCACGATCATCCTCAACTATTGCAATGCGCATAAGACCACATCTCCTTCCAGCGTTAGCCCAGTCATAGAACTAATCATTAATACTCAAAACCTGTCAGCATGACAAGTTACCAACCATCGTCTGCCTTGGGTTAATACCTAGCCATTCGATAGGCTATCAAACATATTTACTGAGGATATTCATTGAAATGCCCGGCGGATACACCAGGATCCATTGAACGTCAGGCAAACATAATCATCCTATCCCCATGTTGATTCGTTGCTGAGTATAGATGATTTTAAAATCATTAATCCCTTATTAAGATAGCGGCCTCTTGCCGCTAAACAACAAGGGGGACCGTAGAAGACTTTTCTTTTTCAAACCTCTTCGTCAATCACCCTTGCCGCCCAGTCTAGTACCATTTTCACGCGCGGCGATACCATTGATTGCGCTTGGCGGTAAGTCACCCAGCGAAACTCTTCATGTTCAGGGCGCCCCAGCTCCTCACTGATCGGCAAAGAGACGTCTCCAGAGACAGACTCCGCAATAAAATAACGTGCGATCTTGCGAAACTTACCGTAAGGATCGGTTTGTTTGCGCACATACCCCCAATGAAAATCCAACGCTGCCAGGGTCGTCTCTTCCTCTACCTCGCGAATCGCGGCATCGAGACTCTCCTCCCCCTCTTCCACCAAACCTTTGGGAAAGTCCCAGTAGTTATAGGCGCGCAACAACAGATAACGCCATACGCCATCGACGCGACGCACCACCACGACACCGGCCGATACCGGGTGATGCATTCGTCGCTGACTGTCGTCGCTCACTCGGCGCCCTGACGACGCGCCTGAGTGACCACCACAGGCTCAAGGGGTACATCCTGATGGCCACCACGACGGCCTGTTTCGACCTTGGCGATGGCATCGATCACATCCATACCATCGATGATCTTGCCGAACACCGCATAACCAAAATCACGCTGACCGTGATCCAGAAACGCATTGTCCGCAACATTGACAAAGAACTGCGAGGTCGCACTGTCCACCACCATCGTTCGCGCCATCGACAAGGTGCCGCGCTCGTTTTTCAGACCATTGTCGGCCTCATTCTTGATCGGGTCACGCGTAGACTTTTGCTTCATGTTTTCGTCAAAACCACCGCCCTGAATCATGAAGCCGGGGATTACACGATGGAAGATCGTACCGTCAAAGTAACCGGCATCCACGTAGTTCAGAAAGTTTTCAACCGTGATCGGCGCCGCCTCTGAAAACAGCTCAATCGTAAAATCACCCATGTTTGTAGAAAAAATCACCATCGTCATTCAGACTCCTTGTAAACCGAAACAGTATTAGGCACCCATTTTAACGCGCTGCGGTCGTACAGTGTAAACCACCGCTTGCGTTATACTCGCGCCATGCAAACCCATGACACTCAAAATCCACTCCAGGTACTGACCTGCGCTGAGGTTGATCACGATCAACTACAGGCACTGCTCTCACGTTACCAAATGCAATTGGTCTGGATTACCGACCGACAAACCATTCCCGGCAGCTTCTGGGGCGACGCCGAGGCAGGCCTGGTCGGCAACCAATTACTGATTCGCGGGGATACCCCTTATCACTCGGCCTTGCACGAGGCCTGCCATTTCATCTGCATGGATGATGCCCGCCGCAGTGCGCTGCACACCAATGCCGAAGGCGATTACGACGAGGAAAACGCCGTTTGCTACCTGCAAATCCTGCTCAGCAGTCAGGTCAGCCCCGGCAACCCCGCGCAAATGATGCGTGACATGGACATCTGGGGTTACAGCTTCCGCCTCGGCTCGGCCCAGCGCTGGTTTGAAGAAGATGCCGATGATGCCCAGCGCTGGTTGCTACGCACCCATTTGATCGACGAAAACAGCCAGCCGACCTTTCGTCTGCGCATGAATTCACCCTAAACAAACAAGGAATACCACTAAAGCTGGGACTACACAGGTCGAATCAATAGAGACAAGGATTTCATTCACTCAGCGTTTGGACACACCTATGCCAACACCTAAAAGTTCGGCCAGCGAGAATCGCCTGGAGCTCTTGCTCTTCAGACTCAACAGCTCACAACTGTTCGGCATTAATGTACTCAAGATCAAAGAGATCATTAGCTGTCCACCGCTAAACCACCTGCCGGATTCCAGCCCAACGATCCGCGGTGTCGCCGAATTGCGCGGCCGCAGCCTGCCCGTCATCGACCTGGCCATGGCCATCGGTCGCCCACCGCTGAGTGACCGCGACGATAACGACAACAAGATCATCGTTGCCGAGTTCAATCGCTCAACCCAGGGTTTTCTGATTTCGTCTGTCGATCGCATCCTCGTGCGCGAATGGAGCGATGTGCTGCCACCCCCCAAGGGCGTGACCGGCGGCTACATCACCGGCGTCATCAAAAACGACAACCAGCTGGTGCAGATCATCGATGTCGAACGCGTGTTGGGCGAGATCATCGGCGTCGACCTCACCGCCAGCGCCGAACTGAAGCTCGACGATGCCCTGCGCGACTACATGCAAAGCCGCAAACTGCTGATCGTCGACGACTCATCCGTCGCCCGCACTCAAACCAGCCGCACCCTCGACCAGCTCGACATCGACTACCTCACCGCCCGCGACGGCCGCGAGGCATTGGAGCTGATGCAGGAACTGACCGCCGACGTCGACGACCCGCTCGACATCCTGCCGATGGTCATCTCTGACATCGAAATGCCGGAGATGGACGGTTATCACCTGACCGAGGCGCTGAAGCAAGACCCCAAGTTCAAGCGCCTCTACATCCTGCTGCATACCTCGCTGGATGGCCAGGTCAACGCCGAGGCCGCCGCCCGTGTCGGCGCCAACAAGGTGTTGACCAAGTTCGTGCCCGACGCGCTGCTCAAGGCCGTACTTGATGGCCTGCAACAGCAGATGAAGATCTCCTAACCGCGAGATCATCACCCCCTGCATGTTACAATCGCCGCCCTCTGTAAGAAGGCGGACCGAGACCCCATGCATCGACAACAGCTGCAAAGCAAACTGGCGCAACACACCCCCGCAGATGACAACGAAGCCGACATGCTGCAGCAGATCATCGACTTCGTCGCCGCCGAGCCCGAGTGTTTCGAACGCAGCCTGCAGAAGGGCCACATCACCGGCTCGGCCTGGATCATCGACCTCGATGCGCAAAAGACCCTGCTCACCCACCACCGCAAACTCGACCGCTGGCTGCAGCTCGGCGGCCACTCCGATGGCGATGCCGACACCCTCGCCGTCGCACTGCGCGAAGGGCGCGAGGAATCCGGCCTCGACCAGCTGGCACCGGTCACCCCCGCCATCTTTGACGTCGACGTGCATTTGATCCCGGCCCGCGGCAACGAACCGGCCCACTATCACTACGACGTGCGCTTTTTATTACGCGCCGACAGCAACGCCCCATTGGTCATCAGCAGCGAGTCGAAGGACCTGGCCTGGGTGGAACTGGCACAGGCCGAGGCACTGGCGCCCGACGCCTCGATCCTGCGCATGATCCGCAAGACCCACGCCCTGCGCGGCTAAGCCCCATGCCGCTGCCCGCCATCCGCCCGGCGCAGATCGAGTGGCAGGACGACACTCCCTGCGCCCGCGACTACGGCGATGTCTATTTCTCACGCGCCGACGGTTTCGCCGAAAGCCGTTACGTCTTTATCGACGGCAACCGTCTCCCCGAGCGCTGGCGTGACGAAGGCGATTTCACCATCGCCGAGACCGGCTTCGGCAGTGGCCTCAACTTCCTACTCAGCGCCCAGCTGTGGCTGCAACGGGGCCAATCACAGGACTGCCTGCACTACATCAGCGTCGAAAAACACCCACTGACCCAAGCCGACCTGCAGCGCGCCATCGACCACTGGCCACAGCTCGCCGGGATCGGCCAGGCGCTGCTGGATGCCTACCCGCCACTGGTCGCCGGCCAACACCGGCTGACGCTGTTTGATGGCCGCATCCAACTCGACCTGCTGTTCGGTGAGGCCAGCGCATGCCTCAGCCAGCTCCACTGCCCGCGTGGCGTCGACGCCTGGTTTCTCGACGGTTTCGCACCGAGCAAAAACCCGGACATGTGGCAACGCGAACTCTTCGACACCCTCAGCCAACTCAGCCACCCCGCGACCACCCTCGCCACCTTCACCGCCGCCGGCGACGTCCGCCGCGGCCTGATCGCCGCCGGCTGGCAGATCCACAAACGCAGCGGCTTTGGCAAAAAACGCGAGATGCTCTGCGGCCAACGCGCGCCCGGCGTCAACACTGTCGCGCCACGCGCGCCCTGGCTTTGCCCACCCAGCACCATCGAATGCGCACAACAGGCCATCGTGATCGGTGCCGGCCTGGCCGGTTGCGCCAGCGCCCACGCCCTGGCCAAACGCGGCTGGCAGGTGACCTTGATCGAGCGCGCGCCCCAGATCGCCGCGGGGGCCTCGGGCAATCTGGCGGGCGTGGTCATGCCCCGGCTCAGCGCCGACATGGGCGACGATGCCTGTTTTTATCTCAGCGCCTTTCTGCACACCGTGCGGGCACTCGGCCAGCTGCGACACCGCCACCCACAACTCGACTGGCAGGCCAGCGGGGTGCACCAGCAGGCCAGCGCCGCCCAGCTGGCCAAATTGCGCGACCTGCCACTGCCGCCCGAGGTCTTGCAGTGCGACGAGCAGCATCTCATCTTCCCCGCTGCCGGCTGGCTCAGCCCACCGCAGCTATGCCAGACCCTGCTCGATGACGTCGGCGCGGCGATCGACCTGCAATGCCAGCACCAGGCATTGAGCCTGAACTACAC
>DHYU01000008.1:26636-27101 GCA_002415485.1 Proteobacteria bacterium UBA5122
TTTGACGGTTACGTCCTGCCGGCCTACCACGGCCTGCATGTCACTGGGGCGACGTATCGCCACCACAGCGATGACGAGCACATCGATGAGGCCGAGGCCGTGCAACTCAAGACACAACTCGCGGCGCAGTTGCCGCAGTTCAGCGATAGCCCGATCAGCGGCGGCCGCGTCGCCTTTCGCACCTCCAGCCCTGACCGCCTACCCCTCGTCGGCGCGCTGCCCGATCTCGACTTTTTTTGCCAGCGCTATGCCGACCTGCATCATGGCAAACCGGCCGACCATTACCCGACAGCCCAGCACCTGCCCGGCCTCTATCTCAACAGCGGTCACGGCTCGCGCGGCCTGACCAGTTGCCTACTGGCCGCCGACATCATCACTGCCTTGATTGAAGGCCGGCCTGCGCCCATCCCCCGTCACCTGCTCGATGCCCTCAATCCGGCGCGCTTTCTGATCCGTAATCTCAAG
>DHYU01000076.1 GCA_002415485.1 Proteobacteria bacterium UBA5122
GCGACCGAACTCTTCATTTGATAGTTTTCGGGATTTTTCTTACCAATCTTGCCGGTGATGGTGCGAAAACCGCCGCTGACCAGGGTAAAGATATTGGTATCACCCAGCTTTTTGTCATCCGTAAAACGATAACGATCGAAACGAATTTCACTATCGGCGCGCATGGCAATCAATGAACCATCGGTAAAGCGCAACTGCGCCTGAGAATCACTGCCAGTACGCAATGACTCGCCTGCAAAGAACGGCGACTTTCGTTTTAAGGGACGGGAGACTTGCGCACGATCAACTGCCAGCACCTCTCCACTGGCCATCAAGACAAATCCGATCGGCTCTGCTGCCTGTGCTGAAACAGTCGACACCCAACCGATGACGAACCAGCAACAGATCGCAAACGCACCCGCACGTAGCATCCTTCCCCCTGAGAGCAGAGTCCTGCGCATTTTCGACAACCACGCCACAGTCACCACTAGTATTGATATTTAAGGCTCAAATACTGCTGAGCACGGCTATAGGAATACAACCCAAGATTGGATTGATTCCCCGTATGGCCAAAGTTAACACCCAACTGCCAGCCGTGTTCCCTCCTGCCCCAAATAGGCACTGAACAACACGGTCACTGATATTTGTTCCAAAGGGCCAATCCCAGGCAGCGCCTAGACAAGGGCACCGAGGAGATGCAACGCCAGCCCTGCTCACGGAAGTGGACATAGACTCACCACGCCTTCAATACGCTCAAGCAGCCACATTCGGAATGTGCGCATCTATCAACCCCATCAACAACGCATTGCAGAATGAGCACAACACCTAACAACCGCCGGACTGGCAGACAAGAAAGATACCAGAGGAACGCCACGCGCTCCCCTCCAGATAAAAGCGACCCGCCAATGCCTCAGCGCTGGCACCTGTCAGCATCATTTCAATCGAACTGTTGGAAATCGGAGTCGCACCGTTAAACAAACCCGTCACATTAATTGCATTCAAATGCCCGCTCGATTGTAATGAAGCATCAAAATTAGTCACAGACCAATTTTCCATGCCAGTATTAGCTGTAAAACTCATGCTTCCACCACTCATCGAGTTGGTATCAAAGTTAACTCCAGCACTAAACACCATTGATCCACTATCAATAACGCCCGCACTACTCTGACCATAAATCCCCACAGGGCTGTTAAAAACAACCGTGCCTGTCTTGGCGGCGATCACTGCCTCCGGGGTCGGCATAAACGTCATAAAGTGGCTCGGAGACGAAGGAAACGAGTTATTGCCGAGGTTGCGCGGATCGTGATAGGCCCTTGAAGAGGTCCAGTGCCCCCAATTGACACGATAGACCGGATTACCTCCCACATCATGGCTGGTGTAATTCGTCTGCCAGCCCGGAAAATTTCTATACACATTCCACACGGGCTGGCGCCTCATGGCCGCGATCGTGTCCAGCCCGGAGCCCGTTGTAAAGATGGGGATCGACGCATCCCCCGAAGTCGCCAATCCGCCCGCCGCCCCCCATGTCAGGCCAAAGGTAATAAAACCTGCATGATCCAGCGCCGCCGCCTCGGTGGCTGAAAAACGCAGGTCTTGCTTGGCGATGGCAACCCCTTGAGCGAAATAATTCGGATTCGAAATCAATTCCAAATCGTAGATAGCGACAACGCCATCGGCCGTTGGCCCACCAAAGGCAAGATTGATGATGCCATCAGCACTGCCCGATGCATCAGGGCCGGCATAGCTCGCCTTTACAATCTGAACATTGCTGACACCAGCAGCATCAAAACCGCCTTCAAAGCTGACTTTCCAGGTTTCCGGGTACCACGTCGCAATGTACTCGTGATATTGATACAGATGACCAGACATAAAGGCAGCATCAAAGTCCACCGTTAACGACATCCAAGCGTAGGACATGCCGCCATCCACCACCCCGCGCTGTGTCACCGCCTGGGGCACTATGTTCCACTGATAACGGCGACTGCCTGTGATTCCACCCAGCGCCGTCGCCGGTGTAGGAGCGATGGTCATCCACACCAACGGCTCGGCCAAAACATCCGTATCCTTGGGATCAAAATCTGAGTAGCTCCAGAATGAACCGCTATTCCAAATTCCGTAGCTCAACGAATATTCGGCAAGCGTGATCGGCGCCAAGAGCGCACCGGCGCCGCCCTCTTTGACCACTTGCTGAAAAGGCGTCGTCAGGTACTGAGCGTCGCCGGGCAAGCGGCCGTTGACCGCAAATATCGGCAGGCCACCGCCCCCATCCGAAGCCCCGCCGAGAATACTGCCGAAGCCGGGTTGAGCATTGGAAGATACGATATAACCGCGACGATCCATGCTCGCCTTCTCTGCTGCCGTTAACCGAATATCTACAATCGGCGTACGATCCACCAGAAACATCCCCTCCACATAACGACTGGGATTGCCCTGCTGTTCAAGATCAAAGACGCCGAGAATCGCCTGACTGTTGCTGCCGGTAAAGACACTGGCCAAACGACCGCCTACACCAGCAACATCGTTGACCTCCCCCCCCAGCACATTCAGTTCGAGCACAGGACCAGTCACCCGACCGCCAAGGTCCACCCGCCAGACATCGCCGGCATAAACATGCAGTCGTCCATTGACCGCAGCAGTATCGAAATTGATCCCCAGATCCATATATACATCACTTACCGCACCGCCGTTGCCTGCGCCCATAAAACCGAGCACATTGGCATAACGCATGCTGCCGCTGCGAGCACTGACCGCAGTCGCAGGCGCCAACGAAAAGTCCGCCCAATACACCGGCTTGGTAATAGCCGTCCGTTGCGACAAATCGAGTCGATCGGAATAAACATAAACGGG
>DHYU01000030.1 GCA_002415485.1 Proteobacteria bacterium UBA5122
CCCGTTTATGTTTATTCCGATCGATTCGATTTGTCGCAACGGACGGCTATTACCAAACCGGTGTATTGGGCTGACTTTTCGTTGGCGCCTGCGACTGCAGTCAGTGCTCGCAGCGGGCAGCTCCAGTACCGTCATGTGCTTGGGTTTATGGGCGAGGGCAGTGCCGGCGGCATCACTGATCTTTATCTGAATTTGGGGATCAATTTCGATACCGCGCAAATTAATGGTGCGTTGCATGTTTATGCCGGTGATGTATGGCACGTCAGCCTGGGAGGGCGGGTGCTTGGCGTGCAGCCTGAGATGGCGGTGTTGGGAGGCAAGGTCAATGGTTTGCCTGGGGTGATTGGTAATCTCGGGTCGGTGTTTACAGGGGGTAATGGCCAAGCCATCCTCAGCACCTTTAGCCTGGCGCAGAATGGTAATCCCGGTCGCCATGTGAATGGAATGTTTTTGGCGCAAAACAGTCCGCTGGGCGACGTCAGGCTCACCGCTACGCAGGCGGCATCAATGACCCGAATCGGCATGTTCGCAAAATCAAACAATGTTGCAGGTACAGGCATTACGATTGGTGGGGCAACCAATGGCGCTGGCGACCCACTATTCGGCTTTAATGGTTTGTTGCCGACGCAGGCGGGGTTTGGTGGTACAACGTTTTTCGAAGTGTTGAGCCGCAATGGTGTCGCTGAAGTGATCCCGGCAACGGCTCACGGTACTTATGATGTTAGCTGGGGGATTTGGAGTAGTGGTGCTAAATGGGCTACCTCTGCCTTTGATCCGCTTGATTTCCAATTGCTGAATGATCCTTTGGTGTGGATGACGGTGGCGCCGACCAATCTGGGAGGTTTGTCTGGCGGGCGGCAGTATTTTCATGGCGGTACCTGGAACGGTATTTCTAATCATGGCCTCAATGCGTCGCCAGGCGTCTTATTTATGAATGTCAATTTTGACAAGTCCAGTTTTACAGGTCAGTTATTTATTGAAACGATAACCTCTTCTGCGTACTGGCAAGTATATTTCGATGGCACCATTGGCACGCAGGGTTTGTCTATCACCAGCTATCACGATAGTTTTTATCATGGTAATGCGGGCTCAGGCCTGAGTTTTAATAGTCAGGTACAGCTTGTGCCTACCGGCGCTGGGGCCGATGGCCTGGCCGTGATGTTTGATTTTGAATTGCCTGGCAATACCAATTATTTTGTGCAAGGTAACCTGGTGGGAAGACATGACTCGCGCTTAACGTATGCCGAAGCGGCGACGGACTTGGTTGCACTGGTGAGTATGGAAAATTTTTCTGCTGTGCAGATGCGTGCTGCGGGGGTGGTTGTACCGGCGTTTGTGCACTCAGGGGTTAACCTTGGCATGAAAAATTTTTACACTAAAGTTCAGGATGTCTATCGCGTGGGGACGGCAACTCAGACGACACCTCATGCGCCATATGATATCGCTGGCAATGCTCAGTATCGTGTGACGTGGGGGCACTGGAATGGCAGCACTGCTTTGCACTGGGACGTAAACAATCCTACGACGTTTAATACTTATGCTGGTAATAATTCATGGATGACGGTGACCCCATCGCCGTTGGCGGCGATCAATGCGCGTACTGGGGTGGTGACTTATGGCTCGGTGATCAACTCTAATGTATGGAGTACTGAGGGGGCTGTGACAAATGTCTCAGCAACGATGAATGTTAATTTTGACAGTTTAGCCACTGCGCCAGGAAACTTAACATTTGATGCCGGAGCATCTACGTGGCAGTTAACGTCTAACATCGAACTCGATGGGCAAAAGTTGACGCCTTTTTATGGGGGGACAGCATTACGAAATGGCACTGCAGCAGGTTATGGTGGCAGTGCGTCGCAGGGCGTGTTGACAGGTGATCAAGCCCAGGCATTGGCGTGGACTTTTCGCATGATTCACTCTGGATTTGTCTCGGGCGGCAATATTTTGCTATGCAATAATGCTGGGCCTGTGTGTTGATCGGTTAATAGCGTCTGTCTGGCAGAAGGCATGTTTCCTCATGGTGGCGGTAGCAGTTTTTGTGATTGCTCGTGTAGGTCTGGTCTGTGGGGCGGCTAATCATGTCCACTCTGTTACTTCTCGGTGCGCACATACACCCCGTCCCAGTCCGCACCGGGTGGATCTTGTTCCAGTTCTGAAATTCTTTCCAGATACAGTTGATAGATGCGCGCTTCAGGGTGCTGTTGCTGAAGCGCATTAAAGATATTGCGTGCCTCGTTCCAGTCTTGGTTGTAGTAGGCGCTGAGGCCGCGTTCGTGTTCTTCCAGTTCGGCTAGCAGCTCTGGCGTTGCGTTCTCGGCACGGCATTGTGGCTCGTAGACAGTGACGCCTTCGGTTTTACCTTTTACCTTCACCAAGTCCAAACGGCGGAATACGAAATCATCCTGCCCTTCGCGGGTGGTTTCGCCGACGACCAGGCGCGCGCCGTAGAATTTGGTCAGGCCCTCAATGCGTGAACCAAGATTGACGTTGTCGCCGAGCACGGTGTAGGCGCGCCGATAACTGGAGCCCATGTCGCCGACATTCATCAGGCCGGTGTTGAGGCCGATGCCGATGTCGACTTCGGGGTAGCCCTCGGCCATCAGGATGGGTTTCAGTTCGGCGGTTTTTTCCAGCATCGCCATCGCGGCCTCGATCGCGTGTTTGGCGTGTTGTTCGTCGCGCAGTGGTGCGCCCCAGAAGGCCATGATCATGTCGCCGACGTATTTGTCGATGGTGCCGTGGTTGTCGAAGATGATCTCTGTCATGTGGGTGAAGTAGCGGTTGAGCAGCGCGCGCAATTCGGCCGGTGAGAGTTTTTCCGACAGCGTGGTGAAGCCGCGAATGTCGGCGAAGAGTACGGTCATCTCGCGGCTCTCGCCTTCAAAACCATATTCGCGGGCATCCTCGCTCATCTGGTCGACCAGTTGTGGCGGGATGTATTGGCCGAAGATGTTTTTCAGTTGCGAGCGTTTGCGGTGTTCTCGCAGAAAGCCCCAGCTCATGTTGAGCGAAGACAGCAGGACGATGATCAGCAGTGGCCAGGCCAGTGCCAGTGATAGGCCTTTTTCCTGCCATAACCAAAAATTGCCCCAGCCGAGGCCAACGGCGAGGCTGAGGCTGGCCAGCACTAACCATAGAGGACTGAGGTGGGGCAACAGCAGTGCCAGCAGCAGGCCGACGCCCAGGCTGGCAATCAGGTTGGCACCGTCGGCCCAGGCCGGCTCGCTGGGGAAGCGGTTGTCGAGGATGGCGCGCACCATGGTGGCGTGGACCTCAACGCCGGGGTAGATGTTTTCCACGGGGGTGGCGACCAGGTCGGCGATGCCGACGGCGGTGGCGCCAACCAGGACAATCTTGTTTTCCAGCAGGCTTGTGTCGACTTCGTCATTGAGGATGTCGGTGGCGGAGATATAGCGGAATTGGCCGCTGGGCCCTGCAAACGGGACAAGGGTGAAGCCCACTCCATCGGTGGGGATGATCGTGCTGCCAAGTTTTATGCCGTCGACCATGTCGAAATTACCGATGGGTTTGGTGTGCAACTCGATCTCATCCAGAAAGAGATAGAGCTTGGCAATTTGCAACGATAGCGAGCCGTAGAGTTGATCACCGTGGCGTAGCAGCATCGGTGTGCGGCGGATGATGCCGTCCGGGTCGGGCCAGGTGGTGACAAAGCCGCTGTTGGCGGCCGCCTGCTGTAGTTGAGGTAGATTGGTGGTGTAGTTGGACATTCGTTTGACGGCAAGGCGCTCGGCCTGTTCTCCCTCGAGCTCAAGCAGTGGCACCGGCAGGTGGCCGATGGGGGTGCTGTCTTCTGCGTGTAGCAGGTAGCCTAGGGTGATGTCGCGCTCGCTGAGGCTGGCCGCAAGGCGGCTATCGTTATCGAATTCGGGCAGTAGTGTGCTGAGTTGAGTATTAAGCTCCGGGTGTTGGTTGTCTTGTTTGAGCCGTTCTAATACCACTGCGGCCGCATTACGTTCGGCCTCGGAGAAAAAAATATCGTAGCCGACGACAATGGCGCCGGCGTCAAACATCTTGTCGGTCAGGCGGGCAATCTTGTCGCGTGCCCACGGCCAGTGCCCTTCAATGGTCAGACTCTGTTCGTCGATGTCGACGATGACGATACGTTCATCGATGCCGGTATTGGTGCGGGCGGCATTGAGCCGCAGGTCGTAGGCCAGGGATTCCATGCGTTGTTGCAAGGCATTGATGAGCGGCACTTCGGCAAATTGTCCCCAGACGAGGAGCAGCGTCAGTCCAATACCGAGGGTGGTGGGAATCAGTGTGCGTTTAATGCTGGCTAGGATCATGCCGGGTCCGTGGCGTGTTGGGTTCCATGGAGAGTTCTCGACTATTTATCGGCCGTCGTGGCCTAAACAGCAGTCGCGGACCAGCGCTTTATTTTGGTGCACCTCTTCTGAAGTGGCATTGTTTTGGTGCGCCATAGGTTTGTGGTTTGAGTCTTTCCGTTGGCTAAGGCTTTGTTTTTTGGTGGCGCCCAATGTTGGTGCGGTATTTGCTATGTATGCACTAAGTTAATTCTGATGTTATGTGAGGGATATCAAAATGGAAGCACTGCAATCGGGCAGCGACGTTGTCTTTTTATTGATGGGGGCGGTGATGGTCCTGGCCATGCACGCCGGTTTCGCCTTTCTGGAGGTGGGGACGGTGCGCAGCAAGAACCAGGTCAATGCGCTGGTTAAGATCATCTCGGACTTCGCGGTATCGACCATCGCCTATTTCTTTATCGGCTACAGCGTGGCCTACGGCGTGTCGTTCTTCGATGCGGCACCGACCTTGGCCGAAAAGAATGGCTACGAGCTGGTTAAGTTCTTCTTTTTGTTGACCTTTGCGGCGGCGATCCCGGCGATTGTGTCGGGCGGGATTGCCGAGCGCGCCAAGTTTAATCCGCAGCTGGCGGCGACGTTTGCGCTGGTCGGTCTGGTCTACCCGTTCTTCGAGGGTATGACCTGGAACGGTAACTACGGCATGCAGGCGTGGCTGGAGGCGACCTTCGGCGCCGGCTTCCATGATTTTGCAGGCTCCATTGTGGTGCATGGTGTGGGTGGCTGGATCGCGCTGGCGGCGGTGATGCTGTTGGGGCCACGTCACGGGCGTTACGGTAAGGATGGTGTGATGTACGCCCATCCGCCGTCCAGTATCCCGTTTTTGGCACTGGGCGCGTGGATCCTGACCGTCGGCTGGTTTGGTTTTAA
>DHYU01000069.1:0-30113 GCA_002415485.1 Proteobacteria bacterium UBA5122
GTGGGTCTCGACCTTCATCAGGATCGCCATGTCCTGTTCCTGATAGCTGTATTGTTTGCTGTCTGGATCAGGGTAAAAACGACCGGCCTTGAAGCCTTCAATGACGGACGAGTTGTCGGCGTAGGCAGTCAACACACCCTCCGAGTGCAGCTCGTGGGTATTGCGAATCATCTTGAACAGCGACTTGGCTTGCGCCTCGCCATCGATGATCCAGTCGGCATTAAAGATCTTGTGGCGGCAATGCTCAGAGTTGGCCTGCGCGAACATCATCAGCTCGATGTCGTTCGGATTACGCCCCAGGGCGGTGAAGTTCTCGACCAGATAATCGATCTCGTCGGCGGCGAGCGCCAGACCCCAATCACGGTTGGCGACGACCAAGGCATCACGGCCACCGCCGAGCACATCGACGCTGCGCAGCGGGCGCGGCTCTTCGACCTTGAACAGGCCTTCGGCCTCGTCCAGCGAATAGAACACCGACTCGATCATACGATCATGGATCAACGGCAGGATGGCGTGAGTTTCTTCGTTGCTCAGTTCCTGGCCGTTTTGTTTGGTGATGTAATAGGCCACGCCGCGCTCCAGGCGGTGCACATTGCTCAGCCCACAGTTGTGCGCGATATCGGTCGCCTTCGAGGCCCACGGTGAGATGGTGCCAGGGCGTGGCGTCACCAGCAGCAGGCTGCCGCTGGGCGATTCGACTTCCAGCTTGGGACCATACGCCAGCAGGCGTTGCAGCAGTGCAATCTCATCTGCCTCCGGCCGCGCCTCCAGATCGGCAAAATGCACAAACTCGACATAGACATGCTCCACCGACGGCACCTGGGCCTGCACGGCCTGGGTCAGTTTCTGCAAACGAAATGGGGAAAGGGCTGGGTTGCCGCGTAACTGGAGCATCGGAAATTCCTGCGCAAAATAAACGAAGGCCGGATTTTACTCGATTCGGCAGGCCGGAGCGAATACGAATCGCCTCCACGTACCCAGTTGCGACACCCCATCCAGTTAAACTTTTTGCTCACCAGCCGTTAGACTGAACAATCGATTATCTCGGCATAAATATCAGAATATGGAAACTCTGTTCATTAATCCGGTACTTCACTCAGTCAAACACGTGCTAAGCCAGTCCACCCAGGGCAAGCTGGAGATCAAAACCGGCAAACCACGAGTACGCCCCCCCTTTGAAGTCAGCGAAGGCATTATTAGTGGCGTACTCTCCATGAGCGGCCCTGATGGTCTGGCCTCGACAGCCCTATCCTTCTCCAATGCATCGATCCTGGAAATCACCCGCTTCATGATGCCGGGCATGGATACCTACGATGAACACATGCTGCATGACCTTGCCGGCGAATTGACCAACATGGTCATCGGCGATGCCAAACGACAAATGGAGGATAAAGGACTCCACTTTCAACTGTCATTGCCCGTGCGCGTGATTGGCCCACAGCACATCATCCCCCATCGTGCCAACGCCCCCATCATTCAGGTACCATTTCATTTGAGTGACAGCATGTTTTACGTGGAAGCGGTCTACCAAAAACTAACTACACCCCTCACTTCAACGGGAGACTCATGGACGTCCAACGCATCTGGGATCACAGCGACTACAACGCCTTCACCGACCTGATTCGCTACCAGGGGCGCTGGTTATGTGCGCTGCGCGAAGGACAGGCCCACGCCGGTGACAACGGCGTGATCCGGATTATCGAATCGGACAACGGCGACCATTGGCGCTCGGCCGCCCTCATTGAACTACCCAATCTGGACCTGCGCGACCCCAAGCTCACGCAGATGCCCGATGGCCGCCTGCAACTCAACACCTTTGCCGTCGATGCCGTTGGCAAAACCATACCCGCCTATTCACAGACCTATTTCTCCAACAATGGGCGCGACTGGCAAGGACCGTATCAAATCGGTGATGCCGGCCGATGGATCTGGCGCACCTGCTGGCACCAGGGCCAAGGCTATGGCTTTGGGTATGGTGGCAACCCGGATCGTGTAATCCGCCTCTATCAAACAGCCGACGGCCAACATTACCTCGCACACCCTGCACAACTAGACATCCCTAACGGCCCCAGTGAATTTGCCTTTGCCTTCGAGGACGACGGCACCTGCCTATGCCTGTTACGCCGCGACAACCTGCATACCTTTGGCAATGACAATGGCCTTTTTGGTATCTCGCGCCCGCCTTACACCGACTGGCAATGGCTGGACTGTGGCCACCGTATTGGTGGCCCGGCAATGATCCAACTACCGGATGGGCGTCTGGTTGCAGCGGTGCGCAAATACGAATTCAACGCACAAAACCAATTCGTCCGTGAATGGCTGGAAATCTGCTGGGTAGACCGCCACAGCGGCCGCCTCGACACCATTGAAACCCTACCCTCCGGCTATGACTGCAGCTATGCGGGCATGGTTTGGCACGAAGATCAATTGTGGATCAGCTACTACTCCAGCCACGAGGAAAAGCCCTGCATCTATCTCGCCCGCGGCACATTGCCCTCACAATAACCCTTAAATATTACATGGAATATTCCGATAAGCCTCTCAGGAACCCATGTTTCCAGGACGGATCTCATCAGGAGAGTCAGGACTATGCATAAAGAATCCTTTGATGCAGTTGAGGTGGGCGCGCTGGTCGCATTTGCTATGATCGCCGCCATATTTGCCCTATAAAACACTTATCCATGGGGCGGCCTTAACCGCCCCGCTTTTTTCCAATCCCATATTTGACACACACCTGAGAGGGTTTTGTTGACCAACAAACTCATGTACCCTGCTTAGGTTGGGCCAATAACATCAAGCATCAACGGCCCACAAACCCATATACAAAGGGGGAGGAGAGGACGATGAGAAACTCATCATTTGATGTAGCGGAAGTCGTATCACTATCGTTGTTTTGCTGCCTGCTGGCAGTATTTATAGTGTAAACGTGAATGCCGGGGCGACATCCCGCCCCGGTCACTCTCAAAGCCCCCCTCGACCGCAAACCATCCCCAGCCACAACCCGATGATGGCTCTGAGCCACGGATAAATTTATTTTATTTTTTAGTTGCGAATAATTCTCATTTGCAATAATATGACTCGCGTGTTGACGCACTCCCTTCCTTTCCCCTCTCTACTTGGTGCGTCAGCACGGAACACGCTCCACCGCCCTATACTCCTCCTCAGGTAGGGTGACTCTCTTTAAACCCGCCACCCCGGCGGGTTCTTTTTTTACACCCAACAAAAAGGGGCCCGCAGGCCCCCTAAGTACTCAACCATATCCGTATTAGTTATTTTTTGCTCCCTGCTCTATCCAGGCCTTGACCACGCGCAGCTCGTCATCAGACAGCGGTGGCGCACCATAGGGCATGCGCAAGTGATCTTTACGGGTCAACATCACGAAGAAGGTACTGCCTGCCGCCGATCCCGGAGTGATGAGATCACCACCCTGATGCGTGCCCGCCATCAGCCCGTCGTAACTCGCCAAATTCAACCCACTCTTGTGCTGACCTTCACCCTTGTCTGAGTGACAGGACTGACAACGCCATTCCAAAATTGGCTGAATATCACGCTCAAAACTGGCCACACCGCTGTCAGTTTTCTTTAACGACGCGAAATAATTGGCCAGATCTGCCAGATCCTCATCGCTGTATTTGTCCAACAACGAACCCATCACCGAACGACGCGTTTTTTTGAATTTGACCAGCTGCGCCGTCATCTCTGCCGCATCACGCCCGGCAAGCGGCGCCACCGAATGTGTGCCCATGCCGTTATAGCCGTGACAACCGGTACAAAACCACGCCTTGGCCCCACCACGCTCAACCGACACCTGATCAGCCGCCATCGCACCATTCATGGCCAGCAGACATCCGGCCAACATGTACAACGTCTTTTTCATTGCATCCTTCCCTTCATTGATTGAGATCAATCACCAAAAAAGACCTTACAAACCTAAAGACTATTGTGCGCCTATCGGCCCGGCGGAACAAGCCCAAAAAGGCTATTGCCGCGCATAATATGCGGCGACGGCCTGGATCTCCATCAAACTCAAAACATCACTCATCGCCGTCATGCCGGCATGATCACGCCGATGATCGCGATAATCCTTCAACGCGGCGATCATGTAACTCTCCAGCTGGCCGGCCAGCCGCGGCACACCAGGTGTCGACACTGTCCCTCGCTCCAGATGGCACATGCTGCAACGACCATCGACGATATCCTGAGGGGCATCCGGCAAAAACGTCTTCACCGCCTGAGCTGGCAGCGCTGCGAAATAATCAGCGTAGGTCTCCAACTGGGCCAGATCAAGCTTGGCAACCGCGTTCTGCATACCCTCATGCTGCCGCTCACCACGGGCGTAGGCTTGCAAGGCCTGGAGCAGGTACTGCGGGTCTTGCCCGGCGAGGTTGGGTGTTTGTGTCGGATCGGCACTGATGCCCTGCTCACCATGACAATTGCTGCACGCATGCAGCGCCTGGGCATCGATCTCCACTGCAGGACGTGTCTCGTTCGCCACCGGCCGCGTGGCGTAATAAAACGCCGCCTGCTCGATCTGAATATCGCTGTAGAACGCCGGTATCTGCCCCATTGCCGGATGCTTACGCTCGCCGCGCTGATAGGTAAGCGTCGCGTGGACCAAGTACTCAACACTCTGTCCGTTGAGCCTCGGCACACCCTTGGGACGCGTCTCGCCATGGCAGCTTTCACAGGCCGCCGCCGCACGCCGACCATCGACCTCCACATCGAACTGGTGCATGGTGTCCAAATTCACATGCAAGGCCGATTGTGCCCGCTGACGCGTGTAATACGCAGCCAGATCGGTGATGTCCTTGTCCTGCAAACGATCCACTACACCGGCCATCAATGGCGATTGGCGTCGACCGTCACGATAATCCGCGATTGCCTTACGCAGATACACGGCGGGCTGCCCGGCCAGATTCGGCATATGCGGATTGAGACTGTTGCCATCGAGACCATGACACCCGGCACAGGCCTGTGCCAGACTCCGCCCCCGCTGAGGGGAACCGATCGCCGCGGCCTGCTGCACCTGCGGTCGGCGTGCCGCATAGTAGGCGCCCAGACGATAGCGCTCGGCCTCGCTCAGGCGATCCTTAAACATCTGCATCGTGTCATTGCTGCGTCGCCCTTCGGCATACGCACTGAGCGCGGGCAGAAAATACTCCAGCGGCATACCATCAAGGCTGGGGATCGGCTGATCCTGTTGCTGTTCACTGGCGCGACTATGGCAGGACTTGCAGCCGGTCACGATGTGCGCGGCCGCCTCGCGTGCCGCCGCATCATCCAGCACCGCCCGCGACTGCCGGTCCGCCACCGCCCCACGCCACGGTGTCTCCAGCGCTGAGTAATACGCCGTCACATCCGCCAGCTGCAGACTATCCAGCGCCTGTGCCCGCTCCATCATCACCGCATGATGGCGGCCACCCTGGCGATAATCGAGCATCGTCTTCACCAGGTATTCCTGCTTCAATCCGGCAATAAACGGCGCCCCGCCTTGCGCCAACACACCATCCAGGCCATGACACTCGGCACAGACACGCTGTGCCAGCTCAGCACCGCGCGCCGCACTGCCCACCAGGCCCGGCGTCGACGATTGTGGCGTCTCGTTACGCTCGGGCGGCGTCAACTGATCACAGGCGCCCAACAGCAATGCCACCGCCAATAGGCACCAACGCATGGGCTTATTCCCCATCCGGCACGGTGCTGCAATAAAAGCGCTGCTGGACCTCATCCGGCAGTTTGTAGAACCACATCTGATAGAGCGAGACGACAAACTGCACACCAAAACTCAGCCCCATCAACGCACCGCTGCCGATCACCACGTAGGCAAACGGCTCAAAATATTTGGTGACATACCAGGAGGCCACGTCGATGACGATGGTCACAAACGGCGTGATGATGATCGCAATCTTCAGCCACTCATGTTTGAAGTGTGCGTGCATGAAAATGCCGCCAATGATGAAGAAAATGAAGGTCAGACCAAACAGATGGATGTGCGACACACGCACCAGCGTGAACAAATCCACGCCACGATCCTGCTCGGCCATCGCCGAGACCCCGGCAAAATCCTCCAGCGACGGCAGATGTGGATTACGATTGTTGTGACAGGCGATACAACGATCATCAAAGATCGTCTTCAACTCCTGATCGTATACCTTCTTCGGCGCCCCCGATTGCAACCAGGCCACAATCTGCAGATTTTCATCCGCCGGCAACATGCCAGACATTGGCCCACGCAGCGCCGACTCCAGTTTGGTGCCGGTCTTACTGCCACCATAGGCAATCGCAATATCCTTTACCGTAATCATTGGGTTGCCGTCACGACCATGATGAGACGCCACGATATAGATCATGGCAAAGACATAACCCAACACCAGCACACACAGCGTACAGGTATACAACACACGTTGAATGGTCGGCAAATGGGTAAAGTGGAGCGTGAAACGATGTCCCATGGGAATTCCTTCATGAATGGAGAATTACATCGCGGCGTTGCGATTGGAGGTAATAACAGGTGTTAGTTTAAAGCATCCATATGACAAACCAACGCACTCAACTAAATTATTTTTCCAAGCGTTCATCTCAACGCCGCCAATGGCTATCCGTTCAGTGACTGGCCAGCGCCAGACAAACCATCTAAGCTCATTCAGGCCTACACAACGATTTCATGGAGGAAGTCATGCGTATTGCCACTTTTAACATCGAAAACCTGGATGAAGGAGTGACACCGGATCTGGCGACCCGTTTCAAGATCCTCAAACCACAACTCAAACGCATCAACGCCGACATTCTGTGCCTGCAGGAAGTTCATGGTCAGGAACGGCATGGACGACCACGCGAATTGATCGCGCTCAGCGAACTGATCGCCGACACCCCTTACGCCGGTTTTTATATCGCCTACACCGAGACCAGTGCCGATGAGGCCTACGACAAACGAAACCTGGTCACACTCTCGCGTTACCCGATCGGCGCATCGCGCCAGATCCTCAATGAGTACATCGATACCCTGCAATACCGCCGCACCAGCGCCATCCCCAAGGAAACCGAGGCCAAGGCCGTCCGCTGGCAACGGCCCATCTTGTACACGCGCCTCGATCTCCCGGATGGACCGTTGCACGTCATCAACATCCACCTCAAGTCACGCATCCCCAGCCCGGTGCCGGGACAAAAAGAGGGCTTTGGTTATCGCAGCGTCAACGGCTGGGCCGAGGGTTATTTCATCTCATCGATGAAACGCGTCGGCCAGGCGCTGGAGGTCCGCTGCCTGCTCGAAGAGCTCTTTGATCAGGATGCCGAGGCACGCATCATCGTCTGTGGCGACTTCAATGCCGAACCGGGACAGGTGCCGGTCGAGACCATCGCTGGCCGCATCGAAAACACCGGCAACCCCAAACTGGCGCCGCGCCAACTGGTGCCATGCAGTCACACCCTCCCCGAACAACTGCGCTACACACACATCCATGAAGGCCAACGCAATCTGCTCGATCACATGATGATGTCGCGACCGCTGCTGGCGTATTACCAAGGGGCCGAGATCCACAACGAGGTGTTGCACGACGAATCGATCGCCTTCGCCAGCGACAGTAAGTATCCGGAATCGGATCACGCGCCGTTTGTCGTGACGCTCGACTTATAAAAACGCACATCCCTAAACAACAAAACCGCCAAACGGCGGTTTTGTTTTATCAAGCATTCAACAACGCTTACGCAGGCAACTGCATGCCCAGGCGTGTGGCCACTTCTTCATAGGCCTCAACCACACCACCCAGGCCTTGGCGGAAACGGTCTTTATCCAGCTTTTTGCGTGTCTCGGCATCCCACAGGCGGCAACCATCGGGACTGAATTCATCACCGAGCACCACCTGATCCTTGAACAAACCAAACTCCAGTTTGTAATCGACCAACAACATACCGCCATCCAGGAACAGCTTTTTCAGCACATCGTTCACCTTGTAGGTCAGCGCCTTCATCTGCGCCATGTGTTCGGCCTTGGCCCAACCAAAGGTCTCGACATGCGACTCGTTGATCATCGGGTCATGCAGCGCATCGTTCTTCAAAAACAATTCAAAGGTCGGCGGATTCAGCTCGATGCCTTCGGTCACACCCAAACGACGGCACAGACTGCCGGCCGCGATGTTGCGCACCACACACTCGACCGGGATCATGTCGAGTTTTTTGACTTGGGCTTCGTTGTTCGACAACAGCTTTTCAAAGTGAACTGGGATGCCGGCATCACGCAGCTTGCCCATGATGAAGGCATTGAAGTGATTATTGACCAAACCCTTGCGCGCCAACTGCTCGATACGCTGACCATCAAAGGCCGAGGTGTCATCGCGAAAATGCAGGATCAAAAAATCTGGATCATCGGTCAAATAGACGGTTTTGGCCTTGCCTGCATAGAGTTCTGCGCGCTTTTCCATGTTCACTACCTTAAGGTTAAAGATTGAGCACATCGGCGTTGGAAGGGACCGATGGCAATACAAGGCGGCGATTATACTACGTCACGCCAATCCAGGCCCTGTTCTTGATCGGCAATCGCAATCCAATCAGCCGTGCAGCCCATGACCCCAGCGAGCGCCTGGGCCGCCAGCGCCGGGCTGTTGTTTTCCTCGCTTAGATGGGCTGCCACCAGGTGCTGGAGTTTGCCGGTCTGCAACCGCGACAACAGCTCTGCCGCCTGGGCATTGCTCAGATGGCCGTGACGACCGCCAACGCGCTGTTTGAGCGAGGGAGGATACGGCCCGTCGGCCAGCATCGACACATCATGATTACACTCCAACATCAGCGCATCACACCCCGACAGGCAGCGCTCGATATGCGGCGTCCAGCAACCGACATCGGTCAACACGCCGAGGCGTTTATCGCCATCTGAAAACACAAACTGCGCCGGCTCACTGGCATCGTGCGGCACGGGATAGGGTTCGACCGAGATATCGCCGATGGCAAAGGCCTCGTGACTACTGAAATAGTGTTGCTGCGGCAACGTGCCCAGGCGGTGTTGATGACGGGCGGTGCCATGGGTCAACCACACCGGTAGCTGATAGCGCCGTGCCAGCGCGCCGACGCCCTTGATGTGGTCACCATGCTCATGGGTCACGATGATGCCAGCCAGCTGGTCGGGCGAGCACCCCAGGCGGGCCATGCGCTGCTCGACCTGGGCGATGGCAAAACCGTTGTCCATCAGCAGCAGGGTCTCCCCTATTTCAATCAGGGTGCCATTGCCCTTGCTGCCGCTGCCAAGCGACGCAAAACGCATCCGTCCGCCCTTAATTAAAATTCTCCAGCACCTCGTCCAGCATATGCTCGGCCTGGTCGCGCACCGTGGCATCACCGTTGCGCTCGCGGATGTAGAGACGCAGCTCTCCCGCCTCATTCACCAGCTCGGCACGCAGTTGCAGATCTTCGGTTTCTTCCTTGACCTGGAAACCAAAGCCGCTTTCAGTGCGCGTCACCAGGGTATAGCGGAAATCGTAGGCCTGGACGGAGTCATCGATGACCACGATGGTCGCCCCGGTACGGCTCAAGGCCTGACCAACACGACGCCATGCCCATTGTTGCGGCGCCTGGATCAGCACGTAGGATTCGCCATCGCGGTTTTTAACCAGCTTGTACTGGGCGTCCTCGGCGTTGAACAACAAGGCCTGCGCACGCGCCTCATCCATGCCGATGAAGACCAGCAGGCGTTTCAACATCATACTCTCCAGCTCGACATCGCTGGGCGCTGGCAGCCAACGCAGACTGTCGTCGACAGAACCCTGCTGCATGCGACGGTGGCTCAGATATAACTCCGTGGTACCGGCGACACTGCCCGGTTCCAAACGGACCTGGAACTGCTCGCGGGTATTCTCAGAAAACAACGCACCAAAGACCTTGCGGAAAAATGATGGTTCTTCACCATCACCCAGCTCGGCCCATTCCGTCTCCATGGTCATGAACTCAGGTGAGCTGCTCTTGATGCTGGGCCCATACTGCACCCAATAGGCCTCGATCCGCGGCCACAGGTCCTTGGGTTCACCCTGCAATACCAACCACTGCAGACTGCCGTCACGCATCAACCGGGCCTTGTCCAGATCCGGTAGACCAAGATTAGGCGTCGCCTGAACCGCCACCGCCAGCGGTGCGACCGGCGTGGCAACATCGGCACGCTCGTTCTTGACGGCCGCGGCCTGCGGGATGGTCAGCGCATCGACCGACTCCTGTAGCTTCAGCGCCGGAGGCAGCTCCAGCGGCCGATCAGCCTCCGCCCCCTCGTAGAGGGCCTTGCGCTGTTCGGTGGTACTACAGGCGACGATGGCCAGGCAGGCCATCACCACGCCGGCCATTTTGAAGCTTCGGCTGTTTCGCATTGATTTCACACTCAAAGTATTCGGAACGCACTGCCCGCCAGCGGCGGACAGCAATATGACAATGTTGGCTAAGGATTGATCCTCGCCTGACGCAAGGCGGCACGCAGCGTCTCATGATACTGTGGCGACAACTGCGTCAGCGGCAGACGGATCGCATGACCAATCAGCCCCATCTCGGCCAGGGCCCATTTCACCGGGATCGGATTGGCCTCGACAAACAAATCGTTGTGCAATGCAGCCAACGGGGCATCGAGCTGTTCGGCCTCGTCACGCTGACCGGCAATCGCCGCCGCACACATCTCGCGCATGGTGCGCGGTGCTACGTTGGCAGTGACCGAAATCACGCCCTTGCCGCCGAGCAGCATCAATTCGCGCGCGGTGGCATCGTCACCACTGTAGACATCCAGACTATCACCACAGGCCTCAATAATATCGAAGGCGCGCTGCAGGTCACCGGTCGCCTCTTTGATGCCGACGATGTTTGAAATCCTGGCCAGGCGAGCCACGGTCTCCGTTTTGATATCACTCACAGTACGGCCGGGGACATTGTAGAGGATCTGCGGCAGGGCTGCGGCCTCGGCAATCGCCTTGAAGTGCAGATAGAGCCCTTCCTGGGTCGGCTTGTTGTAATAAGGGGCCACCAACAACGCCGCATCGGCACCGGCCGCCATCGCAGCCTGGGTCAGTTCGATTGCCTCACGGGTGGAGTTGGAGCCTGTACCGGCAATCACCGGCAGACGCCCGGCGGCGAAATCGACAGTCTTGCGGATCACATCGCAGTGTTCTTCTGTGCTGAGCGTGGGCGACTCACCGGTGGTGCCGACAGAAACAATGGCATCGGTGCCGCTTTCCACATGGAATTCGACCAGACGCGCCAGGGCCTCATAGTCGACAGAACCATCATCATGCATGGGGGTAACTAAGGCTACCATGCTGCCGCGAAACATATTTCTCACTCCGATCCGCAAAAACGCCCATGGTACTGCCGCCCCCGTGCAATGACAAGGCCGGAACATCGCCAGTTCCGCCCTCGTAGAAAGTGACGTATGATTAAACTAAAGGCGATCGTCGATGACCGCCTTGCGGCGGGCCGCAGCAGCAGCCCTTGTAGTAGCAACCGCAGGAAGCACATTTACTTATGTCCAATCACTTAGTCATTACTGCCGTCGGCCGCGACCGCCCCGGCATCGTCAAAAAGCTCACCAGCGTCATCACCGAACACGAGTGCAACATCGAAAACAGCCGCATGACCATCCTCGGCGGCGAGTTTGCGATCATTCTGCTGGTCAGTGGCAACTGGAATACCATTGCCAAGCTTGAAACCCTGTTGCAACGTCACGGCGATGACCTCGAGCTGATGATCAACTGCAAACGCACCGAACAACGCGCGGCGCAGCCGGACACCCTCTCCTATCACGTAGAGGCGCTGTCGATGGATCAACCCGGCATCGTCCACCGCGTATCTGCCTTCTTTGACGAGCGCGGCATCAATATCGAAAACCTGAATACCGATGCCTACAACGCCGCCCATACTGGCACGCCGATGTTCGCCATCACCATGACCGTTTGCATCCCGGCAACACTGTCGATCGCCCGCCTGCGCGAGCAGTTTATGGACTTCTGCGACCAGATGAACCTGGACGGCATTATCGAACCCGGCCGCAACTAGGGCTTTCGCCAGCTGCGCCCCGAGACAAGGACACCCAAATGAGCACAGCCACCGTGAACAAAAAAGTACCGGCATTCGCCCTCCCGGCCACGGGCGAACAAACCATTCGCCTCAGTGACTTTGCCGGGCGCAATGTCGTCATCTATTTTTACCCCAAGGACAGCACCCCGGGCTGCACGCAGGAAGGACAGGACTTTCGGGATCAGTTCCAGGTCTTCGGCAAGCTCAACACCGTGATCTTTGGCGTCTCGCGTGACAGCATCCGTTCTCACGAAAATTTCAAGGAAAAACAGGAATTCCCTTTTGATCTAATCTCAGATGCCGATGAAGAGTTATGTAACATCTTTGATGTGATCAAAATGAAAAACATGTACGGGAAACAGGTCAGAGGCATAGAGCGCAGCACCTTCCTCATCGATACTAAAGGCGTGCTGCGGCAAGAGTGGCGCAAGGTAAAAGTAGCAGGTCATGTGCAAGAAGTTTTGGAAGCGGTGAAGGCCATCACGTAAAGCGGCCTTCTATCCATCAGCCCTAAACCGAAGGGAAGTTTATGCCAAACAAATCGGAAGATATCAAAGGGAAACGGTTATACGTACTCGACACCAACGTTTTAATGCATGATCCAAGCTGTCTGTATCGGTTTCAGGAGCACGATATCTTCCTGCCGATGATCGTGCTCGAAGAGCTGGACAACAACAAACGCGGCCACTCAGAGGTCGCCCGCAACGCACGCCAGGCCAGCCGCACCATGGAAGAGCTGATCTGTGGCGCACAGAAAAAAGACATCGAGAAAGGCATCAAACTGCCCGAGCCGGCCAATAGCAGTTACGTCAGCGGCCGCATCTTCTTTCAAACCCGCCACCTCACATCAGACCTGCCGGCCAGCCTGCCTGGCAACATCCCGGACAACAACATCCTCGCCACCGCCTTGGCGCTGCAAAAACAATCGCGCGAACAAAAGGTTGCCATCGTCTCGAAAGACATCAATCTGCGGATCAAGGCCGCGGCATTGGGAATCTACGCCGAGGATTATCATGACGACCAGGTGCTCGACGACCTCAGCCTGCTTTATACCGGCAAGGCCGAACTGGCCGACGATTTCTGGAACGAACACTCACAAGAGCTAAGTTCGTGGAAAGATCACGAAAAGACCTACTATAAAATCACCGGCAATGATCTTTCGGATTTCTATCCTAACCAATTGGTATACAGCACTCAGAGTGACGGCTTTGAGGCCATTGTCAAAGAAGTCCATTCAGATCATGCGATCCTTGAGATGTGTACCAACTACAAGAGCAATCATCACAACGTTTGGGGCATCAATGCCCGCAACCGCGAGCAGAACTTTGCGCTCAATCTGCTGATGAATCCCGATGTCGACTTCGTCAGCCTGCTTGGCAATGCCGGTACCGGCAAAACCCTGCTGACCCTGGCGGCTGGCCTGGTGCAAGTACTGGACGAGCAGCGCTACCACGAGATCATTGTCACCCGTGCCACGGTGCCGATGGGTGAAGACATCGGCTTCCTGCCCGGCACAGAAGAGGAAAAGATGGTGCCGTGGATGGGGGCCTTGATGGACAACCTCGAAGTGTTATCCAGCGGCGAAGGCGGCGCCTGGGGACGTGCAGCGACGAATGACCTGTTGCGCAACCGGATCAAGGTACACTCACTCAACTTTATGCGCGGCCGTACCTTCCTCAAGAAATTCGTCATTATCGACGAGGCACAGAACCTGACCTCGAAACAGATGAAGTCGCTGATCACCCGAGCCGGCCCCGGCACCAAGGTGGTCTGCCTGGGTAACATCGCGCAGATTGATACACCGTATCTGACCGAAACGACCTCAGGCCTCACCTATGTGGTCGATCGCTTCAAAAACTGGCAGAACAGTGGTCACATCACACTGCTCAGCGGCGAGCGCTCACGGTTGGCGGATTTTGCATCGCAAAATCTCTAAGCTGCACGACCTAACCCAAAAACAAAACGCCAGCATTAAGCTGGCGTTTTTGTTTCATCGGCATCATTAGCTTGGGGCGGCGACTCATCCGCCACCCGCGGCCAGGCATCGAGCACCGCCTTGACCAAGGTCGCCAGCGGAATCGCAAAAAACACGCCCCAAAAGCCCCAAACACCACCAAAAATCAGAATCGCGACAATGATCGCGATCGGGTGCAGATTGACCGCCTCTGAGAACAGCCATGGCACCAGCACATTGCCATCAAGCGCCTGGATTACCAGGTAGGCAAATGCTAGCCACGCGAAGTCCGGCCCCCAGCCCCACTGAAAGAATCCAATCAACAATACCGGCACCGTCACCACAACGGCGCCGATATATGGGACAACAACCGACAGGCCAACCAACGCACCAAGCAGACTTGCGTAGTTCAACCCCATGAAAGCGAACACCACATAACTCACGATACCGACAATTACGATCTCGACAAATTTACCACGCACATAATTACCGATCTGCCGATCCATCTCTGACCAGACTCGGGCAGCTGCAGTACGTTCGCGCGGGATGTAACGCATCGTCCAATCAACCAGCTGGCGTTTGTCTTTCATAAAAAAGAACACCAACACTGGGACCAGCACGAGATAAATCACCAGAGTGAACAAGGTAGAGATAGATGCCAACGAGAACGACAGCAGGGTCTGGCCAAAATCAGTCAGACTGGCGCGAATAGCCGCCATCAACTCCTTGACCTGATCCTCACTGAAAATCTGTGGGTACTGATCAGGTAGTAGCAACAGACTACGTTGACCTTCGGCAACCATATTTGGCAATTCGTGCACCAGTTGCGCCAATTGTTTGGAGAGCAGAGGCACCAAGCCAAGAAACATAAAGAGTAAAGTAAACAAAAAGCCAGTGAAGACAAAAGAAACTGCCCATAAACGCCCCATGCCCTTGCCTTCCAACACGCGAACAACGCCTTCGAGCAAATAGGCGATAACCAAACTAGCAAGTACAGGGGCTAGCATGTCACCCATAAAGATAACAATGGTAAAGCCCAGAACCAGTAAAACAGCGAGGATAACCCCCTCTGGATCTGAAAAATATTTTTTAAACCAGCGGTTTAATATATGGTTCATATGGGAATAGGACTCAAAGAGAAAAGCGAAGCCATAGCAGAGACGGAAGATTGTATCAATTAGTTACGCTTAGCAAGAGGGGGAATAATACTAATTTGCTCGCCCACCTGAATATCCAGCAATGAGGCAGCACATCCCTGATTGACCGAAATCTCAACCAGCCCATTCGAATTTTCATACCAAAATGGCAGTGACATCTCAGCATCTCCAAACGTACGCATATAATGGATATCTCGTCCTCCACAAGAAAGAGTGATCCCCTTGCCCAGCGTCGCCGCACGCATCCCCGTTATACAGTTGCCGAAGTCATCGATATAGATCACTTCCAACAGATCGACTCCATTACATAGGCAAAGCTCCTTGCGAGGAGTCAGAATTTCAGATTGCTTACCCGAAAACAGCATTCCGGCCACTGGCGCAAACAAATCTCGCCCATGAAAACTAGCGGACAACAAATCCGGCTGCCAGATAATATCGAACCATGAAGCATCCGCCCCACGTGCCGCGACCACATCAAACAAACCGTTATCAGGACCAACAAACCAGCGCCCATCGACACGCAAAACACAAGGCTTACGCGCAGCTGTGCCGACCCCTGGATCAACCACCCCGACAAAGATAACCTCTGCCGGAAAGTCACTTACATAGGAAGCCAACAAATGCGCTGATGCCCTAGGATTAAACTTAGGAGCGTCCGCAAACAAATTAATGATCCTCACATCCGACGCGTACCTATACACCGCAGCTGCCATCTGGCCACAATACGGACCGTTAACACCAAAGTCTGTAAAGAACACGATCATAACGAAACACCATTATCAAGTTCGCAGCAACCCTCAGCGGATTTCAAACAAAAAAAAACCGGGCTAGGCCCGGCTCTTTTTTATACACTCTGATTTTATTCGGCAGTAGCATCTTCGCTAGCAACTGGACGATCGACCAGTTCAACGATTGCCATAGGAGCATTGTCCCCTGCACGATAACCGCATTTCAGAATGCGCACATAGCCCCCTGGACGCTCTTTATAACGAGGACCCAATTCGTTGAACAGCTTGCCAACAACTTCTTTATTGCGCAAACGGTCAAATGCCAGACGACGCTTAGCAACAGAGTCATCCTTTGCCATAGTAATCAGAGGCTCAGCATGACGGCGCAGTTCTTTAGCTTTAGGCAGCGTAGTCTTGATGATCTCGTGCTCGAGAAGAGACGCAGTCATGTTTTTGAACAACGCTTTACGATGGCTACTATTACGGCCTAGCTGACGGCCAGTCTTACGATGACGCATGGTAAATAATCCTTACGCGATAAACTTCTATTCGTTGCCGAACCCGCTTAAGCGGATGCCTTTTCTTCCTGAATACTGGCTGGTGGCCAGTTGTCCAGGCGCATACCCAGAGACAAACCATGGGTTGCGAGCACATCTTTGATTTCGGTCAGAGATTTTTTACCAAGGTTAGGAGTTTTCAACAACTCAACCTCAGTACGCTGAATCAAATCACCGATGTAGTAAATGTTTTCTGCCTTCAGGCAGTTTGCTGAACGAACTGTCAGTTCCAAGTCATCAACAGGACGCAGCAAAATTGGGTCCACGTCTGATTGTTGAGGAGCAGCCTGAGCTTCTTCTGTGCCTTGCAGGTCCACAAATACAGACAGTTGATCACGCAGAATATTTGCAGCGCGGCGAATTGCTTCTTCAGGATCGATAGCGCCATTAGTCTCCAACTCAACAATCAGTTTGTCGAGATTAGTACGCTGCTCAACACGCGCGCTTTCAACAGAGTAGGCAACTCGACGAACCGGGCTGTATGTAGCGTCCAGTTGAAGACGACCAATCGCACGATGCTCATCACCAAGGTCACGAGTATTTGCAGCCTCATAGCCACGACCAACTGCTACTTTCAGAGTCGCATTCAGCTTGCCTGACGCAGTCAGATTAGCAATGATTTGCTCTGGATTAACAATCTCAACGTTATGTGGCAGTTGAATATCGCCCGCAACAATAACACCAGGGCCGGTCTTGCTGATGGTCAGAGTAGCCTCAGTACCTTCGTGCAACTTAACAGCCAGTTCTTTCAGGTTTAGCAGGATTTCAATAACGTCTTCCTGCACACCTTCAATTGTGCTGTATTCATGCAATACGTCGTCGATTTGTACTTCAACGATCGCTGCACCGGGCATAGAAGACAACAGGATCCGACGCAAAGCATTACCCAAAGTGTGACCGAAACCACGCTCCAGAGGCTCAAGTACGACCTTGGCACGGGTGCTACTAAACTGCTGGACGTCTACTACTCGTGGTTTCAAAAACTCAGTCACTGAGCCTTGCATATCAATTCCTCTTTATTCTTTGTGCTAACAATAAGAAAAATCAGAGCTGAGGGAGCTTTACTTAGAGTAAAGCTCAACCACCAGATGCTCATTGATTTCTGCAGGCAGTTCACTACGCTCAGGCGCAGCCTTGAAAGTACCTTGCATCTTACTTGGATCAACATCGATCCACTCAGCAAATCCACGCTGTTGAGCAAACTCCAGGGCCGCTTTGATACGCAATTGCTCTTTAGCTCGCTCACTGACTGCGATTAGATCATTAGCCTTAACTTGGTAACTAGGAATGTTTACCTTGCCGCCATTGACAGTAATCCCGTTGTGGCGAACCAGCTGACGCGCCTCAGTACGTGACGCAGCAAAGCCCATGCGGTAAACAACGTTGTCCAAACGAGCTTCCAACAGCTGAAGCAGAACTTCACCCGTTGAACCCTTGCGACGATCCGCTTCTTTATAATACGAACGGAATTGGCCTTCCAACAGTCCATATGTGCGACGCAGCTTTTGCTTTTCGCGCAACTGAACACCATAGTCAGTCAAACGTCCACGACGCTGACCATGCTGACCTGGTGGAAAGGCGCGTTTTTCAACAGCACACTTTGCGGTGTAACACTTCTCGCCTTTGAGGAACAACTTCTCGCCCTCACGGCGGCACAAACGACACTTAGAGCCAATATATCTAGCCACAATAGTCTCCGGAACTAAACTCGACGTTTCTTAGGGGGGCGACAACCGTTATGGGGAATCGGGGTCACGTCAGTAATACTATTAATCTTAAAACCACAAGCATTTAGGGCACGCACTGCAGATTCGCGACCAGGACCAGGCCCTTTAACGACCACGTCCATGTTCTTCATGCCGAACTCTTTAACAACGTTGCCAGCACGCTCTGCCGCAACCTGCGCTGCGAAAGGAGTACTCTTACGAGAACCACGGAAGCCAGAACCACCTGATGTTGCCCAAGACAAGGTATTGCCTTGACGATCAGTAATAGTAATGATGGTGTTGTTAAAAGACGCGTGGACGTGTGCGACACCGTCTACAACGTTCTTTTTAACGCGTTTGCGATTGCGCGCATTAGCGTTTGCGTTTGCCTTAGCCATAACTTACCTAAACCTTAAATTATTTACGAATCGGTTTACGTGGACCCTTACGTGTCCGCGCGTTGGTGCGAGTCCGTTGGCCGCGCAAAGGCAGGCCGCGGCGATGACGGAGACCACGGTAGCAGCCCAGATCCATCAGACGCTTGATATTCATGGAGACTTCGCGACGCAGATCACCTTCTACAGTGAACTTGGCAACTTCACCACGCAGAGCTTCAACATCAGCTTCTTGCAGGTCTTTAATCTTAACGCTACGAGCAATTCCGGCAGCGTCACAGATTTTCTGCGCACGGGTACGACCAATACCGTAAATCGCGGTCAAAGCGACCTCAGCGTGCTTATGCACCGGAATATTGATACCAGCAATACGAGCCATTTTTTGGCACACTCCTTAAAAATTTCTGCCGACTATCAGGCCGGCATGGGAAACACGGGATTTTATCCTTCAACACGCCGGGCATCAAGCCCAGACGCATTCGACCCCAAAGGGCCTAGCCTTGGCGCTGCTTATGACGAGCGTCTTTACAGATAACGCGCACAACACCTTTGCGGCGAATTACCTTGCAGTTACGGCAAATCTTTTTAATAGATGCACGAACTTTCATCGTCGTTCTCCAAAATCAACAAGGGACACCCGGCCCAAAAGAGGGCGGATTATACCCTATTTCTTACAAAACACAAATTATTTATTAGTGCCCACAGCCCATTTCTCACACGCGGAATTTAGCGCGAAAGACCTGGGCCTTTAAGGTTGGCCTTCTTCATCAAGCCTTCATACTGATGAGACATCAGATGCGCCTGCATTTGGGCCATAAAATCCATCACCACAACCACAATGATCAACAAGGATGTACCACCAAAGTAGAAAGGCACATTCCAGTTTACGATCAAGAACTCAGGCAGCAAACACACCGCCGTAATATAAATCGCCCCCGCGATCGTCAAACGCGTCATCACAGTGTCGATATACTTTGCCGTTTGTTCGCCAGGTCTGATCCCGGGAATTAAGGCATTTGATTTCTTAAGGTTTTCAGCTGTTTCCTTAGGATTAAACTGCAGCGCAGTGTAAAAGAAACAGAAGAAAATGATAGCAATTGCGTACAGAAATACGTAAATCGGCTGTCCTGGCGATAGCATGTTAGCCGCGTCCTGCATCCATCCCATACCCTCACCTGAGCCAAACATCCCGGCTATCGTCGCAGGAAAGAGAATGATACTGGAGGCAAAAATAGGCGGGATAACACCGGCCATATTCAGCTTCAGCGGCAAATGGCTGCTATGCGCTGCGAAGACTTTCCGCCCCTGCTGACGCTTGGCGTAGTTGACTGTAATTCGGCGTTGTCCGCGCTCAACAAATACGACAAACCAGGTAACAGCCATTGCAAGAATCAAGAACAAACCAATCAGGAACAAGCTCAACTCACCGGTACTACCCAATTCCAGTGTCCCACCGATCGCCGATGGCAGGCCTGCTACGATACCGGCAAAAATGATAATGGAAATACCATTACCAATACCACGTTCAGTGACCTGTTCACCCAGCCACATCAAAAACATTGTACCGCCGACCAAGGTCATAATTGCGGTAAACATAAAGAACGGACCTGGATCAATAACAACCGGCAACCCGCCAAATGATTGATTTTGAAGAGCATATGCCACACCGCCGGCCTGAACAGTGGCAAGCACCACTGTGCCGTAACGAGTGTATTGAGTAATTTTCCGTCGACCTGACTCACCTTCTTTCTTGAGCTGCTCCAACTTAGGAACAACTGCAGTTAACAACTGCATAATAATAGAAGCCGAGATATACGGCATGATACCGATAGCAAAAACTGTAAAGCGCTCTAAAGCACCACCGGAAAACATATTAAACATGTCGATGATAGTGCCACGCTGTTGATCAAACAGTTCAGCGAGTGCGATTGGGTCAACCCCTGGGACAGGGACATGGGCGCCAATACGAAATACGATTAAAGCACCAAGAACAAAAAACAAACGGCGCTTCAGTTCAGAGAAGCGCCCCGCAGCGGCCAAACCGCCTAATTGTCCTGCCCCGGAAAGTGCCATTATGCTTCAATCTTTCCGCCAGCGGCTTCGATTGCAGCTTGTGCACCTTTAGTAACGGCAACACCGCGAACAGTTACTGCACGTTCAATTGCACCAGAGGCTATAATCTTTGCGCGCTCAATATGTTGAGCAACAACATTGGCAGCCTTAAGTGAAACCAAATCGATAACATCACCTTCAACCTTAGCCAGCTCACGCAGACGAACTTCAGCAGTTTTCATGCCGATGCGTGAAGTGAAGCCAACTTTTGGCAGACGGCGTTGCAGAGGCATCTGACCACCCTCAAAACCGGTCTTTGTAAAACCACCGGCACGAGAATGTTGTCCTTTGTGTCCACGGCCGCCAGTCTTACCCAGACCAGAGCCAATACCACGACCTAGACGCTTACCCGCTTTTTTTGAACCAGCGGCTGGCTTAATAGTATTCAATTGCATGATCAAGCTTCCTCGACCTTCAGCATATAGCTAACTTTATTAATCATGCCGCGCACACTTGGGGTATCTTCTACTTCAACCGTGTGATGCATACGGCGCAATCCCAAACCTGCAACGCAGGCCTGATGCGCAGCCAGACGACCATACTTACTGCGTACCAGTGTTACTTTGAGTTTTTTTGCAGCCATGTTTTAACCCAGAATCTCTTTAACTGTTTTGCCGCGCTTTGCAGCAACACTTTCAGGATCAGCCATGTCGTTCAGACCTTTAACAGTCGCGCGAACAACATTGACTGGATTAGAAGAACCTATGCACTTAGCCAAAACGTTATGCACACCGGCAACATCAAATACTGCACGCATCGCACCACCGGCAATGACGCCAGTACCGTCTGAAGCTGGTTGCATGAACACCTTGGCAGCACCGTGCTCAGCTGTAATCGCATGTTGAAGCGTGCCATTAACCAGATTGACCTGGACCATATTTTTGCGTGCATTTTCCATGGCTTTTTGAATCGCAGCAGGCACTTCGCGCGCTTTACCACTACCAAATCCAACGCGACCGTTTCCATCACCAACTACAGTCAATGCAGAAAAACCGAAAATCCGACCACCTTTAACTACTTTTGCCACGCGGCGCACGGAAACCAAACGTTCCTGCAAGCCATCGCCTGTAGCTGCTTCAAAATTCGCCATAATATGTTCCTTTAAAACTCAAGACCGTTTTCACGAGCCGCATCGGCAAGCGATTTGACACGCCCATGGTATTTGAAGCCGCTGCGATCAAATGCAACCTTAGAAATACCAGCAGTCTTCGCACGCTCAGCGACGAAACGACCAACCGCAGCAGCAGCGTCTTTATTGCCAGTAGCAGTCAAAGCCTTCTTAACTTCAGCTTCGTTGGTGGATGCGGAAGCAACCACTTCAGCACCATTGGGTGCAATCACCTGTGCATAAATATGACGCGGCGTACGGTGAATAGTCAGCCTATAGCTACCAAGCTCGCGAATTTTGGCGCGTGCGCGGCGCGCACGACGTAAACGAGAAGATTTTTTATCCATTGCCTATTCCAACCGTAACCGTTATTTCTTCTTAGCTTCTTTACGCACGACATGCTCGTCGGCATAACGAACGCCCTTGCCCTTATAAGGCTCAGGTGGGCGGTAACCACGAATCTCCGCAGCAACCTGACCTACTTTTTGTTTGTCGATTCCTTTAACCAAGATTTCAGTTTGGCTGGGGGTTTCGATCGTAATACCTTCAGGCGCCTCATAGTTTACTGGATGAGAAAAGCCCAGAGACAACGCCAACACTTTACCTTGAGCTTGCGCACGATAACCAACGCCAACCAATTGCAACTTACGCTCAAAGCCCGCGCTTACACCGTTAACTAAATTATTTACCAGTGCGCGAGTAGTACCGGCCATCGCCCACGCAGCTTGATCACCATCACGAACGGTAATTTGCAGCTGATTATCTTCTTTGGTCAATTCAACCGTGCTGTGGCACTGATGCTGAAGTTGGCCTTTAGTGCCTTTTACTGTGACCAGACCGTCATGGATAGAAACATCCACACCTGACGGGATAGTAATTGGTTTTTTTGCGACCCTAGACATTGCTTACCACCTTAAGATACGTAGCACAGCACTTCGCCGCCAACACCGGCTGAGCGTGCTGCTCTGTCAGTCATTACACCTGCGGGCGTGGAAACGATGACCACACCTAGACCGTTATCAACCTTAGGCAGCTCGTCTTTACCTTTATACAAGCGGATGCCAGGGCGACTTGCGCGTTCGATACGAGCAATGACTGGCTTACCTTGATAGTACTTAAGGGCTACAGTCAAAGTTGGCTTTATTTCGCTATCAACTTCGTAGCTCTCAATATAACCTTCCGCCTTCAATACTTCGGCAATGGCAGCTTTAAGTTTTGAAGCAGGCATGGAAACCTTTTGCTTCTCAGCAGCTTGGGCATTGCGGATCCGAGTCAGCATGTCGGCGATGGGATCAGTCATACTCATTTGTATCTACACTCCAAAATTCTATATATAAAGCGATTACCAGCTAGCCTTAACAAGGCCAGGAATATCGCCACGCATTGCAGCTTCACGCAGTTTGTTACGAGACAAACCGAACTTGCGGTAATAACCGTGTGGACGGCCACTGATGTTGCAACGATTGCGCATACGGCAAGGGCTGGCATTTCGTGGAAGTGCGTGGAACTTACTAGCCGCCTCTTCACGAGCCTCATCACTGAGATTCATATCCAGCATCTTACTTTTCAGTTCACGACGCTTCGCAGCGTACTTTTCTACAGTGCGCAGGCGTTTAACCTCGCGATTTACCATGCTTTTCTTAGCCATGAAATATTATCCCTTGAATGGAAAGTTAAATGCTTTCAGCAACGCGCGACCTTCTTCGTCAGTCTTGGCCGTAGTAGTAATGGTGATATCCATACCACGCAGCGCATCAACCTTGTCATAGTCGATTTCGGGGAAGATGATTTGCTCTTGAACACCCATGCTGTAGTTGCCACGGCCATCAAAGGACTTACCATTCAATCCACGAAAATCACGGACGCGAGGAATAGCAATATTCACCAGTCGGTCCAGAAATTCATACATATGTTCACGACGCAGAGTTACTTTGCAACCGATTGGCCAGCCATCACGAATCTTGAAGCCCGCGATAGATTTACGAGCCAGAGTAACGACAGGCTTTTGGCCTGTAATCTTTTCCATATCGGCAACTGCGTTTTGGACAATTTTCTTGTCACCTACCGCTTCGCCCAACCCCATGTTCAGGGTTATCTTGGTGATGCGAGGCACTTCCATCGCGCTTTTATAGTTGAATTGCTCTTTGAGCTGTCCAACTACAGTGTCTTTGTAATACTGAGCCAATCTAGCCATAGCTGTAAATCCGAATTAAATGTCAACTACTTCGTTATTAGACTTAAAGAAACGGACCTTACGTCCATCTTCAAGCGTACGAAAACCCACGCGATCAGCCTTTTTGGTGACCGGGTTGAATAGCGCAACGTTTGAAGCATCAATTGCCGCTTCTTTTTCAACGATGCCGCCGCTCACGCCACGCTGCGGATTAGGCTTAGTGTGACGCTTAACCATGTTGACGTTTTCGACAAGCACGCGGCCGTCGTCAAGAACGCGCAATACGGAACCACGCTTACCTTTGTCTTTACCGGTCAAAACGATTACATCGTCGCCTTTTTTGATCTTACGCATCGCTCAAAACCCTAAAATTAAAACCTTAAAGAACCTCTGGCGCCAGAGACACAATCTTCATGAACTTCTCTGTACGCAGCTCACGAGTCACGGGGCCAAAAATACGAGTACCGATCGGTTGATGGTTGTTGTTCAGCAAAACAGCTGCATTGCCATCAAAACGAATCAATGAACCGTCAGCGCGGCGAACACCCTTGCGAGTTCGTACAACAACCGCGTTGTATACATCGCCCTTCTTAACCTTGCCGCGAGGAATCGCTTCTTTGATGGTTACTTTAATGACGTCGCCAATTCGCGCATAACGACGACGCGAACCGCCCAACACCTTGATACACATCAGTCGACGGGCACCACTGTTGTCGGCCACATCCAACATTGACTGCATCTGAATCATCTTTGTGTCTCCGCTAAAATTCTTCTAATTAGCGATCATTCATTACGAATAATCAGCTAGCACGCTCTTCAATACGCACCAGACGCCAGCTCTTACTCTTAGCCAGGGGGCGACACTGAGCCACAGTTACCAAATCACCTTCATTGCACTCGTTGCTCTCATCATGAGCATGCAACTTGGTAGAACGCTTGATGTACTTACCATACACAGGGTGACGCTCACGACGCTCAACCAATACGGTGATTGTTTTGTCCATCTTATTGCTAACAACGCGGCCGGTAATCTCGCGCGAAACCTTTGCTTGTTCACTCATGATTATTTACCTGCCTTCTCAGTCAAAATAGTCTTAACACGAGCCACATTACGACGATTTGCTTTAACCTGACTAATTTGTGTCAGCTGACCGGTGCTTGCTTGCATACGAAGGTTAAAACCTTCACGTAACAAAGCAACCAGTTCCGCATTGAGCTCATCAACGCTCTTTTCTCTCAATTCGCTCGTTTTCATCACATTACCGCTCGTGTTACGAAGGTTGTTCTAACAGGAAGCTTGGCCGCGGCCAGGCGAAACGCCTCACGCGCGATTTCTTCGGAGACCCCTTCCATTTCGTAAAGCATACGACCTGGCTGAATCTCAGCCACCCAATACTCAACGTTACCCTTACCTGAACCCATACGTACTTCGAGGGGTTTAGATGTAATCGGCTTGTCAGGGAACACACGAATCCAAATGCGTCCACCACGCTTAATGTGACGAGTCATTGCACGACGCGCTGCCTCAATTTGGCGCGCAGTCAAACGACCGCGAGTAGTGGCCTTTAGGCCGTACTCACCAAAACTTACCTTGTTTCCTCTTTGCGCAAGACCTGTATTACGGCCTTTGTGCAATTTGCGGAACTTTGTTCTTTTCGGTTGCAACATGAGTCAATATCCTGTTACTTCGCTGCGGCTTTTTCTTGTGCTTCAGCAGCCATTTCGCCACCAAACACTTCGCCTTTGAAAATCCAAACCTTAATACCGATAACACCTGAAGGGGTGTGGGCTTCGGCCGTACCGTAGTCGATATCAGCACGCAGAGTGTGCAAAGGTACACGACCTTCGCGGTACCACTCTGTACGAGCAATTTCTGCACCGTTCAGACGGCCTGATACCTGGATCTTGATCCCTTGACCACCCAAGCGCATGGTATTCGTAACTGCACGCTTCATCGCACGACGAAACATGATGCGGCGTTCCAATTGCTGAGCGACGCTTTGTGCCACCAAAGTCGCATCCAGCTCAGGCTTACGGATCTCTTCGATGTTTACATGCACTGAACTAACAGGCAGATCCATCATTGCAGACACTTCTTTACGAAGCGCTTCGATATCCTCGCCTTTCTTACCGATCACGATGCCTGGACGCGCAGTGTGGATAGTAATGCGCGCGTTACGCGCTGGACGCTCGATCTGAATACGACTGACTGACGCTTGCGCCAGTTTCTTTTGCAAAAATGCACGCACTAGCAGATCCGTCTTCAAAATGCCGCCGAAATCCTTGCTTTCAGCATACCACTTTGAAGTCCAGTCTTTAACGATACCCAGGCGAATGCCGGTAGGATGAACTTTTTGACCCATCTTAGCCTCTCTTACTTCTCACCCACCGCCACAGTAATGTGGCTAGTGCGCTTCAGAATACGGTTGGCGCGACCCTTGGCTCGTGCCTGGATGCGCTTGTAAGTCGGACCCTCGTCAACAAACACACGAGAGACCTTCAATTCGTCGATATCTGCGCCATCATTGTGCTCTGCATTTGCAATTGCAGACTCGAGCAACTTCTTGATGATGCTGGCACCTTTTTTATTGCTGAACGCCAACAATTGCAGCGCAGGCTCTACCTTCATGCCGCGCACTTGGTCTGCTACCAAGCGAGCTTTTTGAGGAGAGATGCGGGCATATCTCAGTTTTGCACTAGTTTCCATGACTAAGCCTCTACCTTATCTAGACTTCTTATCCGCAACGTGACCTTTATAGGTACGTGTCGCTGCGAATTCGCCAAGTTTATGACCAACCATGTTCTCATTGATCAGGACAGGCACGTGCTGACGGCCGTTGTGAACAGCAATAGTCAGACCTACCATCTGAGGCAGAACCATGGAACGACGCGACCAGGTTTTAATTGGTTTGCGATCATTCTTTTCCACTGCGACCTCTACTTTGTTCAGCAGATGCGCATCAATAAATGGACCTTTTTTGACAGAACGTGGCACTTTTTAAGCCCTCTATCTAATATCTAATTACTTACGGCGACGAACGATCAGGTCGTCCGTACGCTTATTATTACGAGTCTTGTAACCCTTAGTTGGCACACCCCAAGGCGTTACCGGGTGACGACCACCAGAAGTACGTCCCTCACCACCACCATGCGGGTGATCAACCGGGTTCATAGCAACACCACGTACAGTAGGGCGACGACCGCGCCAGCGACTGGCGCCAGCCTTACCCAATGAACGCAGAGAGTGCTCAGAGTTACCAACCTCACCGATGGTCGCGCGACAATCTGCCAGCACTTTGCGCATCTCGCCAGAGCGTAAACGCAAAGTTGCATATGCACCTTCTTTTGCGACCAACTGAACCAAAGCGCCGGCACTGCGCGCCATCTGCGCACCCTTACCAGGCTTCATTTCGACACAGTGAACAGTACTACCAACGGGGATATTCCGCAAAGGCAGAGAGTTGCCGGGCTTGATTGGAGCATCGGCACCAGCAACGATCTCGCTGCCGGCAACAATATTCTTGGGCGCGATTATATAACGTCTTTCGCCATCTGCATATACAAGCAAGGCCAAATGTGCGCTACGATTTGGATCATACTCCAGGCGCTCAACGCGTGCAGTAATACCATCCTTATCGTTACGTTTGAAATCAACCACGCGATAGTGCTGTTTATGACCACCGCCGCGACGACGAACAGTGATCCGACCAGCATTATTACGGCCGGAAGACTTGATCTTCTTTTCAAGCAGCGGGGCATAAGGCGCACCTTTATGCAGATCAGGTGTTACAACCTGAACCACAAAGCGGCGACCCGCTGATGTTGGCTTTGCTTTTTGTAATGCCATGACTACAAATCCTTAGTTACTATTCTAATCGGCGCGCTTATTGAGCGCCCATGAAATCGATATCACCTTCAGCAAGACGCACATAAGCCTTTTTCCAGCTTGCGCGACGACCGCTGATTTGCCCAAAGCGCTTCTGCTTGCCTTTAACATTTGAAACCTGAACAGCAGAGACCTTCACATCAAACAGTTTTTCAACCGCAGCTTTGATTTCGTCTTTATTCGCATCAGGAAGAACCTTAAATACAAATTGACGATTGGCATCTGCAACTACAGTCGCCTTCTCTGAAATATGCGGCGCCAACAACACCTTTAACAAACGTTGTTCGTTCATGCCAACATCTCCTCAACCTGCTTAATAGCACCAGCGGTAATTACTACATTCTCAAAACGTACCAGACTTACTGGATCGATTTGACGCGACTGAATCACCTGCACAGATTGCAAATTGCGCGCGGCCAGACTCAACGCTGCATCCTCTGCGTCAGTGATCAATAGGGCGTTATTCAACCCAAGAGCTTTCAGCTTGTCATTCAAGTCTTTAGTTTTAGGAGCATCTACAGAGATACCCTCTACAACCTTCAAACGATCCTGACGGATAAGCTCAGAGAAGATCGCGCGCATAGCGCCGCGATACATCTTCTTATTAACCTTTTGCGAGTGATCCTGGTTGGTCGCAGCGAAGGTTTTACCCCCAGTACGCCAAATCGGGCTGCGGATTGTACCAGCTCGCGCGCGTCCTGTCCCCTTTTGGCGAAAAGGTTTTGCACCACCGCCAGAGACTGCTGCACGGTTTTTATGGCCACGAGTACCGGCGCGACCACCAGCCAAGTAAGCCGTAACCACTTGATGAACAAGAGATTCATTGAAGTCCTTGCCGAACAGATCCTCGGAAACCTCCACGCTCTTGGTAGACTGTTTGCCCGTTTTAGTAACCAGCTTCAGTTCCATTTTCTACTCCTTAGGCCTTACGCGCTTTTGTAGATGGGCGAATAATTACATCGCTGCCCTTAGCGCCGGGCACAGCCCCTTTAACCAGAATCAAGTTACGCTCCAGATCTACACGCACGACTTCCAAGTTTTGGGTAGTGCTGCGTACTGCACCCATGTGACCTGACATCTTCTTGCCTTTGAATACACGACCAGGAGTTTGGTTTTGACCAATCGAACCTGGAACACGATGCGACAGAGAGTTACCGTGGGTAGCATCTTGAGTAGCAAAGTTGTGGCGCTTAACGGTACCAGCAAAGCCTTTACCAATGCTCTTGCCAGTCACGTCTACTTTTTGACCTGCCTGGAAGACATCTACTTTAACTTCAGCACCAACTTCAATACCTTCGCCTTCACCCTCGGCCAAGCGGAACTCCCACATGCCACGGCCGGCGTCTACACCGCTCTTGGCAAAGTGGCCAGCTTGAGCCTTACTAACACGGCTGGCGCGACGAGTTCCGACAGTTACTTGATAGGCGCGATAGCCATCACGCTCAATATCACGCAACTGAGTAACACGATTCGGCTCGACCTCGATCACGGTCACTGGCACAGATTCGCCAGCGTCGGTGAAGACGCGGGTCATACCAGCTTTTTTACCAATTACCCCAATTGTCATTTCAACAACTCCTAACCTTTAACCATTACGCTATACGTTGACTAACGTATGCCTTAGGTCAACTTAATCTGTACGTCTACGCCTGCCGCAAGATCCAACTTCATCAGCGCATCAACGGTCTTATCAGTTGGATCAACGATGTCCATCAAACGCTTATGAGTACGAATCTCGTATTGATCACGCGCATCTTTATCTACATGCGGAGAGATCAAAACAGTAAAACGCTCTTTTTTAGTTGGCAGAGGAATCGGGCCTTTTACTTGGGCGCCGGTACGCTTAGCCGTTTCAACGATCTCACGGGCAGATTGATCAATCAGACGATGATCAAACGCTTTCAAACGAATACGAATTCTTTGATTAGACATGTGCCTTACTCAACAATCTTAGATACAACGCCAGCACCAACAGTACGACCACCTTCGCGAATCGCGAAACGCAGGCCTTCTTCCATCGCAATTGGTGCAATCAAGCTTACAGTCATGGCAACGTTGTCGCCTGGCATGACCATTTCAATACCTTCCGGCAGATCACAGGCGCCAGTGACGTCTGTGGTACGGAAGTAAAACTGTGGACGGTAGCCATTGAAAAACGGAGTATGACGACCACCCTCTTCTTTGCTCAGTACGTATACTTCTGCTTCGAACTTGGTGTGTGGCTTGATTGAACCTGGCTTACACAATACCTGGCCACGCTCTACATCTTCACGCTTGGTGCCACGCAGCAGTACGCCGACGTTG
>DHYU01000069.1:30238-30477 GCA_002415485.1 Proteobacteria bacterium UBA5122
GTACCGCGACCTGAGATAGAGAATACGTCTTCCACTGGCATCAGGAAGGCGCCATCGATGGCGCGCTCTGGTTGTGGAATGTAGGTATCCAGGGCGTCGATCAGACGATCGATTGCGGGCATACCGATATCGCTAGCATCACCTTCCAGCGCCTTCAACGCAGAACCAGTGATAACTGGAATGTCGTCACCTGGGAAGTCGTAAGAAGACAGCAGTTCGCGCACTTCCATTTCAACCAG
>DHYU01000020.1 GCA_002415485.1 Proteobacteria bacterium UBA5122
ACCCACTCGGTGGCGTCGATGGCGCCGCGCTCCAGGGCCGGGTAGATGTCTCCGCCCGCCAGCGTCTGCACCGTAACGCCCAGGCGCGTCATGATCTCGCCGCCGATGCCGGGGATGCGCATTTTCAGGCCTTGCAGGTCCTTGAGCGACTTGATTTCGCGGCGGAACCAGCCGCCCATCTGCACACCGGTGTTTCCCATCGGAAAGGGTACGATGTTGAAATCCTTGTAGATGTCGCGCCACAGTTGCAGTCCGCCGCCGTTGTACAGCCACGCGTTCATGCCCTGCGCATTCATGCCAAATGGAACGGCGGTAAAGAACTGGCCGGCTGGCACCTTGCCTGCCCAATAATAGGCGGCGGCATGTCCCATCTGTACGGAACCTTGCGATACTGCATCAAATACCTGCATCGCCGGGATCAATTCCCCAGCGGCAAACACACTGATCCGCAGCGAGCGGTCGCTCATCTGTTCGATGTCCTTGGCGAACTTTTCGACCCCTTCCTGCATGATTGGCAGGCCCGGTGGCCAAGAGGTGACGAGCTTCCAGTTGTAGCGTTTGCGGCGCGCATAGGCGGGTGCTGCCGCTGTGGCGCCTGCGGCCAAAAGAGCCCCCCCGGCGGCCGACTTAATAAAATCACGACGTTTCATGATGATTCCTATCTTCTTATTATTCCGGCGCATCCAGGTGCGCCCGTTCAGTAGCGTCATCGATGGTAGCGTATGCGAGTAGGGGGTGCAATTTCCGCCCAGCAACAGCCCACGGATGCCCTTTACGATACAGCACAGTAATTCATATTCCCTTCCAAGCGACGGTAAGCACCAAAACCACTAAACATTCTGACCAAATTAGTCGATGGCAATAACGAGGGATGCCTACAAAAATAACTTCAGGGAGAAGAAGTATGCTCAGAGCTGCTATTGAAAGCTATGCCAACGAAACCAACGACTCAGTAGAAAAAATTCAGTCTTTTTTGAAAGACCTGCGTTTGCCGCCCCAACCCACTATCGTTGTCGCCCTGAGCAAAGAACTTACCACTCCAGATCCCGACTTTCGCAAGATCGCCACACTATTGAATCAGGATCCAGCACTCGTTTCTCGCGTACTAAAAATTATTAATTCACCGCTATTTGGTGCTAAACGCGAGGTCACAAGCATTTTGACCGCACTTTCGTTGATGGGGATACGTAATTTTTATTCTATGGTGGTCACCAGCGCAGCCAAAGAAGCACTGGGCTTTAATGATGGCGAAGCCGAGCGCCTATGGAAACACAGCGTACACGTGGCCGTGCTCAGCGAAAAGATCGCCAAACACTGTCAAGACGTCCTCCCTGAAGAGGCCTATATGGTCGGACTTTTTCATGATTGCGCCATCCCGATTTTGATCACCAAGTTTCCCTTGTATCAGGAAATAGTGGAAAAAGTCGTCGTCCGCGGGGGCGATATACATGACTTTGAGGAAAACAAATTCAATACCCACCATGCCATTGTTGGTGCCGTATTAGCGAGCAGCTGGGGCCTGCCACCGCGTATCTATAAGGCCATACGCTTCCATCATTCCGATACACTTGGCGTACATACCGACCCGACAACCCACCGTTTGGCCGCAGTGCTGACGTTGGCGGATTATTTATCCCGCAGCATAGAAAGTGGCGAGAATAACGAAGATTGCGACAGTCCCCGCTGGTTGAAGTTGTTGGGTGAAATCCAAACGACGCTGAACCTGGGTGCGGAATCGTTGGAGCGCTTGTACGATGAGGCAAGTCAATTGCCCCGGGCCCCCGTTTAAGCCGGCTGTAGATTGGCATAGGCGACGACGAGCCATTTGCTGCCAACATCGTCGAAATTGACCTGAACCCGCGCCGAACTGCCCTGTCCTTCGCAATTCAACAACACGCCATGTCCGAACTTGGGGTGTATCACGCGCTGGCCGATGTGCAGGCCGCCGCTGGCGGTCTGGTCGTAGTTGAAATCATCCTTCCAGCCGGAGCTGGCGGCGGGACGACTGATCTTGGTCTTGGGCCGCACCGGCCGCACTAGATCATCGGGGATCTCGCCGATGAAGCGAGACGGCAGCGCGTAATTCTCCTGGCCGTGCAGTCGCCGCACCTCGGCATGTGTGATGTAGAGCAGTTGGCGGGCACGGGTGATGCCGACGTAACAGAGGCGGCGCTCTTCCTCCAGGCGGCCCGGTTCCTCCATCGACATGCTGTGAGGAAACAGACCTTCTTCCATGCCGCACAAGAAAACTAGAGGAAACTCCAAACCTTTAGCCGAGTGCAGAGTCATCAGTTGAACGCAGTCTTCCCAAGGGTCGGCCTGGCCCTCGCCGGCCTCCAGCGCTGCGTGGGCGAGGAAGGCGGTGAGCATGTCCATGCCCTCGGCGGTGTCTTCGTCGTACTGAAATTCGCGCGCAGCCGACACCAGTTCGTCGAGGTTGTCGAGGCGCGCCTGACCCTTTTCACCCTTCTCTTTCTTGTAGTGCTCGATCAGGCCGCTGGCCTTGATGATGTGGTCGGTCTGCTCGGCCAGTTCTTCCAGTGCGGCGCAGGTTGTGCCCAGGCCATTGACCAGTTTCAGAAAGGCGTCGATGGCATTGGCCGCCCGCGCGGGTAATTGTTTTTCGGCGACGATGGCCTCGGCGGCGAACCACAGCGAGGTCGCCCGCGTACGTGCCAGGTCACGGATCGCGGCGATGCTGCGCTCGCCGATGCCGCGGGTCGGCGTGTTGATCACGCGCTCGAACGACGGGTCGTCGTGGCGGTTGTTCAGCAAGCGCAGGTAGGCCATCGCGTCCTTGATCTCCTGGCGTTCGAAGAAGCGCTGGCCGCCGTAGATGCGGTACGGGATACCTTGTTGCAGCAGCTCGGCCTCCAATACCCGCGACTGGGCGTTGGAGCGGTAGAGGAGCGCCGCGTCACGCCGCGCATGGCCATCGGCGATCCACTGGCGGATGCGCTCGACGATGAAGCGCGCCTCGTCGAGGTCGTTGTAGGCGGTGTAGAGCTGGATCTGCTCGCCGTCACTGCCGTCGGTCCACAGCTCTTTACCGAGGCGGTCGCTGTTGTGGTCGATCAGCGCATTGGCTGCCTTGAGGATGGTCGCGGTCGAACGGTAGTTCTGTTCGAGGCGGATGGTCTGCGTCTTGGGGTAGTCCTGACTGAAACGGTGGATGTTTTCGATCTTGGCGCCGCGCCAGCCGTAGATNNTAGATCGACTGGTCGTCGTCACCGACGATAAAGATGTTGCCCGCCTCGCCCGTCAGCAGTCGCAGCCAGGCATATTGAATTGCGTTGGTGTCCTGAAACTCGTCGACCAGCAGAAACTCAAAGCGCTCGCGGTAGTGGTGCAGGATGTCGGGGCGGTCGCGCAGCAGCTCGTGGGCGCGCAGCAGGATCTCGGCAAAGTCGACCAGGCCCGCCTTGTTGCAGTGCTCTTCGTAGGCCTGATATATGCGCAGCATCTGCTTGGTGTACAGGTCGCCGTGATGATCGATGTGCTGCGGTCGCAGGCCTTCGTCCTTGCGGCTGTTGATAAACCACTGCACCTGACGTGGCGGCCACTTGGCCTCGTCCAGTTCCAGGTTTTTCAGGATGCGGCGGATCAGTCGGTACTGGTCGTCCGAGTCGAGGATCTGAAAGGCCTGCGGCAGTTTTGCATCCTGCCAGTGGGCGCGCAGGAAACGATGCGCCAGCGAGTGGAAGGTGCCGACCCACATGCCGCCGATCGGTTGACCAAGCAGGTCTTCGATGCGGTGACGCATCTCGGCCGCAGCCTTGTTGGTGAAGGTCACCGCCATGATGTTGTAGGGCGACGCATTCTCGGCCGACAGCAGCCAGGCGATGCGATGCACCAGGACGCGGGTCTTGCCGCTGCCGGCGCCGGCCAAGACCAATTGTTGTCCCCGCGGGGCGGTCACGGCCTCGCGCTGGGCGTCATTGAGGGGGTCGATTATGTGAGTAACATCCATGGGGCGGGATTGTAACAGCTATCCCGTCTCTGGAGAGAAGGTGGGCCACCCGAAGGTGGCCCGGGGCGACATTAGCCGATTGCTTGCATCCGGTTAGGGAACCAGGCGACGTGTGGGTGTAGGGCGTCGACTGATATGACGATGTCCATTGCAAGGCGGCGACTAATTTCATCAAAATCTGCAGTCTCGCCAAACTCTTGTTGCCAGTGGCGGTACTGGTCGGTGTTCAGGTAAAGCATGTTGGGCCAGTAGCCATGATCGCGTTCAAAATCAAAGGCCAGACGTAGTATGTAGCTCAACATAGTGCACCTCCTGGTTCGGTGGTATTAGCAACTGAGACACCATATCTTGTGGTTTGTTCAGCGCCTTCAAACAATATATCGGTGCAACAGTCTTTGGCTTTAACGTAATCACAATGCAAGACACACTTTGTTACAAAAAAAATGCCCCGAAACGGGGCATTCTTCAACGTGTATTTATTTTTTTATTTATATACCGGCATAAGTCGTTATGAAATTGGCCGCCAACAGGGCGCAACAGGCCACTAGCGGGATCCCCAATACTCCTAGCATCACATCCTTGGAACGGTATTTATATGCGTCTCTATTATAGTGAGTCATGCAATGTCCTCCTCCACAATTGAATCCATTTGCATACTCCCCATGTGAACCACAGGGAGGCGATATTCACTGTAGACGAGAATTTCTGAGTTTCAAGCTCAGGTATGGCATTTTTTTCGTTCATCCATGCGTTGGGCGGGTGGCAGCTATTGGTAGCCCGGTCATTTGAGACTATATTAATAACTAACTAATTGATGGGATTGAAAATGACCCGATTTAAGCCATCTTGCTGCTTGGTGCTGGGCGGCCTGCTGTTGAGCCCTCTGTGGTGCAATGCCGAAACGGACCAGGAAAATAAGATGTACCGCTGGAAGGGGGGCGATGGTTCAGTGGTCTTTTCGTCCAGCCCGCCACCACCGGGGGTCGAGGCCAGCGAAATGACGATGCCGCAGCCGGCCAATGTCACGCCGAGCCAGGATCTCAATCAACTCATGGAGCGAAACCGCCAAATCGAGCGGGAGCTGGATCAGGCCAGTCAGCAGCGCAATGCCGCCAAAGATCGAATCGAGGCAGTTCAACAACGGCTCAACGAGGCCCGCCAAGCCGCTAAGGATGGTGAGGTCCCGCTGCCTGGGGAGCGGCAGAAGTTACCCACGGGTGCCAATCGCCTGACCCCCGCCTACTTCGAGCGCCAGGATATGTTGCGCAAGCGGGTTGATGCCTTGGAAGAAGAATTGGCACAGTTGCGGAGACAGTTGCGCTAAGACACCCGTCTGGGTCATATTCGATTTCAGGATCACAATTCCGCTCTATCCTTCGTATCGCATATAAAGGCCGATCGTGAAATTACAGCAACTGGTTTATATCCGTGAAGTAGCACGCCTGGGGCTGAGTGTTTCTGCTGCCGCCGAGGCGCTCCATACGGCGCAACCTGGGGTCAGCAGTCAGATTCGTCTGCTGGAAGACGAGTTGAATGTGCAGATCTTCGAGCGCAACGGCAAGCGTCTGGTGGGTATTACCGAGCCAGGGCGACGGATCCTCGAGGTGGCCGAGCGTGTGTTGCAGGAGGTCAACAACATCAAGGAGATCAGTGGCGAATATTCCAATAGCGCCGGTGGTCGACTCTCCATCGCCACGACCCATACCCAGGCCCGTTATGCGCTGCCGCCGGTGATCCAGCGCTTTAAACAGCGCTATCCGGGGGTGCGGCTCGAGTTGCATCAGGGCAGTCCCACCCACTGCGCGCAGCTGGCGGCCAAGGGGCTGGCGGATGTGGCCATAGCCACCGAGGCGATCTCGGACTTCCCTGACCTGATCATGTTCCCCTGTTATGAGTGGAATCGCAGCATCATCTGTCCGCCGGACCATCCGCTGCTCAGTGAATCACCGCTGACCCTGGCGGCCTTGGCGCGACACCCGATTGTGACCTACGACTTCGCCGTGGCCGGTCGCACCAAGATCAACCAGGCGTTTGAGGCCCTGGGGCTGGAGGCCAATATAGTCCTTACGGCGATCGACTCGGATGTCATCAAGACCTATGTCGAACTGGGTTTGGGGGTGGGGATTCTTGCCAGCATGGCCTTTGACCCGGAGCGCGATACCAAACTGCGGGCGATCGATGCATCGCATCTGTTTGAGCCGAGTGTCACCCGCATCGGCATCCGCCGCGGTGCCTACGTGCGGCGCTGTCTGTACGACTTTATCGAGATGTTCGCACCGCAGCTGACGCGCCCGGTGGTGGAGGCCAGTCTGCAAGGGCACCCGGCAGACGACGGCCTCGGTTAGCCCGAGGCCTCTTCTTCTTCGCCGGCGACGTCATCCACCTGTTCGCTGTAACCGCATTCCTTCTGCGGACAGACCTTCTCGGTCCCTTTGCGTTTGGTGGTCTTCAAGGTCAGGATCGGCCAGCCACAATCCGGGCACGGCTCGTTGATCGGCAGATTCCACACCGCGTATGAACACTCGGGATAACACGAGCAGGAGAAGAACTGTTTGCCGTAGCGTGATTTACGCGCCAGCATCATGCCCTTGTTGCACTCGGGGCATTTGACGCCGGTATCCTTCGGCTGCTCCAGTGGTTCGATGTGTTTGCACTTGGGGAAGGCAGAACAACCGATGAACTTGCCGTAACGGCCGGTGCGAATGATCAGCGGCGCCTCGCATTTGGGGCAGCTGCGGCCTTCGACGACCTCAGGTTCACTCGACTCACCGCCCTCTTCTTCCAGGCTGCGGGTGTAATCGCACTCGGGAAAGCCATCACAGCCGACAAAGCGGCCGCGACGGCCGAGTCGGATCGATAACTGCTTGCCGCATTTGGGGCAGGCCTCGTCCAGCGCCTCGTGGGTCACATCCTGACGGCTGACATTCTTTTCGGTGGTATCAATCAATTCCCGGAATGGTGTCCAGAACTGGGCCAGCAATGGCACCCATTCCTCCTCACCGCGTGACACCGCATCGAGCTCATCCTCCAGCTTGGCGGTGAATTCGTAATCGACGTATTTGGCGAAGTATTCGGTCAGGAATTTATTGACGATGCGGCCTACGTCGGTAGGACGGAAACGCTTTTTATCCAGAGTGACGTATTCGCGCGCCTGCAGCGTCGAGATGATCGAGGCATAGGTCGACGGACGGCCGATGCCGTGTTCTTCCAGCGCCTTGACCAGGCTCGCCTCGCTGTAGCGCGGTGGTGGCTCGGTGAAGTGTTGTTCGCCGCGGATGCCTTTTAGCTTGATGACATCGCCTTCGACCATCGGCGGCAGCATCTTGTTGTCGTCATCGTTGGCCTTGGCGTCGTCGACGCCTTCCTGATAGACCGCGATAAAACCGGGGTGGACGATGGTCGAGCCATTGGCGCGGAACAGGTGTTCCGGGTTGCCTGCGGCCATGTCGACGGCGACGGTGTTGATCGTGGCGTGGATCATCTGACAGGCGACGGTACGCATCCAGATCAGTTCATACAGCTTGAACTGTTCCTTGGTCAGGTGTTTGGCGATGCTGGCCGGTTCGACCGTCACCGACGTTGGGCGGATAGCCTCGTGCGCCTCTTGTGCGTTTTTGGATTTGGTCTTGTAGACATTCGGCGAGGATGGCACGTTCTCCGCGCCATATTTGCCGGCGATGTAATCGCGAATCTCCTGCACCGCCTCTTGCGCCAGATTAACCGAGTCGGTACGCATGTAGGTAATCAGACCCACCGCGCCGTTGCCGGTATCGATCCCTTCGTACAACTGCTGTGCGGTGCGCATCGTGCGTTGGGTGGTAAAGCCGAGTTTGCGCGAGGCCTCCTGTTGCAGCGTCGACGTGATGAACGGCGGCGCCGGATTGCGTTTGCGTTGTTTCTTGTCGACCTTGACGACGCTCAGGCTGCCGGCGGCGGCCTGGGTCAGCGCCGTTTGCACTTCGTGGGCACGATCGCCGTTATCGATGCTGAACTGGCTGATCTTCTCGCCTGCAAACAGGGTCAGTTTGCCGTTGAAGTCGGCCTTGTCCTTGTTGAGGTCCGCTTCGATGGTCCAGTACTCGCGGGGGACAAACTTTTCGATCTCCAGCTCACGCTCAACGATCATGCGCAAGGCCGGGCTCTGTACCCGACCGGCCGACAGGCCGCGGCGGATCTTTTTCCACAGCAGCGGTGACAGGTTAAAACCCACCAGGTAATCGAGGGCGCGGCGCGCCTGCTGGGCGTTGACCAGCTCCTGCGACAGCTCCCGTGGATGTTCCATCGCGTCCTGGATCGCACGTTTGGTGATCTCGTGGAACACAACGCGGTGGACCGTCTTGTCCTTCAGCAGCTTGCGCCCCTTCAGGTATTCGCACAGGTGCCACGAAATGGCCTCGCCTTCCCTATCCGGGTCAGTCGCGAGGTAGAGGGCATCGGCCTTTTTGATCGCCTTGGAGATGGCGTCGACATGCTTCTGGTTTTTGTCGATGAGTTGATACTTCATCTCAAAGTCATTGGCCGGGTCGACCGCGCCTTCCTTCGGCAGCAGATCGCGCACGTGACCATACGACGCCAATACCTCGAAGTCTTTGCCCAGGTATTTTTTGATGGTCTTGGCCTTGGCCGGTGACTCTACAATGACTAAATTTTTACTCATCCTTAAACAAATCTTTTTTCGTTTAATAAATACGGTTCGCTGGCGATAACCGCCGACTAGGGTTGACGGTCACAACCCTGCGAAGTTTAGTAGCTGTCCCAGAGATGTCTAGCGCTGGTGCTGAACGGACAGGGCACGGGGCCTTGAGTTCACGTCTAATGCAGATGACCGGGAATGTCATCAAACAGCAGGTCTTCCATCCAGGTATAGGACTCTTCCTGTCCGGGGCGATTAAACAGCACCATCAGCACCACCCACTTGAGCTGCGCCAGATCAATGCCGTCCGGCTCCAGGGCCATCGCGCGGTCGATGACCAGCTCACGACTGATGGGGTCCAGAATGCCACTTTGCTCCAGATACAACAGGAAACCACGACAATCGCGGTCCAGTTTGGCCATCTCCTGCTGCGAATAAATCCGCATCGATGTGGACGAGACGCTGACTGGAAACTCTTTTTCATGGGCCTCGGCCAGGCCTTCCAGCCATGCGAAGGCGCGCTCTATGTCCTTGTTTTGAAAGCCTGCGTCGTCGAGATAGGTGCGCAGATCGGCCTCGTCGGGTAATACCCCGGTTTCACTGTCGACACAGTTTTCAAACATGTACATCAAAATATCGAGCAGGTTTTCTTTCACTTCAAAACCCTAATTTAATAGCTTCTTACGTAGCGTCCGCCGGGCATACTGGTGACCAGCCCATCCAGCTCCATTAATAAAAGCATGGAGGAAAGCTCATCGGCCGTCAATCGGCAGATGTCGACCAGGGCGTCGATCGAGACCGGATCGTAGCCCATTTGCGTCAGTAATCGCTGATGTGCCTCGCAGGGTGTCGCCGCCTGCGGCGAGGTGGTGTCAGGGAGAACCAGCGATGGCTGCCGCGGTGGTAGCTCTTCCAGGATATCGTCGATCGATTCGACCAACTTTGCGCCTTGGCGGATCAGCAGGTGACAGCCCCGCGCCAGTGGATTGTGGATGGAACCGGGGATCGCAAACACCTCGCGTCCCTGCTCCAGCGCCGTGCGTGCGGTGATCAGCGAACCGCTCTGTGGCGCCGCCTCGACCACCAATACCCCCAGGCTCAGGCCGCTGATGATGCGATTGCGCCGCGGAAAATGCTCGGCGCGCGGCCCGCTGCCGATGGCAAATTCCGACACCAGCGCCCCCTGTTCGCGCACACGTGCCGCCAGTGTGCGATGCCGCGCCGGGTAGGCCTGATCCAGCCCGGTGCCCATGATGGCGACTGTCTCGCCCCCGGCCGCCAGCGCCCCTTCGTGGGCCGCACCATCCACACCCAATGCCAGGCCGCTGGTGATGACATACCCCTGCCGCGCCAGCGCCGCGGCAAACTGTTTGGCGTTGGTTGCGCCACCGCTGCTGGGGTTGCGACTGCCAACGATGGCCAGCTGCGCGCGGTTTAATGTGGTGGGATTGCCTGCGACATAGAGCACAGGGGGTGGATGGCTGATCTGGCGCAGTTGTGTTGGATAGGTGGAGTCGGCGAGGGTCAGGATATGGTGCTCGGCGGCCGATTGGCACCAGGCCAGGTCGCGTTCAACACCGCAGCGCTCGCCGCTCTGTAGCCAGCGCACGGTGTCTGCCCGCAGGCCGATCGCATGCATCGTGGTGGCATCCAGTGCCAGCACCTCGGCGGGCGATGCAAAGTGCTCGAGTAGTTTATTGAAGGTGGCGGCGCCGATGCCGGGCGCGTGATGCAAGGTCAGCCAGGCACGCAGCTGATCGGCGGTGTTTGTGTCCATGTTCATGGGCGTCCCTGTCCATCATGGCCAATAAAAAACCTGCCGCCGGGGCAGGTTTCTTGAGTGAATTGGAGCGGTTGACTATATCGCCTAGTCCAATTTTGCAGACCTGACCAAACAGTCGGGTCTGTTGGGAGCTGATCTAAGGCGCGGTCACGCGATCACCGATGCGGATATCCTGTTGTGATTCCATGACCAGCGCGTAGCTGACGCGTTCAAACGCCCGATAAACCATCAACAGGGCCGAGCGGTCTTCTGGCAGGGTCACGGTGCTGGAGCCGACGCGTTGAGCATGGCGATCCTGCACTTGTATGCCCTTGGTGCGCACGGCCAGCACATGGCCGCGTTCGATGTTGTCCTCATGGCCGAGATCGAGTACGACGGTTTGATATTGTCCGGCCAGCGCAATGCCATCCAGGATCGAGATGATACGCCCGTCAGCGGTATCCGGTGGCGAGCTGGGGATGAATCCTTGGGTGATGGCACTGGAGTCGACCGGCAAGACGATGTCTTCGACCATGGTCTCGCGATGGGCCTTGGTGATACGCAAGGTTGCCGGGTCAGTGCCGCCCTCCAGGCGCGCATCGGCGACCTGGATTGCTTCGTAACCCAAAATACCGGGCTTACGATCTGAGCGATACACGTTGCCGAGGCGGTAAATCGCAAATGAGCGGTTGCTGTCCTGGCGCAAGTTGCGAGCAAATACCCGTGAATTGGCGCCACTGATCAAACGCTTTTCTTCCGAGGCGACGATGTAGCCGGCGCCATCGAGTTCTTCTTTGGTCAAGATGCGTGGTTGACCGAGGAATTGAGAGATTACTCCGGGGTCAATCGTCGGAATCGCATTGCCCAATGGAGTGGAATGGGCGTGAGGCGATAATTTCATCACACGTGCGCCGCGTTTGATCTGGAGCACGGGTTTGCCGTCGACATAAACCAAGTGAATGATGTCGCCGGGATAGATCAGGTGTGGATTGGCGATCTGTTCGTTGAGATTCCAGATCTCGGGCCAACGCCAGGGGTCGCGTAGAAATTTGGCCGAGATATCCCACAGGGTATCGCCTTTCACCACCGTGTATTCGCTCGGGCGATCGGGGTTCAATTCCAGCGTATCCGCCCACAGTGCGCCATGAAACAGGGCGCCGGCGAGTAGGGCGAGGCAAATTCGTTTGCGGGGCATAAGCAAGCAATCCTTCTCAAGCGTGTCCATCGAGTGTAGCCAAAAACCTAACCTGCACCAATATTTATAAGTCAGATACGATGTTATGTTTTCGGATCAGCAGTATAATCGGCCGGCAGATACAAATTGTTAGTGAAAGAGTTATGGCCATTAGACCCATCTTACATTTTCCAGACCCCCGTCTTCGCACCCTATGCAAACCCGTCGAGCAGGTTGACGATGATCTCCGCGCGCTGATCGACGATATGTTCGACACCATGTATGACGCCCCCGGCATTGGCCTCGCTGCGCCGCAGGTGGGTGATTTTCGCCGCGTGATCGTGGTCGATATCAGCGAAGAGGGTAACGCGCCGCTGGCGCTGATCAACCCCGAGATCATCGGCAGCGAAGGTGCCGAGATCTCGGAAGAAGGTTGTCTATCGGTGCCCGGTGCCTATGAGAAGGTCGAGCGTGCCGAGCAGATCCGCGTAAAGGCGCTGGACAAACACGGCGAGCCCTTTGAGCTGGAGGCCCACGGCCTGGAGGCGGTCTGCATCCAGCACGAGATCGATCACCTCAACGGCAAGCTGTTTGTCGATTATCTGTCGGGCCTCAAGCGTGAGCGCATCCGCAAAAAGCTCGAAAAACAAAAACGCCAAAATATGTAATCCGCAAAGGCCCGCGATACCGTGACCACTTCCAAGCCACTACGCATCATCTTCGCCGGCACACCCGAATTTGCAGCCCAGGCGCTGGCGGCGCTGCTCAAGACCGAACACGAGATCGTTGCCGTCTACACCCAGCCCGACCGCCCTGCCGGCCGTGGCCGCAAGCTGACGCCGAGTCCGGTCAAGGTGCTGGCACAGGCGCATGGCATCGAGGTGCGACAGCCGGAAAAACTCAAGGCCGAGGCAGACCAGGCCGCGCTGCGCGAATTGAATGCCGATTTGATGGTCGTCGTCGCCTACGGCCTGTTGTTGCCCAAGGCCGTGCTCGACGCCCCTCGCCTCGGCTGCATCAACATCCATGCCTCGCTGCTGCCGCGTTGGCGTGGCGCGGCACCGATCCAGCGCTCGATCGAAGCGGGCGATCACGAGACCGGCGTCACCATCATGCAGATGGATGTCGGCCTCGACACTGGCGACATGCTGAGCAAACACACGACGCCGATCCACGCCGACGACACCGCCCAGACCCTGCACGACCGTCTGGCGCAGATCGGCGCCGAGGCCGTGGTCGAGACCATTGCCGTGCTGGCCGCGGGCACCGCCCGCCCCGAAAAACAGGACGACGCGCTCGCCAACTACGCCCACAAGATGAGCAAGGCCGAGGCCGAGATCGACTGGCAGCGGCCCGCGGTCGAGCTGGACCGGCTGATCCGCGCCTTCAACCCGTGGCCGGTGGCGCAGACCCTGCTCGGCGACCAGGTCTTGCGCATCTGGCAGGCGAGCCCGATCGACCAAACCACCAATGCCGCGCCCGGCACCCTCGTCGCCATCGACAAGCAGGGCATTGATGTCGCCACCGGCAAAGGCCTGTTGCGACTGCAGCGTGTGCAGCTGCCGGGCGGCAAACCGCTGGCGATCAGCGACCTGCTCAACGCCCGGCACGCATTGGCCGTCGGCCTCCGCTTGGGGCCAACCCCCTGAGTGCGGCTGCCAACACGCTGAACGTCCGCACCGCTGCAGCCCTGGCCCTGACCGAGGTTGTGCAAGATGGCCGCTCGTCATCGAGCGTCATCCCCAATTATCTAAACCGCATCGAGGCGCGCGACCGCGCCCTGTTCCAGGCCCTGCTCTACGGCGCGCTGCGCCATTACCGCCGCCTCAACGCGATCGTCGAGGCACTGCTGAGCAAGTCCTTGCGCAGCAAGGACAGTGACGTCCGCCACCTGTTGATCGTCGGCCTGTTCCAGCTGGAGCACATGCGCGTGCCCGACCACGCCGCCGTCTCGAGCACGGTCGATGCGTTACAGGGGCTCAAAAAGCCCTGGGCCAAGGGGCTGGTCAATGCGGTGTTGCGCAATTTTCAGCGTCAGCGTGAGACCTTGTCGTCCGAGATCGACGCCGACATCGGCAACCGGCTGTCTTATCCCGGCTGGTTGATCAATCGCCTGCACGAGGCCTATCCAGAGCAGTGGCAGGCCATGCTCGAGGCCGGTAACGAGCAGGCGCCGATGACGCTGCGCGTCAACCACAACCTGATCCGCCGCGACGATTATCTACAGTGCCTCAAAGATCGCGAGCTGGAGGCCGAGGCCTGTCGGCACAGCGCCGATGGAGTCACGCTGGCGCGGCCGGTGGATGTGTTTGCGCTGCCTGGTTTTGCCGAAGGCTGGGTCTCGGTGCAGGACGAGGCCGCCCAGCTGGCGGCGCAACTGCTGGCGCCCAAAGCCGACGAACACATCCTCGACGCCTGCGCCGCGCCCGGTGGCAAGAGCGCCCATCTGCTGGAGCGGGTCAACGGCCGACTTGATCTGGTCGCCATCGACAGCGAAGAGGCGCGGCTGACGCGCATGCACGACACGCTCCACCGGCTGGGGTATTCGGCCAGGGTTCAGACGGGCGACGCCAGTATTACCGAAGGCTGGTGGGATGGCCGCCTGTTCGACCGCATCCTGCTCGACGCCCCCTGCTCGGCCAGCGGTGTGATTCGTCGCCACCCTGACATCAAATGGTTGCGACGCGCCAACGACATCGAGGCCCTCGCCACCGTACAGGGGCAAATCCTCGATGCACTGTGGCCGACCTTGAAGCCAGGCGGTATGCTGTTGTACGCCACGTGCTCGATCCTGCCGCAGGAAAACGCGCAACAGATCGCCGCTTTTCTGGCGCGCACGGCCGACGCCCGCGAATCAGCGTTGGATGCACAGTGGGGGATTGCGCAGGTGCATGGTCGTCAGATCCTGCCCGGCAGTGACAACATGGATGGCTTTTATTACGCACGGTTGATCAAACAAGCTACGTAAATGCAGACCACCTCAGCCCACATCCGCTCCACATTCTGCGCCTTAACGGTGCTGTGGTTACTGGTATTGTGGCTGCCGTTGAATGCGCAGCAGATCGATGATCGCGAGGACGAGGGGGTGTTCACGGTGCTGCTGGCCGAGAGCGACTTCAAAAAAAACATCTACCACCTCGACGCCATCTTCGGCCTGCAATTGAGCCACGATCTTGAAGAGGCGCTGCATAACGGCGTTACCCTGACCCTGGTCATAGAGACCGAGGTCATCGAATCACGAGACTATATCTGGGACCATGTCATCGCCGAAGCCCAGCAGCGCTATGAATTCAGCTACAACCCGTTGACCGAAGCCTATCAGCTGCACAATCTGAACAGTGGTCAGCGCTATCAGATGCCGACCTTGAATATTGTGTTGTCTCATATGGGCAATCTGGTCGACTGGCCATTGGTCGCCGCCGATCGGATCAATCCCAATACCCATTATCTCGGCCGGGTGCGCGTGCGTATCGATGTCGAAACCTTCCCGGTGCCGCTGCGCCTGATGGCCTACATCAGTGAGGGACTTGACCTCAGTAGTGCGTGGCTGAGCTGGCCGTTGCGGCCTGAAGTCATCGGGCCGTCGATTGATCTGAAGGGTCGTTCGCAGGCCCCGACAGCCGGTGGAGACCATGCTCCCTGAGACATTCCGACGCTGGCTGCTGACCGGGCTGCCGGTCATCCTGCTGTTCACGCTGCTGCTGATCTCGCTCTACATGATGAATGCGGCGACGCAGAACTCGCAGCAGTTCAGTGAACTCTATTCGCTGCTGCTGATCATCAACGTGCTGGAAGTGTTGGTGCTCGGCGGCCTGATCATCTACAACCTCAGCCGACTGGTGCGCCAATACCGCAACAAGGCCACCGGCTCTCGCCTGGCGACACGGCTGGTCGTGATCTTCGTGCTGATGTCGACCGTGCCGACCTCGGTGCTCTATTACTTCTCGCTCGACTTCATCCGCCGCGGCGTCGACACCTGGTTTGATACCCGTATCGATCAGGCGCTCGAAGATGCGCTCAACCTCAGCCGCACCGCGCTCGACTGGCGGATGCGCGACATGCTGCGCCAGACCCACGACATGGCCGATGAGCTGGCAGAACGCCCCAAGGACGAATGGGTGCTCAGCCTCAATCAATTGCGTCATCGCGGCAATGCGCTGGAGGTGGGTATCTTCTATCTCGATGGCCAGCCACAGGCCTTCGTCAGCGAAGACGCCGGTCGGCTGATGCCACAGGCCATCGACAGCCACATCCTGTCGCAGCTCAAAAACGGCCTCGAATACGTCGGCCTGGACCCCAGCGTCGCCGAACCCTTCGGCATGTCTGCGCGGCTGGTCGTGCGCATGCCGGCGATGGGCATCGAACACAAACCCACCGTGTTGCAGGCGATCTACGCCGTGCCGGAACGCCTGGAGACCCTCGGCCAGAGCGTGCAGCACTCCTACGCCCAATACGAACAGATGCAGTTCATGCGCGGGCCGATGAAGACCAGCTTCACCTTCACGCTATCGATGGTGTTGTTGCTGAGCCTGTTCACCGCGATCTGGGCCGCGTTCTATTTTGCGCAGCGCCTGGTGGCGCCGATCCGCGTGCTCGCCATCGGCACGCGCGCCGTCTCCTCGGGCGACTACCACCGCCGCCTGCCGCAGAGCGTCGCAGGCAACGATGAGCTGGGCTTCCTGGTCAAATCGTTTAACACCATGACCGAACGCATCGCCTCGGCCCAGCGTCAGGCCGATCGCAGCCGGCTGGTGGTTGAGAGTCAGAAGCAGTACCTGGAGGCGGTGCTCAGCCATTTGTCATCCGGCGTCATCACCTTCGACCAGGACCACGTGCTGCGTACCGCCAATGCCGCCGCCGGCCAGATCCTGGGCCTGGACCTGGACGAACACCTCGGCCGCGGCCTCGATTCATTGGAGGAACAGGGCGAGATCCTGCAAAAGCTGAGCACGATATTGCGCCCGCATCTCTTCGGTCAGGCGCCGGGCTGGCAGGAACAGGTCGAACTGTTTGGTCAGGAGGGGCGCAAGGTGCTGATGTGTCGCGGTGTGGCCCTCGGCGGCGGCAAGGAGCTGGAAGGTGGTCACGTCATCGTCTTTGACGACATCACCGCCCTGCTGCAGGCGCAGCGCGATGCCGCCTGGGGCGAGGTCGCACGGCGTCTGGCGCATGAGATCAAAAACCCGCTGACGCCGATCCAGCTCGCGGCCGAACGTATGCGTCACCGCTACCTCGGCAAGCTGGACGAAGAGGAAGGCGCGCTGCTCGACCGCTCGACCCACACCATCGTGCAGCAGGTGGAGGCGATGAAGAAGATGGTGCAGGCCTTCTCCGATTATGCGCGCAGCCCCAAGCTCGATATCCGGCCGATCAAATTCAATGCGCTGATTGGCGAGGTGCTGGAACTCTATCGCGCCGACCGCAATGCGCTGATCATCGCCGATCTCGACACCGCCATAGGCGAGGTCGACCTCGATAGCGGCCGCATGCGCCAATTGCTGCACAACCTGCTGCGCAACGCGATTACCGCCTGCGAGGGCCAGCCGGAGACCAAGATCCAGATCGTCAGCCAACTCAACGACGACGGCCAAAAACAGACCGTGGAGCTGTCGGTGTGCGACAGCGGCATCGGCATCGCCGACAACGTGCTCGAGCAATTGTTTGAGCCCTATTTTTCCACCAAGCCCAAGGGCGGCGGGTTGGGGCTGGCGATTGTGAAGAAGATCGTCGAGGAGCACAATGGCGTGATCTGGGTCGAGCGTCCCGAGGGCGGCGGCGCCTGTTTCAAGCTGCGTTTGCCGCTGCGGGCCGAGAACCGTGACAACGTGTCCACCGACAGCGACAAGTATTCCGGCCTGTTGAAACCCTAGGCCGAGTAGACAAGGAGAAAGCATTAGATGAGCGTTGCCCACATCCTGGTGGTGGATGATGAACCGGATATTCGCGAGGTCGTCAAAGAGCTGCTGGAGGACGAAGGTTATGTCGTCACCGTCGCCGCCGACGGCGAATCGGCACGCAAACAGCGCATGGAGCGTCGTCCGGACCTGATCCTGCTCGACGTGTGGATGCCCGATATCGACGGCATCACGTTGCTCAAGGAGTGGCAGGCGGCCAGCGACACCATGCCGCCGGTGATCGTGATGTCCGGTCATGGCACGGTTGAGACCGCCGTCGAGGCCACCCGCCTCGGTGCCTACGATTTTCTCGAAAAGCCGCTATCGATGGCCAAGCTGTTGCTGACCATCCGTCATGCGCTGGAACACAGCAACTTGCGTCGCGAAAACATTGGCCTGCGCCGCCACGCGCGGCCGATCCTGCAGCCGCTGGGCAAGAGCCGTGAGATGCAGCAACTACGAATTCAGGTTGAAAAGGTCGCCCACACCGACGCGCCGGTGTTGTTGCAAGGTGAGCCCGGGGCCGGCAAACGTCAGTTTGCCCGCTTTCTGCACGATGCCAGTCCACGCCGCGAAGGGGCCTTTATCGAGGTCGGCGTCGCCTCCATCAGCCCGGCCAATGGCATGCGCCAGTTGCTCGGCGAAGAGCAGGGCGAACGCGTCACCTACGGCAGCCTGGAGCAGGCCAATGGTGGCACACTGTTTTTGAATGAGATCGGTGAGCTCGATCTCGAACTGCAAGGCCGTCTCGCCAGCGCGCTGCAGAAAAAGGCCATCGTGCGCATCGGTGGTGTTAGCGAGGTGCCGATCCATGTGCGGCTGATCGCCTCCACCCGTTTTGACCTGGCCGAACAGATGCGCCTCGGCCGCTTTCGTGAAAATCTCTACTACCAGCTCAACGTCGTGCCCATCAACGTATTGCCGCTGCGCGAACACCGCGACGACATCCTCGAGCTGCTGGCCTGGTATGTGGATTATTTTGTGCAGGAAGAGGCGCTCAGCTATCGCCGCTTCAGCATGGCGGCGCAAAACCGGTTGCGTAATTACGATTGGCCGGGCAATGTGCGTGAACTGAAAAACCTGGTACAGCGGTTGCTGATCATGGGTAACAGCGAGGAGATCGGCGTCGACGAAGTGGATCGTGCCCTGGGCAAACAATCCATGATCGAAACTGCGATGCCGATCGCGTTTGACCTGCCGTTGCGTCAGGCGCGTGAACAGTTCGAGCGCGCCTACTTCGAATATCAACTGGATAAGGTCGGCGGCAACATGACCCAGCTGGCGAAGCAGGCCGGGATTGAACGTACCCACCTCTATCGCAAGATCAAATCGCTGGGCATCACCGTGCGCAGCGATGAAGACTGAACGCTTGCTGTCCACGCGCAGGGTGGTAATATGCGTCGACTTTCGCTTGATGGGGGCGGACCAGCGGGTTCGTTGAAACGTAGGGCATGAAAATCATCATCCTCGGGGCAGGGCAAGTCGGCTCGTCGGTCGCAGCCAATCTGGCCAGTGAGGCCAACGATATCACCGTCGTCGATTTCGATGAAAATCTGCTGCGCGAGCTGCAGGACAAGATGGATATCCGCACCGTGCAGGGCCTTGCCTCACATCCAGAGGTGCTCAAGCGCGCTGGCGCCGAAGACGCCGACATGATCCTGGCGGTGACCAACAGCGACGAGACCAACATGGTTGCCTGTCAGGTCGCACACTCCCTCTTTCGTACCCCGACCAAGATCGCCCGCGTCCGCGCCCGCGAATATCTGCAGGCCCCTGAACTGTTCGGTCCGGAGGCGATTCCAGTCGACGTCATGATCAGCCCTGAGCAGATGGTCATCGACTATGTGCAGCGGCTGATTGCCCATCCGGGGGCGTTACAGGTACTCGACTTTACTGGTGGCCTGGTGCAGCTGGTCGGCGTCAAGGCCTATTACGGTGGTCTGCTGGTCGGTCAGGAGCTGCGCCGTCTGCGTGACCACATGCCCGGCATCGAGACCCGCGTCGCCGCTATTTTTCGCCGCGGCACCGCGATCATCCCTGAGGGCAACACCGTCATCGAGGCCGATGATGAGGTCTTCTTCATCGCCGCACGAGAACATATCCGTGCCGTGATGGGTGAGCTGCGCCGTCTCGACCGTGCCAACAAACGCATCATCATCGCTGGCGGCGGCAACATCGGCAAAGGCCTGGCCGAATCGCTGGAGAAGGACTATCAGGTCAAGCTGATCGACAGCAATCTCAATCGTACCCGCGCCATTTCAGAAGAGCTGCGCCGCACCATCGTGCTGCACGGTGACGCCGCCGACGAGGAACTGTTGCTGGAAGAGAACATCGTCAGCACCGACGTCTTCTGCGCCGTCACTAATGACGACGAGGTCAACATCCTGTCGGCGATGCTGGCCAAGCGCCTCGGTGCACGCAAGGTCATGGCACTGATCAATCGCGCGTCCTATGTAGACCTGGTCGAGGCCGGTGATATCGATGTCGCGATCTCGCCCCATCAGGCGATGATCGGTTCGCTGTTGGCCCACGTCCGCCGTGGCGACGTGGCCGCCGTGCATGCACTGCGTCGTGGTGCGGCCGAGGCGCTGGAGGCCATCGCCCACGGTGATTCACGTTCATCCAAGGTCGTCGGCCGCGCCATTGAAGACATCAAGCTGCCGAAGGGTGCCACCATCGGCGCCATCGTTCGCGGTGAACAGGTCATCATCGCCCATCACGACACCGTTATCGAGGCCGAGGATCACGTGATTCTGTTCCTCACCGACAAAAAGCGCGTGCGCGAGGTCGAAAAATTGTTCCAGGTAGGCATCACCTTCCTCGGCCTATAGATGCAAGTTCAAGGCATACAACGCGTCCTTGGTGTCCTGCTGACCCTGTTCAGTCTGTCGATGCTGCCGCCGATCGCAGTCTCGTTCTATTACGACGATGGCGTGGCCGGGGCGTTTATGGCTGCCTTCGGTGTCACGCTGGTCACGGGGCTGGGTTGTTGGGCGCCAGTCTATCGTTATCGCGGCGACATGCGACTGCGCGAGGGGTTTCTGATCGTGGTCCTGTTCTGGACCGTACTCGCCGTGTTCGGGGCCCTGCCCTTCCTGCTGGCGGATGCGCCCAATCTCTCGATCACCGATGCCATCTTTGAGTCGATGTCGGGCCTGACCACCACGGGTGCCACCGTCATCAGCGGCCTCGATGCCCTGCCCAAGTCGATCCTCTATTACCGCCAGCAACTGCAGTGGCTGGGCGGCATGGGCATCATCGTTCTGGCCGTGGCCGTGCTGCCGATGCTCGGCATCGGTGGCATGCAGCTCTACCGCGCCGAGACACCGGGACCGATGAAGGACAACAAGCTGACGCCGCGCATCACCGAGACCGCCAAGGCCTTGTGGTACATCTACCTGACACTGACGGTGGCCTGCGCGCTGGCCTACTGGGCGGCGGGTATGAGTCTGTTCGACGCGATTGGACATTCGTTTTCGACTGTGGCTATCGGTGGTTTCTCCACTCATGACCTCAGCATCGGCCACTTCGATAGCGTGCTGATCGAGGCCGTCGCCGCGGTTTTTATGCTATTGGCGGGCATCAATTTTGCGATCCACTTTCTCGCCTGGCGTTCGGTCAGCTTCAAGCCATATCGAATGGATACCGAGGTCAAGGTCTACTTGACCGGGCTGGGCGTCGTCTCCGTCATCGCGGTCTTTTACCTCTATTGGACAGACACCTTCGGCTTTTTTGAGGCGCTGCACTACGGCATCTTCCAGACCATCTCGATCGGCACCACGGCGGGCTTCACCTCGGCTGAATATCACATGTGGCCCGGCTTCCTGCCGGTGCTGTTGCTGTTGCTGAGCTTTGTCGGCGGCTGCGCCGGTTCAACCGGCGGCGGCATGAAGGTCATCCGCTTTGTGATGCTGCTCAAACAGGGCGGCCGCGAGATCCTGCGCCTGGTCCATCCCAACGCGCAGATCCCGGTCCGCGTCGGCGACAAGGCGCTGCCCGATCGTGTGGTCGAGGCCGTGTGGGGCTTCTTCTCGCTGTACGTGATCTGCCTGTGCGTGATGTCGCTGATCATGGTCGCCACCGGCCTCAACTATGTCACCGCCTTCTCCGCCGTCGCCGCCTGCATGAACAACCTCGGCCCTGGTCTGGGCGATGTCGGCGTCAACTACACCATCGTCAACGACGCCGGCAAATGGGTCTTGTGCTTCGCCATGCTGCTCGGCCGTTTGGAGATCTTCACCCTGCTGGTGCTGCTGACACCGGCCTTCTGGCGCAAATAAGGATTTTAAAAATGAGCGACTCCACTCCCAATGCCACCCAGCAAAAGTGGGACACCATCTACAGCAACGGCAATGAGATGGACGTGCCGCCGATGCGCGTCGTCGCTGAAAACCTGCACCTGTTGCCTGCGTCTGGTCGTGGCCTGGAACTGGCCTGCGGTCTTGCCGCCAACAGCTTTGCGCTGGCGCAGGCGGGCATGACGATGGACGCCTGGGATATCTCACCGGTCGCCGTCAAGCGGGTCGCGCAGCGCGCCGCAGACAAAGGTCTGCCCGTTCACGCCGAGGCGCGTGATGTGGTGGAAAATCCACCCGGTGATGAATCCTACGACCTGGTCGTCGTCAGCCACTTCCTCGATCGTTCCATCATGCCCGCGATCAAGGCCTGCCTCAAACCTGGCGGTCTGGTCTTCTATCAAACCTTCACCCAGACCAAGGTCAGCGACGGTGGTCCCAGTAATCTCGAATTCCGCCTCGCCGATGGCGAACTGCTGCAACTGTTCGGTGATTTTCAGCCGCTGGTCTATCGGGAAGAAGGGCGGGTCGGCATGCTGACGCAAGGCTTTCGCAACGAGGCCTTGTTGGTGGCGCGTAAGCCGCTTTAATCGTAAAACGACGCCTCACCCTCGGGTCGCGTCAAAAACCGTTTGTAACACCACTGGTACTGGCTCGGGATGGTGCGGATCGCACGCTCCAGGGCCTGATTCAACGCGGTGAGTGAGGTGCGCAGATCGGCATCGGCGACGGCCTGGTCCACCGCTTCGAAACGCAACGCAAAGCCACGACCAGCGGGCAGTCGTTCGGCATAGGCACAGACTACGGTCGCCCCTGATTTGCGCGCCAGCCGTGACAGTAGCGTCATGGTATTCGCCTCGATACCAAAGAAGGGCGCGAACTCACCCGCGCCGCGCCGCGGGTCCTGATCGGGCAGGATCATCACCAGTTGATTGTCGGCCAGGGCCTTGTAGAGTGCCTTCACGCCCTGGGGATTGGTCGGCACCAACTGCGCGCCGAAGCGCTGCCGTGCGCTGCGCACCATCTCATCCAGTTCCACCATGCGCGGCGGGCGGTACAGGCTGGTCAATGGGTAACGCGCCGAGCAGTACAGATTGACCGCCTCCCAGTTGCCGAGGTGTGGTGAGGCGAGGATTACACCGTGCCTTGCATCGATGGCGGCGCGCAGATGTTCCTCGCCGTGTACCTCGGTGAACATGGCCTCGACGCGGGCGGGGGCGCCGAACCACAGACAGCCTGTTTCGGTAGAGGTGCGGCCGGTATCGATCAGTGTGGCGGTGACCAGGGCATCTTGTTGTTGGCGATCGAGTTCAGGGAAACAGGCCTGGATGTTGCGCTGGCAGATGCGTCGCTGGCGGTTGTTGGTCCACGACAGGCTGAGCCCCATCAGCGCGCCGCAGGCCTGCGCCAGCCGCAGCGGCAGGCGCGCCATGCCGTGTAACAGCCATTTGGTGACAAATACTCGCATCGTGATTTATTCCGGCCGGGCGATGTGCCGGGCAAGCCGGGGTGTGATCATTGCGTTCATGTGGGTGAGCATGTGCCTGCGACTTGGCAGATGCCGATCAACCCTTGATCTGCCCTTCGGCGCCCGACAGCAGGCGCTGGATGTTGGAGCGATGACGCCAGACCAACAACACGCTCATCACCAGGCTCATCTGGAAAAACACAGGTTCAGGCGACAGCCACCACATGTAGAGCGGCATCAATACCGAGGCGATCAGCGCTGACAGGGACGAGATCTTCAACACCTTGGCCACGATCAGCCAGGTGAGGACGAAGGCCAGACCCACCGGCCAGGCCATCGCCAGCAACACGCCGATGGCGGTCGCGACGCCCTTGCCGCCATGAAAGCTGAAAAACAGCGGATAGAGGTGGCCCAGAAACGCGGCCATCGCCACCGCGGCAATGGTGGTCGGCTCGACACCGGCCAGCACCGCAACCAACACAGGCACAAAGCCCTTGAGGCCATCGCCGAGCAGCGTGATCGCTGCGGCCTTTTTGCCGCCGATGCGCAGCACATTGGTCGCGCCAGGATTACGTGAACCCTGCGAACGCGGGTCGGGCAGGCCCATCAACTTGCAGGTGATGATGGCGGCGGAGACGGAGCCGATCAGGTAGGCGGCGATGACAAGAATGACGTCGAACATAAGGAAATGGAATCCGGGCTCAGAAAAGCCGTCATGATACGGTAAAATCGTCCCACGTTCACCACAGCGCCGTCGCCGACGGCCGCCCAAGCAGGATTTTGATGGATACCATTTTTATTACCGGCCTTAAACTGGATGTCGTCATCGGCGTCCATCCGTGGGAGCAACGCATCCGCCAACGGCTGCTGCTCGACCTCGAACTGGCCACTGATATTCGTCCGGCGGCGGCCAGCGATGACCTGGCCGACACCGTAGATTACCAGGCGCTCAGCGAACGCCTCTGCGCCCATGCCGCGTCCAGTCGACTGGCGTTGATCGAGACGCTGGCCGAACAGCTGGCGGCCATCGTGCGTGATGAGTTCGGTGTCTCGTGGCTGCGCCTGCGGCTGCACAAACCCGACGCCCTCAGCCAGGCCGCCGATGTTGGCGTCTGCATCGAACGCGGCCAACGCTAGACATGCCGCGCATCTTTCTCGGCATCGGCAGCAACGTGGAGCCGCAGCGTCACATCTGCGCCGCGCTGGATCGGCTGGCGCAGCAGTTCGCGCCGCTGAGCCTGTCGCCGGTCTACGAGAGCGAGGCGGTCGGCTTTGATGGCGACCCCTTCCATAATTTTGTTGCCGCCTTCGACAGCGAGCTGGCGCTCGATGCCCTCATCGCCCGCCTGAAACAGATTGAAGATGAGCTCGGTCGCGACCGCGACCAGCCACGCTTTAGTCCACGCACCATCGACATCGACCTGCTGCTCTACGGCGAGCAGGTGTGTGATGGTGAACCGCTGGTGCTGCCGCGCGACGAGATCACGCGCAATGCCTATGTGCTGCGGCCACTGGCCGAGCTGGCGCCAGACTTGATCCACCCGCGCCTTGGCCTGCGCATGGCCGAGCTGTGGCAGACCTATGACCCCACCCAACAACGCCTGTGGCCGATCGCCTTCGCTTGGCCGGCGGAAAGTGAGCCCCAATGACCGAATACGACCCGCTGCGGGCCATTGAACAGGCCGGTCTGCCGCGACCCGATGCCGATAGCTGGCAGCACAGCCTCAAGCTGCAGGCGCTGATCGGCGATGAGATCACCAGCCAGGGGCCAATGCCCTTCAGCCGCTTTATGGAACTGGCGCTCTACGCCCCGGGGCTTGGTTATTACACCGCCGGCGCGCGCAAGTTTGGCGCGGAGGGTGACTTTGTGACTGCGCCCGAGATCTCGCCCTTGTTCTCCCATTGCCTGGCGCGCCAGTGCCAGCAGGTGTTGGCCGAGACCGGCGGCAGCATCCTCGAATTCGGCGCCGGTCGCGGCGTGATGGCGAGCGACATCCTGCTGCACCTGGAACAACTCGACTGCCTGCCCGAGCGTTATTACATCGTCGATCTCAGCCCCGATCTGCGCCAGCGCCAGCGCGAAACGATCGCAGCACGCGCGCCGCATCTGTTGTCGCGGGTCGAATGGCTGGCGCAGTTGCCAGCGGCCGGTTTTCGCGGCGTCGTGCTCGCCAACGAGGTGCTGGATGCGATGCCGGTGCATCTGCTGCAGATGGGTGATGCTGGCTGGCAGGAACTACACGTCAGCCATGGCGCGCAGGGTTTCGAGTTCACCACCGCCCCGCTCAGCAGCCCCGAACTGGCGCAGGCGGCGCGACACCTGCAGACCGAGCTGGGGGATGAGGCCTTTTGTCCGGGTTATACCACCGAGGTCAATCTGTACATCGACGGCTGGCTGCAGAGCATCGCCGACATGCTGCAACAGGGCATGGTGCTGATGCTCGACTACGGCTTCCCGCGCCGCGAGTACTACCACCCGGAGCGCACCGTCGGCACGCTGATGTGTCACTACCGCCATCGCGCACACACCAATCCGTTGATCCTGCCCGGCCTGCAGGATCTCACCGCCCATGTCGATTTCACCGCCGTCGCCGAGGCCGCCGATAAGGCCGGGCTGCGGGTCGCCGGTTACACCGCCCAGGCGCAATTTCTGATGGGCAGCGGCCTGCTCGAGGCGCTGGCCAGTAATCGCGGTGAACACATCACCCAGCAAATCGCCCAGGCACAGCAGGTCAAGAAACTGACCCTGCCCAACGAGATGGGTGAATTATTTAAAGCAATGGCGCTGACACGCGATATAGACATATCGTTAGTAGGTTTTTTAATGCAAGATCGGCGGAGCGCCCTGTAATCAGCGAGCTTGGTCTCGTATCGCTCCAGAGCCGGCCACAAAGGAAGTGCGCGTAATCTATGCAGTTTCGACACAGATTGAAAGTCACGTTGGCAGTATTGGCCTGCGTGTTGTTGACCACTATTCATCCGGGCAAGGTGTTGGCGGCGATTGCCGATGTGAATATCGGTATCGTCGATGCCGGGCCTGCCGCTGTGCTGACAGCCCAATGGGGTGCAACGGCAGCCTATCTCGGTCAGCAAATTCCGGGGCGTCGCTTTAATATCATTGCCCTCAAATATGAGGATATCGCGGTCGCTGTTGCCGAGCGGCGCATTGATTTCTTAATTACCGATCCCGCCAATTATGTGGTCATGCAGCAGGCCTATGGTATTAGCGCCAGTCTGACCATGCAGCGCCAGATCACGCCTTATTTCGCCAGCAGTCAGTATGCAGCGGTGATTTTTGTACGTGGTGATCAAGACCAAATTCAAACCATGGCTGACTTGCAGGGCAAATCGATGGTCGCGGTACATGAAAAAGATCTCGGTGGCTGGATCATGGCCTGGCACCAATTCAATTTGCTTGGTATTGATCCATATCAGGCATTGCGGCAACTGGACTTTGTTCATTCGGACCAATCTGTGGTTAGGGCCGTACTCAGTGGTGTGGTGGACGCGGGTACAGTGCGTACAGGGGTTATTGAAGAGATGGTGCGCACCGGGCAGTTGCGTAGCGATGAGTTGAGGGTGCTGATGCCGCAGACCTATATAGGTGCTGATGGCAGACGACCACAGTTATTGCACAGCACGCCATTTTTGCCTGAGTGGCCGCTGGCCAGGTTGCAACATGTTTCCAATGAATTGGCGACAGCGGTATCGATAGCATTATTGTCTATTCCCGCCAAACACGCTGTATTGAATGATGCAGGTCTCGCCGCGTGGTTGCCGCCAGAGCAATACAATGCCGTGCATGAGTTGATGCAGGATCTCAAGCTTGCGGGATACCGTCATTACGGTGAGATAACCACAAATCAATTACTACGACAGTATGGGTATGTGATTGCCAGTGCCCTTGCCTTGGTTTTATTTGGCCTGCTGGTTATCTGGCGGATGAAACGTTGGTTAGCCAGGTTGCAAGGCATATTGGCTGCGTCGCAGCTCAGTAACGAAGAGCAACAACAACGTATTGCCCAGTTACAGCAGCGTGAAGAGCATGTGAATGCCGTGATCGAGAATATTGTCAGCGGTTATCTCTGTGTCGATAAGCAGTGGCATGTGGTTGAGCATAATAGCGAAGCGCTGACGATGTTGACTGGTAGTCGGCCATTGCTTAAAGGAAAAATGCTATGGGCGGTGCTAGGAGATCTTAATCGTAGTGATTTCGCGCAGTCTTTTGCCAGTGGCAAGCCTGCTGAATTTACACTTTATTTCGCCCCCACCGATCGTTGGCTGGAGTTTTATACCTATCCATCGGCAATGGCAATGGAGGTTTATTTCAGAGATATTTCAAAGCAGGTGCGTACCGAAGCAGCTTTGCATGAAAAAGAAAATCGGCTGCAAGCAATTCTGAGTCACATGCTGGATGCGGTTATCGCTATCGATGACAAGGGGATTATTCAGCAATTCAATCATGCAGCAGAAACCATGTTTGGTTATCACGCCAGTGAGATTCTTGGCGAGAATATTTCGATGTTAATGCCATCTTCTTTTGCAGGGCAGCATCAGGATCATATTCGGCGTTATTTGCAGACACGACAAAGCACTACTGTTGGAGTCGGGCGTGAGTTAACAGGTAAGCGGCGAAATGGAACAACATTTACCCTCGATATTACTATTAGTGATATCGAGATTAATAATCGCCATATCTTCATCGGTATTTGTCGTGATGTGAGTGAGCGCAAGCAACAGCAATTAGTGCTACAGCGTTTGGCGACAGCAGTGGATCACACGGCCGATGGGGTTTTTATTACTGATAGCGATGGCATTGTTGAATATGTAAATAATGCCTATGAGAATATTACGGGGTGTTCAGCAAGAGATTCCCGTGGTCGTTACCATTTGCTATTTGAGAATAATGCAGAATTATTGGGGGATAGTTGTCACCAGGTCCTGAGTGGGCGTGAACATTGGCATGGTCGTTATCAGCGTAAACGCTCTAATAAAGAAGATTACATTGAAGAGTCCACATTGACACCTGTATTGGATCAACGTCAGCGCGTGCAATATTTTGTAGGTGTCTGTCGCGATGCATCAGGTGAACAATGGCGTCAGGAAAATATCCAATTCAAACAGCGTTCGGCAATGGTGAATGCGTTTAATGGCGAGATCGCTCGTGAAGCAGGGCGTATCCTTCATAGCGTGCTAGAACATACCGAATTCGCACAGACCAGTACTGATCCGCGCAGTCCAGCGGCACGTCATCTCAATCAGGCAGCCAGTGCAGTAAATAGGGCTGAAGTGTTGATTAATCGGTTGGTTACATTCGGTTGTGGTGATTCTTTCCAAGTGGAGTATTTTCAACCATTGCAATATATCAGTGATATGGTCTTGTCACTGCGTGTTGTATATGCCCCTCGAGTGGATATCGTCTTTAGGCATGATGGTGATATGCCGAGCATTGAAATGTCTCCCGTTTATTTTCAACAATTGTTGATGGGGATGATGTTGAGTGCAGTGAGAGCGTGTGATGGTGGCCACGGTACGGTGACGATTGAGATCGGTCGTGCGTGCATGGCACCCGCTGCCCGTCTACCAAGTGTGGCTAAAGGTGATTCTTTGGTCCTGACAGTTAAGGACAGTGGCGGCCCACTGGTAGGGCTGGGGGTAGGCCAGGTTGCAGGTTCTATTCAAAGCCATGCGTTGACACAGGCCGGCAGGCCTTGTCTTGCTGCCGTGCAATCAATTGTGACCGACGCCGGCGGTGCTATTGTGCTTGATAACACCGCCGATGGTTTGTCGGTTAGTGTTTACCTGCCCGTCGCGCCGGGGGCGATTGAGGATTAGCGCCTCGGTGCTTGGTTTTGGGTGTGTGTTCTTCCTGGCAGGGATAACAGTATTCACCGTAAAGATCACAACACTCTGTTTCAGTTGATGATTTCTCGGAAGGCGTCGCGCCTGTTTTCATATGCTTTGCCATGTCATGCCTCCTTGATGTCGCTGCGGCATACCTGCATTGCCGGTCCTTAAGGTTATCGGCACCCTTTTGTGTTTAGTTGACTGTAAGGCTTGTTGCGTTTAGTTGACTGTAAGGCTTGGCCATCGATCGTGAGAGGCCGATAACCTTGGCATGTAGTCAGGGCGCAGCAGATCAAGCACGATGGATCGCACCTGCCGGAATGGACCACGCCCGCGTAACCAGACGAGGGCTTTGTATGTTTGAGTACCATAATCCGGCCGCAACCGATGGCTTTGAGTTTGTCGAATACACCGCACCCGACACCCGCGCGTTAGAGGCGCTGTTTCAACAGATGGGCTTTGTCGCCGTTGCCCGTCATCGTTCCAAGGACGTACTGCTCTATCGCCAGGGCAATATCAACTTCATCATCAATCACGAGTCCCACAGCTTCGCGCAGAGTTTTGCCGAGGTGCATGGACCTTCCTGTTGTGCCTTTGCCATCCGTGTGAAAGATGCCGGGCAGGCCTATGAGCGGGCATTGCAGTTGGGCGCCGAACCCTTTCATGGCAAGCTCGGGCCGATGGAGTTGAATATCCCGGCGATTCGCGGCATTGGTCGTAGTCTGTTGTATCTGGTCGATCGTTATGATGGCAGTTCAATTTATGACATAGATTTTGTGCCCATCGTCGGCGCTGACTCAATTCCCGTTGGTGTGGGATTGTTGGATATTGATCACCTCACGCACAACGTCCACAACGGCCGCATGGATCAATGGGCAGAATTCTACGAGCGCCTGTTTGGTTTCAAGGAGATCCGCTACTTCGATATCCAAGGTCAGGCGACGGNNAAGATCCGCATCCCGATCAACGAGCCATCGGACGACAAGTCACAGATCCAGGAATATCTCGACGCCTATCACGGTGAGGGCATACAACATATCGCCCTGACCAGCAGTGACATCTACGAGAGTGTCGCCCGTCTACGCGCCAATGGCATAGAGCTGATGGACGTGCCTGATACTTATTACGACATGGTCGATCAACGTCTGCCCAACCATGGAGAAGACCTGGCCAAGCTGCGCGAACATCGCATCCTGATCGATGGTGATGCAGGTTATAAATCGGGACAGGGTCACGGTCTGTTGTTGCAGATCTTTACTCAAACCGTGATCGGTCCGATCTTCTTTGAAATCATCCAGCGCAAGGGCAACCAGGGTTTTGGTGAGGGTAATTTCCGGGCCTTGTTTGAATCCATCGAGCGCGACCAAATCAAGCGGGGGGTGATATAGATGAGTCGAGACCCGGTCACAGGGATTCCACGTCCCCATCATCAGGGGCGTCATAGCCGTCAGGCCCACGTCGGTCTGCCGGATGGCAGTTATGAGCGCGAACTGGGGCGCGAGGGCTTCTTTGGCCCGGCGACGCAGATGTATCACCGTCACCCACCCACCGGCTGGACCCAGATCGACGGCCTGCTCAGGCCGCGCGCCTTCGACACCAATCACCTGCCCGAGATCGCCACCTGTCTGTGGGACTCACCCCTGCTGCTGCACAATGCCGATGTCCTCATTCGTTACTGGCGCACGCATGGCAAGATGGACTACCTGTTGCGCAACGCCGATGGTGATGAGTTGATCTTCGTACACCACGGCGAGGGTGAACTGTATTGTGATTACGGTCATCTGCATATCCGTGACGGCGATTACATTGTCATCCCGCGTGGCACGATGTGGCGACTGGAATCACCCGCCGTGATGCAATTGCTGATGATCGAGGCCAGCAACGGTGCCTATTCACTGCCCGACAAAGGCATCATTGGTCACCATGCGATCTTTGATCCCGGCATGCTGGATGCGCCCGAAATCGACGACGCATTTCTACAGCAACAAAACGATGAAGAATGGCGTGTGCTCGTCAAACGCCAACAACAGATATCGACCATCCACTATCCATACAATCCACTGGATGCAATTGGCTGGCAGGGTACGCTGATGCCGGTGCGTATCAACTGGCGCGACATGCGACCGCTGATGAGTCATCGATATCACCTGCCGCCATCGGTGCACGCCACCTTCGTCGCGCCGAATTTTATCGTCTGTACCTTTGTGCCGCGGCCAATGGAATCAGACCCCGATGCGTTGAAAGTACCGTTCTTCCACAGCAATGATGATTACGATGAGGTGATCTTTTATCATCGTGGTGAATTCTTTTCGCGTGACAACATCCATCCGGGCATGATGAGTTTTCACCCCTGCGGCATTCCGCACGGCCCGCATCCCAAGGCGCTGGCGGCTGGTACACAGGTCACACGCGACGCGACCAATGAGGTCGCGGTCATGATCGATACGCGAAACATGCTGCACTCCACACCGGAGGCAGATGGTATTGAGTGGGCAGACTACGTCTATAGTTGGCAGGAGAAACCTGCATGAAGCTGGCGAGTCTGAAACAGGGTGGACGCGATGGTGCATTGATCGTGGTTGATCGTATGCTGCAGCGTTTTATGGTGGTCTCCGAGATAGCACCTACATTGCAATATGCATTGGAGCATTGGTCGAGCACGGCGCCTGCACTGCGTGAAATCTATGATGGTCTGAATGATCGACAATTTCACGGCATCGCGCTCAACATCAAACAGCTCGCATCACCATTGCCACGGGCCTATCAATGGCTAGATGGCAGTGCCTATCTCAGTCATGTCGAACGTGTGCGCCGTGCGCGTGGTGCAGAGATGCCGCCAAGTTTTATGCACGACCCGCTGATGTATCAGGGTGGCTCGGATACATTTCTCGCGCCGCAATCGACGATTCCCCTTGTAGATGAGGCATGGGGCTGTGATATCGAGGCCGAGGTCGCGATCGTCACAGACGATGTGCCGCAGTCATGTACTGCGCAGGATGCCGAACAACATATTAAGCTGGTCATGTTGGTCAACGATGTCTCGTTGCGCAATCTGATCCCCGATGAGTTGGCCAAGGGTTTTGGTTTTATTCACGGCAAACCACCGACCGCATTCTCACCGGTGGCGGTGACGCCGGATGAATTGGGAGATCACTGGCGTGATAGCAAGTTGCATCTGCCGTTACGCGCACATATCAATCATGAACTATTGGGTTCACCCAATGCCGGTGAAGACATGCAATTCAATTTCTCGCAATTGATCGCCCATGCGGCGAAGACGCGATCTTTATCTGCAGGAACCATCATCGGCTCAGGTACGGTCTCAAATCGTGATTTGGCACGCGGCTTCACTTGTCTCGCCGAGAAGCGCATTGTCGAAAAGCTTGAAACCGGTGAGCCGCACACGTCGTTTCTGAAATATGGTGATCAGATCTGTATAGAGATGCTGGATGAATATGGTGCCTCGGTGTTTGGCGCCATCGAACAGGAGGTGAGTCCGTGGGCGATTTGATCTTGTATGGATATTGTCGTAGCTCAGCCGCCTATCGTGTGCGCATCGCGCTCAACCTCAAGGGCCTGGCCTATGAACAAAAAACGCTACGGCTGTTGAAGGATGAACACAAGACCCAGGGGTATCGTCAGCTGAATCCACAAGGATTGATCCCATTGCTGCAACATCAGATCGATGGCGAAGTAAGAGTGATCAATCAATCGCTGGCGATCATTGAATATTTGGATGAACAATTTTCAGGCCCGGCCTTGTTGCCGGATGACGCCTATTTGCGCGCGCGAGTGCGCGCCTTTGCCTTGGCCGTGTGTTGCGACATCCATCCATTGAATAACCTACGGGTGTTGGCATACCTGAAAAAAGAATTAGGCATATCCGATTCTAAAAAGGATGCCTGGTACGCACACTGGATCGGCGAAGGATTTAATGCGCTCGAACCTTTGCTCAGCGCAGAACACGATTTTTGTTTTGGCAGTGTCCCTACGTTGGCAGACGCATGTTTGGTGCCACAGGTGTTTAATGCGTTGCGGTTTAATTGTGATATCAGTGCGTATCCGAATATTCAGCGCATCTACCAGAACTGTTCACGGCTGCCTGCATTTATTCAGGCATCGCCGCAGCATCAGCCAGACTTTGAGGAGCCCGTTTGAGGGTAGGATCGATAGGAGGAGTGTGTCATGGCCCAGTCAGAAGAGTTACGTGCATTTGCCCATCAAAATCATATTGAGGGTTTAACCGATGTCTCGTTGCTGGCCTTGCTTAACCACGAGGCGGGTTATGATCTGAAAAAGGCAAAACGCTTTTTGCAATTTCAACAACGCATAAACCGGGAATTGTTACAGCATCGCGTGATTACCGATAATCGATTTTGTGCCTGGTTTGAGCGGGGTGAGCAAAGTACAAATCAGGTGAAGGCCTTTGTGGTTCAGTTTTCCGTCTTCTCCAATTTGTTTCTGTTTGCCCAGCTGCGGAAAATGATCAACGCCGATTCACTGGAAGGTATGCGTGCCTCCAAGGAGATCCTCGCCAACGAGATAGGTGTGATCTTCAACTCCGGCAAGGATGAGGCTAGCGAAGATGGCATCGTCGCCACCGAAGGCAGCGTGCAAAATGGTCGCTTCCGTTTTCAGGCCGCTCACTTCGAATGGCTGTTAAAGATGGCCGACAAACTCGGCCTGGGATTTAACGAGGTCGGCAAGTCACGTTACGGTATTCCATCAACGATCTTCTTCTGTGACGAACTCTCCCGGCTCTATGGTAGCGAAGACTACATGACCTCACAGGCCGCCAGCTATGCGGTGGAAAACTGGGCCGCAGCGGGATTTTGGGATCAGCTCGTCACCGGCTTTGAACGATTCAATGATAAAACCGGCCTCGCCTTGCCAATCGGGTTTTTCTCCTGGCATGCGCGCATCGAGGCGCAACACGCAGCCCATACTCAAGAAGAACTGGAAGAGCTCTATTTCTCGCGCACGATAAACGAAGATGCCTTTATCGAAAAAGGCAACGAGATGCTGGATGGTGTTGCTGCATTCTGGGATGGTTTGGAAGAACTGAGGCATCAGCTCGCACATCATTAATCAGACTGATGGGGGGGTATGGATTCTCCCCCGGGTCGCGGCAGACAAATTTTAATAAAATTTTATGATTTCGTTAGGCAACATTTAGCAATCTAGCCAATTGCGTCTTCATATCATTCCTTTTGTGCTGAAGGGAGCCTCCCCTACGACATTCCTCAGCCCATAAACGCCCTACGGCCTGAGGGTCATCAGTCTTGCCTGATGCCCAAGCTTCTCAAGTTCGCGCGCTCAATAGTGGGCGCTGCCGCATGTCTCCATCGTCACAATACTGGGGGCGATCTGGCGAAAGAAGTCGAGCATCTCGTTGCGTTTCAGCCGTCTCTTCACCAAGACTTGTTCGTGGCTATTAACCATGGATTTGGATACGCTCTTTTCCAGGGCAATCCCAATTCATTTAAGCTGCATTTGGAATCCTCCTTTCTATTGACTGCGATCGTTCAAATCACAGTCTGGCACATTGATGCCGTTTAGGAGTGAGGCGTCCATTTCATTGCTCTACGGTACTGGTGGGGTTGTGGAGAATAAATTGCTTGATGGATGATCAAGGCAACAGTTGCGGCGTGGGTTTGTGCTGTTATGTTGTGTGTGCAGGTATGACGGTTGGATGTAAAAAGAGGAGCAGTATGCTCCTCTTTTTTTGCCCATGGCTGGCGCTATTTAGGCGCTGCAGTTGGGCGATATGGTCAACAAGGGTTTGTTGAATCCGTATAAACGATTTTATTCGGCAACTACGTTGGAAGCTTGCAGACCTTTCTGGCCGCGTTCTACTTCGAAGCTTACCCGTTGGCCTTCGTCGAGGCTTTTGTAGCCGTCACCAACGATTGCACGGAAATGGACGAATATGTCTTCGCCGCCGTTTTCTTGTGAAATAAAACCAAAGCCTTTGTCAGCATTGAACCATTTGATGGTGCCAGTTTTTTTAGACATGATGTCTCCTAAAGATATAGATAATTTAAATGCACGTAGGCATATATAGCCGGTGTGTAGATTTACTTAATGACGACAAAAAGCAGAGATTGAAGGTCTTCAGGACAACAGGTCTTTATTAAGAAGTGGTGCGACGAAGTGTTTCAGTTTCATATTGTGTATAAGCGGGTCTGTATCACAGGCCTGCCGATATAATAACAGGTATTGGCAAAATGTATGCCTTTATATTTGCGTTGTTCTGTTTTGGTGGTGGCGGGCTTCTCTGTGTGTAGGTCCTATTGTGTTAATTATCATATGTTAACGATGCAATGATCCGGTTAAGACGCCCTTGTTCGCCACTTTCTCCGGTCAGTGCATTTGTACAGTCATTTGCGCTACGCGCTGATAGTTCGATGTGTTCGATGTATGCACGATTGCATACGGTGACCCATGCCTTGAGGGTGTGCAGGTATGGTGCGATGTCTTCGGCTGTTCTAAATCAGCTTTCAATATAGAGGCCTGCGGCTTCGTCGATTTTGGCGGGATCATTTGTCACCGATGCCGATGATATGGATGTCGCTAATGCCTTCCACAGTCTTTATTCCTGAAGTCACCTGCCGACGATAGGTGTGATGTGAACAGTCGTCTGTTAGTCGGCCGCCAGGAGCATCTGTTTATGGGTTAGCGGCGTGATTTGTGTTTCTGATATGGATAATGGGCGATTATGTGTTGGATGTGGCGTTGGTTTGATGATTTGTTGATAGGTTGCGGCCGTATGGCGGAATAAATGCAGGGTGCAATAAACGAACTTGCATTGCGCCAATTTATCCTCGCCAAGCATTCCGCACAATGCCCTTTGGTTATTTCTCCGCATGGCCCTAATAGTATGCAGGCCCTGTGATCGTGAGTTGGAACACATTCTTTGCCAAATCAGTCCAGATTCGATTAATGTTCATCTTGGGCTGCTCACTAGTTAGTCCGCTGGATTGGATCATGGCTTAGTCTGGCACATTGATGCCGTTGGTTGGCGCGGAGTCCATTCTATTGGGCTACCTTGCCAATCAGTTGAATGGGAATGCCCAGGCCCAAGTTCCGCAGTGTAGCCGTAGAACATATAACAATGCTTATTTCGACAAGGAGTGTCTTATGCAAATCGATGGTCACCATGCGCTTACCTATATTGCCGCCCGCTTCGCGGGATTTCCCCAGGCCGATGCCGCCACCATCGCCTATGCAGCTCAATATGTGGACGACGCCACCAATGCCGGGGTAATCAAGTTCGATAATGGTGCCATGTATTCACGCGTCTCATCGGCGCACAAGATGCTGGATTACCGAAACTCTGACGCACTGGCCAATCATCACGTCTGGATTCCGTTTCATTTTCTACCCGGCAATGGCAATAAACCAGCAGGGGCCAATCCCGACGGTTCATTCATTCGTAAGTTGATCTGTTACCCGGACAGCGCGGTCGCACGAGATATGTTAAAGGTCTGTGTGGCCGACCACGATAAACCGTATGGCCTGCATCGGCTCGGCATCACCATGCATGTCTATGCCGACACCTTTGCCCATCAAGGATTCGCCGGCGTTAACCACAAGGTCAATGAAGCAAAGCTTCTCAATAGCAATGATAAAAAATTAGAAAAAAGTTTTTTTGGCAAGATCGCCAATTTCTTTGTTAGTGAAGCCTTTCCACTAGGTCATGGTGCGGCGCTCAGTCATCCCGATCGCCCATACCTGATATGGGAATACCGAAACGGCCTGGAAGAACATGTCTCCCGCAACAATCCAGAGATATTCATCACGGCAATCGACAAAATGTGCCGGGCGATGCAGTGTTATCGGGCGCGTGATTTGGAGGTGAATCTTGAAGCCATGTCCGGACTGCCCAGCGAAGACCGAGACAAAATNNAGATGGTTGCAAGAGATTGGCAATGGTAGTTTCTCGTTCGGCGCGGAACACATTGCATACACAGCCAAGGGAGACGGATCATGGAAGCATCAAGCGATCGGCCAGCTGGCTGCTGTGGACAAGGAAGAAGATATATTCAAGTATCAGCCAGAATTTCTAAGCTCGGACTGGAAACTGTTTCATGATGCGCTGCAAGCACACCGTTTAGACATACTGCATGACGTCTTGCCTAAATATGGAATCTGCGCAGCGTAACCACCGT
>DHYU01000046.1 GCA_002415485.1 Proteobacteria bacterium UBA5122
GTGAAGCTTCAGGTGGTTCTGATCTGGCCGCTTTGAGAGAGGCTGGATCAGAACCACCTGAAGCTTCACGCAAGTGCTTACCAGCGTAGGATTTACCCATTGAGTTCATGTATGCAGAAACATCACGACGATCTTCTTCACTCAAACCCTTGGCGTTCGCATTCATGACATACATAGTGGTGTCTTGACGCTTATCAGTCGCATAATCATTCATTTGCTTATACAAGAACTGATACATCTGACCCGCCAGGCGAGGAGTACCCAGATTATCATCCCCCAAGCCTTCTGCGCCGTGACATGAGTTACATGCAGGCACATTACCCTTACCACTTTCGTAGATCGCCTTACCATTGGCGTAATCAGCACCGGTTACTTTGCCGCTAGCATGAGCAGCTCCCGTGACAACCATAGCCAGAGCCACAACGGACACCGACCCAAATTTTTTCAAATAAGTGCGCATTTGAAAGACACCCTCCCAGTTCTTGTCTTTTCTAGAATTTTTTGGCTCTCGGCGGCATATCCGTCTCTAGGCTCACCGCCAAACAAGATTTCCCCTCAAAACCAGCCGCGACAACCCTGCTCCCAAGCAGGCCGCCGCTACAACCCAATTATTACGAATTCTTTTTCAGTACAAACGCCGCCAAAGCGAATGAGAATACAAACCACAGTATGTACAGCAGATACACCTCACCTGTTTCGAGCATGATTTACCTCCCAGTAATAATGAATATTTTTGTTATAGATAGCGGCCACCAACGCTGCTAACCCGGATATATAGCATGAGTTTTCCGCGCAACGCAAGTTTCCACATGAAACTAGCACGGACCTTACACAAACCTTTAACGAAACTCAAGCGCAATGTCACATTTTAGCCTGACTGATGCAGTGATTATCGATATCAGCTATGATGCCTGCCGTTTTAACTGTCTGAAAATCAATCTGAGTTTAACCATGAAGTCATTTGATGTAAGCCGATATTGGGGCTGGGCCGCGCTTGTTGCCTGGGGTGGTGCGCTCATCATGTTCAACATGCTGCGCTACGATCCTTATGGCATGGACGAAAACACCGCCTTCAGCCTGCTCATGACTTGGACCGTCATCGACCGTCTACCTAACCCCATTGTATTTCAAGGCATCCTGCCTGATCTACGCGCCTTAATATTTGCCCCGGTTTCTCTGTATTGGCCCGGCAGCCTGGTTGCACTCAAAGTCTTTATGGGACTGATGTTATTTCTGGCCGCAACCCTGCTCTATCGCTGGATCAAACGCGATGGTGACACCGAAACCGCACTCATCGCCAGCGGCCTGCTATTGATTGCCCCCATCAGTCTGATGCAGATCAATGCTGTTGGCGCCGGCCCTATCCTGCTGCTGGGTTTCGCGCTCGGCCTCTGGATCGACAAACGCCAGCGCGACTCAGGTCGTCAACTGGGTGGCTGGTACTTTACCCAGCTCTTAATGACCGTCGCCATGGTCAGCATCCATCCTGCTGGCTTGGCCTTCCCATTGGCACTGGCCTGGCACTGGTGGCAAAACCCCATCAGCAATGCCCACAAGAAACAAATGCTGATCGGCATGGCCATCGCCACGATCGTCATCCTGATCATCCGCTTTGGCTGGCCATCGCTCGATTGGGGTGTCAACCCGCTACTGGTCCTGGGTGATGTCATCATGGGCCATATTCCAGGCGACCCACGCCCCAAGGAGTGGTCTGACGGCGTCATCGCCGCCGGCCTCGTGTTGGCCGTCTTCATCTTTGGCCGCCACGCCGTACTCAACACGCTGCTCGGGCGCATGCTCGGGCTGGCGATCATCATCGGCGCGGTCGCGGCCGACTATGGCTGGGCCTTCCTCTGCATGGCCTTCGTGCTCTATCTGGGCACACCACTGCTGATCAAGCTCAACAGCAAAATGGGACAGCACAGCTTTTTGGGCCAACGCGGCCTGGTGACCATCGTGCTCTTCATCACCACCACCGCCTTTATGGTTGGCGACCGTGGCTATCGTGGCAGCGTGATCAATGCCACCCTCGACCCACACGACGAGATCATCAAGGCACTGGCAACCGAAACCCAGACTTTTGAAGATGAGTTCAACACCATCAGCCAGTGGCCTGCACGCACCATGCTCGCCCTCAAGCGCCCGGTATTACCAATGCCACCCGATGTTGAGTCACATGAAAAACTGTTGGAGATCATCGGCAAGGTCGCCTACATCATCTTCGACCCATTTGACCCTGACAATCAGGTCACTCGCGACCACCTCGCCAATCTATCTGGCGTGACAGAGACACTGATTCAACAACCCAATGGCGTCATCGTCAAATTCAACGAACACGCACCCAAGGAATAAACAACAGATCCCACTATTGCTGGCAGCGGCGACAGAAATAAGTCGCCCGCTGCGCCAGCACCAACTGTTCGATCGGCGTCGCACAGATACGACACGGCTCGTCAGCACGACCATACACCGTCAACTTCTGCGCGAAGTAACCCGGCTTGCCGCTGCCATCGACAAAATCCCTCAGCGTCGTACCACCTTGTTTGATTGATGCCTTTAACACCTTCTTGATCGCCGCCGCCAAGGCCACACACTCCTCGGCCGTCAAACTCGACGCCGGCCGCGTCGGCAACACATGAGACATAAACAAGGCCTCACTGGCGTAGATATTGCCAACCCCTACCACCACCTTGCTATCCATGATCACCGTCTTGATCGCGGCCTTGCGCCGCGCCAATTTATGCTGCAGATATTCCGCATCAAACGCACGCGACAACGGCTCCGGCCCCAGGTCTTTTAGCAGCGGATGCGCCGCCACATCGCCCTTCAGCCACAACACCGCACCAAAGCGGCGTGGATCACGCAGGCGCAGCGCAATCACATCATCCAACACGATATCCACGTGATCGTGCTTCTCGGGCGCCACCGTCGTCTCAACGATACGCAGACTGCCGGACATGCCCAGATGAATCATCACCGTACCGGCATCACTGCGCAGCAGCAGATATTTACCGCGACGCTCAACCGCACGGATCATCTCACCCGGCAGCTCCGTTGTTACCTTGCGTGGAATCGGATAACGCAGTGCCCGCTTACGCAACACTACCTCCGACACCACCGCCCCTTCCACAAAACGCGCAATCCCGCGTCGCGTTGTTTCCACCTCTGGTAACTCAGGCATATCCGTTCTCTACATCCTTTACTATTCAACGCTCTCGGACAACTGCGTCAAGCGCGCGCCCTGCGCCGGCGACAGGTGATACTGCACAGCCAACTCCGGCAACTGCAAGCGCCACTCGTACTCATCGCGCAGCAACAGAAAATGTCGCTCACCCTGCGCCCAGCGCAGCAACAAGCTCTCTTCAACTACAACATCCGCTGCATCATCTACACGCAGCGCACTGACCCGCAGCGCCTGCGCCTGCTGCCAACGCAACACCAAGCCTACCGCATCATCCTGCGCCAGCGGCTGCGTCGCCTCTGCCCAATGCCACGCGCCATCCACCAACGTCAGCTCAGCCAAACCTGGCAGCTGCAATGCCGTCAATTCAACCGCAGGTGGCAACAAACGACGATCCGCAAAAAAGGCCCAACCTGCCGTGAACATCGCCAGCTCCGGCTCGACAATCACATACAACTGATCGCCATGTCGCAGGTATCGTCTTTGCGCCAAGCCCGTCACACTGCCAAACTCATAACGCTGATCGTTCAACTGCACGCTGACCTGCGGCCGCTCCAAACCGTATTGCGCCAAATCAGCATCCGCCGCCAATGGATAACGCTGCAACGGCACAGCAGTAAACACCTCCAGCACCTTTTGCAGGCGTACCTCATCCACCGCCAACTCATGTGGCGCCCGCATCTGCCAGCCTTGGGCATCACGCTGCAGTTGTACACGCTCACCCTCGACCGACTCGATCACAATCGACTGCACATCCTCAGGCGCAAACGGCAGGAGCTTCGCGCTGGTTTCGTCCTGTGACTGGCCCTGCCAATCGACATACACCACCGCCACCAACACCAGCAGCAACAGCAACAAGCCCAGGTTTAATCCGTTGCGACTGTTCATGCCTTACGCCGACGCCACCACACCACGCCGCCGGCCACCGCCAACAACATGGGCAGCCCCAACAAAAAGCCGACGCCGATCAACATCAACTGATTCTGACTCAGATCAAGCGATGTATCCTGTGCCGTCTTCGCCGAAATCGCCAACAACTGATCATCGCGGCTCAGCCAATTAACAACATTCAAGCCCAGATCAAGATTGCCGCCGTTACCAACATAGGTGTTCGATAAAAAGTCACCATCACCGATCACCACCAAACGCTGCTGCCGCGCATCGCCATTGCTGCCATGCTCACGCGTCGCCGCAATCCCGATCGACAACGGCCCCGGCACATCCTCGTTGACATCAAACTCGGCCACGCCCATCAAGACACCGGTCTCCGACCAACTGGTCGCCGAGGTCAACAGAAAGTCTTCACTCTGCCAGGTGTCCTGTGCCTCCATGCGCAAGCCCACCGCCATCGGAAACACTGTCAGTAGTTCAAAGTCGCGTGTCAGTGCATGAAAGCCATAATCACCGATCAAGGCAAAGGTCGGATTGTTGATCGCATACATCTGCGTGGTCGGGTCAATCACCGTGCCCGGTTCCAGACTCAAACCCAGCTGTTCAGCCAGGGTATCCAGCCCATGCCAGCCATCGGGGTCCACCAACCACAACAGATTGCCACCGCCACGCACATAGTCGGCGATCAACTCCACCTCACCCGGCAGATAATCCACCTGCGGGCTCGCGATCACCAGCACGCTGGTATTGTCAGGGATCAAGCCGGTCATCGCCAGATTCAGGCCCTGCACATGAAAGCCCTTGTCCTGCAGCTGCTGCGTCCACAACAACAGATCGTAATTGGCCTGACTAAACGGCTTGCGCTCACCATGCCCCTCGACAAACACCAGCCAGCGCTCCGCGGCACGACTCAGACGTTGCAGGGCATTGGTGATGTGTTGCTCACCCAACTGGTTTTGGCGCAGATTTTCACTACGCCCCTGATAACGCACCACCAGCTCACCATCCATCGTGATACCCAGCTCACGCACCTTGTCCGGCTCCGTGTCCGGATTCAGGAACGACAAACGGATGTCACGCTTATGCTGCTGATAACGCCGTACCACTTCGGTGACATGTTTCTTCAGCGGCCCGCTGTCGGTGGTGAACATCACCATCTCCACCTCACCCTCCAGGCGCACCAGCAATTCGATACTGGCATCACTCAGAGTGTTGCGACCACTGGCGGTCCAGTCCGCCTGATAACTGTAACGGGTGCTCAACCAGGCCAGGCTGCCGATCACGGCCAGGAACAGCACCACAAACAAGATGTTTTGCAAACGAATGCGACGACGCGATTGTTGACTGACTTTCATAGACGCGCCTCAGTGTTGTAAACGATCGGCGTCGAGACGACGGATGCTCAGCACTAGGAACATCGTCACGAACAACAGGTAATACACCACATCGCTGCTATCAAACACACCCTTGAGCAGCGATTCAAAATGCCGCAACAGCGACAGGTATTTGATCAACGCACCCGCCTCGGCCTCACTATTGTTGGTGCCCGCCCAATCCAGCATCCACAACAACAGCAGCAGACCAAAGCTGCTGACCGCCGCCACCGTCGGCTGCGCCGTCAATGCCGACATAAACACACCCAAGGCGGTAAAACTGGCCACCAGCAACACCAAGCCCAAGGTCGCCGCCGCCAACATGCCCAGATCCAGGTCCGTGCCCAACATCAATGACACAGGCATCAACAAGATCATCGCCAACATGATCAGCAAAAAGCCCATCACGCCACAAAACTTACCGAGTACGATCTCGCTCATCGATACCGGCGCCGAGAACAACAGACTCAAGGTCTGCGAACGCCGCTCTTCACTGATCAAACGCATCGTCAACAACGGCACCACCAACAGCAATACAATCGCCGCATTGCCGAGCAGGGGCACCGCGACCAATTCTGTTACGCCCGGCGCGCCCTCCATCGACAACAGCTGCGGCTGCACCAGCATGAACAAATCCATCTGCGATAAAAACAAATAGGCCAGGATCACCTGCACCACGGTCAATATCGACCACGCCAACGGCGATGCAAACAAACTGCGCAGTTCGCGGCCTGCAATCGTCAACACCATCATGCTGCGGCCTCCCCGGCGTGTTCGGCCACCGCCGCTTCCAAACTCGTCATATCCACAAACAACTGCTCCAGACTCATCCGCTCCGGCGACAATTCCGCCAGCCCCCAATCACGTTCCAATGCGGCCTGCAATACCTTTCGTTCCAGGTCCTCACCCAAACCACAGACACGAAACACACCGGGCGCCACGTCTTCCACCTTCACCTGCGCACAGTTTGCCAAAACTTCAAGCGACGGTGGTCGTCGCAACACCACACGCAACGCAGTGCCCTGCATCCGCTGCTGCAAACCCTCAATCGAATCACTCAAGATCAAACGACCGCGATTGATAATCTGCACCCGGTCACACACGGTCTGCACCTCGGGCAGGATATGCGTCGACAGGATCACACTGTGATCCTCGCTCAGCTCGCGAATCAATTGTCGAATCTCACGAATCTGAATCGGGTCCAGGCCAACCGTCGGCTCATCCAGGATCACCACCGCAGGCGAATGGATGATCGCCTGCGCAATCCCCACACGCTGACGATAGCCCTTCGACAGATTGCCGATCAGTCGTTTGCCGACCTCGCTCAAACCGCAGCGCTCTTTCACAGTGGCCACCGCCTGCTTGCACTGTGATGACGGGATTCGATTCAACCGCGCGCAATAATTCAAATACTCATCCACGCGCAGCTCGCGGTAGATCGGCGGCTGATCCGGCAGATAACCCAATTGCGCCTTCGCCTGTTTTGGCTGATCCAGCAAATCGATGCCGTTGATCAACACCCGCCCGGCCGTCGGCGCCAGATTACCGCTGAGGATCTGCATGGTCGTCGATTTACCCGCGCCGTTCGGGCCGAGAAATCCCAACACCTCACCACGTTTAACCTCGAAACTAATATCATCCAGTGCCTGCAGGTCGCCGTAACGGCGACTCACCTGCTCGACCCGGATCAAGACATCATCATTGTTTGTTTGTGTGTTCATCGCGATGCGATACATCCTGTTTAGCTGTCAAATAGAAGCTCACGTATAATCCGCCAGATGATACAGAAAAGCGCACAAACGCGTCCAAGTGACGATATTAAAATTCTCGGCGTCGACACCGGCGGCACCTTTACCGACTTTGTCTATTACGACGGTCGACAGCTGCGCATTCACAAACAACTCTCCACGCCGCAGGCGCCGGAACAGGCGATCCTCGCCGGTATCGAGGCGCTCGGCTTGGATGGCACTGCGCTGACCATCATCCACGGCTCCACCGTCGCCACCAACGCCGCACTCGAAGGCAAGGGTGTGCGCACGGCCTTCATCACCAATCACGGCCTCGGCGACATGCTCAGCATCGGCCGTCAGGCACGACGCCAGCTATATGCCTTAAACCCACCGCTGGCACGCGCGCCGGTGGCGCCTGATCTATGCCTGGAGTGCGGCGGCCGCCTCGGCGCCGACGGCAGCGTGGTCGAGCCCCTCACCGACGAAGCATTGGCGCAACTGCAACAACAACTCATCACGCTGCAACCGCGCGCCGTCGCCATCAATCTGCTGTTTTCGTTTTTGGACGACAGCTTCGAACGCGCCATTGCCGACATCGTGCCCGAGGGCGTTTTTATCTCGCGCTCGTCCGAAGTTCTGCCGGAATACAAGGAATACGAACGCGGCATCGCCACCTGGCTCAATGCCTGGGTCGGGCCGCTGGTGCAGGATTACCTGCGTCGCCTGTGCGACACGCTGGCCCAGGCCAGGATCTCAGTCATGCAAAGCAGCGGCGGCACCATCGCCGCCGAACTGGCCGGGGCGCAGGCGGTGCACATGCTGCTGTCCGGCCCCGCCGGCGGCCTAGCCGCGGCCCGCTTCATCGGTCGCACCGCGCAACGCGACAAACTACTGACCTTCGACATGGGCGGCACCTC
>DHYU01000084.1 GCA_002415485.1 Proteobacteria bacterium UBA5122
TTGGCGATGGTGTCGGCATCGGCCAGCAGGGCGTTGATCTCTTGCAGGCGCTCGGACAGGTTTTCCAGTTTGGCTTGAATGGACGCTTTCACGGCGGGGCTCTTTAAATAAGGTTGTATGAATCAGGATGCGGTGTGTGGCTGGCCGCGATGGCCCGGCGAGCATCGCTAATTGTCGGACGGTTTGAGCTCAAACAGCTCGCGCGCGGCCTGCAGCAGTTCGGCACGGCCGTCGTAACCGGCCTGGCGCAGCTGGGCGCTGGGGGCGTGGATCAGTTTGTTGGTCATCGCGTGCGCCAGTTTTTGCAGTACCTTTTCGGGGTCGGCGCCGTTGTTCAGTTGTTGCATCGCCTTGGCCAGTTCGGCCTGCTGGATCTGTTGCGCCTGCTGGCGCAGCTGGCTGATGGTCGAGACCGCGTCCAGTGATTTGATCCAGCCCATGAAGTGGATGACCTGGGTGTCGATGATCTCTTCGGCCTGCTTGGCCGCTTCCTGGCGTGACTTGAGGCCTTCCTGGATGATCTCTTGCAGGTCGTCGACGGTGTAAAGATAGATGTCTTCCAGCTCGCCGACCTCGGCCTCGATGTCGCGGGGTACGGCGATGTCGATCATCAGGATCGGGCGGTGCTTGCGTTGTTTGATCGCACTCTCGACCGCGCCCTTGCCGAGGATCGGCAGCTGGCTGGCGGTGGAGGAGATGACGATGTCGGCCTCGGCCAGGTGTGACGGGATCTCTTTCAGCGCGATGGCGTAGCCGCCGAACTCTTCGGCCAGCGCGTGGGCCTTTTCGACGGTGCGGTTGGCGATGATGATGCGGCCGATGCCGCTGCCGTGCAGGTGGCGGGCGGCCAGTTCGATGGTCTCGCCGGCGCCGATCAGCAGTGCGGTGTGTTTGCTGAAGTCACTGAAGATCTGTTTGGCCAGGCTGACGGCGGCGAAGGCGACCGAGACCGGGCTGGAGCCGATGTTGGTGTCGGTGCGGACCTGTTTGGCGACGGAGAAGGTGTGCTGGAACAGGCGGGTCAGCATCTTGCCGACGGTACCGGCCTCCTGGGCCTTGGCGTAGGCATCTTTAATTTGGCCCAAAATTTGGGGCTCACCCAAAACAAGTGAGTCCAGCCCACTGGCGACGCGCAGTACATGGCGCACGGCCATGTGATCCGGGTGCACGTAAATATAGGGTTTGACTTCTCCGGGCGCGAGTCGATGATATTCTTGGAACCAATCGACGATCTCGTTGCTGGCCTTCTGTCCACCGTTGCACAACAGTTCAGTGCGGTTGCAGGTGGATAGGATCGCGGCCTCGGAGACTGAGGGGGTCGACACCAGTTCGCGCAGGGCGTCGTTCATCCGCTCCGGGGCGAAGGATACGCGCTCACGGATGTTCACAGGCGCAGTTTTGTGGTTGATGCCGACGGCGAGCAGGCTCATGAAACTTTGCTACGAGGCTATGGATCGAAGGTAATGGATCGGCGATTTTGCGTTAATTAGTCTGTATTGGCAAGTCGATTGAGTGGGTATGGCGTTGTAGCCGCTGGTCGTCAGGTAATGCGCGGGGGTATGATACTCCGCATTGTGATCAAGGCCTTAGTGGAAGACAGGGGATCAAGATGAATCGTGTTGTACGGAGTTTGTGTCTGGTCGCCAGTGTGTCGGTGATGACCGGGTGTGCCAGCATGGCTCAAAAAGAGGTAGTTGTGGGCGATTCTCTTGCGCCGGTGGTGGTGGAGTCCGTGCCGGCATTGCCGAATGTGGCGCTGACCGAGGAGCTGCTTGCAGATTACCTGGTGGCGGAGTTGTCGCTGCAGCGCGCTCAATATGGTTTGGCGACGCGCTACCTGCGCAAACTGGCGCTGGAGACGCGTGATCCGCGTCTGGCCGAGCGGGCAACCCGTGTTGGCATCTTTGGGCGTGACTATGAGGCAGCGCTCGAGACCGGGCAGTTGTGGTTGGAGCTGGACCCAAAGAACTTCGAAGGGCGTCAGATCGTGACAGCGTTGTTGATCAAGGCATCGCGTTACGACGAGGCGGTGATCAATCTGGAGCAGGTGTTGGCGGCCGTCGAGCAGGATGACGAGGAGCGTTACGCATCGATCATTCGTCTGGTGGGACGTGAGCAGGATCGCGACGCGGCGCTGGCGATCACAGCGCTCTATAACGAGCGCAATCCGAACGATGTGGCGGGAGTCTACGCCTATGCCCAGCTGGCGCTGCGCGATGGCAAGCTGGATATTGCCGAAGAGGCTGTTGGTCGTTTGTTGGTCTTGAAACCGGATTGGCCAAAGGCGGCAATCCTGCGCGCCAGTATTTTATTGACGACAGAGCGTGAAGCTGCAGCGTTGGAATATATGGGCGATGTGGTGCGACGCCAGTCCAAGAATGCCGAGTTGCGGGCTGCCTATGCCCGTATGTTGGTTGATGCCCGGCGTGAAGAAGAGGCGCTGGCGCAGTTTCGCAGAGTGTTGAAGTTGGCGCCGGATGATGAAGAGAGTATGTATGCGGCGGGGCTGGTGGCTTTGCGTCTTAATCTGCCGGAAGAGGCGCGTGAATTCTTCGGAGGGCTGGAGAGTGGTCGTCATGCGGATGACGCCAATTATTATCTGGGACGGATTGAAGAGATCGACGGTAACGATGAGTTGGCGCAAAGACTCTACAGTCGTGTCAATGGCGGTGATAACTACCTCGAGGCGCAGGTGCGTCGGGCGCTGCTGATTGTGCGGGGCGGTGATGTGGAAGGCGGGCGGGCGCATCTAAGTGCGATTCAGGCACTGCACCCAGGTCAGCGTCTGCGTCTGTATGTGGCCGAGGGGCAGATCCTGCGCTCGGTGAAGCGCCACGAAGAGGCACTGGAGCTCTATAACCGGGCGTTGGTGGATATTCCGGATAACTCGGATTTGCTTTATGCGCGGGCGATGGTGGCGGAAAGGCTTGATCGACTGGATTTGCTGGAGCACGACCTGCTGGCGATTCTGGAGCGTGAGCCGGATCATGTCGAAGCCCTGAACTCATTGGGATATACCCTGGCGGATCGCACCGATCGTTTTGATGAGGCATATATCTATATTAAGAGGGCGATGGAGTTGAAGCCGAATGCCTCGCATATCATCGATAGCCTGGGTTGGGTGCAGTATCGGATGGGGCGTCTGGATGAAGCAGAGCAGAATCTGCGCCGTGCCTTGAAGATGCAGCCGGATCCGGAGATCGCCGCCCATTTGGGGGAGGTGTTGTGGGTCAAGGGGGATCGGCAAGGCGCGCGTGATGTCTGGTCGCGGGCGCTGGAAGATACGCCCGAGAACGAGGTTCTGTTGGAAGTGATGCGCCGTTTTGAGCAATAATCACTCGATGTGGAAACGATACTTAGGGGCCGGCCTAATCGCCGGCCTTACTATTTTTATTGCGGGTTGTGCGACGACAGGGCGTCTGCCTGTGTCCGATCTGAGCTGGGATCAGCGTGCGGCGGGCTTGGCGGCGCTCGATCACTGGCAGGCGCAGGGGCGTTTGGCGATTCGCGCCGACGATGAGAGTTGGAATGCGAGCCTGAATTGGCGTCAGACGGGTGAGCATTACGAGATTCAGGTCTCGGCGCCACTGGGTCAGGGTGCGGCGCGCCTGGTCAGTGACGGCGTGCGGGTGACGATGGAGTTGCCGGATGAGCCGGCGGTGATCGCCGATGATGTCGAGTTATTGTTGCAGCAGCGGCTCGGTTGGTATGTGCCGGTCAATGGTTTGCGTTACTGGCTGACAGGGCGGCCCGATCCGCGGTATGTCAGTCAGTTTGAATTGGATGGGGCCAGTCGCCTCAGTCGCCTGCAGCAGGGCGGCTGGAGCATTGTCTATCAGCGTTATGCGGCGGTCGATGGTCTGGAATTGCCGGTCAAGATCGAGTTGCTGAATCCGCGCCTGCGGGTGCGGATGGTGATTGATGACTGGCGGATGGGGTCGTGATGGATAAGGCATGGTGGCCGGCGCCGGCCAAATTGAATCTGTTTTTGCATATCACCGGTCGTCGCGCCGACGGTTATCACCTGTTACAGACCGTCTTTCAGTTTGTCGATTACGGCGATTATCTGAATTTTACGTTACGTGATGACGGTGATGTGCGTCGCCTGAGTGAGGTGCCGGGCGTGGCGGCGGAGGATGATCTGGTCGTGCGCGCGGCGCGCTTGTTGCAACGTGAGACCGGTTGTCGGCAGGGGGTCGATATCGAGATCGACAAACGTCTGCCGATGGGCGGCGGGCTCGGTGGTGGTAGTTCGGACGCGGCGACCGTACTGGTGGCCTTGAATGAGTTGTGGCAACTGAACTTGTCGACGCCAGACTTGGCGGCGCTGGGGTTGCGCCTGGGCGCCGATGTGCCGGTATTTGTCGCCGGGCAGGCGGCATGGGCGGAAGGGGTGGGTGAGCATTTGCAGCCGCTGCAATTGCCCGAACCGTGGTTTTTGGTCTTGATCCCCCCCTGTCATGTGCCAACGGGTGAAATATTTTCCGATCCACAATTGACACGCGATGCCCAAAGCATCAAAATACCGGCCTTTCTCGCAGGGCAAGGGCAGAATGTGTGTGAACCGGTGGTTCGCAGGCGTTACCCGGAAGTAGACAAGGCCCTGAATTGGTTAGCAGAATTTGCGCCAGCGAGAATGAGTGGTACCGGTGCCTGTGTCTTTGCAGCATTTGCAGATCAGGCGGAGGCATTGCGGGTATTAAACCTGCGGCCGGACGGGGTGCAGGGCTTTGTTGCCCGCGGCCTGAACAGGTCACCACTGCTGCAGCGTTTGGCGAATGAGCAAAACGCACCAGCTTTTTAAACGAGTTTTTCATTGGGGTGTCGCCAAGCGGTAAGGCACTGGGTTTTGATCCCAGCATTCCCAGGTTCGAATCCTGGCACCCCAGCCATTTTCAATCACTTCGATACGATAGAGGTACATGGCGTGTCTGACAGCAGGATGATGGTATTCACCGGGAATGCCAACCCGCAACTCGCTCAGGATGTCGTCAAGTATCTGGACACCAATCTTGGTCGTGCCGTTGTCGGTCGCTTCAGCGATGGCGAGGTGATGGTTGAGATCATGGACAACATCCGTGGTCGCGACGTCTTTATCGTGCAATCCACCTGTGCACCCACCAACGATAACCTGATGGAACTGTGCGTCATGATCGACGCCGCGCGCCGTGCCTCGGCTGCGCGTATCACGGCGGTTATCCCGTACTTTGGTTATTCGCGTCAGGATCGTCGTACCCGTTCTGCCCGCGTGCCGATTACCGCCAAGGTTGTGGCCGACATGCTGACGGTCAGTGGTGCCAACCGTATCCTGACGGTCGATCTGCATGCCGACCAGATCCAGGGCTTTTTCGATATGCCCGTCGACAACATCTACGCCTCGCCGATCCTGTTGGGCGATATCTGGCGTCATCACATGAATGAGCAGGAAGATGTGGTCGTGGTTTCGCCCGATGTCGGTGGTGTGGTGCGTGCCCGTGCGATTGCCAAACGACTGGATGATGCCGAGTTGGCGATCATCGATAAACGCCGCCCGAAGGCCAATGTGGCGCAGGTGATGAACATCATCGGTGAGGTCGAAGGGCGTATCTGTATCCTGGTCGATGATCTGGTCGACACCGCCGGCACCTTGTGCAAGGCTGCTGCGGCATTGAAGGATCGCGGCGCGTCCAAGGTGTTGGCGTACTGTACGCACCCGGTGTTGTCTGGTCCGGCGGTCAGCAATATCGAAAAATCCGCGCTGGATGAGTTGGTCGTGACCGACACGATTCCGCTCAGCGCCGAGGCGCGTGAGTGTCCGCGCATCCGCCAGTTGAGCCTGGCCGAGCTGTTGGGTGAGACCATTCGCCGCATTAGTTACGAAGAGTCTGTCAGCTCACTATTCGTCGAATAATTTTTTTGAGAATTTGCCGGGTCGCAAGGTGCGGCCAGGCATAGTGCGCCGACCCTGGTCGCGGGGGAGGCGGGTAAATATCCTTAACTTTTGGAGAAGACAATGAGCGTTGAAGATTTTGTTGTAAACGCAGAACTACGTGCAGACGAGGGGAAAGGTGCGAGCCGCCGCCTGCGTCGTGACGGTAAAGTACCTGCGGTCATTTATGGTGGTGAAAAGGCCCCGCAAACGATCTCTCTGGATCATAATTCCATGCTGCAACATGTTGGGCATGAGGCTTTCTACTCTCACATCCTGAACGTCAATGTGGCGGGCAAGGCCGAGAGCGCCATCCTGAAAGATATCCAGTGGCACCCACACAAGCCGACCATCATGCACATGGATTTCCAACGTGTAGATGCCAAGTCGAAGATCAAGGTTGCCGTGCCTGTTCACTTCATCGGTGAAGATGTTGCGCCTGGCTGCAAGGCCGGTGGTGTTGCGACTCATCAAATGAACAGCATCGAAGTCACCTGTTTGGCCAAGGCACTGCCTGAGTACCTGGAAGCAGACGTGTCTGCACTGGGTCTGGGCGAGTCTCTGCACCTGTCACAACTGAAACTGCCTAAGGGTGTTGAAATCGTTGAGCTGACTCACGGCGAAGGTCATGACCTGCCAGTAGTCACCATCGTTGCCAGCCGTGGTGCAGTATCTGACGGTGCAGCTGAAGGTGAGGGCGAGCCAGCGGCTGAATAAGCAGCTGTAGACTCTCTACCCAAGGAAACCGGCGTTGACTGCTGCGGTTGAATTGATTGTGGGGCTGGGGAATCCCGGCCCACAATACGAATTAACCCGGCACAACGCCGGTTTTTGGTTTGTGGATGCCATCGCCCGCGCCCAGGGTGAGACGCTGCGCAACGAGAACAAGTTTTTCGGCGAAGTCGCCAAGGTGTTGATCGGCGGCAAGTCGGTGTGGTTGCTCAAGCCACAGACCTTTATGAATCGCAGTGGTCAGGCCGTGATGGCGCTGGCCAATTTTTATAAGATCCCGCTGGACAGGATTCTGGTCGTGCACGACGAGCTGGATCTGCTGCCAGGGACGGCGCGCCTGAAGAAGGGCGGCGGTCATGGTGGTCACAACGGTCTGCGCGACATCATCGCCCAGTTCGGTGGATCGGAATTTTTACGCTTGCGTGTTGGGATCGGGCATCCGGGTAACGCCAAGCTGGTCAGCAATTTTGTCTTGAGTCGCGCACCGAGTGGTGAAGAGCGCGCGATTGAAGAGAGCATTGATAAGGCCTTGGCGGTGTTGCCACAAGTGATAGGCGGCGAACTGCAGAAGGCGATGAACACACTGCATACGCAGTAAGCGACAGGATAGCGAGATATGGGAATTAAGTGCGGTATCGTCGGTTTGCCCAACGTGGGCAAGTCCACCTTGTTTAACGCCTTGACCAAGGCCGGCATCGAGGCGGCCAACTATCCGTTTTGTACGATCGAGCCGAACGTCGGTGTTGTGCCGGTGCCGGATCCGCGTCTGGATAAACTGGCGGCGATCGTCTCGCCTGAACGTGTGATTGCGACGACGATGGAGTTTGTCGATATCGCCGGCCTGGTCGCGGGCGCGTCGAAGGGTGAGGGTCTGGGCAATAAATTCCTCGCCAACATCCGTGAGACCGATGCCATCGCACACGTGGTGCGTTGTTTCGAAGACGGCAACGTGATCCATGTCTCTGGCAAGGTCAGTCCGCTCGACGACATCGAGGTCATCAATACCGAACTGGCCCTGGCCGATCTGGAGACCGTTGAAAAGACCATCCAGCGCCTGACGCGTGTCGCCAAGAGCGGCGATAAAGACGCCAAGGCCCAGTTGGCCCTGTGTGAACAGATGAAGGCCGTGCTCGACGAAGGTCGCCCAGTGCGTGCGATGAAGCTGGACGATGAACAGCGCCATCTGTTGCGTGACATGCACCTGCTGACGATCAAGCCGACCATGTATATCGCCAACGTCGCCGATGATGGCTTTGAAAACAATCCTTTCCTCGACAAGGTGACAGAGTTTGCACTGGCCGAAGGCTCACAGGTGGTGGCGGTATGTGCCGCGATTGAGTCCGAGCTGATCGATCTTGAAGATGATGAAAAGGCCGTATTTCTCGAAGAAATGGGCCTGGAAGAGCCGGGCCTGAATCGTGTGATCCGCGCCGGTTATCAGCTGCTGGGTTTGCAGACCTACTTTACTGCCGGTGTGAAAGAGGTGCGTGCCTGGACGATCAAGATCGGCGCCACTGCGCCGCAGGCCGCAGGCGTGATCCATACCGATTTTGAAAAAGGGTTCATTCGCGCCGAAGTCGTGGCCTATGACGATTACGTTGCCTACAACGGTGAATCCGGGGCGAAGGATGCGGGCAAATGGCGCCTAGAAGGCAAAGAGTACATCGTCCATGATGGCGATGTCGTGCACTTCCGTTTCAACGTCTAAGGCCTAAAACGGGCAGGCCCTGCTTGACAAGCAGGGCCTGAATCCGGACAATTGCGCCTTCCTCATTTTTGGGCATTCGCCCATGTGAATTGGCTACGTAGCTCAGCTGGTTAGAGCACATCACTCATAATGATGGGGTCCCCTGTTCGATCCAGGGCGTAGCCACCATTTTCTCTCCAGGCATTTATTCCTTACCAACAATCAGTCGGTCCTTTAGCTGGGCGAGGCGCGCCTGTGGTTAAGGTTAGCGTGATTGATGGACATGCAGAGTCATTTTGTTGTGCGCCACCCGCGACCGGAGTTGCGGTGAGAGTATAGGTGTTGCCGGTGTTATTGCTGATCGCTAAGGTATACATGCCATCAGGGCTGGTTGCATTCGCTTTGACCGTGTTCGTACTACAGTCATCCCCTGTACCGATATTTGCGGGGTAGGTTGGGCAACTGCCTCTATATTTCTCAATCGCCATCTGTAGCGAGGTGAGGGCGGCATGCGCGTCCTTGCGCTTGGCCTTGTTCAAAGACTCCTGGTAGGCAGGATAGGCGAAGGCCGCCAGGATGCCGATGATGGTGATGACCACCATCAGCTCGATCAGTGTAAATCCTTTTTGATGCATCGATAACACTCCTTATGATGTTGGGTTATGGCGGACAAGTATTGTTGCCAGAAATAATGCTGATAGTGTTCAGGTTAAAATCAGATCCCAGGTTGGAGAGCGGATGATTATAGAGGGTACCTTTGGCTACACCGCCCACGCAGATAGTCCCCTGGCTCGGCGCCGTGAAGCGGATGCTCCCGCTCCATGATCCATTAAAAGAGTGGGTATCGCAGCGGAAGGTTAAGCCGTCGGCCTGTAGTGTGCAGGGGCCGCCATCACTGATGCTTACGCCGCTAAGGACCCGATTGCCGAGTTTGGTGACCATGCCGGAGATGCGGATGGGGCCGAGGCAGGTGAAGTCTTGGTTGGTGACTGCCGAGCTTTGATCCATGTATTGACGTGGTGCTGAGGGCGTACATGTCAAACGTGTTGAGTTGGGGGAGATTTGCACTGTGCCATCCCAGTTTCCGATGGATGCGGGATAGGCAACATTACAGGTATAGGTTGCGGAATATGTATTGCCATTGAATGTGAACGGGGGGGATGTTGGCAAGGGTTGGTTCAACGCGCATGCTGCGCCAGCGGAAGCGTTGACGGTAATGCCATTAACCATATTCGACATATCTGCTTTTGCTGTGACCGAAATAGCGCCGGTGATCTGGAACTGAACCGGCATAGCGGGGCCTGAGCAGATAAAGTCATTGTTTGCACTTGGGGTTCCGGTAGTGACACCATTGACCGTAAGTGAGTTGGGGTTACATGTGACCGCACCATTGGTGTGTGTCAGGTTGATCATGCCTGACCAGCTGGTCGCTGCGATGTCAATGTAGGTCGAGCAGCTATAGTCCGCCGCGCGGTGATAGCCGATGTTGTTGAATGAATTCAGAGTACACAACACGCCATCCGAGGTGCTTACTTCCATAGAGCTGATATCGGCTGTCCAGTCACCATACACTTCTACTGTACCTGTGATAGTGGCGGTGTCTTTCAATTCGCACTGGAAGTTGCGATCGGGGGCATTTGGATTCGTAGGATCTGGAAGATCGCTGCGAACTTGGTTGGCAGTGCCATATACGAATGCCTGTACGGAGCAGCCGATGGCAACGTTGTGGTGATAGAGCGATACGGTGCCTTTCCAGCCGGTTATTTCGGTTGCATCCCAGTTATAGATGTTGCAGCTATAGTTGGCAACGCGATTGGCGCCACTATCGGTGAATGTGAGAGGGGTGGTGCAATGCTCACCCTCAACGCCAGTGCTAACATTGAAACTGCTGGTATCCATGCCGGCACCATTGGTGATAATGATCTGGCCTCTATGCGAATAACGTTTGGCTGGAGGAGAGGCAGGATTAAAGGGGCATCCAGTTTCCAGTCTATAGGCAGTTGAGTCGAAGTTGTCGACGATGGCCATGGAGTTGAGGCAGAAGAAGTCATCGGGCATGCCGGCAAACAGCGCGCCTGGGACGCCGCTTATGGTGGCATCGGTGCGTGTCATGGGCTTGTTGAGATTGGATGGATTGCCGCAGTCATCACGATTGGTGGTGCCACCAGTCTTCTTTGAAACGACAAAGTCGTGGCTGGGGTTGCTGCCAGTAGGCAGTATGACCGCATCGCCGATGCCAACGGTGAAATATTGAGTTTGCATGTTGCCGTCGACAGAGATCATCCGCTTATTGTTATTGTCAGGGAAGCTCGTGTCATGAATATAAAGCATGCCACGATATACACGACGCAACGCGACGATTGGTTTGAAGCTGTCGTTGCTGGATGTGGGGTCGCCAACACAGACGACATCGCTGTTTGCGTCAAAGTCATTGCGGGCCTGTGCATTGCCATTAACACCGCCGCCAGACGCGACGCCGCTACTAAAAATAACACCTATGTTGCCGTGCCAGCCGCCCCCCATGTAACACGTGTAGTCGTAGTGACGGTATTGATTATTTGCAGAGCCAGGTAGATTAGTGAGAGTGGTGGTACCTAGTGTTACGGTCTGATAGTTGCCGGGCGACCCGTAATAGCGGTGGCAATAGGCAGAGTCAGAGGCTCGGATATAAACCTCGGCTGGTGGGCGTGAATTGTTTACGGTTGTGTCGAAGTAAACCTTACCTTTGATTTTAACGAAATCAGTACAGCTGCTGTTATCGCTGGTGGTGCAGGCATTTTTCAGTGTGAGGACGACAGTGCTGCCTGCGCTGCTGCCGAGTGACAGCTTGATGTCGTTACCTTCGCGCATGATGTTGGTGCCATTTTGATCACTGCTGTTCATCTGAGTGGCGCCAGATCCCAATGTGCCAGCGCCCAAGGTTGCTTTGCCGGTGGTGGACTTGATCAATGGATCACGATCATTGTTGGCGACATCGCCAACCGAGCGCGGCGATTCCCAGGCGACCTTGGTGTTCAGTGAGACATTCTGGTTTTCACCACGACGATCACTCCAGCCAACCGTGACTTGAATATCGCGGGTTGAACCAGTGGTAGAGCTGGTAATGGTATAGCCGCGAGTAAAAACGGCATTTACCCCCGTGATGCTTTCGGTGAGTGGAGTGGTTACAGTTGCATAGGTGGTAATAAAATCTGCTTCATCATTGATGCTGGTGGTGTAGTTCCGGAATTCGTCGAGGCGTTGTTGAGCGAGTGCCAATGCCTCACCGCGAGCCTTGCTGGTGCCACTTTCATTGAGCAGTTCAGTTTGAAAGGATGCAACTGCCAACAAACCAAGGGCCATCACTGCCATGGCAATTAAGACCTCTACCAGGCTGAAACCTTTGTTGAGCTGTTTCATGACGTAAACCTCGCTTTGTTTGCTATTACGCATCACTGCTGATTAACCCAGATCGTTCCACGAGCCGGCAGAGGAGCCGGATGGGCCGTTGTCGTTCACTTTTTTAAGAACGCTGGTGTCGTAATGAATTTCTAGACTGCCGCCACTGTTGGCAGTGTTACCTGCACTCATCAAGGCGCCGACAATTTTGCTACTGCCTGATGCGTCGAGATTGCCGGAAACATAGACAATGCCATATGCATGAAAGCCGCCGCGTAGCTCGGCATTGCCATTGATAATGATGATGGGCGGGTTGGTGTTATTGGTGGGGCAGAATTGTGTGCCGTTGATGGGCGTGTCGCAGCCGTAGAGCCCGCCGTTCAGGGTTACGTCGCCTTCTATCCAAATAATGTTTTTTTCTTCGAGAGACGCTGCTTCGGCTTGAGTTGCGGCTTGGGCGCTGGTGGTGCTTGCCATGTCGATCGTGGTATTGACCATGGTCTCTTTGTATTTTGCCTTGCTCATGCCAAAAAAGTTGAAAAAGAATTCTTCGTTGGTCAGTTGGTTCAGGTTTTGATCATTGGCGACAACGTCGAGGCCGGCGACGGCATTGCTGGATGTTTGTGCCACGCTGCATTCGCGGACCTTTTCCATACATGCAGGATAGCCTGGGTTGAGGATGGGATCTGCGCCGGGCGCATGCGCTGGATTGGCGACCCATGTGTTGGCGGCCGTCATGTTGATGGCGCCGCCACTCCAGATGGTGGAGTGCCCTTGAGGGTTGAATACGTTGGCGCCCGAGCCTTGGAAGGCTGCTGTGCCACGGGTTGTCAATGGGTTATCCGGACTGTTGGGGATAGGGTCAATCTTGGCGATGGCGCGGGTAATGGTGCGTTTCGCCGTGCCGTCTTGTAGTGTCGCGGTTGAAGTGATCTTGATGGTGGACATCTCGCCGCCAGACAGGTCATTAGTGGTGACGACTACATTAAAAAAGCCGACGCTGATTTGATTGCTGTCGCGAGAGGTGTTGTTGTCAGTATCAAAGATAGGGTCGCCACTTGAAGAGCCATCGACCGCGTTATTGTTGTTGAGATCAGGGTCGGTGGTGAGGTTGTTGATCGCTTGATTCAACCCAGCCTCGGCCGCTTCAAATGCCATTTTGGCTTTGTAGTCGTTATTGGAGATCTTTTGTTCCATTAGCACAGTCTTTGATGTGTAGATGGTGACAAAGCTGATCAATGCCAGAATCACTACGGAGACAAGCAACGTAGCAACGCCGCGTTGTTTGTTGCCTAGAGCGGAGAGTGAGTGAAGACGTTGCATGGTGGTGTCTCCTAGCGTATCCGTACCAGGTCGTTGCGTACGCGCACGGATTGATTCATGGATAACTTGACGCTGCTGTCGCTGGTGAGTTGGCCGCTGAGGCTGATGTCGACATAACGTGTTTCGACGGTGATGTCGCCAGTGTTGGTAACACCAGCGTATGTGCGATAACAATCCTGTTCATCGGCTTCGTCATTGGTAATGGCATCGCCATCATTATTGATACCGTCCGGCTCGCGGGTGTTGATACAGGATGAGCTGGCGAGATCAAAACTTAACGAGGTGATGTTGATGACATTGTTATCGGTGATTGCTGCCCACGTGTCGTTAGCGTCGTTGCATAGATTGCCGCCACCTGAGGCAGGGTCGCCTTGTTGGCGCATCTCTACCACGTTGCCGTTGAGGCGAAAGCCACGCAGGTCGGTGGCCTCCAAAGAGTTTGAGCCAGCAAAGGCATCATAGGCGTAGACGATGCAAACACCACTGCCTTGAGGGCCTGCTGAAGTGGCATCGCTATTGGCGGCAAAGACCTCGAGAGCGGTGTTGTTGAATTGTGCATAGGGGTTGTCTTGCGGTGCTTGGTAATCGATACCTGTTTGCCAAACGCCTGCGCGGCGGATATCCGCTGCCATCACACTCATCAGCGTGGTCATCTCTTGATTGAGTTTGGATTGTTTGAGGGTATTGGCGCTGCTGACGATGGTGGTGAGATAGACGGACGTTACGCCGCCGATAACAATCAGTCCAGCCACCAGGCCGACCATTAGCTCGACCAGAGATACGCCTCGTTGTTTGTGTAAGCTAGAAATTTTCATGGGGTGCACCCGCTGGAGCTGTAGCCGTCAATGTAGCCTGCGCCCGCCGGTGAGCAGAGGCGGATCTGGCCGAGCAGGCCGATCTTGATGCGTAGTTTTTTGCCGCCAGCCGAGGTAAAGGTGAAGTGGGCATTGGCATTGGTGACATTGGTAGTGCCGCGAATTGGATCAAAGGTCACGGGGCCAGGTAAGAAGCCGCCGGCCAGGGACACGTTTTGGTAATCAGTATTAGTGTATCGATGCATGACTCGATCGGTTACTTGAGTCGTGATGCCGTCGCCGTCATCGACGATCAAATAGCAGGCATTGGCTTGTGTTACGTCGCTCTGGGATGGGACGCAGGCAGTTGATTCAGAAACAGCGTACTGCCAAGTGTTGGCGGCCATGTTGTAATACACGTGAACTGCTTTATTTCGTGTGATGGCCTCTGTGCGGGCCATCTGCAGATTGGAGTACATATCCTCGGCGGCATCAATTACGCGGCGCTTGTCGAAAAAATTGGTGAACGACGGCGCGGCGATGACGGAGATGACTGCAAGTACCGACAGGGTGACCATCAGCTCAAGCAGGGAGAAACCTGATAGGCGCTGGCGGGAATTGATGGCGTGAATTTGGCTCATAAGTCTTGGCATCGGTTTTTAGCTGTCTACCGGGATGTATCGGGCGGTGAGGCGGAAGCTCAATTAAATTTTTGACCGTTTATGCGCCAAGGCGGACCGTTGGTCGGTTCGGGTGATTTTGTTCTTAAAAAACGTGATGTTGTGCACAGGCGGTTAGTGATTCAATTGTGGATTTGCGTCTGTGTATAATGCGTTGAGTAGTATTGATATTGCCAATCGTCAGGGAGTGGTTATGGTGAGTGAAAAGGTTCTGGTGAGGCAGAGCGCGATTCACGGCAAGGGTTTGTTTGCCAAGCAAAAGATTCGCAGCGGGGAAGTGATCGGTGAGATTGCCCCCAGCCCAACCAAGAAGAGTGGTCCATATGTGTTGTGGGTGTCTGAGCATGAACAACATCATGTGAAAGGGCCTTTAAAATATATTAATCACAGTACAAAGCCGAATGCGGCCTATTACGATGATTTAACCGTGGTGGCCTTGGCGGATATTTCTCCGGGCGAGGAGATCACCCATCACTATGGCGACGAGTGGTAGGGGTGGAGTGATGATCCCGTGATCAAGTGGCTACAGCGATTTTCTGCACTAAGCAGGCAGCACTATAAAGTCGCGATGGCGCCAGTTGCGCTGGATGTGGATAACCTGTGCCGTTTGATGCAGGCGATGCCGATAGGTGCATCGATTCAGTACCATCCACTTAGTACGCCCGATGTGGCGCTCGATAGCATTATTCTGGGTTACGCCATCGATGGTCATACCCTCTACAGCAATCATGATGTGATTTGTGGCACCGATGACGGGCATCTGATGGTGCGTCAGCAGGGGGCGGTATGCGAATTGCCTGCAGTACATGAGTTCAATCTGCTCGTGCCGGCCGCTGCGCGGGGTATGGATCGGTTGAATTATGATCACAAGGTTCTGCTGGGGCTAGAGGCGGGTTTGGTCGAGGGCAATGAGATCAGTATCTTTATCGACGGTGAAGGGTTTCATTGTCCTATGATGGAGGCCACGGTGGGGCGCCGTCTGCAGATGACGGAGGGGGCATATCGCGGGCAGTCGGTGGTGGTGTTGATGGTGAAGCCGGTGACATTTCGTATGGCAGATAAACGTCGTCATCAGCGCCTAATGACCCAGGTCTCGGTAACATTCAATGCTCCGGTGTTAAGCAGTGGTCCCGTTGCCGCTGAGATGCTCGATTTCAGTGATCGTTATGTGCGTGTGCGGCTGACGCAAATCGACTTGGCGAAACACAAAGTGTTGACCCTGGCGATAGGGCTGCGGGCTGAGAGTGATGTCTTTGTCTTCAGTGCGCGTTGTGTGCGGCGTAGCGGCGACGAGGCCGTGTTTTATCTCGATAAAGTGGTGAAGGGGGCGGCCCTGGTCGAGCTGGATGCGATGGACCTGATGCAGCTGAAGTGCGCATTGCTGCAGCACCCGGGGACGCGTACCGCATAGCGTGATGATGTGAATCACGAAAACGAAAAGGCCCGCAGTTGCGGGCCTTTGTCGTTGAGCCGGGTCAAGCTTATTTGGCGGAGGCGCCTGTCAGTTTGACTTCCACCTTCTCGTGATCTTCCAGGCCGGCGTAGTATTCACGCAGGATGGCCAGGACTTCTGGGCGAGAGAACTCAGCGGGGACGTCGCCACCTTCAGACAGGGCCTTACGCAGCTTGGAGCCGGACAGCAGCAGGCGGTCGGCACCTTCGTGCGGGCAGGTCTTCATCGAGGCCATGCCTCCACACTTGTAGCAGTAGAAGGTCCAGTCGATNNGTGGTCGCGGCCGACGATCAGGTGTGAGCAGCCATAGTTTTGACGGAACAGTGCGTGCAGCAGGGCCTCACGTGGACCGGCGTAACGCATGTCCAGCGGGTAGCCGGACTGTACGACGGTGTCTTTGACGAAGTAGTTTTCCACCAGCGCATTGATGGCCTTGACGCGGGTTTCAGATGGAATATCGCCGGGTTTCAGTTTGCCCAGCAGCGAGTGGATCATCACGCCATCGCAGATCTCGATCGCGATCTTGACCAGGTATTCGTGCGAGCGGTGCAGCGGGTTGCGGGTTTGGAAGGCAACCACGGAGCTCCAGCCCTTCTCTTCGAACAGCTTGCGGGTTTCGGCTGGGGTCATGTAGATGTCGCCGAAATCGATCGGGAAGCGGCCTTGTGACAGGACCTTGATCGGACCGGCCAGGTTGACGTCGCCTTGCTCCATGACCATCTTCACGCCTGGGTGCTCCATGTCGGTGGTCTTGAAGACCATCATGCACTCGTGCGCCTTGTCGATGCCGTATTTTTCGGTCACGGTCATGGTGGCCATGATCTCGTCGGTCTCGCCGTCGACCAGCGCGATGTCCTGACCCAGGCTCAGGCCGTCAGCGGTGGCGCTGTTGGTCGACAGGGTGATGGGGATCGGCCAGAACAGACCGCTGGTCATCTTCATGCCGTCGCAAACGCCCTGCCAGTCGGCCTTGGTCATGAAGCCGTTCAGTGGGGTGAAACCGCCGATGCCCATCATGATGATGTCGCCGACTTCGCGTGAGCTGACAGTGACCTTGGGCAGGGTCGCGGCGCGGGCCTTCTCGGCCGCCAGCGCATTGCCTTCCAGCAACAGGGGCTTCAGTTCACCACCGCCATGAGGATTGACCAGTTTGGACATGGATAACTCCTTGAATGATTAACAGATAAAAACCGGATCGGGCGGCGAGGCAGGGCCTGCGACCGCAGATTGCGGCGCATTATACAGGTGAAAGGGGCTGGGCCGAAGGCTGGTACAGTATTTAAGAAAAGACTAATTTATCTGGGGCGTGGTTACACCACCAGATTGAGCTGTTGCACGCTGCCGGCAGTGCCGTCCTCGTTCAGATAGAAACCGCTGCTGACCACCTGTCCCTGTAGCTGGTTGTGGTTGTTCTTGAGGTCGAACGGGGTGTTGATGTTGCCGAGATAGATGGCGCCGACGCCGGTTTGGCCGAGGCCGATCAGCTGACCGTTGCTGCTGCCATCGTGCTGCCAGATGCGCAGTTTGTCGAAGATGCTGTCGCCGCTGTCGATCCACTGGTTGCCGTCCTCGTCATAGGCGCGCAGATCGGCGAAGCCGTCGCCGGAGAGGGCGCCGAACAATTCACGGCCGTCGTTGATCTGGCCATCGCCATTTTTATCCAGCGCCAGAAAGCCGCTGCCGGCGGCCAGTTGAGAGATCTGGTCCGGAGTGCCATCGGCGTCGAGATCGAAACGGAAGGTACGATCGGTCAGCTCGGCGGCATTGCCGTTGAAGTTCAGCACCAGTGGGTCTTTGAGTCTCGGCTCATCGCCGAGGCGGATCTGAACGTGATTTGTCTCCATAAAGCTGCGGCTCATGCTGAGCGCCAGCTCAATCGAGATCTGGCGGCCATCGGCGGTGTTGACGACGGCCGCGGCGCTGAACGCGGTGTGTTCCTCTTCGCGATATTCCTCGTAATATTCGTATTCGAGGCGGAAGCCCGCACGTTGAGGGTTGGGACCGTCGGTATCGGCCTGCAGGTCTTTGGGGTCGAGCAGCTTCATCTTTTTGCCGGTCAGCTGTTCGACAAACAGCACCAACGCCTGCAGTCGGGTCTCACCGATCGGCGCCAGGCGGTCGTCCAGCTCGGTATCTTCGGTTTGAGTCTGGATTGGGCCAGGGGCTGGGCTCGGGGTTGGGGGTTGAATTTCGGGTGCCGTGGTCCGAGCAGGTTGCGATAGGCTAACCCGGTCGTCGTCGACAAAACGGGCGGCGGCGGGTGCAGCGGGTTGGCGCGGCGTGCGGCCGGCGTTGTCGATCTCGACCTCGAGTCGTTCGCGTTGGATGTGGGTCACGCTGGCCTGACGTTGACTGGTGAGTTGTACATTGGATGAGGTGATGAGCATGAGTGGGACTCCAGCTGAACATATTGTCGAGTGATGGCCATCGTCCCTGGCAGCAGATCAAGGCCCGCCCGACAGGCGACCAAATCATGACCTACAATTCAACTATCGGCCCTTCGTTGAGAGGTTTGAAGCACGATGTTCTAACCCGACTAAATAATGTGTAATTGTCATCGCCACAGGGGTCGATAGAACGAGACGGGCTTAGGGAACCTAGGGGAGCATGTACGCGGATGATGAGTGTTCAGGACGAGCAGTTAAAAAATCAGCTGGAGGTCTTGCGCAAGGGGTTTGTCAGCCGTCTGCCGGACCGGGTCGCGGCCTTGGAGGCGCAGCTCACACAATGGGCGAGTCAGGCCACAGAAGGGGCGCTGGAAGAATTTCATCGTGGTGCGCACAGCCTGACCGGGGCTGCAGCGACCTATGGCTGCATGGCGATTAGCAAGGCGGCGCGGGCCTTGGAGCAGCATCTAAAGTCCTTGAAGGGACGGGCTGAAGCGGTGGCGCAGCACCTGGAGGCGACCGAGGGTTTGTTAAAAGAGGTGCGTCAGGCCCTGGATGCGCCAGATGCTCAGCACGAACCTGCCCCCGCCGACGCATCGGCGAAAAAAAAAACCTTTGCGCTAAGGCCGACCCCGTCGCGCACCCGTAGCCGCAGCATCTATTTGCTGGAGCGCAGCCTCAATGCCGAGAAAGAGCTGCGCGAGCATCTGCAGCATTTTGGATATCAGGTCAGTGCGTTTGTCGACAGTGAGGCCTTGCAGGCGCAGTTGGCCGAGGCCGCGCCAGCGGCCGTGCTGGCCGATGTGGAGGCCTGGCGCGATTTGGATGAGCCCATTGATCTCGCCCATGAGTCCGATACCGCTGAGTCGGGCATCCCTCTGATCTTTATCTGCGAGCGGCCCAGTTTTGAACTGCGGTTGGAGGCGGTGCGTATGCGCGGCCGTTATCTGTTTGTGAAGCCATTTGTCGTTGAGCGGATAGTCGATGCGCTCGACAGTATCACCGATCATGATGACGAAAAGCGTTATCGCGTGTTGGTGGTGGACGATCATCAGCCGCAGGCGGAGCATTCTGCCACGGTATTGCGTCATGCCGGCATGGAGGTGCGGGTGGTGATCGACCCGATCGACACGCTGGTGGCGATCGAAGACTTTATGCCGGAACTCATCCTGATGGATGTCTATATGCCACGTTGCAATGGCATGGAGTTGGCGGCGATCATTCGTCAGCAGCCGGAATATGTGGGCATACCCATTGTGTTTCTGTCGACAGAAACTGACCGCTCGGTGCAGTTGGTGGCGCTGGGACAGGGGGGGGATGACTTTCTGACCAAGCCGATCCAGCCGCTCAATCTCATAGAGTCGGTGGCGATACGCGCCAGGCGTTATCGGGTGTTGCGCACGCTGATGGTGTGCGACAGCCTGACCGGCCTGTTTAATCACACCAAGATCCTCGATGCGCTGGCGACCGAAACTGCGCGTTCGGCACGCAATGGCCGTGAATTCTGTTTTGCGATGCTCGATCTGGATCACTTCAAGCAGATCAATGACAGCTACGGCCATGGCGTGGGGGATAACGTGATCAAGAGTCTGTCGCGTTTGCTGCAGCAGCGCCTGCGCAAGTCGGATGTGATTGGCCGTTACGGCGGTGAAGAGTTTGCCGTGGTGATGCCGGATACCTCACTGGAAAACGGCGAACGGGTGATGAACGAGATTCGCAATACCTTCTGTAAGCTGATGCAGCAGGCCGGTGATAAATCGTTTACGGTTTCATTCAGTTGTGGCGTGACCAGCATGCGGCCGGGTATGGAGGCGGGTGATCTGCGCGAGCAGGCCGATGCGCGCCTTTATCTGGCCAAAAATAATGGTCGTAATCTGGTTGTGGGGATGCAGGCCGCAACTGCTGCCGAATAACGCCTGCGTGCTACAATGGCCGCCCTCTGTCACAGCAAGGAGTTTGAGGGTGGAACAGTATCGCGGAACCACGATTTTATCCGTGCGCCGCAACGGCAAGGTTGTCGTCGGTGGCGACGGCCAGGTCTCGTTGGGCAATACCGTCATGAAGGGCAACGCACGCAAGGTGCGTCGCATCTATAACGGCAAGGTCATTGCCGGATTCGCCGGCGGCACCGCCGATGCCTTTACCCTGTTTGAACGCTTTGAGGCGCAGCTGGAAAAACACTCCGGTCAGTTGGTGCGTGCCGCCGTTGAGCTGGCCAAGGACTGGCGCACCGATCGTGCGCTGCGTCGTCTGGAGGCCCTGTTGATCGTCGCCGATGCCAAGGCCTCGTTGATCATCACCGGCAATGGCGATGTCGTCGAACAGGAAAATGACCTGCTGGCGATCGGTTCCGGCGGTGCCTTTGCCCAAGCCGCAGCGACGGCCCTGCTCGAAAATACGGAACTGGATGCGCGCACCATCGTCGAAAAAGGGCTGTCGATCGCGGCCGACATCTGCGTCTACACCAATCACAACATCGTTATCGAAGAGCTGGCGGCCGACTAAGGTTGCCGCTGAGCTGACATCAAGGAATAAGAGTTCAAACCATGTCTGAAATGACACCCCGTGAAATTGTTCAGGAACTGGATCAACACATCATCGGCCAGGCCGCGGCCAAACGCGCGGTGGCGATTGCACTGCGCAACCGCTGGCGTCGCAGCCAGGTGGCCGGCGAGCTGCGCAACGAGATCACGCCGAAAAACATCCTGATGATCGGCCCGACC
>DHYU01000079.1 GCA_002415485.1 Proteobacteria bacterium UBA5122
AAGTCGGCAACGATCAGGAAGTAGCCGGGGAAGCCCATCTGCAGGATCACGTCGAGCTCAATATTGAGGCGGTCGCGATAGACCTTCTCTTTGGCAGCGTAATCCGGGGCTGACTCATCGAGCAGGATCTTCAGCCGCTCGTCCAGCCCCTCATGCGAGGCCTTGCGGAAATACTCGTCGATGGTCAGACCATCGGGGATCGGGAAGTCCGGCAATACCGGCGTGCCCAGGTTCATCGTCATGTTACAACGGCGTGCGATCTCGACCGTATTGGCCAGCGCCTCGGGGATGTCGGCAAACAGCTCCGCCATCTCCTCCGGCGTACGCAGGTATTGCTGCGGCGAATAGTGTTTGGGGCGGCGGGTATCGGCCAGTACGCGACCGTCATGGATGCAGACCCGCACCTCGTGCGCATCGAAGTCATCCTCGTCAAGGAAGTGCACATCATTGGTGGCCACCACCGGCACCCCGGCCTCGGCCGCCAGCTCCACCGCCGCCGTGGTGTAAAGATCTTCGTTATCGCGGCCGGTGCGCTGCAACTCTAAATAGAGGCGTTCAGGAAACAGCGCCGTCCAGAAGTCGAGCCGTTCGCGCGCCAATCCGGCATTGCCCGCCGTCAGCGCCTGACCGACATCCCCTTCGCGCCCCCCTGAGAGACAGATCAACCCGTCACTCTGGTCGACGATCCATTCCTTTTTGAGCGTCGGCACACCGCGGTGCTGGCCCTCGTTAAACGAACGGGTGATCAATCGACTGAGATTGAGATAACCGTCGTGGTTCTGACACAACAACACCAGACGACTGAGGCTGCCGTTGTCCTGCTCATCATACAGCCACAGGTCGGCGCCAATGATCGGCTTGATGCCCGCGCCCATCGCTGCGCGGTAAAACTTGACCGTGGCGAACATGTTGCTTTGATCGGTCAAGGCCACAGCGCTCATTCCGCGCTCGGCCACGGCCTTCATCAACGGCTTGATGCGTACCACGCCGTTGACCAGCGAGTACTCGGTATGCAGTCTTAAGTGAACAAATGAGGGGGTTGCCATAGGCGGACCATTCTACCGCAAAAACTCACCCGGTCGACGCGCAAAATTGGCAATGTGAATTACGTTTGCGATACTACGCGCCAACCTAGCCTGAACCGCGCGCCGCCGCGCCCAATCGAGCCCTGAGACCCCATGAGCTGTTATTTCAAAACTCTAACGATTCACACCGAACCCGGCATCAACCTGCACAATCTGACGCCCGAACTCAAGCAGCTGGTCCACAGCAGCGGCATCGAACATGGCATCCTCACCATCACCAGCCAACACACCACCACTGCCATCACCATCAATGAAGACGAGGCGCGGCTGCGCACCGACATCGTCGACTTTCTACAGCAACTGGCCCCGGCCGAGCGTCCCTACCTGCACAACGACATCCACCTGCGCGACTGCGACCCCAATGAACCGAAAAACGCCCATTCACACCTGGCCGCGATGATGTTGGGCAGCAGTGAAAGCATCGCCATCAACAACGGCCAGCTGATGCTAGGTCAGTGGCAATCAGTAATGATGGTGGAACTGGATGGCGCCCGCGAGCGCAAAGTCACGGTGATGATCTGCGGTTAACTCCCGCCGACATCACACATCACTTCACGGCCCCAGGCATAAACTCAATGCGCCCACTGCGCAATACAAATGCACCGCAGCCATGTTCTTGTTTGACCTCAAGGCTCACATCATTGATGTAGATCGTGACGCCGGGATACACGGTTTTAGTGACGACGACTTTCGCGTTGTCGGCATTCGCCAATTGCTGGCTAAATTCTTCGTGTTTCAGCTGCAGCTTGTCTAGTGCCTGAGTGAGTACCTGGCGTGTTGCACTGATCTTCGCCGCCATATCGGCCTTCATGGCTGCCGGATTGGCCTTTAGGTGGTTTTCCAATTGATCTAGCTTGGCGAGTTCTGCCTGCTTTGTATCAATCTCTTGCATTAATGCATTGAGTTCCCGCCGCAGTTCCTGCGGCAGACCAACCCGCACGATCGTCTTTGTATAGGCCGGCGTCCCCAACACGCGGGCCTGAATCAAGGAATGGGCAATCAACTCACCGCCCATTAATGCCCCATGCTTGGCGGTCTTGCTGCCAATCACTATCTGTGAATTCGATGCGACCTTGCTATTGATGACACTCTCTTTAACCATGATATTGCCGTTGACGAAGACCTCGGCATTTTCGATAAAGCCCGCATCGACCTTGCCAGGACTGAAGATATTGCTGTGCATGCCGCGGATGCCACCTTTTATGACCAGGTCTTTGCCGGCACGTACCGTGGCATCCTCTACGTTTTTATCGATAATGATGTCCTGCTGACTCTCGACCGAAAATCCTGGTTCAATATGACCACTCACGTGCACCGGCACCTTACTGTGCACATTACCTGTTTGCGGCCCGACGTCGCCCTTGATTGCCAATAGATCCACGATCTCGATCGTATGGCCACGCATGATCAAGGCGCCATCGATATCAGCCACCAGTTTGCCATTCTCCGCCTTGTGGGCACCGATCAACTCGAGTTCGATATCCTTGGGTGGCGCCACCTCAATCGTCCCCCCCCACACCGGTATTCCTTCTATCGCGGGCTTGGCCTCGAGCAGATAACCCAGTGTCTCGCCTGCACTCACGTTCCAGGGATAATTGCGCTCATGGAAATCAATACGGCCGTCGGACAACTCCTCGCCGGCGTTATTCTCCTTATGGCTAATCACCAGTTTCGCATCCTTGCCCGCTTGCGGCGGTGTACCTCGTGCCACGATGGCCGTTTGTGGCACGCCACCCTGAGCGCGTTTTAACGCATCGACAATCGCGGTTTGGTCTATGCCGTGCTTCACGCCAGACTTCTCCAAGACTTGCACCACATCATCGACGGTGATTTGATTTTGACTGCTGGTGAGCGCATATAAAGGCATCGTTGCCTCCATACCATCCTCGGTCACGCTTAGTGCTGATTCCAGATGGATGCTCGTGGTTGTGTCAGGGCCATCATCGACCATGACAGAACCAAGATGCTGCGCACGATACTCTTCGCAATCATCCTGTTTAATGGTGTCTATCCCACTGCCTACGGCCGGGAAACCATTACGCCCAGCTGCGGCAGCCACAGGATTGCCATAGACATCCATACCCGCGACGCCCTCGCGCGCATGAATATAGTGTGCAATCACATCACCGGCCTTCACCACAAAGTTGGCATCGGCAATCCGCGACTCAGACCATTGCAACTCACCGTCTTTCCCCGGCTGCGGCGGCGTGCCTGTAGCGATCACAACAGTATTGACCGCTGCACCTGTCGCATGGAGTGCCAAGACATCGGCAATCTTTGTCTCATCGATACCATAAATGATGTGTTGCTGTTGCAGAGCAGCCACGACCAAGGCCACATTCACCTCTACCCCTGGCTCAGCCGGCGCACAGATAACATCCAGCCTGACCTCCATTGAGTCTTTCGAAACAGCGAAGGCGATATTTATTGTATTGGCCAATTTGGCCTCTGAACCGTCGGAAGCAGTCATCACAACGACCTACCCGTTGTCCGTACATGAAATATATATCGGAGAAATTGGGGAAAAGTTGGCCTATGAAGACGTCATTTGCGCCGATGCGGGTCAATCACCGACCGACAAAAGCCCCCCTTCATAACGGTATGGTGTTGTTTTAATTCTAGTTATTAAGGACAGAATGGTAAAAAGTGCGGAGGGACTGCCCCAGCCTAAAGCAGAGCTTATTTATCGGATTTGGGCAAATCCACTTCGGAGCGCACTCGCAGGTGCAAGGCGGCTTTGGCCATCAGGTGGCAGCTGACAGGCGCCGTCATAAACAAAAACATGGTCACTAGTAATTCATGCATGCTAATTGTTTCTTGCGTGCCAAAATAGATCATCGACGCGACCAACAAACCACCAACGCCCAGCGTGGTGGCCTTGGTGGGCCCATGCAGGCGGGTATAAAAATCAGGCCGGCGGGCGAGACCGATCGAGCCGATCAGCGTAAAAATCCCGCCGAAGATGATAAAGACTGAGATGATGATTTCGATCATGTGTCCGTTCCTAAACCCAGTATTTATTGCCAAAAGCTATTCAATGATGTCACCGCGCAGCAGGTATTTGCACAGCGCACTGGTGCCGATGAAGCCCATCATCGCGATCAACAGCGCCGCTTCGAAATAATGCGCGCTGGCCATGTGGATACCCAGCAGCACCAACAAGGCGATGGAGTTGATATACAGCGTGTCGAGCGCAAGAATGCGATCCGTCACATCGGGACCGATGATCACGCGCCAGATATTCAGCACCAGGGCCAAAATCACCATCACCATGGCAATCAACACAGCAGTGGCTAGCATCCGAAAATCTCCCTAATCGGTTTTTCGTAGCGGTTTTTGATCTCGGCGATGGTCGCGGCCTCATCTTCGATGTCCAGCCCATGGATCAATAACACGCTGCGATCAGAGTTGACATCGATCGACACTGTGCCCGGCGTCAGGGAGATCGTCGCCGCCAATACCGTCACCGCAAAGTCGTGATCGGTATCGAGCGGATATTCGATAAACGCCGGCCGTAACTTACGCATCGGGTTCATGATCAACTTGGCGACCTGAATATTGGCCACCGTAATATCCCACAACACCAACAACAGAAAGCGCAACGCTAGGCCCGGCTTATGCACATGCAAACGATCGGCCCAGAACTTGGCGGTCGCCCACGGCAGGATCAATGCCACCACGGCCCCCAACACCACATGCCCCATCGCAATCGTATTGTTCAGCAACAACCAGACGATCCACAGCAGCAGGCTGAAAATAGGATGCGGCACCAGGCGTTTCAATACATTCATGGTCTTGCCTCCATCATCGCCATGTCTGTTGTCGATAACATGGCATCAGGCCCCAGCACGCCGTGGATATAGTTCAACGGATCGATCAACTGCGCCGCCGTATCATTGGCAAAACTGGTCAGAGAATCTGCATACAAGGCGAGTACCAGGCTGCTCGCGGTCAAGGCCAGGATTGCAAACAAGGCCACCGGATGCATATGCGTATGGCTGGCAACCGCCGCCGCATCGGTCTTGAAAAAGATTGCACTGCCCGAGCGACTCATTGCGATCAAGGCCAAGAAACTAGCAACCAACAACACCGCCCAGAACCAAACCATGACCTCGGTACCGGAGGCCGAAGTCAACAGCAACAGCTTGCCGATAAAACCACTCAATGGCGGTAGACCGACCACGGCGATGGCGGCGATGAAAAAGAGCGAGGCCAACAACACCGGCTGCGACACCAGCGCCGCAGGGCGCAATTCACTGCCGACTGCGCCGCGCTGCTCGGCGATGGCATCGGCCAACAAGAACAGTGCTCCGGTGATCAAGGTCGAATGCACCAGGTAATAGAGCGCAGCGGATACCGACTCGACCGTCATCAAACCCACGGCGGCGATCAAGGTGCCGACCGAGACCACGACCAGATACGCAACCTGATTACGCAAACAACGCGCCGCCAGCACACCAAACGCACCCAGCGCCAAGGTGATCAGGCCCAAGGGCAACAACCATGGCTCGGCGAGATTGGCCAAGGCACCCGCCTCGACACCAAAGACCAGCAGGAAGACACGCATGATCGAATAGACGCCGACCTTGGTCATGATCGCAAACAAGGCCGCCACCGGGGCCGATGCTGCGGCGTAGGCCCCAGGCAACCAAAAATACAGCGGCAACAGTGCGGCCTTCAGACCAAACACCACCATCAACAACAAGGCCGAGATATGCACCAGGCGTTGCTGCTCCGGCGTTGCCATCGCAGTTTTGACGGCCAGGTCGGCCATGTTCAAGGTGCCCAACATGCCGTAGATCACGCCGACCGCGATCAGGAACAAGGCCGAACCGGCCAGATTCAGAATCACGTAATGCAGACCGGCGCGGCTGCGCAGCGGGCCACCGCCGTGCAACAACAGACCATAAGAGGCGATCAACAGGATCTCGAAGCAGACGAACAGATTAAACAAGTCGCCGGTGAGGAAGGCACCGTTCAAGCCCATCAACTGCATATGGAACAACACATGGAAGTGCCGTCCCTTTTGATCGATGCCATTAAAGGCATAGATCACGGCAAACAAGGCCAGCACGGTTGTCAGCAACACCATCAGCGCACTGAGGCGATCGAGCACCAGTACGATACCAAACGGCGCCACCCAATTACCAAAGGCATAGACCTGATACTCACCATCCATGCTCGACTGCAACAACACCGCCGACACCACCAACAGCGCCAGCATCGACAACAGGCTCAAACCGCGCTCAACACCCGGCCCCATCCGTGCCACCAGCAACAGGATGATCGCCGTCAATAACGGCAACAGCACCGGCACACTCATCCAGTGACCCATTACTTGCGGCCCTCCCCGTCGACGTGATCGTTACCGAGATCGCCAAAGGCGCGAATCGCCAACACCACCAGGAAGGCCGTCATACCAAAGCCGATTACGATCGCCGTCAACACCAGCGCCTGCGGCAACGGATCGGCATAGGCCGCAGCGTCCGGCGAAATCAAGGCCGCCGCGTTATTGGTCAGACGACCGGAGGCAAACAGGAACAGATTCACCGCGTAGGACAGTAGGGTCAAACCGATGACCACATCCATCGTCCGCGCACGCAACATCATGTAGATGCCACACGCCACCAGCACACCGATCGCCAATGCAATCAAGGCCTCCATTAGCGCCCCCCTCCCTGCTTAACGGCGCCGCTGAGTTTACCCAGCTCGGCCAAAATCAACATGGTGATACCGACCACCGTCAGGAACACGCCGAGGTCAAACACCATCGCACTCGCGACCTCAAACTCACCGACCACCGGCCAATGAACATGGGTAAAGGTCGTCGTCATAAACGGATGGGCGAAGAACCAGCTGGCGACGCCCGTCGCCAGCGCGATCGCCAGACCAGCGGCGATCACCTTGAAATAGTCGATCTTCATGCGCGCATTGGTCCAATCCAAACCACTGGCCAGGTACTGCATGACCAGGGCCACACCGGCGACCAGACCGGCGATAAAGCCGCCGCCCGGCGCGTTGTGACCGCGCAGCATCAGATACAAGGCCACCAACAGGGCCAGCGGCAACAGCGGACGACAAATCACTGACAACAACAGCGGTGGCCGAGATGTCGCCCAACCATGCGGGCCGGCCGGATTCGGGTTCACAAACAGGTTATACAACAATGCGTGGATACCGATCGCGGCAATCGCCAGTACGGTGATCTCGCCGAAGGTATCGAAGCCACGGAAGTCGACCAGGATCACGTTGACCACGTTCTTGCCACCGCCACCAGGCACACTCTGCTCCAGGTAATAACCAGACAGCGTCTCAAACGGTGCGGTGAGGATCGCCCAGGTCAGCGCGGCGATGCCAAGTCCGGCCGTGCCGGCGAGCAAGGCATCACGCAGGCGACGCGCCGAACTTGATTCGGGCTGCGACTCCTGCGGTAGAAAATGCAGAGCCAACAACAACAGGATGATCGTCACTACTTCAACCGACAGCTGCGTCAGCGCCAAGTCCGGTGCCGAGAAATAGACAAAGGCCAAGGAGACAAACAGGCCGACCACACCCAGCATCAACAAGGTGGGCAGACGGTGGCGATGGAACAGGACCGTGGCCAGCGCAGCAACAATCAAGGCAATCGATGCCGTCACCGACACGGCATTGACCGGCATGCTGGAGGCGCTCATATCGAAGCTCATCGCCCCGTGTTGCAGCGCAGCATATACACCAACCACAATCGCCGAACCAACCAATAAGGCCATATAGCGCTGCAGCGAACCATTTTCCAGCAGGCGGGTAATCGCGCGACTGAGATCAACCACCGCCTTAACCAGAATATCGAAGATCTGTTTGGCGCCAAACTCGTTGGGCAGCAGCCTGCCGTGCAAATCAAACAGTTTGTGGCGCAATAGATAAAACAGCCCACCACCGATGAGGGCGATGATACTCATCATCAACGCAGTATTAAAACCATGCCAGATAGCAAGGCTGTATTCAGGCAGTGGCGCCTGCAGCACGCCACCGGCGGCTGTCGCCAACAACGGGCCGACGGTAAAGGCCGGCAACATCCCCACCAGCAGGCAGAGCACGACCAGAATCTCGACCGGCACCTTCATCCAGCGCGGTGGTTCGTGCGGAATTTGCGGCAGATCCTTCGGCTCGCCGTTGAAGAATACGTCGTGGATAAAACGCAGCGAATAACCGACGGCAAAGATCCCGGCAACCGTGGCCAGCACTGGGATCAACCAGGCCCAGTCGCCGAAGCGTTGCAGGTGCAGGGTCTCGACGAAGAACATCTCTTTCGACAGGAAGCCATTGAGCAGCGGAACACCCGCCATCGATGCCGCGGCCACCATCGCCAACAGCGCGGTATACGGCATGTATTTAAAGAGGCCATTCAAGCGCCGCATATCACGCGTACCGGCTTCGTGATCGATGATCCCCGCGGCCATAAACAGCGAGGCCTTGAAGGTGGCGTGGTTGATGATATGGAACACGCCCGCCACCGCCGCCAGCGGTGTGCCAAAACCAAACAACAAGGTGATCAGGCCCAGGTGACTGATGGTCGAATAGGCCAAGAGCCCCTTAAGGTCATGCTTGAACAGTGCGACGTAAGCGGCAAAGACCAGCGTCGTCAGCCCCGCCCCGGTCACCAAATAGAACCACAGATCAGAGCCCGCTAGCGCCGGATGCAGACGCGCCAACAGGAAGACACCGGCCTTGACCATCGTCGCCGAATGCAGATAGGCGCTGACGGGGGTCGGCGCGGCCATCGCGTGTGGCAACCAGAAATGGAATGGGAACTGCGCGGACTTGGTAAAGGCGCCCAACAGGATCAGGATCAACGCCGGCGTGTACAGGTCATGGCTCTGAATCAGCTCGGCCGAGACCAGCACCACCGACAGCTCGTAACTGCCGACGATCTCACCCAACAACAGGATACCGGCCAGCAGACACAGACCGCCGCCACCGGTCACGGCCAGCGCCATCCGGGCGCCCTGGCGGGCATCGGCCCGGTGACGCCAATAGCTGACCAAGAGGAAGGAACTGAGACTGGTCAGTTCCCAGAACATCAACAATAAGATCAGGTTCTCAGACAGCACCACGCCCAGCATCGCGCCCATGAACAGCATCATGTAGCTGAAAAACTTGGGCATCGAGTCTTTGGGCGACAGATAATATGCCGCATAGAGGATCACGAGTAGTCCTATCCCCAGGATCAACAGCGCAAACAACAACCCCAGGCCATCCAGACGCAGTGAGAAATACAGGCCAAGATCCGCCATCCAGGCCCAGCTGACGACGATGGTCTCACCACCAAAGACGCGTGGCGCCAACGTGAACAGCAGCGCCAAAGCCGTCGCCGTCAGGGCACCCGCCATCACAGCGGCCCCCATCCGGCCACGCACGGCAGCTGCAGGCGCAAGCAATGTGCCCAGCAAGGGGATCAAGATGATCAGCAGCAGAGTCATGGAGTGTTGTAAGTTCTTTTCGTTATTGGATTATTGGGTGCCGAGATGTCATCCGCCTTCGGTTACCCGCCGTTGGGACCAAAGATTGTGTTTGGCAGTTCCCTGGAAATCAAAAAATTTTGCGTAATATACGCATTTTCAAGGATAAATGTAAGCGAGTGGACTGAGTCTAATTTACATCCAACATCGTAACGAGCTTGCGTACTGGCCCAAAACTCCGCCGATGGATGGGCGTCACCCCCAGCTCAACCAAGGCCTGTATGTGTGTTTTGGTGGGATAACCTTTGTGTTGCGCCAGGCCATAACCCGGGTATTGTCGATCCAGTTCGACCATCTCGCGATCACGCGTCACCTTGGCCAGGATAGACGCCGCAGAAATCTCGGCGACGGTTTGATCGCCCTTGACCACCGCCTCGGCCGGACACGGCAGTGCCGGACAACGATTACCATCGATCAACACCTTACCCGGCGCAATCGACAAACCGGCGACCGCGCGCTGCATGGCGACCATCGTTGCCTGTAGGATATTGATCTCATCAATCTCATCGACCTCGCAGCGGCCCAGGCTCCAGCTCAGCGCCTTCTGTTTGATCTCTTCGGCCAACTGCTCGCGCTTGCTCTCGCTCAAGGCCTTGGAGTCCATCAAGCCTGCGATCGGATTTGCCGGATCAAGGATCACCGCCGCGGTGACCACTGGCCCGGCCAATGGCCCGCGCCCAACCTCATCGACCCCCGCAATCAACGCCGTTTGTGTTGTCATTCGACTCTGCCCATGCTGAATTGTGTAGCCATTCTATCAATTCTTGGGCAGGCAATGGGCGACTCAAATAATATCCCTGAGCATAATCACATTTTAAATTGTGCAACATCGCCAGCGCGGTTTCGTTTTCCACCCCTTCGGCGACGACTTTAATGCCTAGGTTATGGGCCAAATCAATCGTTGCATGGACGATCTTGGCATCATCTTCTGATGTATGCATATCAAGTACAAAGGTCTTATCTATTTTGAGCTCATCCACTGGCAATTGTTTGAGATAACCTAGCGAAGAATAACCAGTACCGAAATCATCAATGGCAAGTGCAATCCCCATTTTGCTCAGGCGGTCGAGGATCACCAAGGCACGCGTCGGGTCCTGCATCATGGCCTGCTCGGTAATCTCCAAGCACAGGCTGGATGGTGACATTTGCATCGATATCAACATGGATTCGATTTTGTTGGGCAGCTGCATATCAAATAGCACGCGCGACGATAGATTCACAGCCACCTGTAAATTTACCCCCTGTAGCTGCCACTCCTTACATTGACGCAAGGCCCGCCCAATCGCCCATTCTGTCAAAGGACCAATCAAGCCTCTTTGTTCAGACATAGGTATAAACTGATCCGGAGGAATCATGCCTCGCTGAGGGTGTTGCCAGCGTGCCAAGGCCTCAACGCCGGTGATTCGACCAGTTTCAAAATCCAACTTGGGCTGGTAATAAAGTAATAATTCATTTTCATCGATCGCTTTTTTTAGCTCGGCTTTCAAGCTCAGATAACTAGCATCATGCAAGTCAAGTGACGGATCGTAGATTGAGAAATCACTTTGCAGTCCTTTGGCCGCATAAAGGGCAACCTCAGCTCGCCGCAACAGTTCGCGCGCATCCTCCGCATGCTCAGGAAAAAAAACGATACCGATACTCGCGGCCGTCACAACCATGTCTTCACCAATATCAACCGGCGGCTCAATCGCATCTTTGATTCGATTGATGATACTCAGCGCAGCTTCGACCTGATAAACATTTGGCAACAAGATAGCAAACTCATCGCCACCAAGACGCGCAACTGTTGCGTTTACACCCCCTCCTCCTTGTGGCAAGTTGGCATCGTTGATACGAGCCAAAGTCGATGATGCACGAAGAATACGTTTCAGACGCTGTCCTATCTGACAAAGCAACATATCCCCGGCACCATGCCCCAGGGTATCGTTTACTTCTTTAAAATTATCCAAGTCCAAGAGCAATACTGAAAACTTTTCGCCATGACGCGCACTCAAGGAAATCATCTGCTGTAGACGATCCATAAATAGCACGCGGTTTGGCAGTGACGTCAGCTGGTCTGTAAAGGCAACTTTTTCGTACTGATCATATGCCTGTGCCAGCTCACTGGCCATGTCGTTGAACATTTCCACCAATTTCTGCACATCCTTATTACCATTGGCCTCAACTGGCACTGTCAACATCCGTCGATCTTCTTTAACACGTCGCAATTGCTGCGTAAGTGTTGCCAGCGGCGTAATTATCGATGATTTTAATAACCAAATCGCCAAAGACACTGCAATCAGCATAATGGCTGTGGCCACAAAAATCATGACATTACGTTTTTTTGCCAACTGATTATTCAGTTCACTTAGGTCACGTTGAATAGAAAGTGTTGCCAAATTTGCCCCATCGTAATCCTTCAATTCGTAATCACCACGAATCACGGTATGACCATTATCTTCTGCATACCAATCCGCATCACGGTAAATCATGTTGCTATTCTTGATCAGCCTTACAGGCAATCCCAGCTCTGAACCTACCAAAATCAGATTGGATGCCGGGTTAATCACCAACTGCAAATAACCCAACATTTCAAATCCACCCACCGGCATCACGGTGGTATAAAAAACACCACTCTCCCCATCATCCATACACAAGCTCTGTTTGACACGCATGCGTTCAACACCCTTAGCAGCTTCTGCACGACGCATAAATTCAGCACAGAGCACATCATCGACATTTAACGCCCATGGCCCATGACTAGATTGCCCGATGAGCTGGAAATCACTGTCATATAAATAAATTTGAACTAACTGAAGACGATTGCTCGAGGAGAAATTTTGCTTCACATACTCATCCAGCGCATGCTTAGCGCCGGAACGTGTTGGCAATTGCAATACCTGCCTGACTTCTGGTGCCTGCTGCACCATTTGCCCCAACTCTTGGGAAAGTGTACTTACATCGGCCAGCTTCTCTGACACCTCATGCTGTAGCAATTCAGTAAGAGAATCTCGATAGGTCTCAATCACAACCTGGCGACTCATATCCCACTCGACCACTACAATAACGATCCCTACCGCCATTAGCATCAGCGTAACTTGACCGCGAAGTGATGTACGCCAAAATTTCAAATTAACACCATCACCTTAGCGCACATAGGGGTAACCACCCTGCTTCCATGCTTCAAACCCTCCTCTAAACCAATATAGTTGTTCGTAGCCGCATTCAATAGCAATGGCAATAGCCTTTTCACTACGTTCACAACGCATCCCATTACAATATACCGCGAGCGGTGTCTGTAAACTGGTGACATACTTTGCGAGGGATTTACAATTTGTATCGACATTCGACAGGCCGATACTACCTTCAATGTAACCATATTTTCGGTCTGCTTGGTTACGGGCATCGATGACCACCGTATCGGCGTGATCCCACTTCAAACGAACGAGTTGATCAGCATCGATGATGTTGACTTGAGGGAGATCGGCGACCGCAATCGCCGCCATGGCAGGCGGACCGATTAGCGCGGCAACACCGATAGAGATACTTATGAAAGAACGTATCCTTCCAAAAAAACACATGCTGTGCACCCGACATTTCCACAAACGACATACTTGTTTATCGGCGTCAGCTCGAAATACTCAATTATCGGGATCACAATCCCATCTGCTAAAGAAGTGGGCTGTAGTCACAGATACACGCCTGAGCTCTTTGAATGCGTGAAGACACTATGTGACTGTTATTTCAATGAATTATTGTCAGCATCGGCATCAATCGGCGGCAGCACAGGGGCCTCGAACTTGTCCGGGAACACTGCATACAAATCCCATACCCCGTGTTGCCGTGCGTAATCAGCCAGTACTTTATATTCTTCTAAACTAAGCGTTTTCATATCCTGGCAACGTTTCAAATTGAGGTCATAGTCCTCAGTCTCTTCACTCAGCAAGGGTTTGGACAGCACAGTAGCGATTTCACTACAACGCGCCTTTTGGAGTTCGTCATACCGCAATTCATCATATTTGGGATTTTCGCGATCCACCGTACACGCAGCAGCTGTCATCGACACTAGTAATAAAACTAACTCTCTCGGATTCATAGGTTTCCTGTACTTACTCAATTTTGATTGGGCGACAACAAACTCAACACCGCTTCTGCTGCCGTTGCACTGGCATCGCGACGCAGGCTTTGATGAATCTCACCAAAACGCTGACTCAAGGTGGCAGCCTTCGTGTCATCATTCAGATAGGCCAATACCGCAGCCCCTATATTGTCAGCCGTCGCGGCCTCTTGGAGCAATTCGGGCACCAGTGATTCATCACCGGCAAGCAAATTTGGCAGTGCCACATGTTTGGTCTTGAGCAGACGGCGATAGATTTTGTAGGTGAGATTTGCCATACGGTAGGTCACGACCATCGGCCGCTTCACCAACATGGCCTCGAGAGTCGCCGTACCGGAGGCCAACACGATGACATCCGCCGCCGTCATCACCTCACGGGCCTGACCGCGTACCAGGCGAATCCCGCCGACGTCCTGCTCCGTCACCAAGGACTGGAACTGCGCCAGCGTGGCATCAGTGGCCAAAGGCGCGACAAAACTCACACCCGGCGACTGTTGTTGCAACCAAGCGGCCGTTTGGATCAGGGTCGGCCCAATCGCCTTGACCTCACTCATGCGACTGCCTGGCAACAGTGCGACAATCTTACCTTCGGCCGGTAACGCCAGATGTTGGCGCGCGGCGGCTTGATCAGGCTGCAATGGGATCATATCGGCCAAGGGATGACCGACGAATTCCACCCGCACATCGTGGCGGCGATAGAAGTCGGCCTCAAACGGAAACAGCGTTAACATCAGATCCACCGAGCGGGCGATCTTCTTGATGCGGTACTGGCGCCAGGCCCAGACCGACGGGCTAACATAATGCACCGTCTTGATCCCCGCCTCTTTCAATTGCCGCTCTAGGCCAAGGTTAAAGTCAGGCGCATCAATGCCTATGAAGAGATCCGGTGGATCATCGATAAAACGGCGGATCAACTGGCGACGGATGCCGACCAGCTCACGATATCGACCCAGCACCTCGACCAGGCCCATCACGGCCAAGCGTTCTTGGGGAAAAATGGCATGGCAACCGGCGGCCACCATCTGTTCACCGGCGATGCCTTCAAACACTGCGTCAGGGAATCGGGTTCGAATCGCCTGAATCAGGCCAGCCCCCAATAGATCACCGGAGACCTCACCGGCGACGATTCCGATTCTAAGCACGGAGGATGCCGGTTAGCGGACGATGCCGCGCTCGGACTGGCGGACAAACTCAACCAGTTGCGCAACGGCGGGATCCGCTGCAGATGCCTCAGCGATCTCAGCCAATGCCTTGTCTACCGTCAAACCCCGGCGGTAGATCGATTTATAGGCGCGTTTCAGCGCCAATTGCGTCTCAGCAGTAAAACCACGGCGACGCAGACCTTCTGAGTTCAAACCATGGGGCTGTGCCGGTTGCCCGGAGACCATCATAAACGGCGGTACATCCTTGGCGACAGCGCTCCCCATGCCAACAAAACTATGGGCGCCGATGCGGCAGAACTGGTGAATCAGGCTCGCGCCACCGATGATGGCAAAGTCTTCGATAAAGACATGACCCGCCAGATTGACGTTATTGGCAAAGATGGTGTTATTGCCGACCACACAGTCATGGGCGATGTGGACATAGGCCATGATCCAGTTATCATTACCAACCGTCGTCGCCCCTCGATCCTGCACTGTGCCACGGTTGAGCGTGCAAAACTCACGAATGACATTGCGGTCGCCGATCTCCAGCCACGTATCTTCACCGGCGTATTTTTTATCCTGCGGCAACTCACCCACAGAGGCGAACTGAAAGATTTTGTTTTCTACACCGATACGGCAAGGACCATTGATCACTACATTAGGCCCCACCCAGGTATCGCGCCCGATCTCTACCTTCGGTCCAATAACGGAAAAAGGCCCTACTGTTACCCCAGGGCCAATCTTGGCATCAGGATCGACCACTGCCCTAGGGTCGATGTTCGCGGTAGCATCAATCACAACTACACATTCCTTTCGGCACACATCAGCTCTGCGGCAGTAACCAATTTGCCATCAACGGTTGCCTCAGCCTCGAACTTCCATACGCCGCGCACCGTGCGCAGCACCTTGACCGATAACACCAACTGATCGCCGGGATAAACAGGCTGTTTAAAACGCGCATTATCAATGCCTACAAAATAGTACAGTGACTTTTCCGTCGGCTGAGTACCAGTGGTTTTGAATGCCAAAATTCCTGTTGCCTGGGCCAGTGCCTCAAGAATCAACACCCCCGGCATCACGGGGCGATGCGGGAAATGGCCTTGAAAAAAGGGTTCGTTATAGCTGACGTTTTTGATCGCCGTCAGATACTCGCCCAGCTTGTAATCAATGACCTTATCGACCAACAAAAACGGATACCGGTGTGGCAGGTGCTGTAGCACCTCGTGAATATCCATCGTGTTAACTTCGTTATGCTCGTTTGACATCTATCCCAACACTCTTAACAACCACCGACCCTTAGTCAGCGTCCTGTAAACGTTTCACTTGGCGCGCAAGTTCATCTAATTTCTTGAAACGGGCAGCATTCTTTTTCCACTGGCGATTTTTCTCCAGCGGCGTACCCGATGAATAAAATCCAGGCTGGGAAATATTGCCGGCGACGAGTGACATTGCTGAAACAATGACATCGTCACAGATACTCAGGTGGCCGACAATCCCAACCCCACCACCGATCTGACAACGACGACCAATCTCCGTACTTCCTGCAATCCCGACACACCCAGCAATCGCGGTTCCTTCACCAATCCGCACATTATGAGCAACTTGAACCTGATTATCCAGCTTCACCCCGGCACCAATGACGGTATCATCCAAGGCGCCGCGATCGATGGTGGTATTGGCCCCGATCTCCACATCATTACCGATCACCACACCACCCAATTGTGGCACCTTTACCCAACGCCCCTGGTCATTGGCAAAGCCAAAGCCATCGCCGCCAATGACAGCACCAGGCTGAATTAAGACGCGATCACCAATAGTCACGCCATGGCACACACTCACATTAGCCACTAAACGGCAATTCGCGCCAATCCTGGCATCCCGACCAATAAAACACCCAGGACCAATGTAACTACCATCGCCGATCACAACATCATCTTCGATCACGGCTTTTGCAGCGATGTAGGCAGATCCGGGGACGGTCACACTTGCCGCGACAACAGCCGAAGGATGGACCCCACCGTACTGGTCAGGTGTAGGGTTGAGCATGGCTGCAATTTTTGCGTAGACCAGATAGGGGTTGGTGCAAACCAACAGGCTGGGCCCAGATGTTACCAATGAGGCATCTTCCGGCCTTAAAACTACCGCATCCGCCCCAGTTGTTGCGAGGAATTTGCGGTAACGTGAATTGGCAACAAAGGCGATTTGCCCCCTACCCGCCGATTGAATAGTATTAACAGCATCAATCATCAGGGCGCCATCGCCCCGCAATTCAGCATCAACCGCAGCTGCCAACTCAGCCAGTGTCAAGGCAGCCATGCTCGCCTACTTCAAATTTTTAATTACCAGATCGGTGATATCCACCCGTTCACTGGCATAAGAAACCCCTTCGTATAAAATGAGGTCGAAGCCTTCGCGTTTACCAATTGTTTGAATGGTTTCCCGCAACTTATCCTGCACCTTCGCCATTTCTTCATTACGACGAATGGTGAAATCTTCTTTCAATGCCGTGTCCTGCAACTTGAGTTCACGCTGAAGATTTACCAACTCACGCTCTTTGCGCTGGCGCTGTTCTGCGCTCATCAAAGGGGCATCTTTTTGAAATTTTTCTTGCTCGGCCAGTAGTTGTTCACCCTTGCCCATCAATTCTTGCTGACGCGGCTCAAACTCTTTTTTCAATCGCTCGGTCGCTTCTTTTGCCTGTGGTGACTGCTGAATCAACTCGGCAGCATTCACAAACCCAATCTTCAGGTCTTTGGCCATACCGACTTGAGGTGCCATGAAGGCAGCAAGCGCAAGGGCTGGCAAAATCTTGTGCAACATACTTACTCCCATTTTCTAAAATGCTGTTCCCAAGGTGAATTGGAAAGTCTCGGTCTCATCCTGAGGCTCGTCATTCATCGGTCTAGCCAGATTGAATGCAAGGGGCCCAACCGGCGACATCCACATTAACCCAAAGCCTACGGATTGCCTCATTTCATCACTGTCGTAGCTATCTATATCAGTGTATACGTTACCAATATCGAAGAAGGTAATAAAGCGCACCGTTTGACTATCCGCAGCAAACGGCGGTGGGAAAATGACCTCCGAGCTCCCAATCACACGAAAGTCCCCCCCCACTGGGTCACCCGCCTCACGCGGACCGAGTGAGTTAGAACGATAACCGCGTACCGAATTGGCACCACCGGCGTAAAACTTCTCAAAAAATGGTAACTGAGATGTATCTTTGTAGCTATCCCCGTAAGCCAGGCGGGCCTCGAGAGACAAAGTGAATAGGTCCGTCATCGGATACAACCAATTACTACGTGTTGTCAGCTTATAAAAATTGATATCACTGCTGGGCAACACTACCTCGGCTGATACGGTTTGTATCGTCCCTTCGGTGGCGAAAATTGTCCGATTACGTGTGTCGTGGGTCCAACCAATCGTCGCCTTATAAAGATCGTATTCCTCACCATTCACCCCCAGGAAATCCAGATAGGACTGGGGTGTATACTGAGTAGTCTTCACGGTCAGGTTTTCATAGCCGATGCCCAACCGCACGGTGTCGAATTCGGACAAAGGTATCCCGTATGTCATAGAACCACCCAACACATCCGTTGCGTACTCGGCCAAGCTGGTTTNNTGGTTTCACTGGTATCGACTTCACGAAAATAGACACTGAAGCTTCGACTGACACCATCGATCGTATAATAAGGATCAGTATGAGAGAAGCTATAGATCTTACTCACATCACTGGCATTGACCTCTGCACTGACGCGTTTGCCAGTACCTAGGAAATTATCCATCGTCACACTGGCGTTAAGACTCACGCCTGAGCCATCAGAATAGCCCATCCCCGCCATCAAAGAACCTGAAGGCCGCTCTGTCACCGACAAATCAATATCCACCAAGTCTGGACTGCCAGGCACCGATGGTGTTTGCAGATTCACATCACCAATGTAACTCAAACGCTGCACCCGTATACGTGAGCGGTTCAACTGTGTCGAAGAAAGCCAGCCGCCTTCCATTTGACGCAGCTCACGTCGAATGACTTCGTCATTGGTCTTATCATTACCGGTAATGTTGATCCGTCGCACATAGACACGATTGCCGGGATCGACAAAAAAGGTCAGCGCAACCGTATTGTTTTCGGCATCAAGCTTAGGAATCGGATTTACGTTGGCAAAGGCATAACCTTCTTCCCCTAAGCGGTCACTAATCGCCGAACTGATCTCGGTGATCTTGCGGCGAGAAAACACATCACCTTCCTGCAAGGTAATCAGATCCAATAGTTCCTGCTCGGGCACGATCAATTCACCACTCAGCCCAACCGATGACACCGAATATTGATCACCCTCTTCGATATTGATGACCAGATACACTGATTCACGATCAGGCGTAATCGTCACCTGGGTGGATGTGATATCGAAATCAATATACCCACGATCGAGGTAATGCGAGCGCAGTGTTTCAATGTCCGCACTCAGCTTTTGTTTTGAATATTGATCCTTGCTACTGAATAAGGCATACCAAGCCGGCAGACCGAGCTGAAAATCGTCTTGCAGTTCATCTTCGTCAAACCGATCGTTACCGATGATATTGATGCGGCGAATCTTCGCCACCTCACCTTCTTTGACCTCGATACTGATATCAACGCGGTTTTGGTCAATCTCGGTAAGCTCAGTCTCAATCTCAATCGAATAGAATCCCAGCGCATAGTATTGACGCTGCAGGTCTTGTTGAATCTGATCAAGCAAGGCGCGATCAAAGATGCGCCCTTCGGCTAGGCCCAACTTCTTCAGGCCATCGATCAAATCTTCTGATGGGATCTCGTTATTACCGTCTATCAAGATACTGGCGATGGATGGGCGTTCTTTGACATCGACCACCAGCACATCACCGTCACGGCGCAGCTCGATATTATCGAAGAACCCAGTTTCGTAGAGCTTTTCGATCGACAGACGCGCCAAGGCACCATCCATCCTGTCACCAACGGCGGCAGGAAGATAATTAAAGACTGTCCCTTGCGAGATGCGCTGCACCCCCTCCACCTTGATATCCGCCACATCAAAGGCGTCAAAGGCCAGCGCTGAATTACTACAACACAGCAATAGTGCAACTGGCAGGGAGTGAGAAAAACGCAACTTCATGAACAAGGCTTTTTTAGAGGTCCGTAGAGGTATTCAATCAACATCAACTCGGAATCAGGCGTAGGATGTCATTATAAAATGCCAAAACCATCATACACACAAGCAGCGCGACTCCGATCTTGTAGCCGATGACCTGGGTAGCCTCCGATACCGGACTCCCTTTCACTGCTTCAGCGGCATAATACATGAGATGACCACCATCAAGCATGGGAATTGGTAATAAATTCAATACTCCCAGACTGATACTGACCACCGCCAAAAAGGTTAGGAACGATACAAAACCTATACTGGCAGAGTATCCGGCATAACGTGCAATGCTGATCGGTCCACTGAGATTGGACAGTGAAATTTCGCCCATGACCATCTTGCCCAACATCTTCAAAGTCAGCGCTGACATATCCCAGGTCTTGACCACTGCCAGCCACACCGACTCGCCGGCACCGTGTTTGACCGTGGCCTTCAACTCATCCGGCATTTCTTGCAGCTGCACACTGGCACCAATGCGGCCAATCACGCCTTCGTTAGTCTCGTAAGCCTCGGGGGTCAACTGCAGACTCAAACGTTCTGCGCCACGCTCAATCAACAAGTCGATCGTTTGTCCGGGACGAGCACGCACATAGTCAACCCAGGCCTCCCAATCATTGATCGCTTGACCATCGGCCTCAACGATCAGATCCTCACCCTCGAGGCCGGCACGCTCCGCAGGACCACCCGGTGCCAGTCGCCCGATCACTGGCGGAATGTTCGGCCTTGATGGGCGGATGCCAATAAAATCCAACAAGCCACCTTTATTCAAATCATCCGGCATTGCGTGCACGGGCAGGAATTTCTGCACGGTCTGGCCGCTGTCGGCGTCGATCACATTCAGCGTAAAACCATCGCTGTCGAGGCCTTTATCCAACATCTCGACCACGGCCGACTCCCAGGTCGGTGTTTCAATGTCGTCTACCGACAGGATCAAATCACCGTTACGCAAACCACCCTGATCGGCCATCGACTCAGCCTCAACCGCGCCGACGATCGGCTTCATCCCTGTCACGCCGATCACAAAGATCAACCAGTAGGCAAAGATCGCGAGGATAAAATTGGCGAACGGTCCCGCCACTACCACGGCCGTGCGCTTCCACAGGGTTTGGCGATTGAAGGCACGATGAACCTCGTGCGCGGGGATATCCTCGCAGTCGCGTTCATCCAACATCTTGACGTAACCACCCAGCGGGATTGCCGCCAATACGTACTCGGTATCGTCAGGGCCTCCGCGTTTGGACCACAGGGGTTTACCAAATCCCACGGAAAAGCGCAGTACCTTGATACCCAGCTTGCGCGCGACCCAGTAGTGGCCGAACTCGTGAAAGGTAATCAGGATGCCCAGGGCAAGTATGAAAAAGAAAATCGATGAAATGATGGTACTCATTAGTAACCGAACTTTGTCCTTACGCTCAGGATAATCTTAATGACGCCCGATGGCGTTCACATACTCTGCCGCCCAACCACGGCCAGCGGCGTCGGCCGCCAGCACCTGCTGCAGATCCTCGGCTGCACTACCGGGCACTGCCTGCATGGTCTTGGCAATCACATCTGCAATCGTCGGGAACGAAATGCGCTCGGCCAGGAATGCCTCAACCGCCACCTCGTTGGCTGCATTCAATACCGCCGTCGCCGTGCCACCCTGACGCAGGGCATCATAGGCCAAGGCCAAACACGGAAAACGCTCCAGATCCGGCGCTTCGAAATTCAACTTCGCCACCTCGATCAGATTCAGCGGTTTTACACCCGCTTCGATCCGCCGCGGCCACGCCAATGCATTGGCAATCGGGGTGCGCATATCGGGGCTGCCCAATTGCGCCAGTACCGAGCCATCACAATAATCCACCAATGAGTGGATCACACTCTGTGGATGGACCACCACCTCAATCTGATCCGGTGCCGCATCAAACAACCAACGGGCCTCGATCACCTCCAGCCCCNNAATCTTGCGCCCCATATCCCAGTTCGGATGCGCGCAGGCCTGTGCCGGCGTCACATGCTCCAGATCGGCAGCTGCCATCGTCCGGAACGGACCTCCGGAGGCCGTCAGCAACACCCGCCGCACGCCAACCTCGGCTAGGCCATGACGATACCCGGCCGGCATGCATTGAAACACGGCATTGTGTTCGGAATCGACCGGCAATAATTCAGCGCCAAACTTGCGCACTGTATCCATGAAGATGTGGCCAGACATGACCAGGGCTTCTTTGTTGGCCAGCAGGATGCGCTTACCTGCCTCCGCCGCGGCCAAGGTTGGGATCAGACCGGCGGCACCGACGATGGCTGCCATCACGCAATCTACTTGCGGCAGGGTCGATACCCGCACAAGCCCTTCTCCCCCCGCCAGCACCTCGGTATCACAGTCGGTATTGACCAGCGCCGTGCGCAGACGTTCCGCCGCATCGGCATCGGCCATCACCGCATAACGTGGTTTGAATTGCTCGCACTGGCGACGCATGCCGTCGACATCACGGTTGGCCGTCAGGGCGATGACCTGATAGCTATCTCGATGGCGTTGAATCACATCGAGCGTGCTGGCACCGATCGAGCCGGTCGCACCGAGTACAGTGATTCCCTTCATATTCCCTCCCCGAAGATCATCAATCCGAGAGCAAAGATCGGCAAGGCCGAGGTCAGACTGTCGATCCGGTCCAGCACTCCGCCGTGCCCGGGCAGAATCGAACCAGAATCCTTCACCCCAACCCTGCGCTTAAACAAACTCTCTGCCAGGTCGCCGACGATGGAGAAGATAACCACCAACAGCGATAACGGCAGGAACCACAACAACTCAGCCACCGCCAGATCAAACACGGCAGCACCCACCAGCGCCACGGCCAGACTGGCCGCCATCGCACCGACAGCGCCCTCAATGGTCTTGCCAGGACTGACCACCGGCGCCAGCTTGTGCTTACCCCACTTACGACCGGCAAAATAGGCACCGGTATCGGCCGCCCAGATCAACAGCATGACGTACAACAACAGATATGGGCCATTGGCACTATGATGATGGATCGTCACCAAGCCCAGCCAGGTCGGCACCAGCACGATCAGGCCAATCAGCATCCCCGTCGAACGCTGGGCATCACTGACACCATGTCCGCCTTGATAACGCACAATCCACACCAGCGCCGCCAACCACCACAGACAGGCCACAGCATAGAGCACAGGCACAAATGAAGGTGAGGCTTGATACAGATAAAAACTAAGCCCGATCGCTGCCGCGATCAGTGCGACAAACAGGCCTCGACCGAGTGACGACTTACAGGACTGCAAGGTCGTCCATTCCCAGGCGCCAATCAACATCACGAAGGCAAACACCAGACCCAACCAATGCGATGGCAGGGCTAGAATGCCCCAAATAGCGAGCGGCGCCAACACCAGCGCAGTCAGCACACGCTGTTTAAGCACTCTGCACCTGCTCCAACTGTTCGCCAGTGCGGCCAAAACGACGCTCACGCGTGGCGTAATATTCGAACGCCGCATCCAGTGCGGCCTCGTCAAAATCCGGCCACATGGTATCGGTGAAATAGAATTCGCTATAGGCACATTGCCACAACAGAAAATTACTAATGCGCTGTTCACCGCTGGTACGGATCAACAGGTCCGGCTCAGGCAGATCGGCCATACACATGTGTTGGGCCAAGACATCTTCAGTGACATCACTGGCCGTCAACTTACCCTGTTCAACCAAGCTGGCGACCTGTTGCGCCGCCTGCGCGATATCCCAACGCCCGCCGTAATTGGCTGCGATGACCAGATTCAAACCCTGACTGTCGGCAGTATAGGCCTCGGCCTCATCCATCTGTTTGCGCAGTTTTTCTGAGAAGCGCGAACGATCGCCGATCACACGCAGACGCACGCCGTTCTCTTTGAGTTTGCGGGTCTCTTTCTTCAGCGCCGTCATGAACAGCTCCATCAGCAGCCCGACCTCTTTTTCAGGGCGCCGCCAATTTTCACTGCTAAAGGCAAACAGGGTCAGCGCCTCAACCCCCAGCTTGGCACAATGCTGGACAGTGCGACGCACAGAATCCACACCGGCACGATGCCCCGCCACACGCGGCATCAGGCGCTTTTTGGCCCAGCGCCCATTGCCATCCATGATAATGACCACATGGCGCGGCACGCGGCGTTCGGTTTGAGAAGATTGAGTGTTATCTGCCATCTATTTGATTTGATACAACTGCTTGATTTGATGCAATTCGGCAGCGCAGTGTAGGCGCCACTAAAATTTGAAAGGGGGCAAGAGCCCCCTTCCACCGTGGCCTTAGATTGCCATCAGGTCTTCTTCTTTTTTCGCCAGAACCTTATCGACTTCGGCGATGTATTTGTCAGTCAGCTTCTGTACCTCATCCTCACCGCGACGGCAATCGTCCTCAGTGATGTCCTTGTCTTTCAACAAAGACTTGAGATCACCATTGGCATCACGACGGATGTTACGAATCGCCACCCGTGCACCTTCGGCCTCATGACGCACAACCTTGATCATGTCCTTACGACGCTCTTCGGTCAGCGCTGGCAGCGGTACACGAATCATGGTACCGGCAGTTGAAGGATTCAAGCCCAGATCAGAGTTCATGATCGCCTTTTCGATGACCTGCACCATGGTCTTTTCCCAAGGTGTAACAGTCAACGTACGCGCATCACCCACAGATACTGTGGCCGCCTGCGACAACGGCACCGTATTGCCGTAATAATCGACGGTAATGTGATCCAGCAGACTGGTGTTGGCACGGCCAGTACGAATTTTGGCCATCTCTTCCTGCAGCGCAGTGATGCTCTTCGCCATGCGTGCAGCCGCGTCTTTCTTGATATCTTCAATCATCTTAGTTACTCCCCTTCTTAACCAAGGTTCCTTCCTTAACGCCACAAATCGCATTCATCAATGCGCCGGGCTTGTTAATATTGAGAACACACAAAGGCATGTCATAGTCACGACACAATACCATCGCGGTGGCATCCATCACCATCAGGCGACGGTCCAGCACTTCGTCAAAAATCAGCTCATCGTAACGTGTGGCGGTTGGATCCTTCATTGGATCGGCAGAATAGACTCCGTCAACCTTGGTCGCCTTGACCAACAGATCCGCACCGATCTCAATCGCACGCAGACTGGCGGCAGAGTCGGTGGTGAAGAACGGATTACCTGTACCGGCGGCAAAGATCACCACTCGTTTTTTCTCGAGATGGCGCACCGCACGACGACGGATGTAGTCTTCACAGATTTGGTTGATCTTCAGCGCCGACATTACCCGCGCATGCAGACCATGGTGCTCCAGCGCATCCTGCATCGCCAGGGCATTCATCACCGTGGCCAGCATCCCCATGTGGTCGCCGGTCACGCGCTCCATGCCTGCTTCAGCCAAACCGGCGCCGCGGAACAGATTACCGCCGCCGATGACCATCCCTACTTCGACGCCGGCCTGAATCAACTCTTCCACTTCGGTGGCGATGCGGTTGATGGTGTCAGGGTCAATACCGAATTGACCCTGTCCCATCAGAGCTTCACCACTCAGTTTGAGCAGAACTCGTTTATAGACTGGTTTACGCTCAGCGTCCGTCACAAATTAGGCTCCCTTAGCTTGAGCCATAACTTCTTCGACGAAGTTCTCTACCTTCTTCTCGATGCCTTCGCCTACTTCCAGACGCTGGAAGCCAGTCACAGAAGCCTTGTTTTCTTTCAGCAGCTGGGCAACAGTTTGATCAGGATTCTTGACGAAGGGTTGACCCACCAGGGTGATCTCTTTCAGGAACTTGGCGATACGACCAACGACCATCTTTTCGATGATTTCAGCAGGCTTGCCACTCTCCGCGGCCTGAGCCATGAAGATTTCCTTTTCTTTCGCGATCAGCTCGGCAGAGACCTGCTCTTCGCTGACACACTCAGGCTTGCTGGCAGCAATGTGCATGGCGATATCACGCGCCAATTCATCGTTACCGCCGTCCAGGCTCACCAGTACGCCGATGCGGCTGCCGTGCAGGTAGGCACCGACAACACCATTCGATGTGGCACGGGCAACACGACGCACAGTGATGTTCTCACCGATCTTGGCGATCAGTTCCTTACGACGCTCTTCTACACTGACCCCCGCTGAGAATTCAGCCGCTGCCAGGGCCTCTGCGCTAGCTGCACCACTGTTGAGGGCAACGGCCGCCACGGCGTTTGAAAAGTCTTGGAAGGCATCACCCTTGGCAACGAAGTCAGTTTCACAGTTCACTTCAACCAAAACAGCCTGTTTACCGTCGTCGCTACGGGCAACAATGATGGCGCCTTCAGCGGCAATGCGATCAGCCTTCTTGTCGGCCTTGGCCAGGCCGTTTTTACGCATCAGCTCGATGGCGGCTTCGATATCACCGTTGGTTTCCACCAGAGTCTTTTTACACTCCATCATGCCTGAGCCGGTACGCTCTCTCAGTTCTTTCACAAGCGCTGCAGTAATCGCCATGGTCTTAACCTCACTATAAATATTTGAAAATCGATCTAATTCTTGCGGTATTTGATAAAGCGAGCCGCCCTCAGGGGGGCGGCTCAAGCTCAAAGCCTAAACAACCGAATTGCTTAACCTTGAGAAGCAGCCTCGGCGGACTTCTTAGACTTTTTAACAGTTGTCTTAACCTTGGCTTCGGCTTCGTCAACTTCGACGAATTCGTCAGCACCAACGTTAGTCACAACAGATGCGCGACCAGTGATCACGGCATCAGCAACGCCAGCAGCGTACAGAGAGATTGCACGTGCAGAGTCGTCGTTACCAGGAATCACATAATCAACGCCACGTGGGTCGTTGTTGGTATCGACAATGGCGATCACTGGAATGCCCAGAGTCTTGGCTTCACGCAGAGCGATCTTCTCGTGACCTACGTCAACGATGAAGATGGCGCTAGGCAGGCCGCCCATGTTCTTGATACCACCGATGCTGCGCTCCAGCTTTTCCATTTCGCGGCGCAGACCCAGGGCTTCTTTTTTGCTGAAACGCTCCATGCGGCCATCTTGTTCCATTGCTTCCAGGTCTTTCAGACGCTTGATGGATTGTTTGATGGTCTTGAAATTGGTCAACATGCCACCCAACCAGCGATGGTTGACGTAAGGCATTTCACAACGGCTAGCCTCTTCACGAACGATGTCTTGTGCAGCGCGCTTGGTACCAACGAAGAGGATATTGCCCTTCTTGGCGGCCAGGCTGCTGATGAAGTTCATGCTGTCGTTGAACAGCGGCAGAGACTTCTCGAGGTTGATGATATGAATCTTGTTACGCTCACCGAAGATGTATTGACCCATCTTTGGGTTCCAGTAACGAGTTTGGTGACCGAAGTGAACACCGGCCTCCAGCATTTGGCGCATAGAAACGTTTGCCATTGTAAAAAGCTCCTAATAATTAATGGGTTAAACCTCCGCACAGTACATCTACCAACCCGAGGGCACCCAGGTAGAATCCAGGCATGTGCGTGTGAATTCGCCCGACCGAGGTCAGGCACCGTTAGTTGTCTCCGAATGATCTCACCAAGCGTTCAGCCGGCAAATTAGTCGTGACGGCGCGTTTTATACCATAACCCCCATTTCTACTCAATCAAAAACCCATGCCCATCCCTCGAAAAACTCTCAAGCTGACAAGGAGATGGCATTGGCGGTAACATGCCTGCAAAAACCGAAACAGCCTCGGTGCCTACCCATTCGTTTCAGGCCAATAACAACCGATTCCTAGAAAAAACATGGCTATTAATATCAAAACCCCTGAACAAATCGAAAAAATGCGCGTCGCGGGTCGTTTGGCGGCCGAGGTGCTGCACATGATCCGCCCTCACATCGTACCCGGCGTCACCACCGAGCGGCTGAACCAGATCTGCCACGACTACATCGTCAATGAACAACAGGCGATCCCGGCGCCGCTGAACTATCACGGTTTTCCGAAATCGATCTGTACCTCGGTCAACCATCAGGTGTGTCATGGCATCCCCGGCGAGAAGACCCTGAAAAACGGCGATATCGTCAACGTCGACATCACGGTTATCAAAGACGGCTATCACGGTGATACCAGCAAGATGTTCTACGTCGGTGAACCCTCCATCCTCGCCCGCCGCCTGTGTGAAAACGCCCACCAGTGCATGAAGCTCGGCATCGAGATGGTGCGCCCAGGCATATACCTCGGGGATATTGGCAACATAATTCAGCAACACGCTGAGAATGCTGGATTTTCAATTGTCAGAGAATACTGCGGCCACGGCATCGGCGAACAATTTCACGAAGATCCACAGGTCCTGCACTACGGCACCCCAGGCACCGGCGCCCAACTCACACCCGGCATGATCTTCACCATCGAACCGATGGTCAACGCCGGCAAACGACACGTCAAACTGCTACCCGACAAATGGACCGTCGTCACCAAGGACCGCAGCCTGTCTGCGCAGTGGGAACACACCATCCTCGTCACCGACACCGGTTTCGAGGTGCTGACCAAATGCCCCGAAGACGACATCTAAACGCCATCACCAGGATCGCCGCATGTCCGAACTACCCCTCGATCTGAGCGCCCTCTCTGCAGATCATCAAGACGACCTCGCGGCTGTGCGCACCTTCCGCCAGCAGCTCAAGGAGGCACGCGAACAACTAAAGCAACGCTTCGCGCATGGCGATGACATCGGTGAACTGGTCCGGGCCCAAGCTCTGATCATCGACCAAATCCTGTCCCACGCCTGGCGACGCCTGCTCGCCGCCGATGAGACCGGCATCGCCCTCATCGCCGTCGGTGGGTACGGCCGCGGCGAACTACACCCCGGTTCCGACATCGACATCCTGATCCTGCTGCACAGCAACGAACATGACCACTATCGCGCCGCACTGGAACGGCTGGTCATGTTCCTGTGGGACATCGGCCTTGAGATTGGCCACAGCGTGCGCTCGCTCGACGAATGCCAATGGGAGGCCTCGCAGGACGTCACCATCGCCACCAACCTGATGGAGGCCCGCCTGCTGGAAGGCCCGGCCAGTCTGTACGACGAACTGCGAAAGCGCACCGGCCGCGACAGCATCTGGCCCAGCCGCGACTTCTTCCAGGCCAAGTGGAACGAACAGACCAGTCGCCACCATAAGTACAACGACACCGCCTACAACCTCGAACCCAACATCAAGGAAGGCCCAGGCGGCCTGCGTGACATCCAAAACATCGGCTGGGTCGCCAAGCGCCACTTCGAGGCCACCACACTGCACGACCTGGTCACCCACAAGTTCCTCACTGAAAAGGAGTGCGCCGACCTGATCGCCGGCCAAAACTTCCTATGGCGAGTCCGTTTTGCCTTGCACACCCTCACCGGTCGCCGCGAAGACCGACTGCTATTCGACCACCAGCGCACCATCGCAAATCAGTTCGGCTTTGAAGACGACGCTGAGGGGCTCGCAGTCGAGAAGTTCATGAAGGGCTATTACCGCGCCATCAAGGAACTCAGCGTGCTCAACGAGATGTTATTGCAACACTTCCAAGAGGCCCTGCTCTACAACGACGACGCCAGCGAACCGGCGGCCATCAACAGTCGTTTTCAATTGAATCGCGGCTTCATCGAGGCTAGAAACGAAAACATATTCAAGCGCTATCCATTTGCTTTGATGGAGGTTTTTCTTCTCATCCAACAATCACCCGAGATCAAGGGGGTGCGCGCCACAACGATTCGCCTGATCCGCGACCACCTTGATCTGATCAACGACAAATTCCGCGCCGACCTGCGCAACCGCAGCCTGTTCATGGAGATGCTGCGCCAGCCACAGGGGCTGACCCACGAGCTACGCCGCATGAACCGCTACGGCGTGCTCGCACGCTACATCCCAATGTTTGGCCGCATCGTCGGCCTGATGCAATACGACCTGTTTCACGCCTACACCGTCGATGCCCACATCCTCGGCGTGGTCCGCAACCTGCGCCGCATGCTCGTCGCCGATTACGCCGCCGAACTGCCCATCTGCAGCCGTATGATCCAGGACATCCCCAAGCTGGAGGTGCTCTACCTCGGCGCACTGTTTCACGATATCGCCAAGGGCCGCGGCGGTGACCACTCGGAGGCCGGGGCAGACGATGCGCTCGAATTCTGCCTACAACACGGCATGAGCAATTACGACGCCCGCTTCGTCGCCTGGCTGGTGCGCAATCACCTGATCATGTCGAGCACCGCCCAACGCAAAGACATCAGCGACCCCGACGTCATTACCGAATTCGCCAAACAGGTCGGCGACAAAAATCACCTCGATTATCTCTACCTGCTGACCGTGGCCGACATCCGCGCCACCAACGCCACTCTGTGGAACAGCTGGAAAGACTCTCTGTTATTCGAACTCTACAACGCCACCAAACGCGCGTTGCGCCGTGGCCTTGAAAACCCTATCGATAAAAACGAGATGATCGAAGAGGTGCAACAACAGGCCCGCACCCTGCTCCTGCAGCAGCACGTCGCTGACGCCCAGATCGACCGTCTGTGGCGCAACCTCGGTGACGACTACTTCCTGCGCCACTCGGT
>DHYU01000021.1 GCA_002415485.1 Proteobacteria bacterium UBA5122
CACCGTCCAGGAAGAGCGTAGAACCAGTCATATCCTCATTGAGGTTGATCACGAATCAGGTGATGATGCAGAGGCTCAAGCCCGTGATCGTATCGATGCGTTGTTAGTACGAATTAATAACGGTGAGGCGTTTGAGGATGTTGCCAAGGACGCGTCTGATGATTTTGGTTCTGCCCGCGAAGGCGGAGATCTCGGCTTTTTGATCCACGATTCAATGTTGGATAATGTTTATGCAGATGCTGCATTTGCGTTGGCTGAGGGCGAAGTCAGCGGTATTGTGCGTTCTACCTATGGTTTTCACATCATAAAATTAACTGGTGTTCGTACAGGTAGCGTTAAAACATTTGATGAAGTACGGGCGCAGCTTGAGCACGAATATCGCGCACGTGAAGCTGAAGATGCTTTTTATGACATGAGCGAACAATTGGCTAATCTGAGTTTTGAAAATCCTGATTCATTGGTGCCAGCAGCAGAAGCATTGGGTATTAAGGTATCGACTACTCCATTGTTCGGACGAGAGTTCGCGCCTGGATTTGCGGCTGATCCGAAGATTCGAGAAGTAGCGTTTTCTGATAACGTGCTACTGGTGGGAGCTAACAGCGATGTTATTGAACTTGGTGAAGGGCGTGTTGCGGTCATCCGCGTTAAAGAGCATAAGCCCTCAGAAACGCGCTCATTCGACGAGGTGAAGGATCTTGTTGCAGAGCAGCTCAAGCGTGAAAAAGCGGTGGCTCAAGCTAAATCTGACGGAACGGCAATGTTGGCTGCTATTAAGGAGGGTGGTGAGATTGCCGCTCTGGCGAAAACGCATAACGTAAGTTGGGAGCGCCCGGGCGCTAGTAAGCGCGATAGCACCGCATTAATGCGTGAAGTCACTGAGCATGGATTCCGGATGGCTCGCCCCGAGAGTGAGACCAAGCCCTCTGTCGATGGATTTAGCTTGCCAAGTGGGGATTACGCCGTCATTGCTGTTTTCAGCGTAGAAGATGGTGTCTTGGCTGAGCAAGATGAGGCTCAGCAACAAACCTTGGTGCAACAGCGTCAGCGTTATTATGGCGGCGCCGAACTCGAAGGCATTATTAAACGTCTGCGTGACAAGGCGGAAATTCGAGAACTACCTGAAAATATCTAAACCCCGCCAGTAGGTGAGGTCGCAGCGCACGAGACTGGATCGTCGATGAAACTAAAACTACACTGGCAAATTTTAATTGCACTTGTGCTGGCGGTGATCGCCGGCAGTCTCACCGGTACCGAAGGTTCCATCTTCGGTATCCGGTTCTACGAAATCTACGACTTCTTCGGCACCTTGTTTATGAATGCGCTGAAGATGATTGTGGTACCTCTGGTGGTTTCTTCCATTATCGTTGGAATATCCGGTATCGGCGGCGGTAAAGAACTGGGCCGTCTCGGTGGTAAAACAGTTATCTATTACGCAACCACTAGTCTGCTTGCGATCCTCATTGGTCTTGCCATCGTTAATACCACGCAGCCTGGCATTATTGATGGTAAGCCGGCGAATCAGGTGTTGACCTTGGAAGGGGATGTCTCCGCATTGGAGTCCAAGGTTGAAGGAACCGGCATGCAGGATGTGGTCGAAATCTTCCTGCGCATGGTGCCTACCAATATCGTTGATGCGGCGGCCAATGGCCAAATGCTGGGGCTGATTTTCTTCAGTCTGTTGTTTGGTTATTTCATGACGCGTGTGGCGGAGCCGTACGCGACTTCGATGAAGACCTTCTGGCAGGGCGTGTTCGAAGTCATGATGAAAATCACCGATCTGGTGATGAAGTTTGCGCCTTACGGGGTGTTCGCCCTAGTGGCAAAGGTGGTGGCGACCACCGGCCTGGCCGCGTTTGAACCGGTGCTGGTCTTTTTTGCCTCGACCTTGGCCGCGTTACTGTTCCATTTCTGTGTGACCATGCCGCTGATCTTGTTATTTGTCGCACGCGTTAATCCGCTGCGCATGTATAAGGCAATGGCACCAGCGCTATTGACGGCGTTTTCAACCGCGTCATCGGCGGCCACGCTGCCATTAACCATGGAATGTGTCGAGAAGAATGCCGGCGTGTCGAATCGCACCACCAGCTTTGTGTTGCCGCTGGGGGCAACGATCAATATGGACGGTACGGCGCTGTATGAATGTGTGGTGGTGTTGTTTATCGCCCAGGCATTCGGCTTGGAGTTGACGTTTGCCCAGCAGTTTATGGTGGTGGTGCTCGCGCTGGTGACGTCGATTGGTGTTGCGGCGATCCCGTCGGCCAGTCTGGTCGCGATCTCGATCATCTTGACGGCGATGGGCTTGCCGTTGGAGGCCTTGGGGCTGGTGCTGGCGGTCGACCGGGTGCTCGACATGTGTCGCACCACAACGAACGTCTTCAGTGATGCCTGTGGGGCTGTGACCATTGCCAAACTCGAAGGTGAGACGGGCGTGTTGACCGGGAATGACTCACCAGGGCAGGAAAAAAATCGTTCGCAGACTCACAGTTAGAATGCAATATAATAGACAAACAAAAAGGCCAGGGTTAATTGAAGTAACCCTGGCCTTTTTTATGTGGCGTTATGCGATGGGATACTAATCCAATGCAGGCATACCGATGGTGTGGTAGCCACTGTCGACATAGATAATATCGCCGGTAATGCCCATCGCCAGATCCGAACAGAGGAAGGCCGAGGTGTTGCCGACATCTTCGATGGTGATGTTGCGGCGCATCGGCGCATTCTTCTCGACATGGCTCAGCATCGAGCGGAAGTCGCTAATACCGGCGGCGGCCAAGGTCTTGATCGGGCCGGCAGAGATGCCGTTTACACGGATGCCATCGGGACCCAGGCTGGAGGCCATATAACGCACATTTGCCTCGAGGCTGGCCTTGGCCAGACCCATGACGTTGTAGTTTGGCATAGCACGGACTGCACCTAGGTAGCTCATGGTCAGCATCGCGCCGTTGCGGCCTTCCATCATGTTGCGACCTTCTTTGGCCAGCGCAGCAAAGCTGTAGGAGCTGATCTCGTGCGCGGTGTTAAACGCTTCACGGGTCACTGCATCCAGATAATCACCTTCCAGAGCTTCACGCGGGGCGAAGGCCACCGAATGGATGATGATGTCGACGTAGTTCCAATAATCATCCAGGCGTTCGAACACCTTTTCGATGTCTTTGTCGCTGGCAACATCGCAGGGGATGGTGACTTCGGAGCCGAGCTCTGCAGCCATCTTTTCCACTCGTGACTGTAGCTTCTCGTTTTGATAGGTGAAGGCCAATTCGGCCCCTTGGTTTTTCATGGCCTGAGCAACACCCCAGGCGATTGAGCGGTTGCTGGCGAGGCCAACAATCAGGGCACGTTTACCGTCTAGAAATCCCATAGTATTCCTTATCAAGTGGTTGGTTCGTTAAGATTTAGCCACGACCAATGCGGGACTGAGCTGCTTATATTACATGATGCGAAGGGGATTCGCCTAGCCATTGCCATTTTGCGCGGTTTACACCTTGTGAGCAGTGGCCAAGGTCGTTATGCTGCTGCAAATCAAACGATTAGCGCCATGCTAACTCCCGGACACAAACAGGATAATTCTGGATATGGAAAAGCGCTTTACCTTTAAAGACCTTTTTGTCCTCTCTTTTCTGACGATTGTTTTCATCACCCTGTTGCTGACCATGTACATGGTCGATCGCCAATGGCAAAAAATGTCGCAAATGCAGCGCAACATGGACGAACAGACCAACGATTTGCGCGGCCTGCGCACTGCCATGCAGACATTGGAGCAGCGACTGAGCAGTGGTCAACTCGTCAGCAATGCTCACGCACCGGCAAATGGTGACGTGCCTGCCGCCTTCGGTCGCGCGCAGGCCGTGACACAGAATGAAGACTATGCGACAGGCGATTGGTCGATGCAGGCCTTTGGTAACAACCTCGAAACGCTGACGCCGCTGGTGTCTTCCGATGCCTATTCCGGTGAAGTGCAGGGATATGTCTTTGAATCACTCTTGCAGCGCGATCCGGATACCTTGGAATGGCAGGGTTTGATCGCCCGCGATTGGCAGGTCAGTGAAGATGGTCTGCGCTTTACCTTTCAACTGCGTAAGGATGTGGTGTTCTCTGATGGTCAGCCGCTGACCGCCCACGACGTGGCCTTTACCTTTGCCTTCATGATGACCGAGGCCATCGCCGCGCCGCGCCAACGTGCCTATTACCAAAAAATCAAGAGCGTGACCGCGACCAGTGACCACGAAGTGGTGTTTGAGTTCAGCGAGCCCTATTTCAACAGCATGTCGTTGGCTGGGGGCATGGCCGTGTTGCCGCGCCATTTTTATGAGCCCTATTTAAAAGAACCAGAGGCCTTTAACCAATCCAAAGGTTTGTTGTTGGGCTCTGGCCCGTATCGTTTGAAAGACCCTAAGGGCTGGACGCCAGATCAAGGCCTGGTGGAGCTGGAACGTAATCCACGCTACTGGGGGCCTGTGGTGCCGGCATTCGACAAACTGGTGTGGACCATCATCGTCAACGAGGCCGCACGACTCACCACCTTCCGTAATGGTGAAATCGATACCTACAGCGCCCGGCCACGCGAATATCAAACGCTGCTCGAAGACAAAGAGTTCATGGCCAAGGTGCATCACTTTGAATATATGAGCCCGGTCGCAGGCTACCGTTACATCGGCTGGAATCAGCTCAAGGACGGTAAACCGACGCCATTCGCCGATAAGCGCGTGCGTCAGGCGATGACCTATCTCACCGATCGTGAGCGTATCAATCAGGAGATCTATCTCGGCTACGCTGAAATCGCGATCAGCCCATTTAGTCCACGTAGTAAGCAGCACGATCCTAAACTCAAGCCTCGTCCATTTGATGTCAACAAGGCCCTGGCCTTGCTGAAAGAGGCCGGTTATGAAGACCGCAACGGTGACAGCGTGATTGAAGATGCCAAGGGTAATCCTCTGAAATTTGAGCTGGCCTTCCCGCAAGAGAGTGAAGATTACCGCCGCATGATCCTCTTCATGAAAGATCTCTACGCGCGTGCCGGTGTTGTGTTGGAACCCAAACCCACCGAGTGGTCGGTGATGTTGGATATGATCAAAAAACGTAACTACGACGCGATGGCCATCGGTTGGACCAGTGGCATCGAGACCGACATCTACCAATACCTGCATGGAGATCAGACCAAGGATGGCGGCGATAACTTCATTGGTTATCAGAATCCGGAATTGGATCGTTTGATCGATGAGGCCCGGGCCACGGTCGATGAAGAAAAACGTATGCAGCTGTGGCGGCAGGTGGAAAACATCCTGTATGAAGACCAGCCCTATACCTTCTTGATGCGGCGTACGTCCTTGTCGTTCATCGACAACCGTTATCGCAATCTCAAAATCACCAACACGGGCTTAAACTTTGGCTTCACGCCGATCGAGAACTATGTGCCCGGCCCATTGCAGAAGTATGGTCACTAGTCTCAACAGGCCTTAAGTATTTCTGAATGACCACCTATATTCTTAGACGATTGTTGTTGATGATCCCGACCCTGCTCGGGATCACCATCGTTGTATTTGCCGTGATGGCATCGGCGCCCGGTGGCCTGAGCTCGCAGTCGCTGGTGGAGGGGCAGAATCTCGACCCCGAGGCCAAGGCGGCGATGGAGGCGTATTACAATCGCATCTATGGTCTCGACCAGCCCGCGCCGGTGCAATACCTGCGCTGGCTCAACAACATCTCGCCTATCGGTTTTACCACCGATGAGGCGGGCGAGATCAATGGTTTCTCGTTGACCAAGGGCTCTGATCTTGGCACCAGTTTTCGTTATGGCCGACCAGTGGCCGATTTGTTGGAAGAACGTATCCCGATCACCTTGTTGTTGAACGTGCTGTCGTTGCCCATCATCTACATCATCGCGATCAGTATCGGTGTGCACGCAGCGACGCAGCGCGGTAAACCCTTCGATGTTGGCTCGAATGTGTTTATGTTGGTCCTATGGGCGATGCCGACCATGTTGGCTGGTGTGTTGTTGATTGGTTTTTTTGGCAGTGAAGAATATTGGCGTTGGTTTCCAACGGCGGGTTTGAGTAAACGCGATGCATTGGATATGCCATTCATGCCGCACTGGACCTCGTTCACCGACGTGGTGCTGTTGGCGCTGGCCGTGATCGCCACCGTCGTCGCCTTTATCACCCTTAGTATCCGCGGCCATTGGCAGTTGCGCGCATCGATCATGGGCGTTGTAGGTTTTGCCTTGGGTTGGATGATGGCGGATGCTTTGCCGGGGGATGAGCTCAGCCTTGTGCATCCGTTGTTGGCGATCGGCGGTGCCGCGCTGATGGCAGGCATCGGTTACATGGATTACAAACCCTTTCGCACCGCGTGCATGGGGTTTGCCGGTTTGGGCATCGGTGTGGCGATCGGCGTCCAGCTGATGCAGGGCGAGTTTATCCGCGGTTTTCTGCTCGATCGCCTGTGGCATTTGATTCTGCCGGTGTTGTGTTTGTCGTATGGCGGCTTTGCCTTTCTGTCGCGACTGACCCGTGGCGCGGTGCTCGAAAATCTGTTGTCCGACTACGCACGTACCGCCAAGGCCAAAGGGGTGGGGGAGCAGCAGGTGTTGTGGCGCCATGTGTTTCGTAACAGCCTGTTGCCGCTGATTACGCTGATGGCAGGTCTGTTGCCCGGATTGATCGGTGGTTCGGTCATCATCGAAGCGCTGTTCAGTATCGATGGCATGGGCCGCCTGGCGATTGAGGCGGTGACGGCGCGCGACCGCGAATTGATCCTGTCATTGACGATGATCTCAGGCCTGCTGACCCTGGCCGGTTATCTGCTGGCCGATCTCTGTTACGCCATCGCCGATCCACGCGTGAGTTACGACTGATGGCAGAGTTGCGCACACAGCATGCCTATTCGGCGCAGATCTGGCGCGAGGTGCGTCGCCAATGGACGGCGCGCATCGGTTTCGCCTGGATTGCATTGCTGGCCAGCGTCGCCGTGTTCGCGCCGTTTTTGGCCAGCAGTCATCCGTTGTTGCTCAGTGAAAACGGTGCACTGCGCAGCCCGGCGTTGGCCCATCTCAGTGGTGGTGATGTGGCGTTGTTGATCATCTTTTTCAGCGTCTTGATCGTATGGCGGCTGTCGATACAGGCCCGCAACAAGATATGGATACTGATCGGTATCGCAATCACTGCGACAATTCTCAGCAACAGTATGATCAGCCCGCCGCAGCTCGTGATCTATGAACAGTATCGTGAAGCGGCGGCCGACAATCGTTACGACTGGACCATCACCGCACCGATTCCGTATTCACCCAAGGACTATCTGCGCGATTACGGCGATACCGGCCTCGAAGCACCGCTGGCCAGTGATGAGCGTAGCCACTTTTTTGGTACCGATGAAAACGGCGCCGATGTGCTGAGCCGTATGATTCACGCGTCGCGTATTGCGCTCGGTATCGGCCTGGTTGCGACCGGCATCGCGCTGGTGATTGGCATCTTCATCGGTGGTCTGATGGGGTACTTCTCCGGCATCGTCGATATGATCGGCATGCGTTTGGTGGAGGTCTTTGAGGCCATCCCTGTCATCTTTTTATTGCTGACCTTTGTCGCCTTCTTTGGTCGTGATCTGTACGTGATGATGGTCATCATCGGTATCACCGGCTGGACCGGTTATGCGCGTTTCGTGCGCGCGGAATTTCTGCGCTTGCGGCAACAGGAGTTTGTACAAGCGGCGATTGCCTGTGGGCTGCCGCTGCGCTCGATCCTGTTTCGTCACATGTTGCCCAACGGCATGGCGCCGGTGCTGGTCACGGTCAGCTTCAGTGTTGCATCTGCCATCCTGGCCGAGGCGACCTTGAGCTTCCTGGGCCTGGGGCCGGTCGATGAACCGTCATGGGGGCAGATGCTCAATCAGGCGGTGCAGGCGGCCACGTTTAACTGGTGGATGGCGATCTTCCCTGGCGGCGCGATCTTCCTCACCATGTTTACCTACATGCTGATCGGCGAGGCGATGCGTGATGCCTTCGACCCTTACCTGAAGAAGGGGCAAGGGTGATGACGGCGATGAACGAACTGTTGCGCGTGGAAAACCTCAGCACGCACCTGCGTAGTGGCGGCAAGATGGTGAAGGCCGTCGATGGCGTCAGCTTTACGTTAAACAAGGGCGAGACCTTTTGTCTGGTCGGTGAGTCGGGCAGTGGTAAATCCATCACCGCCTTGTCGGTGATTCAATTGCTGCCGCCGGATATCAGCAGTCATCCGAATGGGCAGATTCATTTCGCGTATCGCCACGACAGCGGTGAACAAGAGAGCGTCGAGATGATTACGCTGGCGGAAGATCAGAAACGCAAGATACGCGGCGCGCGTATTGCGATGATCTTTCAGGAGCCGATGAC
>DHYU01000042.1:0-4807 GCA_002415485.1 Proteobacteria bacterium UBA5122
CGCGCAACGCAACGGCAGCGCGCCGGATGAACAGCAATACCTCGAGAACCTGAAAAAACTGGCCTAACTAAACCTGGGTTAATGCGGCAATTCGGCCTCCGCGGCACGCTAAGCGTGTTCGCAGGAGGTCCCCATGCAGCTCACAGACAAAACCATACTCATCACCGGCGCCAACTCGGGCATCGGTCTACAGCTCACCTTACAACTTGCCGCGCTCGGCAATCGGATCGTTGCCGTCTCGCGCACGCAAAACAACTGGTCGCAATTACAAACACTGGGCGATCGGATTCGGCTACGACAATGCGATCTGAGCAGCAAGGCGCAGGTCATGCAACTGGCCGAAAATCTGAGACACGAGCACCCGGCGCTCGACATCGTCATCAACGGCGCCGCCATTCAACTGACGCCGACGCTGCTCGCCCCTGAGTTCGATTTTTCAGGCATCGAGACCGAGATCACCACCAATTTCACCGCCATCGTCTGGCTCAGCGCCCTGCTGCTGCCACAGCTGCAAACGCGGCCGCGGGCGATGGTCGTCAATCTGTCCTCCGGCCTCGCCATCCACCCCAAGATCGGCTCGGCGGTCTATTGCGCCAGCAAGGCGGCGCTGCACAGTTTTTCACAGGCGCTGCGCTTTCAGTTGGAGGCGACCAACGTCCAGGTCTGCGAGATCCTGTTGCCACTGGTGGATACGCCGATGACGGCCGGACGCGGCAGCGGCAAGTTAAGCCCGCAGCTCGTCGCCGGGCAGATCATTCACGCCATCGAACACGAACGCCAGGAGGTCTATCTCGGCAAGGCCAAACTGCTGCCACCGTTGATGCGCCTCTGGCCGGGTCTGGTGCGGCTCATCCTTAAAAAACAATGAAGCCGCGACCTGCGACTCTCTTTTCATTTTTCTTACTGTTGGCGACAACGATGACAACACATAGCCATGCCATGAATACACAGCCCATTACGCTGACCATCAACAACATCAAACACCAACGCGGCGGCCAGCTGATTGTATTTGTCTTTTTCGAAGAGGGCTTTCCCAAACGCCACGAACAGGCAATACATAAAACAGTCATCCCCGTCACAAAAGATGCCGTGCAAGTCGTCATCCACGTCCCCAGTGACGCGCCGTTTGCGCTCAAGGTCCTGCACGATGAAAACATGGATGGCAAGGTGACAAAGAACTGGACCGGCATCATCCCTTACGACGGCCTCGGCTTCTCCAACGGTGCTCGCGTGCGTTTCAGCCCCCCCAAATTCAAGGATGCCGTCATCCGCCATACCCCGACCATGACGCCCACCATTACCCTGCAATACTTCTGAGGTTCGCTATGAAACTGCTAATCAAATTCGCCCTGATCCTGGCCGCCTGTTTTGCCGCCACCTTTATCATCATCAAGGCCACTGGCGTATTGACCGTCGATGACATCAAAAACGGTTTTGAACAATTACACGATGCACCGCTGTATATGATCGGCGGCCTGGTGATCCTGTTGCTGTTTGTAGATCTGTTTATCGCCATCCCGACGCTGACCACCATCATCCTCGCCGGTTATTTTCTCGGCTTTGGCACCGGCGCACTGTTTGCACTGACCGGCCTCGCCTGCGCCGCGTTCACCGGCTACGGCCTGAGTCTGTTATGGGGTGACAAGCTGATCGATCGATTGAGCAGGGACGACGGGCAAAAACATGAGATGCGCGAGACCTTTCAACAACACGGCATTCTGGTCCTGATCATGAGCCGGGCGATGCCGATCCTGCCCGAGGTGTCGGCCTGCCTCGCCGGCAGCAGTCGCATGCCGCTGACCAGATTTGTCTTTGGCTGGGGTGTCGGCACGATCCCGTACGTGTTGATCGCCACCTATGCCGGTTCGATCAGCAGCGTCGAACAGCCGATGCCGGCGATCATGGCCGCACTCGGCATCAGCGCCACGCTGTGGTTGGCCTGGGCCTATCTGCTGCGCCGCAAACGGGCGCCGCAGACATCAGCTGATGAGATTTAGAGGATTTGCTTCAACGCCGTCACCAGGGCCTCAACTTCGTGTTGGGTGCCGATGGTGATGCGCAGGTGTTGGTCAATGCGCGGCTTATTGAAATAACGCACCAGGATTTTGCGCTCGCGCAGGCCCTTGTATAAGGCTGCGGCATCGTGCGCCGGGTGTTTGGCAAAGATGAAATTGGCGGCGGATGGCAGCACCTCAAAGCCCAGCTGGCTCAGCTCCTGATCCAGCCACTGGCGTGAGGCGATGATCTTGTCGCGCGCCTGTTCGAAATAGGCCTGATCTTGCACTGCGGCTATCGCTGCAACACTGGCGTATGCATCCAGCGGGTACGAGTTAAACGAGTTCTTCACACGCTCGAGGCCATCAATCAACTCGGCACTGCCGATGGCAAACCCCACGCGGCTGCCGGCCAGGCTGCGTGACTTTGAGAAGGTTTGTACCACCAGCAGGTTTGGAAACTCATCGACCAGCGCAATCGCGGACTCACCGCCAAAATCGATATAGGCCTCATCGACCACCACCACCGATTCCGTGTTTTGCTGCAACAAACGACGAATGGTCGCCAGGCCCAACGCACGCCCGGTGGGCGCATTGGGATTGGGGAAGATGATGCCGCCGTTGGCCGTGGCGTAATCATCGACATCGATCTCAAAGCGATCATTCAACGGCAGGCACTGGTAATCGATCTCGAACAGACCGCAATAGACCGGATAAAAGCTGTAGCTGATATCGGGGAACAGCAGCGGCTTGTCCTGTTTGAAGAAGGCCATGAAGGCCAGGCCCAACACCTCATCGGAACCGTTGCCGACAAACACCTGATTGTTCGCCACCTGGTAATACGTGGCCAGGGTCTGCTTCAACGCATCCGAGTTTGGATCGGGGTACAGGCGCAGCCGATCCGTATCAAAGCCACGAATGGCCTCCACCACCTTGGGCGATGGCGGATAGGGATTCTCGTTGGTGTTGAGTTTGATCAGACCATCGATCTTGGGCTGTTCACCCGGCACGTAGGGATCGAGGGTACGCGTCAGTTGGCTCCAGTATTTGCTCACGGTGTGTCGTCTTCCAGTTTAATCGCGCAGATACAAAAAAGGCGGTGCAGCCGACCGACTGCACCGCCGCCTATGATACCACCGCTGTTAGATATGCAGCGGACGTTTGTCCACCGCCAGCGCCGCCTCGTGGATGGCCTCCGACAAGGTTGGATGGGCGTGAACCGTGCGCGCCAGATCTTCACTGCTGGCGCCAAACTCCATCGCCACCACCGCCTCGCCGATCAGCTCCGATGCATTCGGCCCCATGATATGCACGCCGAGGATGGTGTCCGTCTTGGCATCGGCAATGATCTTGACCATGCCTTCGAGATCCCCTGCCGCATGGGCGCGGCCATTGCCGAGGAACGGGAACACACCCTCGGTGAAATCGACGCCGCTGGCGGTCAGTTCCTGCGAAGTCTTGCCGACCCACGCCACCTCGGGCCAGGTATAGATGATGTACGGGATCGTGTTGTAATTGACGTGCCCCATCTGCCCGGCAATATGTTCGGCGACCGCGATGCCCTCGTCAGAGGCCTTGTGCGCCAGCATCGGCCCACGCACCACGTCACCGATCGCATAGATACCGGCGACATTGGTGCGGCAGGATTCATCGACATGGATAAAGCCGCCCTTTTCCAGCTCCAGACCGGCCGCCTCGACATTCAAACCCTCGGTGTTCGGCGCACGCCCGGTCGCAACCAGCACCTTGTCCACCACCAGCTTCTGTTCGCCGGTTTTATCGGTGTATGCAACCGTGGCATTGCGTGCGTTCGACGTGATCGCCGTCGGCGCAGCACCGAGCATGATCTTCAAGCCCTGTTTGGTCAGTGATTTCAGCATCGCCTGCGACAGCTTGCGATCGACCGATGGCAGGAATTCATCGCGCCGGATCAACACCGATACCTCGGCGCCCAAGCGTGCCCACACACTGCCCAGCTCCAGACCAATGACACCACCGCCGATCACCGCCAGCGACTTGGGCACACTGTCAAAATTCAACGCACCGGTGGAATCGACGATGCGTTTGCCGTCGAACGGTGCATCCGGGAATGGGCGCGGCACCGAGCCAGTGGCGACGATGATGTTATCCGCCTCGTATTCCACCGGCTTCGCTTTCTTTTTGCCTTCGGCATGCGGCGTAAACTCCACCCGCTTGGCGCCACTGAAACGACCAAAGCCCTGCAGCCAGTCAATCTTGTGTTTCAAAAACAGGGTCGCAATGCCGCCAGTCAGCGTACTGGTGACCTTTTGTTTGCGCGCCATCATCTGTTTCACGTCGAGGCTGCTGCCTTTGACGCTGATGCCATGATCGGCAAACTCATGCTGCAGGCGATGGTAGTGATGCGAGGTATCGAGCAAGGCCTTGGATGGAATGCAGCCCACATTCAAACAGGTGCCGCCAAGCGCTGGTTTGCCATCCTGCAGCCAGGCATCGATGCAGGCCGTCTTCAACCCCAGTTGCGCGGCGCGAATCGCAGCGACATAACCACCGGGGCCACCGCCAATCACGATGACGTCATACTTTTCCATGTCGTAATCCCCTTAAACCTGTAACAGGATGCGCGTAGGGTCTTCCAGCGCGTTCTTAACCGCCACCAGGAATGACACCGCTTCCTTGCCGTCGATGATGCGATGATCATAAGACAGGGCCACATACATCATCGGCCGGATCACGATCTCGCCATTCACCACCACCGCGCGCTCTTCGATCTTGTGCATGCCAAGGATCGCACTTTGCGGCGGGTTGAGGATCGGCGTCGACAGCATCGAGCC
>DHYU01000042.1:4834-27795 GCA_002415485.1 Proteobacteria bacterium UBA5122
GCCCTTCACCGCGTAATCCATCACCGCCTGTTCCAACTCGGGCAGATTCATCTGATCCGCATCGCGCACGATCGGCACCACCAGACCACGTTCGGTGCTGACGGCGACGCCAACATCGAAATAACCATGATAGACAATGTCGTTGCCATCGACCGAGGCATTGACCACCGGGTACTGTTTCAGCGCCTCGGTGCAGGCCTTGATGAAGAACGACATAAAGCCAAGCTTGATGCCGTGTTTCTTCTGGAACTGATCCTGATATTTTTTACGCAGATCCATCACCGGCTGCATGTCGATCTCATTGAAGGTGGTCAACATCGCGGTGGATTGCTGTGCATCGAGCAGGCGCTCGGCAATACGCGCACGCAGGCGTGTCATCGGCACGCGCTGTTCAGGGCGGGAACCGCCGCCACTGCTGCCCAACATCGGCGCGGCAGCCACGGCTACCTTGGGAGGCTCGGCGACTGGTGCCGGAGCAGCCTCGGCCTGCGCCGCCTGCTCCATAAATTTCACAACATCGGCCTTGGTCAAACGTCCGTCCTTGCCGGTGCCCGCAATCTTGGCCGGATCAAGCTGGTTCTCAACTATCATCTTGCGTACGGCCGGGCTGAAATTATCCAGATTGATCGCTGGCGCGGTTTCAGCCACGGGTGCAGTCGTTGCGGCAGCAGCAGGCGCAGCAGCTTCAGCGGCAGGTGCCGCCTTTTGCGGGGCCTTGGCCTCTGTGTCGATCACCGCCAGGATCTCTGAGCTGGTGACCACGTCGCCGCTGTTACGTTTAATCTCCGTCAACACACCACTGTCTGGCGCGACCACTTCCAACATCACCTTGTCGGTTTCCAGGTCGACCAGATTCTGATCACGCTCGACGTATTCACCGACCTGCTTGTGCCACTGTGCCAGCGTGGCATCCGAGATCGATTCCGACAATACCGGCACTTTGACTTCGACTAACATGTGCAACTCCCTTTATCTGAATAACTGTGTCAGCGGTGTCTGGCAGCCAATTAACTGGCGACCTTCAACACGCGCCCTTCGACATGATTTCCGTTTAATGCTGCATCCACCAACTCGGCCTGCGCCGCGATGTGCGATTGCAGATGGCCTTCGGCAGGTGCGGCATATGCAGGGCGGCCGGCATAGAGCACCGGACGCTGATAATCCAACTGCTCGCGTAACAAGGGACGGATGAAATGCCACGCGCCCTGATTTTGCGGCTCTTCCTGACACCAGACGATATCTTCGACCTTGTTGTATTTGGCAAAGATGGCAGCGATCGCCTCCTGCGGGAACGGATAGAGCTGTTCGATGCGCACGATCGCCACATCGTCTCGTTTCTGTTCGCGGCGTTTATCCAACAAGTCGTAAAAAACCTTGCCGGTGCAGAACAGCAGGCGTTTGACCTTGGCCGCCTTGATCGGATCAATCTCATCAATAACAGGTTGAAACATCTGTTCAGTAAAATCTTCCAATGGCGACACCGACAGTTTGTGCCGCAAAAGACTCTTCGGCGACATCAGGATCAGCGGTTTGCGATAGGGGCGAATCACCTGACGCCGCAAGACATGAAACATCTGTGCTGGGGTCGTTGGGTAACACACCTGCATGTTGTCGTTGGAACACAACTGCAGATAACGCTCCAGACGCGCCGATGAATGCTCTGGTCCCTGGCCGTCATAACCATGCGGCAACATCATCACCAAACCACACAACCGCCCCCACTTCACTTCGCCGGCAGAGATGAATTGATCGATGACAACCTGCGCGCCATTGGCGAAGTCACCAAACTGCGCCTCCCAGATCACCAAGGATTCAGGATCGGCCGTAGCATAACCATATTCAAACCCCAGTACGGCCTCTTCCGACAACAGCGAGTCGATGACACGGAAGTGCGCCTGTTCCTCACTCAAATGCTGCAAGGGCACATGGATGCCGCGGCGCGCCTGATTGTGAAACACCGCATGGCGATGGAAGAAGGTGCCACGGCCACTGTCCTGCCCAGACAGGCGGATGTTGTAACCGCTGGTCAACAGACCGGCATAGGCCAGGTTTTCGGCAAAGCCCCAGTCACAGGGCATGTCACCGGCGGCCATCTTGCGCCGATCAGCCACCACCTTGTTGGCGCGGGAGTGCAGTTCGAAATCCTCGGGGAACTGAGTCAATCGATCTGATAGCTGCTGAATCTGCGCCAGCGACATGCGGGTGTCACCGTCAGCAGTCCAATGCACACGCTGATAGGGCGTCCAATTGACGGCAAATTCCTTCTCCACCAATTCACTGGGGATGATCTCGCGCGATACCAGCTTGCCGGCCTCCAGCATGTCGCGGTAACCGCTGATCATCGCCGCAACTTCATCTTCGCTGACCACGCCTTCATCGACCAGACGCTGTGAATACAGCTTGACGGCCGTTTCATGTTTGCGGATCGCCTGATACATGATCGGCTGCGTTACCGCAGGCTCATCGGCCTCGTTATGGCCATGGCGGCGATAACACACCAGATCGATCACCACATCACGACCGAACTGCATGCGATAGTCCAAGGCCAGCTGCGTGACAAAGATCACTGCCTCCGGATCATCGCCATTCACATGGAAGATCGGCGCCTGGATCATGCGCGCAACCTCGGTGCAATACATGGTCGAGCGCGCATCAAGCGGGTTGCTGGTAGTAAAACCAATTTGATTATTGATGATGACATGCACCGTGCCGCCGGTGGTAAACCCGCGCGCCTGTGACATGTTCAGCGTTTCCATTACCACGCCCTGCCCGGCAAAGGCCGCATCGCCGTGGATCAGGATCGGCAACACCTGTTCACCTGATGTGTCACGACGACGATGTTGACGTGCGCGCACGGAACCTTCCACTACCGGATTAACGATCTCCAGGTGCGATGGATTAAACGCCAGTGCCAGATGCACCGGTCCGCCCGCGGTCTTCATGTGCGATGAAAAACCCTGGTGGTATTTCACATCACCACAGGTATTGCTATCGATATCACACACGCCTTCAAACTCTTCGAACAGCCGTGCGGGATTCTTGCCCATGATGTTGACCAGCACATTGAGGCGGCCACGATGGGCCATGCCGACCACCACCTCCTTGACCTTATGACTGCCGGCCCGCCACACCAGCTCGTCCAGTAGCGGGATCAGGCTCTCACCACCTTCCAGCGAAAAGCGTTTCTGGCCCACGTATTTGGTATGCAGATACTGCTCCAAGCCTTCAGCCGCAATCGTCTTGCGCAGGATATGGCGTTTGAATTCAGGTGAATATTTAGGCTCGCAGCGGCTGCCTTCGAGTTGCTGCTGAATCCAGCGTTTGGGCACCGTGTCGGTGATATGCATGTATTCAGCGCCGACATTGCGGCTATAGGTATCACGCAGGTGTTTCAGGATCTCGCGCAGACTCGCCTGTGGTGTGCCGACCAGGGAACCAGTGCTGAATTCGGTATCCATGTCGGCCTCGGTCAAGGCGTGATAACTCGGATCAAGCTCAGAGATTGAGTGTTGTTCCTGCAGACCCAGCGGATCCAGCGTCGCCTGCTGATGACCACGCACCCGATAGGCATTGATCAATTGCAGCACGGCTACCTGTTTCGCTGCCGCCTGGGCAATGGACACATCCCCCGGCCCGGTGCCACCACGGCGCCCCTGTGCCAGCGCGGCAAAGTTGGCGCGGACCATGTTGTGGTCCACATCGGCCGCCGCCGAGCCGGTATTGGTTTGCAGCTGATCGAAATAGCTGCGCCAGGCCGGATCAATGGCCTCCGGCGACTGCAGATATTGGTAATAGAGCTCTTCGACAAACGGTGCATTGCTGCCGAACAGATGGCTTTGTTCCAAAAACGACTGGTAACGGTCCTTCGAATTTTCCTGGCTCATACCCCTCAACGCCCGTGTTAGTAATTCCCTTGTCTAATATGTCTCGACACACTCACCACAAACTGTAGCAAAAACATGACGAAACCGAATCCGATCAAGGTATCACTTGAAAATTGTCCGGCATTTGCCGCCGGCGACCGCAAACCTCACTTTACGGCTGGGGTTATTGTGGCAAGTCCTGTCCAAAATATCCACGCACAACCGATCCCGATGGATAGAGGATGGGCACGAGGAAAGACGGCACACGACAAAAGGCGCGAAGACAAAGATCCACAACAACTGCCCGCTAACAGCTCCTTCCCGCTTTTTCTAACGACCAAAAACGCATCTTATTCAGTCATCACCCACTGCGAGGTCTTGATCACATGCGCGGCCTGTACCGGCAGGAAATACTGATAGACCGGAGCAGAATGGAGCGGCTCCTGTGCATCGTATTTGAGGCCATATAGCGCAAATAGCTGCATGGCCAGGCCCGGGGGTAATTCACGTCTCGACACCAGCTCCAGCAGCTTGGCATTCTCGATGGTCTTTTCGAGTTGAGGGCCGTGTTTGACGATGTCTTGCTTCAACGCGACCGGAATCGCAGTATTTTTCTCCGGCTGACTAAACACCTGTTGCAACAGACCACGCGTGTATTGCCCGGTCGGCGTCAGGATCTTAATGCCCGCCTTTTCCAGCGCGGCCATCACATCCTCCAAAGGCACGGCCACCCTTTGGCCATCGATGAGTTTCGTTGCACGGATACCGATATGATGAGCGGTATAACCATAGACACGGTTCCAGTGCTGAATGATTTGTTGTTCATCATCCGCGTCAGATTGATCGACAAACACCCTCAAGGCCTGGCCATTATCGAGCATCTTGTAGACAGGATAGGCGTTCCACCCATCCGGAAACTGGTAATAAGCCTCACCCGCAAATTGCGTAGACACGTAACCGTGTTCACTGCGCAACAGGTCCGCAACACGCTCGGCATCCTGATGCGCCTTGGAGCCACAACGGATCGCCATGTGGTCAAACACCACATCCCAATCATAATTAGGGGCGATCTCCAGCAGCTTTAGATCCGCATGACTGTATAAAAAAGATTCGATAGATTTGATCGCACAATACACATCCAGATTTTTCACCCAACTGGCGATCAAACGTGCCTGATGATCATTTAACTCTGCACGCCCCTTGGCCAGCATCTCGGCCATAAAGATCTTGGCATAGGCATCCACATGCTGCATCGCGCCATCCAGATCATCTTCAAAGCGCATACTGGCACGCGCCGTTTGGTAGGCCATCAATAATCCGTCCAGGTCGCGCACACCGTCAAAAAACTTCATCGCACTGGGCGCATGAGGCCGCGCCAGGAATGGCGTCATATCGAGGACAAACACCTCACCTTGATCATTGCTTACCCGCAAGGCCTGTGGCTGCGGATCGACTTCGAATCCCTCACCCAGTAAATGCAGGTATTCGACCAGTTCACGGGCAAAACGATGATGGGGGTCTTGATGAATAGGCGTGATAGACATAAATCACCTCCAATTAGGTCGAAAGCGTTCCATGCCGATATATCAGGTATATCGACACAGAGGAGCGAAGATTGATGATGCGTAAAGTACTGTTGCTGGGCGCAGGCAAGATTGGCTCGTTGATCACCTGCATGCTCGCTGATAGTGGCGATTACGAAGTACATGTCGGCACCCTGGAAACGCAGGAGGCTGACAAACTCGTCGCCGAGCTGAAGCTCAACCATATCCGGGTATTTCAGTTCGATGCCCAGGATGACAATGCCCTCGACCAACTCATGGCCAAGGAAAAATACGCTGCCGTCATCTCGGGCCTGCCCTATTTTTGTAACATCCGCGTCGCCAATGCCGCCGCCCGCCATGACTGCAATTACTTTGATCTGACGGAAGACGTGGAAGTCACACGCCACGTGCAAAAACTGGCCGAAGGCCGTCGCAATGTGTTTATGCCGCAATGCGGTTTGGCGCCCGGCTTCATCAGCATCGTCGCCCATGACTTGATGACGCACTTTGATGAACTGGATACGGTCAAGATGCGTGTTGGTGCGCTGCCGGTCAACCCGAACAACGTGTTGAAATATTCGCTCACCTGGTCGACCGATGGCCTGATCAACGAATACGGCAACACCTGTTATGGCATTGAAGATGGCGAACTGGTGGCACTGCGACCACTGGAAGGCTACGAGACCATCAGCCTCGACGGGGTGTTGTACGAGGCCTTCAACACCTCCGGCGGCCTCGGCACACTGGCCGAGACCTACGATGGTCGTGTGCGGGATCTGAATTACAAGACCATGCGTTATCCCGGCCACTGCGACGAGATAAAACTGCTGATGAACGATCTGCGCCTGAACGATGATCGCGACACCTTAAAACGCATCCTCGAAAACGCGATCCCGCGCACCATGCAGGATGTGGTGTTGATCTACGTCGCGGTCAGTGGTCGCCAACAAGGCGCGCTGATGGAAGAGAACTACGTCAACAAGGTCTATCCTCAATGCATCGCGGGCAAGACCTGGTCATCGATTCAGGTCACCACCGCCAGCGGCATTTGTGCGGTGATGGACATGGTGCTCGACCACGTCGGTGACTACCACGGCTTTGTCACACAGGAACAAATCAAACTGGCGGATTTTCTCGTCAATCGTTTTGGCAAACACTACAACGGGGATCGTCGACATGGATGTGTTTAAACAGCTCGGCCTGCACAAGACATTCAACAGCGGCACCTGGCTCGGCAACGGCTGGAGCGACACGCAAGATGCCGGCGTCATCGACAGCCTTAATCCCAGCAATGGCCAGCGTCTGGCCCGCGTCTACGGCTGCAATGCGCGTGACTACGAAACACTCATGCGTCAGGCCGTCGCCGCGCAGCAGCAATGGGCACAGGTACCAGCGCCGCAACGTGGTGAGGTCATTCGTCGTATTGGCGATGCGCTGAGACAATACAAGGACGCCCTCGGCACACTGGTCGCGATGGAGATGGGCAAGATCAAACAGGAGGGTGATGGTGAGGTGCAGGAGATGATCGACATCGCCGACCTCGCCGTTGGCCAATCGCGCATGCTCTACGGCAAGACCATGCACTCCGAACGCCCCGAGCATCGCATGTATGAGCAGTGGCATCCGCTCGGGGTCGTCGGCGTGATCAGCGCCTTCAACTTCCCGGTGGCGGTGTGGTCGTGGAACGCGTTTATCGCAGCGATTGCCGGCAATGCCGTCGTCTGGAAACCCTCCTCCAAGACCCCCTTGTGCGCCCTCGCGGTACAGCACATCTGCAATCAAGTGCTCGCCGAGATGGGTCACCCTGCCATCTTCACCTGCTTCATTCCCGGCGATAAGGCCATTGCCGAGAAGTTCATCAACGATCGCCGCGTGGCCTTGGTCTCATTCACCGGCTCCAGCGCGGTCGGCCATCATGTGGCAGAGACCGTCGCCAAACGGCTCGGCCGTTATCTGCTCGAATGCAGCGGCAACAACGCGATCATCGTCGACGACACGGCCGATCTGAACCTGGCCGTGCCGGCCATCGTCTTCGGCGCGGTCGGCACCGCAGGCCAACGCTGCACCAGCACCCGTCGCCTGTTTGTGCATGACAAGGTCTACAACAAACTCAAACGAGCGCTGACGGATGCCTATGCGCAGGTGCGTGTCGGTGACCCGACCAAGGCCAACACACTGATGGGACCACTGATCGACCAGGCGGCCGTCGATCACTTTAAAGATGCGGTGAGCGCCGCCGTTGCCCAGGGCGGCCAGATCCTGTGTGGCGGCAAGACCAAACGCGGCCAAGGTTATTTCGTGCAACCGGCCCTCATCGAGATGCCCAAACAAAGCGCCATCGTCAAAGACGAGACCTTCGCCCCAATCCTGTATTTGATGCGTTACAAGACCTTGGACCAGGCGATCCGTCTGCAAAACGACGTACCACAGGGCCTGTCGTCATCGATCTTCACCACCACGCTGCAACACGCCGAACAGTTTTTATCGGCCCGCGGTTCGGACTGCGGCATCGCCAACGTCAACATCGGCACCTCGGGCGCTGAGATCGGCGGCGCCTTTGGCGGGGAGAAAGAAACAGGCGGTGGCCGGGAGGCAGGGTCGGACTGCTGGAAGGCCTACATGCGGCGCCAGACCAACACCATCAACTGGAGCCGTGCGTTGCCCCTGGCGCAGGGCATCGAGTTCAATCTAGGGTCAAAGAAAAAACGCCGCTAGTTACTGCCCCACCTTCACGAACGGCGCGATCGAGATGTAGAGCACCAGCAGGATCAGAGCCAGATAGACCAGCACCTGCAGCGGATTACGCCACAGATGTGACCAAAAGCCAGGGGGTGGTGTCTGTGCCGCCTCGGCCTGCATCCGCAGCAGACGCTGCTGTTGATAGTCGGCAATCAGCGCCTTGGCCGCCGTCAGCTGCGCGTCATCCTTCAGCCAAAGCGCCGGCATCGAGATACCCCACAAACCCGCAGGCGTCTCGTAAAAATCAAAGCCATGCGCCAGCAACAACTGGATGATTTCTTCCCGCTCATCATCGGGCACACCACGCAAACGAAACACCTGGACCGCCATATCGCCTTACCTTTTGGACTCTCCCCACATCCGGTCTATTATGCGTGCTAAATGTGCCGTACGCGACCCAGGCAGGAATAGTCGCGCAACGTAGGACTGGCACTCCGGGCCAGATCGGTAGACAATGACGGCACTCAGTGGCCCCGATACAACTTGGGCATTCAAAGAAGTACATAAGGAGTTGGTATGACCACATTGGTGATCGGCGCAACCGGAAGCGTCGGCAAGGACGTGTTGGCAAGTCTCGCAGCCAAAGGCGTGGCTGTGCGTGGCCTCAGCCGTTACAAGGCCAAACTGGACAAGTTCCCCACCGGTGCAGAGGGTGTTGCGGGCGATTTGACCGTGCCTGGCAGCCTGGGCAGCGCCTTTCATGGCGTCAAACGCCTGTTCCTGCTCACACCACTCGATAAAAACGAGATCCAGATCGGTATCAATGCCATTACTGCCGCCAAGGCCTGTGGTGTGGAATACATTGTGCACATGTCCGTGCCACTGCCCGCGGGCGCCGACCAGGTACCGCACTTCCGCAACAAGGTGCTGATCGAAAAGCGCCTGCAAGAGAGCGGCATCGCGCACACCATCCTGCGCCCCAACAACTTCTTCCAGAACGATCTGTGGGTACATGCCGCCGTCATGGCCTATAACACCTATCCACAACCGCTGGGCAACATCGGCCTCAACCGGGTAGATTCACGCGACGTGGCAGACGCAGTAGTCAATGCGCTCACCAGTGACGCGTTTATCGGCCAGAATATTGAGCTACATGGACCTGATGTGCTGACCGGCGACAGCATCGCTGCCACCTTCAGCCAGCACCTGGGGCGCGAGATTCGTTACGCCGGTGATGATTTGGAAGCTTGGGCCAAACAGTCCCAACACATGATGCCGGCGTGGATGGTGAATAACTTCAAGCTGATGTATCAGTTCTTCCAGCAGCACGGCTTGAAGGCCAGCGACGAGGCACTGAAGGCACAAGAGGCCATCATCGGCCATCCACCGCGCCGTTTTGACGACTTCGTCAGCAACGTCATCCAAACCTGGAAATAAATGACTGGCTAACGTGCCCCTGATACACGGGTGCGTTAGCCCACCTCTCGCCGCCAGCCGCGTGGTGACTCGAATCAAAAACCATCAACGCTCGGGCGCGATGATCTCTTGAATCAACACCCACGGCGCGACCACCACCGCCCAAAACTCGGGCTGTCGCTCAACCCAACCCTTGGCGTCATCCATCGTTGGATGGCAGACCTGAGCGGCCTTCATCCAGGCCTCTACCCGCTCTTTGTCGTCTTCTGAGACGGCCAGGGCCACATCCACCAGGTCGACCCCCGGCACCACCTTGATCACCACCCCGCGCGCAAAGTGGCGCTCCAGTTCCGGCCAAGACAGACGCCCGGTCTCCGCATTTAATCTCGCCCGCGCCTCAGCCCGCAACCGTTCTGCCTCGACGAGCAAGACATGAGATTTGCCAGTGTCATCGCTCATTGTGCCCCCAATCTTTCTGCTCAATACAAAAACAAGCGGCAATTATAAAACAATTCCCCCCCACCCCCTAATGTCCTCACCATTGTTGACGATAACGCCCAGGCGTTGGTTGGCACAAATACGGTATTTCAAGATTAATCTGCCACACGATTAAGCTGAATCGGCAAGATTTATGCTTTAACTTCATAAGACCCCGAATTTTGTCTCCACGATGACAATCATGTGTATTTATTGCCCCAATTACTAGTGATGCGCACCATTCATGTGCAAAACAAAATTTTCAGTTAGCTGAATCGAGGCACATGCTTTACGTTAGTCGACAGTTTCTTCAAACCAGGAGTTCTCAACATGTCTACCATGAGCTATATCAGCGTTCTTGACCGGTATCACGAATACCAGGCGCCGATCCATGAAATTCTGGCCTCGATCCTCACCGGCATCGCTGAAGAACCACTCTTCCAAAACAAGGCTACCCGTTGCCAGGCGATGCAGTCCCTGGGCAAGCGTTACCCGTTCATCGAATTGCTGTATGTCTTGGATGAAAAAGGAGTACAACAAGGAGATAGTGTCGGCACTGACAGCAGCCATCCAGCCGCCTATACCGGCAATGGCATTTCACGCCAACATCGTCCCTATTTCAAATTAGCCCGTGATATAGAAATAGGCGAGGTCACTATCACCGAACCGTACCTATCATCTGTTGATAGTCAATTGTGTGTCTCAGCCACCATGCGTTGGGGCAGTGACAACACACAGGGCTACCTGGTCATTGATGCCGATCTGTTGATGTTGGTTGAATTTCTGATGGGCGATAGCCAACGTCGAAAATTTCAGCCATTTTTCAAATGGGTCTATACCGTGATCGTTGCTGGACTATTTATCGTCGTCGCGGCACTGCTGTATTCGGCCTTCCACGAACTTTATTTGATGACACATGACTCGACAGGGGCCGAAGAGAGCAAGCTAAAAACCTTTGGCGTCATTATCTTTCTGACACTGGCGCTCGCGATCTTTGATCTAGGCAAAACCACACTCGAAGAAGAAGTGCTGATGCATAAAGACATCTTTCGCCATAGCTCCACCCGCCGCACGATCACTCGTTTCGTTGCCGCCATCCTGATCGCGGTATCGATTGAAGCCTTATTGCTGATGTTCAAGGCAGCACTGGGCCAAGGTGAGATGCTCGTGCACGCGGTATGGATGATGCTCGCGGCGGTCGGCCTGCTGATCGGTCTTGGTCTCTATGTTTATCTCGGTGCCAAGGCAGAGGCCTTATTGACCAAACGAACAGCTCGTTAATCAGTAACGCTCGGCGGTTCTGGATGGATGATGCGGCGTTTATAGGCAAAGTGATAATCACGATAGAAGCTCTCCAGTGAAGGCTTCGTCACCTGTTTCATAAATGCCGCATCGATCTTTAGCCAACGCTCGGCTAACGAAGAGGAGATGCCCGCCTCGACCAGCGACTGGGCCAACAACTCATGCCTCAGGTCCGACAACTCAGGCGTCACGTACATATGCTCATGCACCTGCCGCAGCGGTTTGCCCAAATATTTGGGCCCACCCATCTTTTCGCCCATGAATGAGGTCTGCCGGCCTTCGATCGCGGTTTGATCGTGACCTGCGAAGAACTTGCCCAGCCAGGGATGGGCGTAGACCTTGTCGTAGAAAATCTTGTGTACCCGTTGCAGTGTAGGCTCACCGCCCACGGCTTCGTATAAGGTTTGGTTGACCATTGGCGTCACCTCCTCTGATCACTCTAGCCTCTTCATCCATAAAGATTCAAGAAAAATACATCTTTATGTCGTATTCCCGAATCGAGCTGAATTATAAACTGGTCATCAAACGTCGCATCTGCCGTTCAAACAAACGGCGATCCTTCATGCCATTCGCTAACAAAATCGCCCCCTGAATTGTCGCCACCAATTGAATCGCGGCCTCTTTCGAATCATCGCGCCCCATCGCAGCAAACTGTTCGCTCAGCCAATTGATATGCAAACGAAACAAAGTCTCCGCCTTGGCCACCAATTCAGGCTTGGCTTGGAATTTATTCAATTCCAAGGTAAGTCCTCCTACAGGACAGCCCCATGCCGTCAATGACTCGCGATTTTCAATCAGCATTTGCAACGAGGCCCGAATCCGTTCTTGTGGCTCTGGCAGCAAATTCCACAGACTATGCGCCTGGGCAAGACTGCGACGGCGCTCATCAATCACGGCCTCGACAATCGCATCCTTACTACGAAAATAATAATAGACGTTGCCAAGCGGCACCTTGGAGCGCTCGGCAATCTGAGCCAGTGTCGTTTGCGCAAAACCCTGGCGATGGATCAACTCCATTGCCGCCCGCAACAACTGTTGATGTTTGACCCGGGCACCATGGCGCAGCCCTGCATGCATCATCGTTTCAACCCTGCCCCGCTAGAAAAACATATATGTGACCAACGTCGTCTCTCGCATATCTGCAGCATTGCGTGCCTGATAGGTATCCTGCACCTCTAGTCGCACGATGACCGGCATCGGAATCACCCCGGCCAGATATGCCGACATACCGCTCCATGACAGAGATAGACGCCACTGATTTGCCTCACGATTGGTATGTTCGCTCATGGCAGATGTATCAGTCCCGACCCGCGAGACATAGACATCGACCTCTTTCTGCCAGCGGCGCCACAAAATACCGGTACGCCAATCCGTAGACCAGCTGTAACCTAACTCGGCCTCATAATCCCATTGATCGCTCAGGTCACGTTTGAGTTCTTCACGGGCACTCACTGGTGCCAGTAAACCTGTGTTCGCCACGCGCATGGTGCGGGTGTCCGTCGTCTGCACCGTACGCTTACCCAGCAAACGGGCATCCAGGCCATATCCCAGCTCTCGATACCATTCCAGCTGCATCATCAGATCATCCGAACCATCATCCAGTGGCACATCAAACAGGTCATCTGCACGATCCTCGTCCGCCACACCTTGCCGCCAACCACCCGACAATACCAACCCTTGATCATCCGTGTGATGAAACCGCCAAACGAATCCAAACACCAGTTCACCGAGACCACTATGTTCCTCCGACTGAATTGAATCGTAGGCATAGCCGAAGACCGGATCAGTTAGCAGCCGTTCAAACCCGGCCACCCCCAAGGGCTCACTCGCCCCTGCACCAACGGGGGCAAACGGATAATTGGTCTGGGATGTGGGCTGGCTGGCATTAAAGGCAGGATTCCAGCCCACAGTGCCACCGCTCATCCCCAGAGAAATTTTGCTCTCACTCTTACCGTAGGAAAAATACCCACCCAGAGACAGATCTGCACTCAGGCCATAACCGTAGGTCACCACGGCGCCCTGCATTGCAACTCGCTGACTGACTTCTGTGGTCCCCAGTGTTGCTCCCGCACCTAACGGGGCTAGCGCTGACAGCATGGACGCATCAACCTTGAGGCCATCTGCCTGATACGCTAAAGCATGGGCACGCCCCGCCTGATCAAACCATCGATCAGCGGATATATGCTTTGGCTCCACCCGCAATGACCATACGTGCTTCGGTGATAACAATACGATACCGTGCTTCAACGCTGCAGGCACCTGTAAAGCCCCTGGGGCCGCCTCCGCCCAGGCATCTCCTGCGATACTACATACCCCAATCAAAACAGACCAAGACCATAAACGCATACGTTACTCCTCACAAAAACGTACGTCCCAACGCTCCTTGGTTTCTCAACATCTGTATCGGCACTACCATCATGAGCAATACACTTGATGATGTGATACACCGACGCATCTGCCCCAATAACCGCAAAGCACTCCTCTTTAAACCCGGCCCATCGGTTAATTATTATTAGTAACGACGAGCACATTATTTAGGCGCTACGCGCCTCAATACTTTTGTTACCATACCTAAATAAATTTTGCGAATTTCCTTATAAAAACTACTAACTAAGGGAACCATCCCCAATGAAAGACCGCATCTGCACCTACTGTTATCACGTTGGCCAACCCACCACCCAAGGCGTAGGGAGCTTTGCGGTCGACGGCCTGATCTGGATGATGTTCTTCAGCCTGGCCATGATGTCTTCACTCTTCCCGCTGATGATCATCCCTGTTGCTTGGACCGCATACCACATCGCGATCTATCGCAAATCCACCTGTCCCAAGTGTGGCCGCATCAACATGGTCAGTCTCACCAGCCGCAAGGGTAAACGGGCACTCAGGGGCCCAACCGTCAAGGTCACTTATTTTTCTGAAGATGGCTCAGAGCACGACACCCAGCCAGCACCTCAACAACACCGCCGTGCCAATGATCGACGTGCGAGCGACCGCCAAACCGACACACCTTCATCATAAGTTCGATCAAAACAGATCATCATCCAAGAAAAAAGGGGAGCGAAAAGCCCCCCTTTTGGATTATCAACACCACTGAGCTACAAGGTCTTCAAGTACTCCACCAGGGCCCAGCGCTCATCTTCGGTCAACTTGCTTGTGAAGTTATGCCCTGTATTGAGATTGCCTGGTAGGGTGGTGTCGTACACAAACGGTGCCTGCGCATCATCTGCTGCGTGGACGAAGCCCACCTTCACCGGATCAAACTCCATACGCCCCACGGTAAAGGTCTGTGGGCGCTCCTCTTCCGGCAACAGCAGGTCATAGAGCGTGGGCACAGCACCGTTGTGCAGATAAGGGGCCGTCGCCCAGATACCGTTCAACGGCCGGGCCTTATACGCCAACAACGATGCAAACGGACTCTCTTCACCGTTGATGGTTGACGGATATTTACCTTCCTTCGGCAGATCCTTCAGACCATTACCATTGCGCACGGCGTTCTCCACCGCCTTGGCCGTCGCATCCACATTCTTCACCAGGATGCCTTCCACCAGATCGGCCAACATCACTGCCACCGGTGCGTGATCGCCATATTCACCCGCACCACCCGGCATCTTCGCGCCTTTCAGCACGCCCGTAGGCGCTACTGCATTAATGGCATTCATCGCCTCGGTAGGATCTGTCTTCACATGCTCCAGGCCCCACATCTNNACTTGTGGCACTTAACGCAGCGCTGCTCGTACAGTTCTTCACCTTGACTGGCAAGTTTGCGATTGATCTTCGACAGGTATTTTTCTGGCCAGGCAGGTGACTCCAACCGACGCACCCACTCCTCCATCTCAACCAGGTGTGGCACATCCACGGTCGAGTCGTAACCGAGGAACTTCTCAATCTCATGCCGTTGATTCGTCACATCAACACGGCCAAATACGCCCACAACCTCACCAACATTACGTCCCAATGCGCCAGGGCCTGCGTTAGAAGTCAGACCAACCCACTGCACCCAATCATGCTGCGGGGTATCCCATAAAAACGGATAACTCACCGGCGCATTCGGTTCCAAGGCGACGGCACCATCGCTGGTAAACTTGATGACTTGGTTAAAAATACGCCCCACCGCATCGACACGCGCAAAGCCATCGTGCAGCTTCGAGTGATTGCGGGTGTTGTAATCGTTCAGATAACTGTACGTGCCACGCAGTGCCTCACGCAATTGAGTCACGTCATTTTCCCGTGGCGCAGAACCCAGTACACGAATCGCAAAACGGCCAAACTTGGCATCATCATCCAACGTGGCTTTAACTGCCGACTCCAGGCCCGTCACAAAGCCCACGAAGTCGGACATGGCTGGCGCACCATCGACGCGAATCGCTGTGCCCTTGTAGTTAATCTGCGCGGTATGACACGCGGCACAGGTCAGGCCCACCGCATCGTTGTTGCGCACAAACCCCACTGGCAAACCACTGGGGTTGTATTCGGATATTTTCTGCGGCAAATAGCGATAACGCGCCATGTGCATCGGATCAATGAACAAGGCCTCACTATCGATCTGTTCAAGATTCACAAAGTGGTTATAGGGCAATAACTCCGAACCCTGCGTTGTGAAATAAAACCAAGTGCTATCGCCCGCACTCCAGTTTTGATCGAGGTATACAATCTTGTCTGCCGAATCGCCATACCAGTCATCGACCAAGGCAATCGCGTCGCGGTCTTTACCAACATCGTACCCTTCCGCCTGATACTCCTGTTCATATTTACTACTACAGGCCGCCAATACTGTGCATGCAGCCACCAACGCAGCTGCTGATGTGATTATTTTCATTTGAGTCGCTCCCTGTTCTTATTACCCCTACATCCTACGGGGCTGCGGGCAAGCATAGCAGAATACGTTCAGCCGTGGTCAGTCCCGCCCCTAAAATCCGACCAGGACCTTTTCATAGGCATACAAGCCACTCATATGATGAAAGTACGCATGGCGCGCCTGTTCACGCCACATCTCATCCATGGTCAACTGCACGTCCTCATAAAACGCCAGCATCTCCTCCAACGACATATCCTCTTGATAGTCTTCATGCGCCTGCGCAATGGTTTCCAGCTGCATCAGCCACATCTGACTCGCGCCCATAATAAAAAGCGGCCAGGACTTCTTGATCTCATCCGGCCATTTTTTATCAGCCGTATCGGACAATAGCGGTTTATCGATTTTATCGGTTTCTGGATATGCCATTTTATGCAGCACACCTTCTTCCAACATCTGCACTACCAGCGGATGCGCCTGGATCTGCGCAATCACCTTATCCGCCTGCTGCTGGTCTGTATAAAAGATAAAACTGAATTGATGACCTTTGGCATCATTCCCGGCGCGGCGATGAAAACGCCACATAAAAATATCGTTACCGTGTTGTTTGATTAATGGGGCCAGCACCTGATCTGCGATCAAACTACCGACATGCCATGACGGTTGAATAAACTCCTTGTCCTCTACCGGCGGCTCGGCCTTGGTCGTTTCATCCTCTTTGGCAATCACCGCCTCACCGGCCTTCACATCGCCCGCATCCGCCAACGCCTCTTCGCTTACATCTTCCAGGGCAGGATCACGACATAGCGGCAACTCCTCTACCACCTCTTCTTCAGCCTTCTCTTCTTCTGCGTATTTATCAGCCACCTGTTCCCAATAAATGCGGAAACCAACCTGCCACCAGCCTTCAGGCTTGAGCACCAGCTTATCGTCTGCAGAGACCGGCATTTGCGGTGCGTCAATCGAAGCATCTGGTTGCTGCACTGGCTGCACCACATCACCCCGACTGGCGCATCCCACCAACATCAGCAGACTCAACGCCATCAGCACTTTCATTGGATTACTCAACCCCATCATTTCACTCCCTAAATCAGATCAATTTGGCCACTGATCATCCACCACAAAACCTCGGCTTACCTCCAGCCAGACATCATCTATATGCGCCAGTGAGACCACCATCAACGCATGCCGGTTGGACTGAAAATATTGTTGTACCTGCGCCGCCAAGGACTGCTTATCCAGTACATCACTCTCAAACCGATATACCACCGGCGACAACCAGCGCAGCTTGGGCAAGATCATCCACCGCCAGGCATCATCACTTTGTGCCAGCAACTCTGGCAATGCCGCAGCACGACACCACCAGCCACGCATATGTTGATCAGAGATATATGTCGTCGCTACCTGCTGCGCCTGCCAGGTTGCATCAAACGGATAAAACAGATAACCCTTCATCAACGCCGCAGGCACGAGATCGGTCGAACCACAACACTCGATCAATGGCTGTTCAGCCGCTGGATGCTGCGCCAGCAATAACTGCTGATTAAAGACCTTATCCAGCTTGGCATTGAGGCTATCGTTCGGATTCGGTCCCAACCAGGCACGTGGATGTTCGGGCGCATGCAGATAAAACTTCACCGCCACTTCCCAGTGCCTAAGCCCACTGTACACGTGATCCTGAAAGATGAAGTCAAACTCGCCGACCTGCAGCGCTCCGTCACTAACCACCAGGTTTTGTGCCAATAGGTCAGTCTCGGTCGCATGCTGCAACCAAAACGACAACAGGTTTTCAAAATAACGACCGAGGTATTGCGACTGATGCAGGTTTAACCACGACAACAACGGCCGTGGTTCATTATCGAGACGTTTAAGCCAATCAATATTTTGTTGTACCAGATACTGGCACCAGGCATGGTTCACCCGCTGCTCGCAGGCATGCCCATCACAGGGCTCATGATGTAACAGAGAGGGGCTCAGCATCACCCATACAAGATCACGGACTGCCGGATTACGCCACTGCAACCAGTCTTCAGGATCAAACAAACCACCCGCCTCCTGTCATGCTAAAGCCTATGCCCTAGCAGTCGCACACGCTCCAACGCAGAAACTCGCGACTCTCAATCCGCTGAGGGCTATTAAAAAAACTAGCACACGTCGCCGCTTCTATCACCTTGCCATCGCACATAAACACAACCTGCCCGCCCAAACGCTGCGCCTGATCCAGGTCGTGTGTGACGCAGATCACTGGAATCGTTTGCGCCAGTTCACACATCGTTTGTTCGATCAGCTGTTTCGAGCGCGGATCCAAAGACGCCGTCGGCTCATCCAGCATCAATAATTTAGGCTGTACCGCCAAAGCACGCGCAATGCACAAACGCTGCTGCTGCCCCAGCGACAGGCTCATCGCTGGGGACTGCAGCCGGTCCTTCACCTCATCCCACAAGGCAGCCTGACGCAAACACTGCTCCAACACAGCACGCCTCTTCCGCTGCAGGCGCGGCAGACCAAACATCACATTGGCGGCAATCGTTGTTGGAAACACACACGGCTTCTGCCCGATCAATCCTGCATGGCGACGCAAGACATCCACCCCGCCCGGCCACTGGCGCACATTCACGCCATCGATCGCCACCTCACCCTGCCAGTTCTCATGCAGACGATTCAAACAACGCAATAGACTGCTCTTACCCGCGCCTGATGGACCGATCAACGTCGTCACACCTCGCAGCGGCACATTCAGCGTGACATCACGCAACAGCGACTGACCATCGATCGTCAGGCTTAAGTCACGCACCTGTAGTGCCAACGGCAATGCCTGTGACTCAGATATTTGATCTGCCACCACACACGGCGTCACGTTCGGTTCAGGCTTCATGCAGAGGTCTCCATTTTTGAATCACATGCGCCAGCAAGGCAAACAGCGCCACCAGAGCGATCAACACCACGGCGCTGCTCCAGGCCACCTGTGTCGCCGCCTCGCTGCCGCCTTCCTGCGCCAGATAAAAGATATGTGTCTGCAAGGTCGTCACCGGCGCAAAGATCGAATCCGGCCACACCACACCTGAGAACACCGTCGCCGTGAACAGGATCGGCGCCGTCTCACTCAAGGCCCGCGCCATGCCGAGCAACACGCCCGTCACCAAACCATGCCATGCCTGCGGCAACCACACCCGTCGCAGCAACTGGCCCTCAGTCAGGCCCAGGCTGCGCGCCGCCTCGGTATGTTCGATGGGGATGCGTTGCAACGCCGCGATCATCGTCATCACCAGCGTCGGCAACACCACGATCGCCAGAATCAACGCACCGCTGACCAGCGATACTCCCCAGTCGAGCGCATGCACAAACAACACCAAGCCAAACAGACCAAACACGATCGGCGGGATACCCTGCAACATCGCCACAACACTCGCCAACACACGCCGCTGCCCAGTGGATGCCAACAGCCGTTCATAGATCGCGATGCCCAAGGCCAACGGCAGGGCCGCAACACAGGCCCCCAGCGCCAGCAACAACGAACCCCACAGCTGACCGACGATGCCACTGGAATGACCAAAGCCAGCGCCCTCGCCACTGCTGAACACAAAATCCAGGCTCAAGCCAGGCAGCCCCCGCCACACGATATACAGCAGGCAGGCCAAGGGCAGCAGCAATGCAGGCAGCGCCAGTAACACAACCAAACTCTTGGTCAACAGATCACGTTGCCCATTAAATTTCATGCGCGCGCCCCCGCTGCGCCAACAGGCTGATCAGCACTGCAGCCAGCGCCAACGCCAACCCACTGCTCATCAAGGCCGCCCAATGCACAGTCCCCAGACTCGCCTCTGCCATCTCGCGGCCGATGCGCGAGGTCAGCGTCTGCGCCGGTTGCAGCAGGTTGTAAAGCGGCTGCGGCAGGCGATCGAGCGAACCGACGACCAGCATCACCGCCACCGTCTCACCCATCGCCCGCCCCAGCGATAACAACAGGGCCAAACGAATCCCCGGCCAGGCCTGCGGCAACAGCACCCGGCTCAGCATCCGCGTCCAGTCAAACCCCAGCGCCAAGGCTGCATCACGCTGTTCCGCACTGACCTTGGCGATCGCCTCTTCGCTCAACAACATCAGCGTCGGCAGGATCATCAAGGCCAGCAACCCCCCCGCCGCCAGCAGGCTGCGACCGGTCAGCAGATCAAACTGTGATTCCAGCAAGGGCAACAACAACCAGAGGCCGATCAGACCATAGACCACCGATGGCACACTGGCCATCAAGGCCATCACAAAACGCAGCCCCGCGCGCATACGCGGCGGCAACAACTCGGCATTCAGCACCGCCGCTGCCACCGCGCACGGCAAGGCGATCAGCAAGGCCAACAACACGACCCAGCCACTGCCGATCAATACCGGCAGCAGGCCAAACAGATCTTCGTAGGGAAACCACTCAGGTTCGGCGACAAAGGCCACACCCTGCTCGGCCAACAACGGCCAGCTGGCATGCAATAGAAAACCAAACACCGCCAGCACGGCCAGCAGTGCGGTCAGCGTCGAGGCATAGAGCCAGGCGCGCAACATCGGCTAGGGCGCTTCCAAAGGTAGATAACCGACTTGAGTGACAATCTGCCGTCCCGCATCGGATTGCAGAAACTCGACAAAGGCATCGATGTGCGGCTGCCCATCGCTGGGCACCAGGATATTCAGATCCCGGCTGATCGGATAGGCGCCACTGGCGATCGTCTCCGCCGTCGGCAACACCGCGGCGCTGCCTTCGCCGATGGCCAGCGCCCGCACCTGATCATTGAGCCAGCCGGTGGACAACATGCCGATGGCCTGATCGCTATTGGCGATCGCCGCCTGCTCTTCGTTATTGGAGCCGGTGATGATGCTCGCCCCCGGCGCACGCGCCTTCTCACTGCCGAGCACCACCTTGGCAAACACATGGCGTGTACCGCGCGAGGCCTCTTTATCGATCACCAGGATGCGCGCATCCGGTCCGCCCAGCTCGCGCCAGTTTTTGATCTCACCACGATAGATGGCTGCAATCTGCGCCAGACTCAGCTGAGTGACCCCGCCTTCATACACCGCCTTGGAGACCGCAATCGCCACTGCATCACGCGCCACTGGCAGCAACGCAGCCTTACCATGCAAACGCTGTTTTTCTCGCTCAGTCAGATCACGCGACAACATGCCGATCTCAGACATGCCCTGCGCCACACTGCTGGCACCGACACCCGACCCACCACCTGACACCGTCAACCGTACCTCAGGGTGGGCGATGCGATACTGCTTTGCCGCCTCGGCCACAATCGGCAACACCGTCGTTGAACCCGACACACGAATCTGCTCCGACGCCTGCGCGCCCCCCAGAGATGCCCACACCAATCCAATCAAAAACCACACACCACGCACATCCACTCTCCTCTTCACTGAATCAAGTACGACTGATGGTCGCGCCAACACCCCAAACCTTACAAACCAAGTTTTTTAGATTCAATCGACAGCCGTGACTCGTGGAAACCCTCGCGTCAGAATAGCGCTGCACTTCGAGCAGCATACGGGAACAGAGACGAGGCACCAACTACCTCACGACAACCACCCACTCTTCACCAACGCCATCATTCAGGAAACAGTCAGATCCGCAAACAAAAAAGGGGAGACGGATCCGTCTCCCCTTTTGTCATGCATTACGCCTAGGCTTTATGGTTCTACACGATTGAACTGCAAACTTCCGTCCAACGTCATGACATCACCATTGATTGAGATAGGCATGCTGCTACCCGTACAGGCAGGCGGATTCGAATGCGACATCCCCCACTCACCATTGGTATCCACCACAGGGCATGTGGAGGTCAGCGTACCATTGGCGAAGGTATAGGTGCCGCGCTCCATGCCGTTAGTCCCATTGACATCCGTATTACCGTCTTCAACATGGTAATAAGTACCATCGGCCATAAATGTCAGCATGATGCGCGTACTTCCCTGCCTGGCTCGCCAGCTACCGATAATATTGGCCGCACCCATTACACGGGTGAAATCCACCCCACCTAGACTCAAGGTATCTCCGCTCACGGCCACGCTCACGTTACTACCAGAACACGTCGGTGGATTAGCGTGTGACAAGCCCCACTCACCATTGGTATCCACCACAGGACATGTGGAGGTCAGCGTACCATTGGCGAAGGTATACGTGCCCCGCTCCATGCCATCGCTACCGTTGACATCCAGAGTACCGTCTTCCACATGGTAATACGTGCCATCCTCGGCAAACACGATAAGAATGTGCGAACCACCCGACACCAATTTCCAGGAACCTAATAAGGCGCCCGCCTGCTGCCCCCAGGCATTCCACACACTGTCATTCGCAGCCTTGTTCAACATTTGCTCTGCGGCATATGTCGCGCCGACCGGGTAAAAGTCCCCCTTGCGCACGTACCCCTTGTGAACGGAAAACACCCGAATGCTGTCTCCGGTATAGGCTTGCCAGACCAGCGGTGGCACAACCCTGATCATCTCCACGCCAGAGACAGTGATTTTGCTCCAGCTACTCGCCAGATATTGATTGCCTTTATAAAAACCAGCAACGCCACTGCCATCGGCCAGATCGCCCGCCAGACGCATGATCACCCCACCCCCCATACCGGTGTAATTGCCTACGGCTGTGGAGAGGTTCGTACCCTTGGCATACAACATTTCGCTCAGGCTCGTCGCAGGCCCTGAGGCGCCACCACCATACACCACGTTACAGTTACCCTGATAAGTATTGATATCTCCATTATCACTACAGGTCACACCCGTCACGGCATCCGTCTGCCACAGCTGGTATAGGTTATCCAGCACAGTGGTGTGGGCGTTATACAGAATGGAATTCGGTGCAAAGACCTTCGCTGCCGGCATGCCTGGGGCATAGCCCTGCCA
>DHYU01000042.1:27844-118037 GCA_002415485.1 Proteobacteria bacterium UBA5122
CCGGCATGACTGAAGGTGGCACTCCCATTGGCCGCATAGGACACATCCGTTCCATTGGGCCATTGCAGAACCGGGGCATCGCCCCAGCCAGCCGCGGTCAGCCGATAACTAACATGCTGTTCGTTGACCCAGTTCTGGGCATTTACATCATAAAAGGCATCCTGCACCACCAACTTATTGCCATCCTGTGTCAACCCCAGCGCAGAGCGATCAAACCAGTCACCGCCAGACCAGAATCCAAACACCCCATTCTGTAAAGCGGTCTGCACGGCGGTAGATGTCACATTCTGTTTCAGGGTTTCCTGTTCGATATCCGCCTTGATGTTGGAGACATCCATCGCAGTAATGGCTGCCGCCAGCGTCACAGGATTAAGATTGTCACCCGCACTGTCCACCTGGCCTGCCACTGTTGCCAGCGCATCTTTCAGATGGGCACCGACCAGGCCCATGATCTCATCCATCTTCTGATCGGCGTTGACACCCGCATTTGTGGCCGAGGTTCTGGCAGACTCCAGATTGGTGATCAACGCCTGGGTCAGCACCTGGGCCACCTTGTGCAGGCGGGCATACTCACCGTTGTTAGCATTGCCAGCATCTGCCTTGGATTCCACATAATCCTTAAACAGAGAGACCGTGCTATCCGTGGCATAACCCAATTGGCCCTTGATAACATTCTCAGCCTCACCCAAGCTCATCGCCGGATTGGACTCCAATACTGCCTGCACCAGTGTAGAGAGTGGGCTGACAAATGTGCCCATCCCCTTGGGCGCAGTCATGACAAATGGTTTATTAAACGGCAGCCCCGTATCCTCATCGATGGCATCGGCGGGCACCTCGACCACGACCGGATACTGATTCATATCCTCTGTCGTCACACCCGAAATTTGATAACTGCCCCCCACCACCGTCACCGCCTGTGGTTCATCGCTATCACACGCCTTGTTGTCATTCTTATCCAGACACACCGTGGCACCGACGATATAACCATCCGCCACGCGCCCCGTCATATCCGAGTTTGGTGGCAATTTGCGCTCTTCCGTGGGCGCATCATCTCCACCGCAGGCCACCAACAACAATGACATAGATGCCACAGGCAACAACCAGAACCCATTTCTGACTTTCATAAACACCTCAACCGACTCTGAACACTCCCCCTGGCGCGTCACAGACAGGACACCTATCCGCGAAAAAGAGGGGACAACCTGGCTCGGATGATATGGGTGAAGGTCACGGACTTTCATCCTCCAAATAGAGGATGACAGACACACAAAACAGTGCGTTTTTCTGAAGATAGCTAATAATGATGCCCGGCACCCCGTCCGGAAGAGATTCAAACAAACAGGCTTCCCGGCCCTACGCTCAACCAGCGCCTATGACAACACGACCCGATCAACAAACGATGCCTGCCCCCCTGGGAAGCTATGCATGAATCCAGCGAACCCTAAGCACGAAGCGAGGCCACCAGACTGGCAAGTTCGTTCTGACGATGCACGCCTATCTTGGCGTAGATTGCACGCATCTGTGTCCGTACCGTGCTCACTGAGGTCTTGCGCAGTCGCGCCACGGCCTCAGGCGAGCCCCCCTGGGCCAGCATGAGTGCCACTTCAGCCTCCGCCGCCGTCAGCCCATGCACAGATTGCAGCACCCCTTTCACCCTGCCGCCATCACTGCCCTCGCCATTGTGGACCACCACCAACACACGGGCCTCGAAACCAAAGCTGGCCTCTCGACGCGGCAAGGGCAAGATGTCGAGCATCACCGCATTCCCCTTTGGGCCATGGACCACCAGGGCAATGGCACGCGGGGCATCACTCACCATGGCAGGGACAGCGACGTGCATAATGGCCCGGGCCAGAGCCTGGCCCTCGTTACGATGGACGCAACCCAATTGACCACGACTCAGTTTCAGCAAGCCGCCTTGCCCCACTAGCGCCTCTGCCCTGGCGGTCATCGCCCGCACCAAACCTTGGCGATTACAAATGAAGACGGCCTGCCCCATCGCCTCCAGCGCCCCGGCCATGAGCTGCGCCCCCTGGTGATCGAGAGACATCTGCATGCGCACCGCAGTACGAATGTGGGGCGCAGCTGCGGTAAAGAGATCACGCTGGTGGCGCTCGATCTCCCCCTCGCGCTCCCCGCGCATCACCGCCAGGCCGATGAGTCCATCGCTGTTTTTAACTAGCGGCGTCAGGCAAACATGGGGAATATCGAAGCAAGCGGCATGTTCATTCATGAAGAAGTCATTGCGCCGCTCCTCGACGGAGAGAAACTCTGCACTCTGAAGAATCGTGAGTTCGTCGATACTGCTGCCATGACGGACAACAGGGTTGATGGCCGGGTCAGCACCTCCGATGGCCAAAAATGCATCAAACCAGCCTGGCTCCATGCCAGTGGCGAGATTAAAGGGCACCGTCTTATCGCCGCCCACACCGATCAGCTGCCCTCCTTTAGAGCCGGTGAGCCTCGCCAGCTCCTCCAGCGCCCCGTACCACTCACCACTCACCGCCGCCGAATAAAATTGGTCAACCAAAGCCAACCATTCTTCATCACTCCGAAGCATGCCCCCCCCACTTCCAGACAAACCGCCGATTACGACTATTAATATGTCGTGATATTATTATTAGTAGCGAGAATATCTGAGCGGTAACCGCTCCGCCAGAGGGAGGGGATAAACTGATCTAGGACGTGCTACCAGCCCAGCGACATATACTTGCGCAGATCACCTACGTGAAACTCCCCCCCTATCGATGCCCCCCCTCCCTCAGACCGAAACATCCAGCGTGAGATGTAAGGTTTGGCCGCCTGCCACGACTCTAATGCCACATGGGCGCTGTCCTTGCGCCCCAATTCAAGTAGCATACGGGAAGACCAAACAATGGAACAGGCACACACCCCACTCATGGCCCAGCCAGCGAACACATGGATCAAGCTCGCACTCGCCTCTATCTTCATAGGTGCGCTAGCCGCATTCTTCGCCTTTGATGGCGGCCAGTATCTCAATCTCAACACCATCAAAGACAATCGCGACGCCCTGCTCGGCCACACCGAACAACACTATCTGCTGGCGATTGCCTTGGCCGTGATTATCTACACCACGTCCACCGCCTTTAGCATCCCCGGCGCACTGCTGTTGTCGCTGACGGTTGGTTTTTTGTTCGGTCGCTGGGTCGGCACCGGCATCATCCTGTTCTCTGCCACGCTGGGGGCGACACTGATCTTCCTCGCCGCCCGTTATCTGTTTGCCGATGCGATGCGTGCGCGCCTCGCCGATGGCAAGGCCGCCAAGCTGATGAATGGTTTTAACGACAACGCGCTCAACTATCTGCTGTTTCTGCGCCTGGTGCCGCTGTTTCCGTTCTGGCTCGTTAACCTGGCACCGGCCTTTACCCCGATCACGACTCGTACCTATGTCATCGGCACCGCGATCGGCATCCTGCCCGGCTGTTTTGTGTTTGCCAACCTCGGCCAATCGCTGGGGCGGATTGAATCACTGGACCAACTAGTCTCGATGGAGACACTGCTCGCCTTCGGCCTGCTCGGGCTGTTTGCGCTACTACCAATCCTCATAAAAAAGCTGCGCAAAACGACAGCCGAATAAATATCAGCGAAGGAATTTTTGTTTATGCATGCCACGCTACCGCTACTGCAAGACACCGACTTTCCCGCCATCACACGCGGCAAGCTGGAGACGCTACAGGTCAATCTGGGCTATCGCTGTAATCAGCAGTGTCTGCATTGCCACGTCAATGCCGGCCCCAATCGCACAGAAAACATGGACGGTGACACCGTCGATCAACTGATCGCGTTTATGCAAGCCTCACAGGTCAAACAACTGGACCTGACCGGTGGTGCGCCAGAGATGAATCCGCACTTTCGTCGTCTGGTCACTGCCGCCCGCGCGCTGGACATCCACGTCATCGACCGCTGCAACCTGACAATTTTATTCGAGGAAAACCAGCAGGGGCTGGCCGAGTTTCTGGCTGCCTATCAAGTGGAAGTCGTCGCCTCGCTGCCGTGTTACCTGAAAGACAACGTCGACAAACAACGCGGCAAGGGTGTGTTCGATCTCAGCATTCAAGGGCTGCAATTACTGAACAAGCACGGCTACGGCCAGCCCGATAGCGGTTTAACCCTGAACCTGATGTACAACCCACAAGGCCCCAGCTTGCCACCGTCTCAAACCGAACTCGAAGCGGCCTATCGTCTACGCCTGCTCGATGACTGGGGCATCGTCTTCAGTCATCTGTACACGCTGACCAACATGCCGATCCAACGCTTCGGCAGCATGCTGATCTCCAAGGGCCAGTTCGAAGGCTACATGCAGCTGCTGCGGGATAACTTTTCTGAGGCCAATCTGCAGAGCGTCATGTGTCGCAGCCTGATCAGCATTGACTGGCAGGGTTATGTCTACGACTGCGACTTTAACCAGATGCTGGATCTGCCTGCACCGCTGAGCGACAAACCCAAAACCCATATCCAGGAACTGATCGCACGGGATATCTCGGGGCGTAACATTATCGTCAAAGATCACTGCTATGCTTGCACCGCCGGCCAGGGCAGCAGCTGCGGCGGCGCGTTGTAAGTTTTTATCAAGATCAAAAAGGAAATCGAAATGAGTAGTGTCAAAACCCACGTCAGCGAACGTTATGCCGAAGGTGCCAAAGAGGTACAACCCACCCTGTGCTGCCCGGTCAGCTACGACACCGCATTGTTGAAGATGCTGCCGCAGGAGATCATCGATAAAGACTACGGCTGCGGCGACCCCAGCCGCTACGTACGCCCAGGCGATACCGTGCTCGACCTCGGCAGCGGCGGCGGCAAGATCTGTTACATGGCGGCGCACCTGGTCGGTGAAACCGGCCGCGTCATCGGCGTCGACATGACCGACGACATGCTGGCACTGGCGCGCAAATATCAGGACGAAATGGCAGGCAAACTCGGCGGCAATCGTGTCGAGTTTTTGAAGGGCCACATCCAGGACCTGGCACTCAATGTCGAAGAGATGGAGACCTATCTCGCCGCCAACCCGATCAATAATGCCGCCGATCTGGCGCGCCTGGAGGCATGGCAACATCAACAACGCAAAAACACGCCGATGATCGCCGACAACTCGGTCGACCTGATCATCTCCAACTGCGTGCTCAATCTGGTCAGCGATGAACAGAAGGCGCAACTGGTCAGCGAGATCTTCCGCGTGCTGAAGCCCGGCGGCCGCGTCGCCATCTCCGACATCATCAGTGACGAAGTCTCGCCCGTTCATCTGAAAGAAGATGCCCACCTGTGGAGCGGCTGCATCTCCGGCGCCTTCCAGGAAAAAGAATTCATCGACGCCTTCCTCGACGCCGGTTTTCAGGCCGTCAGCTACGACAAATGGGACGGCGAACCATGGCAGGTGGTCGAGGGTATCGAGTTCCGCTCGGCGACCCTGCTCGCAACCAAACCCAGCCGCGAGGCCTGTCTCGACTATGGTCACGCGGTGATCTATCGCGGCCCGTTCAGCGAGGTGCACGATGACGACAACCACGTGTTTTATCGTGGCGAGCGGATGGCGGTGTGCGAACGCACCTATAAATTCCTGACCGAAGGGCCGTATGCCGACCACTTCATCGGCATTCCACCGGCCGTCAAAAAAGAACCCGTGCCCTACTGCGCCCCGGCCGGCACGCGCCGCCCGATCAGCGAGAGCAAGGGGGCAGCACATAACACGGCCTGCTGCGCCGAGGGCAGCGGCTGTTGCTAAGGCTCAGCATCGTCATCCCGGCGCTGAACGAGGCGGCGAACATCGTCGCCACGTTGCGGCCGCTGCAAGCGCTGCGCAGTGCCGGGCATGAGCTGATCCTGGCCGATGGCGGCAGTGATGACGATACCATCGCCCTCGCAACCGACCTGGTCGACCACATCGTCCATGCCCCGCGTGGCCGTGCACGGCAGATGAACGCCGGTGCGGCTGGCGCCACAGGCGATGTGTTGCTGTTTCTGCACGCCGACACGACGCTGCCGGACAACGCACTCGAACTCATCCGCCATGCCTTGGCGCATCACGCCTGGGGCCGCTTCAATGTGCGACTCTCCGGCGCCGCGCCGATGCTGCGCGTGGTGGAGAGGTTGATGAACTGGCGTTCACGTCTAACGGGCATCTGCACCGGCGATCAGGCGATCTTTATCCGCAGCGAGGCCTTTATCGCTCTCGGCGGCTATGGCGATATGCCGTTGATGGAAGACATCGACTTCAGTCGCCGCTGCAAACAAGGGCACGGCCACCCGCGTTGTATCACTACGCCGCTGACGACCTCCAGCCGACGCTGGGAGCGCAACGGCATCTTGCGCACCATCGTCTTGATGTGGCGCCTGCGCCTTGCCTACGCCCTCGGTGTATCGCCGAAGCGGCTGGCACGCCAATATCGTTAAGCCTGTTGCGTTGAAGATGCGCCATCCCCACGCCTGCATCATGGTCTTCGCCAAACCTCCCGTTGCCGGATTGGCCAAGACACGGCTGATCCCGGCGCTCGGCGCGGAGGGGGCTGCGGCGCTGCACGGCCGCTTGGTGCATCACATACTGCATGTCGCCAATGACGCCGCACTGTGCCCGCTGGAGCTGTGGCGCGCGGGCGATATCGATCACCCATTCTTTGAAGATTGCCGTGCGCGTTTTCCGCTGACACTGCAGACACAACAGGGGGATGACCTCGGCCAACGCATGCACCTGGCGTTTGAACAGGCCCTGGCGCGATGCGACTACGCGCTGCTGGTCGGCAGCGATTGCCCGGGCCTGACGGGGGCTGATCTGGCGGCAGGGCTGGACGCCCTGGCGCATGGAGAGGATTGTGTGCTGAGCCCGGCCGAGGATGGCGGTTACGTGCTGATCGGCCTGAGGCGGACAAACGTCCGGCTGTTTGATGAGGTCGCCTGGGGGACTGGATTGGTGCTGGCGCAGACGACGGCGCGCCTAGATGAGCTCGGCTGGCGTTATCGTCTCCTCAAACATCAGGCCGATATTGATCGTCCCGAAGACTTGGCGCGACTACCGCCGACGTTGATGCCACCGATAAGCCACAAGCAGGGCTAACGGCAACAGTCCCCAGCCCAGACTACCGCCTCCACCGCGGGTTGAGACATCGCCGTTGCCAATACTGCCTTCAACGCCAAACTCCGCTTCATCTCCCAACACACCACGGGAATAACCATGAGGCGCCACCACCACTTCTGCCTGCGCACCGGCCCATGCGTTCTTGTTATCCAGCACTTCGAGCTGGAAACGCAAGGTAATCGGCTTGGTTACATCTGGGGCGACAAAGCTGGTAATCGCCGAGTCGTCGCCGTTAATCGCGATGGTGATGCCGCTGGTCTCTGACCATTTATACGAGATGATCTGGCCATCCGGGTCGATACTCGACGCACCATCCAGCACGACGGTATCAAACGACTGCACAAAGAGTGTGTTGATATTAATCACTGCCTGGGGCGGCAAATTGGAAGGCAGACTTTGTTCAATCCGATACAAACGACCACCACCCAGGTCATCATTGGTGGCGGCATACACCACATCGGTATCCCTAGGGTCGACACCGACGGCGACAACTTTCTTGTTCGCCAGATCGCCATCCGCCCCCAAACGCGACCAACTCCCCAAACCACGATTGAATTTGTACATACCACGGGTCGTCCCGAGATATGCGAAGTCATGATCGAGTGGATCATAGACCAGCCCGCCCATCAAGGCGCCACCTGGCAGACCATTACGCAGCGGCCAACTCCGACCACCAACGTCGGTCGCATAGATGCGCTCAACCGTACCGCCACTCGAGAGCAAGGCCTCATACCCATTCGCCGGATGAATGGCGATATCCTGGATACCATTCAGATCACTGACCTTGACCCAATGACGGGAACGATTAGGGGCAACCAATAGATAAATCCCCTGCCCCTCAATCGCGGCATAGACGCGCCCGGAATCATTAGGGGCCACCGCCAAACGATAAACCTTGGCGGCAGGCAAACTCAGCGTCAAGTCTTCCCAGATACCATCGAAAGAGGAATATTCATATACCTTACCCGACGCCATACCGACGTAGACATAGTTAGGGTCATTTGGAGCCCCTGCGATAGCAGTAATCGTGCCCGCAGGTAATACCGCAGGTATCGGTGCCCATGTACTGCCTGAGTCTGCACTACGATAAACGCCATGGCCATCTACCACCGCGTATAACACACGGCCACCACCACTCGACAGCGCACCTTTCTGGAACCCGGCACTCATCAATTTGGGGGCCGCCGGCAACGTCATGCTCCGTACAGACAAGCCATTAGCACCACCAAGATAAAGGACACCATTGATCGTCATCAATTGCACCTGGCGGGTAGGCGCAACATTCAGAAACTGGGCAGGACCAGGAGAGGCAACCACTGTCCAAACATCTAACTCGGCACGGACTGGGGCAATAGCCAGCCCTAGCCATAGCAGTAATGACAACCGCCATATGTTCTGTGTTCTTAATAAATTCAGATGAGCCATGCCCCCTCCCGCATCCCCTGATGGCCAAGCATACACCGCCTCAGCCATGCGTCATCCCCGTAGCTCGACCAGCTGTGTAGCCACCAAGGATACCCTAACTTCCGAGTGATACCCAACACCCGCCTGGAAATTGCCCTGACAGAAACCAAACGTGCGACAAGAACCAACAAATTAACTGGAAAACCTATAGAGTTATCCTTGACTAGCCGCTGATATCAATAGAACACTGGTAATTCAAGTCGTACCCAACACACGCCAAGGGGGGCATGGTATGAGCGACAGCCAAGTACACGAGTTATCCTTTAGCCAAAACGTTAACTTTCTCGTCGACCGCGCCATCACCGCCATCGACCTCTCCGAAGACACCGCCGCCGCGATCAAGGCCTGCGCATCCATCATCCAGGTCACGTTCCCGGTCAAGATCCGCGACAAGATCGAAATGTTCACCGGCTGGCGCGCCGTACACAGCACCCATCGCCTACCGGCCAAGGGCGGTATTCGCTATGCCCCTTACGTCAATCAGGATGAGGTGGAGGCCCTGGCAGCACTGATGAGTTACAAGTGCGCCCTGATGGACATCCCGTTTGGCGGCTCCAAAGGCGCCCTGTTGATCGACCCCAGCAAATACACGCGCGACGAGATGCAGATGATCACACGACGCTTCACCATTGAGCTGGTGCGCAAGGGCTTTCTCAGCCCATCGACCAACGTCCCCGCCCCCGATGTCGGCACCGGACAACGGGAGATGGCGTGGATGGCTGACACCTACAAGAATCTTTACCCGGATGACATCAACGCCTCAGCCTGCGTCACCGGCAAACCAATCCAACACGGCGGCATCCGTGGCCGCACCGAGGCCACCGGCCGTGGCGTTCAATACGCCATCCAGGAGTTTTTCCGTCACCCCGAGGATGTGAAGAATGCCCGCCTAACCCCCGGCATCGCTGGCAAGACCATCGTCATACAAGGCTTCGGTAATGTGGGTTATCACGCCTCGCGCCTTTTGTCGCTGGAAGACGACGCCAAGATTATCGCCGTGATCAAGAGCGAAGGCGTCGTCATCAATGAAAATGGCCTTGATATAGATGCGCTACATCGCCACATCATTGAGCACAAGACAATGAAGGGTTTTCCCAACGCCACCTTCCATGAAGATGGCAAAAAGGCGCTGGAGCTACCGTGCGACATCCTGATCCCCGCCGCCCTGGAGGCACAGATCACCTGTGATAACGCCGATCGTATTCAAGCGAAATTGATTGTTGAGGCCGCCAACGGCCCCGCGACCTACGAGGCGGACAAGGTCCTCAGCGCCAAGGGCATTATCATCATCCCCGACATCTACGCCAATGCCGGTGGTGTCACCGTGTCGTATTTTGAATGGATCCGCAATCTGTCGCACATCCGCTTCGGCCGTATGCAGCGTCGCCATGAAGAGATGCGCAGCCGTGAATTCGCTGCGCTATTGGAGGAACTGACCGGCCGAACCATCTCTGACGACATCCGCAAGCGTGTCATCCGCGGCGCCGGCGAGGAAGACCTCGTCAACTCTGGCCTTGATGACACCATGCGCAATGGTTACCAACAGCTCACCGAGGCCATGCGCAGCAATCCAAAAATCACCGACCTGCGTACAGCCGCGTACGCCATTGCTATCGAAAAGATATCTCGGACGTATATGGATGTAGGGATTTATTAATCCCCATCCCCTCACATGACCAACCCAGGTTAGGCACCCACGCTCGGGTGCCTAACGGCTCAGGGTATACACCAGTTCATGTGTATTTAACAGCATCCGTGTCGGCGTCATCGCAAAGATATTATCGATACCCGCGTCATGCACAATATTGAGACTGATACCGCTGTTAAGCGTCCACCGCAATGCGCTGTCGTAGGTCTTCGGCGCATAACTGGAGAAATCAGGCCCTACCACCTCAGTATCAACATAGGGTGCAAACGAAGGACCTATCACCTGTTTGGTCACTTCGACTGTATGTGAAGCAGGGACACGCACCCAACCATTAAATGCCGTCAACCACTCTGCCGTATCGACATCCCATACGACAAACTGCTCTTCCAGCGTTTCAGCCTCTTCTAGCAGGGTTGTATTTGTTCTTGGATAACCCTCTAACGATTGGTAACCCTCGACAGTACGCTTCTTGAAATATAAAAGATCACTGCACGTGCGAATCCGATCAGGAAACACAATCTGCCTGTCTTGAACCAGAATAGGGGTTCCATAATCATCGCCATAGGCAGGTAGAAATCTTAGATAATCATATTTAAAGGTGTGCGTCGCCCCATTTCTAACATCGACAAACTCCGCATGCACATCATCGGGAAACACCATATCCACCCAACCCACGTCCGGAAGCGCAGGTGTATCGTAACCTAAAGACTCCTCCTCACCATACACAGGCAAAGGCTGTTCAATACGCTCCCAAGCGCTACCTGTAAAATTATAGAAATGGCCAACATCCCCCTTTTGCACCTCAAAGGCCGCAACAGCCAGTGCATCAGCCGCCGAGGGACAATAATCTTTGGGGTTCAATATCCACTTAACCCACCACTGTTCTTCCACCGTGTACCGCACACGGTTCTCGCGCACCTTTTGTTCGGCACTGCGCAAGACGCTGCTTTGAAAATCGTCACTGGCCTGGATATAAACCGCGTGATCGGAGTTATTCGTAAATTTATAACCAAACACATCCACCGCTGCGCCCTGCATCAATTGTGCACGCGACGAGAACGTCAACCTTTCAATGTTTTGATATGCATAAACAGAAAGGCCACCATTCACCGCAAGTACTGGCGCAACAAAGTCCGTCCGGAACTCAAACACCTGATCCCGGCTATTGCCAGCCTCGTCATTGATCCGCACGCGCAGCTGATGGACATCATCCGGTGTCGACAGCAGCCACTGTTCGTGCAAAAACTCGGTCAATAGTGGTAATAGAAACTCTCCAGCCACAACCGACACATTGCGCCACGCACCCACTACACCACCATTCTTTTCATAGCGCACTTGTGCAGTCATCGATGCCGCCTGACTGCCCACACCTGCAGCCTGAGGATCATTTGCACGGAACGCAAAATACGGCACCTGCGCACTATTTAGGCTCGCACGATTAATCAGCAAACCATCCTGCGCCAAGCTGTCTGCAGGCAAAAACAATGGCTGCGGGTTCGTATGCGCCAATGTGTGTTCGGCATAGCCGCCTGCGCGGTCGCTAACACGCACCTGACTATGGCCGCCACTAAAATCAAATGCCGGCAGGCCTGTATCCAGATCGACCCGCGCCGTTATCACCATAATTACCGGATAACACATGCGATGCATGACGAGTGATTGCGGCCGATAACACGTTGACATAAGGCGAACTATTATCAATGCGAATCGTGAAATCGCGGCTCACAACATTGCCCAGATAATCTGTTGCGCGCACGGTAATCACATAGTCGCCATCAGCGCCATATTGCGTTGGACCAATATTCATCACCGGTAACAGATGATTCGCCGCCGCCCCCAGGTCCTGGCCATTCAACGCAAACCTGACTTCTTCGACGAGATGCGGGTTGGCAATCAACACCGCAAAATCAAAACTGCCGTTGTGATACAGACCTTCCGGCTCAACGCCGTGGATCTCAACGCCAGTCGCGCCATCACCCGCCGCCGGCAAAAAGCTGCTGCTGCGCTCGAGAAAGGCCAGCATCAACGGCAACATGTCACTCAATGAGATATCCGTCGCATTGGCATGATGCATCGTGGACGCCAGTACATGCTGCACAAAGGCGATACGATATACATCAGTACTCAGGTTGACCGTTCCCAGCGCCATCGCACTTTGGGCACCGGCAATCTGCGCCCGGCCATCCAGACGACCATCATCGATCAGATCTTTGTAGATTAATTGCCACGTACCCAAGGATGTATAACTGGTGTGCGGCGCGATGCCGTTTTGTTCACCGACCCAGGCACTCCAGGCCGAATAGGCGGCCAGATAAAAACCGTAGATATGTTCATCGTTCAAGCCGGACCTTGAACCAACATCGGCAATACTGCGCGGGTAAACCTGAGTCACATCCAGGTCAAACAGGTGGTTAACATCATCCGCCGCAGAGTGATAGGCCATGCGCGGCGACTGCCCCTCGGCGATACGATAATGTGTCAATGCCGAAATCAGATGCGTCAGCGGTGTCACCATCACTGTTCGCGGTATACCTGCCTGATGCAGGATCACTGCCTGCAACACTTCATTGTCTTTTACCGTGACGTGAGCACCCGACATCAACTCTCGATAGGAACCGCCTCGCGCCTCCAGCAGCAACAAACCGGTCGCAGCATTAATATCCAGCTGATAACTGCCATCATCAGCCGTCTTGGTCGTCGCCAGCAACGCACCTTTACGGCCTTCATCAAAGGCATACACATTGAGCGTCGCCCCTACCAACACATCATCAACGACATAGCCATGAATCTTTGCTGTGGTTTGATTGGGCCGATCACTATCGGGGGCTTGAGTGATTGACCGCTCCGGTGGCAACCCATCTCCGCCACCACCACTACACGCCGCCAACAAAAAGACCATCGTGGCCATAGCCACGATCACACCAGCGGTTCTCTTCCTGAACATTTCCATTCGCCTCACGCTCCGTGTCAGCGCCTAAAAATCGTAAAGCAGCACAATCCCTAACGAACCGACATTTGGCCCATCCCCCAGGGCAGCTGCATACTCCGCCTTCAGGCCCAACGCCAAATCACGCGCCACTTCCCACTCGCGCCCCAAATTCACCAATACCGACACATTGCTGTCGCTCACATCTTCAAACCGCTGTACCAAGAAGCCATCGCCATCCACAGTATGCCGTTGCGAGACTTTATATTGAGACCATTCCAAACCCGCACCAAACCAAGGCGTCACTACACCGGGCTCCAAATAGAGTTCTTTTTGCAGCGAAAATCGAACACCTGCCTGCTCAAGCCTTAACCCGATGGTATCGTCTTCTGCTTTTATCTTGGTGGAATGGCGAAACAGCTCGGCCCAATAACGCAGCCCCAAACGCAGTCGATCACTACTGACCAGCGTCAGCGGCCAGGCCAATTCGCTATTCACCTCACCGGCCGCATCATCAATGGAGACATGACTCAGGGTCGCCGCCACACCGAATCGGCCCGCATCCTGCGGCATGCCAATAGGCGCGGCCAGCGTCGAAGCAGAGACTACACATAAAACGCAAAAGGAGAACCTACGCAGAAACTTTTCCATTGTGACGACTCCTTCCTTGTCTGCGATGAATCCTGGCGGGATGAATCTATCGCTGTTTATGAGAGAGATTATTGATAAGTAAACGCTGACTATCTGAAGCCCGCACCAATTCCAACTCAAGCATGCCCTTCATCACTTCAGGCGGATTGCGCGTATCTTCCCACACGTTCACTTCAAATGGACCGACACCAAAGGCCTTGTTATCACGCATCTTCCATTCAAACTCGCCGAGTACCATATTGCGCATTGTGGTTGCCTGAAACAGCTCCTGATAGTCCCGCATGATATTGACGATCCCACGCGTACCGTCGGCGTTGGCATCAGAGGTAAACATCTTGGGAAAATACATCAGGTCCCCAGCCTCATAGGCCAACGCAAACCCTTGGACCAGACTGCTGGCGTCATAAACGGAAATCGCTATCGTGCCCGCATCTTTTTTCGGGGATGACTTAACAGCCTTCTCTTGATCGACCACAGATTGCTGGGCCTCCGGCTCAGCCGATGATGGCTCGGGGCGCGTAGACTCTGCAACGCTAGGTTTTGGAGTGGTGGTTTTAGAGGGCGCCTGCTGCACTTGTTTGGATACTGGCGGTATCTCGGCCCCCGCAGCTGGCTTTGGCTGCGCCTTCGCAACCTCCTTCGGTTCAGTGACTGCCTTAACATTCGGCTGCGATGCTGCCTTTTCCGCAGGCGCGGCAGGCACCACAGGCGCCGGGGGTTTTTGCAGCGGCACCTCGTCAGATGCCGAGACGGGTTCAGCAGAAGACACTTCATCCACCTGCTCGCCCCCCCGATCCACCTCTGGCGCGGACTCATCGACCGTCACCAGCGAGTCGACGACCGCGCCCCCATCCTCGGTTTGCACAACCGGTGGTTGCGGCGCCAGGAATGCGTGCTCGCGATTGCCAAAGCCCTCGCTAAGAATCAAATACGTGCCCATGGCACAGACCAGCAGGGTGCCCGCGATACTGCTCCAGACTGCACGCCCAAATCGCTTTTGCGGCCGAGGCATAAATTCAGGCGCGTCATCGTGATAGAAGCCATCTTCGTCGATCAACTCAGAAGAGGGCCTGTGTGGCGCGCTCGTTGCTACCTTGTCGTTGTCCGAAACCGACGTCGATGCAGGCGTCGGCAAATCCGGTACTTCGTGTGGCAAAGCATCCCGAGGCACCTCATCATTCTGCCCCAGTTCGAGGTCGTCCTTGCCCTCCGCCGCCACACGACTGTCGCCTGCGACCGGTGGATCAACCTCAGGCACAGGCGCTGCGACCTCCGTCTGCGCAAACGTTTGCCCCGGCTCAGGCAACGGCGCCAACACCGGCACATCATCCGATGCCAGCAAGGCACGTCCATTCCAGACACCGCCCGCCTCGGCATTGAATTCCGCCAACACCGATTCGACCAAGGCCTGGTCGATATCACGACGTTCAGCCAAATAGCCTGCCAACAACAAACGGTCTGCCAGGATATTGATCAGCCGGGGATTTCCGCCCGTCGCCCGGTAAATCAAGGCCAAGGCGTCACCATCAAACGATGGTTCGCCGTGCCAATTGGCCGCCCGCAAACGACACTCGATATAACCCCGCGTCTCCTCAGCAGAGATCGGTTTTAGATGGCAGGCCGCAATCACCCGTTGCGTCAGCTGCTCCAGGCTGGGGTCCGCCAGGATCTGCTTGAGCTGCTGTTGACCGATGAGTACGGTCTGCACCAGCAAACGATTTTCTTCCTGAAAGTTGGACAACATGCGCAATTCTTCCAGCGAACGACGCGGCAGGTTTTGCGCCTCATCCACCACCAGCAACACATGTTTGCCCTGCTGAGCCTGCTGCCGAAAAAACCGCTCCAGCGTGCTGATGTAATCTGCCTTGGAACTCCCGGACACACGCACACCAAAGGCATCAGCCACAGCGCGCAGCACATCGTCAGCTTCGAGATTGGTATTAGCGATAGTGGCAACAGTCACCCGCTGACTGGAAAGCTCGGCCAACAGCGCCTGAATCAACATGCTCTTGCCGGTACCGGGCACCCCGGTGATCACAACAAAGCCCTGTCCCTGCTGCAGGCCGTAGCGCAAATAGGCCAGACCACGGGAATGACCGCTGCTGGCGAAGAAAAACTTCGGATCTGGGGTTAGACGAAAGGGCGTGGTACTAAGCCGATAAAAGTCGGTGTACATAATCTCGTTTTCAATTGGCCGGCGTACGACTGAACGCTAATTCCGACAAATTATACGGCATTCGGCTGTCACATTCACGCCGCCTTTATCGCCATCCAAACTCAACTGATGACGCTAAGACGATTTCGCCTTCTCCAGCATCTCAACCACCACTGAATTCAGTTGTTGACCCATTTGTGGACTCCGCTGAATCACCACGTCCGGGTCGCTGGCGCGCCGTATATTCACCTCTTGGCTTGAGGTCATCATCACAATGCGGATATGACGATTGATACAATCGGACGCCCGCACCGCCGCGATCACGCCCTCGGCATTCAGAGTCTTCGCCTCTTTGGCCGTGACCAGCAGATCGTAACGGGTACGCAGCAACATACCCAAGGCCTCAAAACCGTCATCGACGACACCGATCTGGACCGGTAGCGATTTAAGCGCACTCTGGCACAACATCCGGGTATGTCGCGACGGTTCCACCATCAAAATCAACATGCGGTCCTTTTGCAGTGAATAGCGCAACTCCGCCAACTCACGTTCAAACTCGGCAAAGTCTTCCACTCCCTGCCGCGCTTGTTCCACCACTTGGCGAATCAGGTCGGTAAACTGCAGCAACAAATTGATGACCTCTGCCGACACCTCGCCCCGACTCAGATCGAGCCTGCTCAACTGATCTTCAATATCGTGGCAAATCACACTCACAACCTGGAGACTATGCGTCCCGGCTGAACCCTTGGTGCTGTGCACCAGGCGATACAACTCTTCAAAACCATCGTTCGACTGTTTTAGCGCCAGAATCAACTGCTCGATATCATCACATCGCGCCGGCAGCTCTGCGAGGTAAGTATTTCGCAGACGAGCAAGTAACTGTTGTGCTTGATTTATATTCATTCCAGCCATGTCACGCCTTTCCCTTCACAACACGATCCCATCATCTTCAAGTTCATATCATTCGTTTAGATCCAAATACAAGCATCTTGCCCAATTTTCCACTGGCGCAGGGCCTGTTATCATGGCACGCAAGATTTTAGGATCACCATGCCCCACACCCACACACCTTTCTGGCGCGCCAAGCCGCTCGCCCAACTCAGCCGCCAGCAATGGGAGCAACTCTGCGACCACTGCGGGCGCTGCTGCCTGGCAAAACTGGAAGACGAAGACAACGGCGACATCTACTTTACCGACATCGCCTGCCGCCTGCTCGACCTCCAAAGCTGTCGCTGCAGCGACTACCGTAACCGCCGCCGCAAGGTTGCCGATTGCCTGCGCCTCAGCATGGATCATCCGGAATACTTCGATGCACTGCCCGATAGCTGCGCCTACCGCCGCTTGTATCACGGCCTCGACCTGTTACCCTGGCACCCACTGATCAGCGGCAACCCCAACAGCGTGCACGAGGCCGGCATCTCCGTGCGCGGCCGCTGTATCTCGGAACTCGACGCCCCGGACGCGGACCTAGAAGACCATATTATCTACTTTGACGACACACTACGACCCTGAGACTCAAACATGAGTAAGATATTCCGCATCGGCAAACACCTCACCCTCAGCGCCAGTCTGTTGATCAGCCTGTGGGGCACCACCATCCACGCTGCCAGCAACGGCATGAATTTCACCAACGAGAGTTTCGAACTGAGTTACGACGCCAATCCGAGTGAACTGCCATATCTGGGCAACAGCAACCTCCACTACGACCTGTTGATCTCCAACGAAAATCACCCGCGCAGCGTACTGATCACGATCGATGCCGAACCTGCCAAGTGGCGTAAAACCTGGCCCGAATCGCACTTCATGATCGCACCGAATTTTCAACTGCTGACCGTCGACTATCTGGATAAATTGTGGCTGGCGCCGGCCGCCGGCATGATCGCCCGCAAACGCTTCATCCCACTATGGAATGATCACCACAGCCTGATCGAAGGCCGCCTTAACCTGTCGCCCGGCTTTTTGGCTCTCGGTGACGGCGGCACCGTCTGGGGCTCAGAGCTCGCCGTCACCCAGCCCATCCTCCCCGAGCTCAGCGCCCGTCTTGGCCTGCGCTTCATCAAGGCCAAACGCGATGGCGTCAACATGGGCAAACTGGACCAGGGCATCTTCATCGGCATGGAGCACAACTTCTAATGCAGTACGACCTCAACACCCTCAGCCGGATTTTGATCGACGTCGCCCAACAGGAGCTGATGCCACGCTTTAACAAGATCGGCCACAGCTTCAAGGCCGACGGCAGCTTCGTCACCGAGGCCGACCTCGCCGCCCAGGCCGCCATCCAACAGGCGCTGAAGGCTCAGTATCCCGACATCCCCTTCCTCGGCGAAGAGATGCCCGAGGCCGAGCAGCAGGCGCTGATCGAAAACCCCGGCGACGGCCTGTGGATCCTCGACCCGCTCGACGGCACCAGCAACTACGCCAGCGGCATCCCCTACTTCGCCGTCTCGTTGGCCCTGCTCGACCGCGACGGCATCCGCCTCGGCATCGTCTACGCCCCCAGCTATGACGAATGTTTCACCGCCGCACGCGGCCAGGGCAGCTACCTCAACGGCCGCCGCCTCGGCGACGACCTGCCCGGCAGCCCACTGAAAAAAGGCATCGGCCTCGTCGATTACAAACGCCTGCCCGCCGAGCTCGCCGGCCGCCTGGCGCAGAACGCCCCCTACAGCTCACAGCGCAGCTTCGGCTCCGTCGCCCTCGACTGGTGCTGGCTCGCCGCCGGTCGTTGTCACGTCTACCTGCACGGCAAACAACGCATCTGGGACTACGGCGCCGGCGAACTGATCCACCGCGAGGCCGGTGGCCACTCGACGACACTGGACGGCGAACGCCTGTTTCAACCCACGCTGCAGCCGCGCTCCGCCGTCGGCGCGCTGGATGACACCCTATTCAAACAATGGACCCAATGGCTGCAGATCCCCGGCCATCGATAACCAGCAAGCCTTAACAGCCTGCCCCGGAATCTGGAATAATCAGCCCTCATCCGCATTGATACTGACCGACGATGAAAGACAAACAAACCAAACGCACCCAACGCAAGGCGCTGCTGCGCCAATTTGAATCCACGTTCGATCTCTACCGCCTCGACTACAAGACCCGCACCAAACGCGGCAAGGACGAGGCGCGCCTGGTCGGCGTCGGTGTTGCCGCCGTGCTCTATCTGATCGTCTTCGGCCTGGTCTACTTCGCCTGGAGCAAGGGCACCATCGACGGCACACTGATGAACAAGGTCGTCTGGATCATCATGATCCCCACCTCCATCGTCGGCGCACTCGCCTGGCTGATCTCAGTCAACCGCAAGGAATTCCCCGTGCGCGAAGACATCCGCGCCCACGTCACCCAGTTTGAAGGTGACAGCGGCCTGCTGTGGCGCTACGCCCCCGCCCTCAACCAACTCGAGCTGAAAAAGATCGACATCGAAGGCCTGATCGAGGCCTCACAGGAAGGCCGCCTGATCAAAATGGCGCCCGAAGACATCTGCGCCACCATCCGCGCGCTGCACACCGCACTGCAGGACGGCGACATCAAACCCGCCCTCATCGACCAGGTGGAACAAAACCTCGCCGCGCTCAAAACCGCTGCTTGACTCCCAACCACACCCTGCGTATCGTTGCGCCTCCATTTTGCTTCCGGTGTTCGCGAGCCTAGCCTGGCCCGCGGATTAAACGGGAAGTCGGTGTGAGTGGTTACTTAGCCCGCTCGATCCCGACGCTGCCCCCGCAACGGTAAGTGAGTTAACAGACATCAACATGCCACTGCGCATAACTCCTGCACATAGACGTGCAGAGTCGTGTGGGAAGGCGATGCCTGGAGCAGCTCCCACTGTTCACTCACGAGCCCGGAGACCGGCCTGAGGCGTAACCGGTGTGTCGCGGAGGGCGACGAAACCAGGGCGCAATAACCCTGCCATCCTGTATCCCGTTTTCCTTCCTCGACACGCTTTTATTGCTATTGCGCGGGTGAGCGCTGTATGAGGGAAAAATAATAATGAAACACCTNNCACTCACGAGCCCGGAGACCGGCCGGAAGCAGGAATGACTGTGTTGCGGAGGGCAGCGCGGGCGGCGGGCGTGTCCCTGGGATTCCAGGGCCGCACACCTCTTGTCCTTTCCTCCGCCTGTATTAATTCCTGCGCGGGGCGCGCAGACAGCCGAAAGGACTACCCAACATGAACACCTTTAAACTCACTGCCATCAGTGCCGCACTGATTGCCAGCCCGTTGAGCGCGATTCACGCCGAAGAGGCTGCCGATGCCACCACTGGCAAGCTGGCCCCAATCATCATCACCGCCACCCGCACGGCACAGACTGCCGACCAAAGCCTGGCCTCTGTCACCGTCATCGAGCGTCAAGAGATCGAACAGAGCGGCGCGCAATCGATCGAACAACTGCTGCTCGGCACCGCCGGCTTTGACTACAACAACAACGGCGGCCTCGGCAAACAGACCGGTTTCCATATCCGCGGCACCAATAGCAAACACCTGCTGGTCCTGGTCGATGGCGTCAAACTGAGCTCTGCCACCAGTGGCGCGGCCGCACTGCATCTGTTCCCGATCGACCAGATCGAACGCATTGAAATCGTGCGTGGCCCACGCTCCAGCCTCTNNGCGTGATTCAGATCTTTACCCGCCAAGGCAGTGATGACTACCGCAGCCAGGCCTCGTTGGGCGTCGGCAGCAACAGCACCACCCGTGGCAGTGTCGCCACCTCCGGCAGCATCGGCGATACCCGCTACGCGGTCAGCGTCTCCGCACTCGACAGCGACGGCTTCAACGCCCGCCAGCCCGTCACCTCATGGGGCACCACCATCGACCAACCCGATGAAGACGGCTATAACAACAACGCCATCAGTCTGCGCGTCGGCCAGGACTTCGCCAACGGCCTCAGCGTCGATGCCCGCATCATGCGCAGCCAGGGCGAGTCTGAATACGACGGCACCCCGAACCTGTCCGAGTTCGTGCAACAGACTGCTGCCGTTGATCTCGGCTATCAGGTCAACGACATGTGGCACAGCCGCCTGATCCTCGGTCAATCGCTGGACGAAAGCGAAAACTTCACCGAGTCCAATACCGGCAAGGCCTTCTTCTCGAAATTCGATACCCAATCGACCCAGACCCAGTGGCAGAATGACCTCGCCCTGGGCAAGCGCCAAACACTGACACTGGGCGTCGACAACACCGACGAAGAAGTCACCAGCAACACCCTCTATAACAAAACCGAACGCGGCAACACCGGCATCTACGCCCAATACCAAACCGGCATTGGCGCCCACAGCCTGCTGGTCGGCGCCCGCAGCGATGACAACGACGCCTTCGACCGCGAGAGCACCGGCAACCTGGCCTGGGGCTACGACCTGAACTCCGACGTACGCCTCACCGCCAGCCACGGTACCGGCTACAACGCCCCCAGCTTCAACGACCTCTACTGGCCCGGCTCAGGCAACCCCAAGCTGGAACCCGAAACCTCCGCCAGCAGCGAAGTCGGCATCGCCTACAACCAGGGCCGCACCCTGGTCGCGATGAACTATTACAAAACCGACATCGAAAAATTGATCGCCTGGGCACCTGACGCCAATGGCAACTGGCTCCCTACCAACATCAACAAGGCACAAATCACTGGCATGGAACTGCGCGTCGCCACCACCGCCGCCCAGTGGGATCTCAAGTTCGACCTCAGCCTGCTGAGCCCCGAAGACAAGACCAGCGGCAATCTGTTGATCCGTCGTGCGCAAGAGAACATCAAACTCAGCGCCCAGCGTGACTATGGCCGATTCGGCGTCGGTGGCAGCATCGTGGCACAAGGCCCAAGCTATGAAGACAGCTCCAATACCCAAGTCCTCGGCGGCTACGGCACGCTCAACCTCAATGCCAGCTACCAGCTGGACAAACAATGGCGCCTCTTCGCCACCGTCGATAACGTCGGTGACAAAGAGACCCAGACCGCCGCAACATACAATAGCGCTGGCCGAACCGGCTTTATTGGTGTAAGTTACGACACACTTTGAACAAGGGGAGGAGCCCCTGCGGCGTGACACTGCCAATATCCACCGCAGGCGCGTATAAATAAGGCAGTACCACCATCAGGGCTGTTGCATTGCAACGGCCCTTTTTTTTGCTCCCCGATAGATTCAGGAACCCCATCATGACCGACCAAGACAGAAACCAACGCCACGCCGAGCGCGCGCGGCGCCAAAAAGAGATTGTGGATGCGGCCATTGCCCGCGCCGACAAGGACAAAGGCCTGATCATCATCAACACCGGCAACGGCAAGGGCAAGAGCAGCTCGGCCTTTGGTGTCGTCGCTCGCGCCCTCGGCCACGGCATGAAGGTCGGCGTCGTGCAATTCATCAAGGGCTCCTTCAGCACCGGCGAAGAGAGTTTCTTCCGCCGCTTCCCCGAGGTCGATTACAACGTCATGGGCGAAGGCTTTACCTGGGAGACCCAAAACCGCGAGCGCGATATCGAGACCGCCGGCAAGGCCTGGGAGGTTGCCGCCCGCATGTTGTCTGATGCCAGTTACGACGTCGTCATCCTCGACGAACTCAACATCGTCATCAAACAACAATACCTGCCCGTCGAGACCGTGATCGATGCGCTCAAGGCCAAACCCGAGATGCAACACGTCGTCATCACCGGCCGTGGCGCCAGCGATGCGCTGATCGAGATCGCCGACACCGTCACCGAGATGCGCGAGGTCAAACACGCCTTCAAGGCCGGCATCCGCGCCCAAAAGGGCGTCGAGCTGTAGGCCTGCCGCCTGCTGTCCGCCCCACCCACGGGGCGGATAGCGCGTATCGTCCCGCCCCTCTCGGCGAGGCCCATGGCACCGGGCTGGACGACCTCAAACAGCGCCAAATGTCAACGTAGTCGCCCCCGGCGTCATGGGCTAGAATCGCCCCCATGACTCCGTTTTTCAGCGCCCAGCGACAGCACTTTTTCCGCCCCCTCACCAGCAAGTACCGCGAGCAGGTCATGGAATGCCTGCGCCAGCTCTACGCGGTGTTTTACAGCAGCCAGGCCGATTACAGCCGCGCCTTCGATCGCGAGCAGGTGGTAGAGCTGTTCCAGGAGACTGTCGCCCGCACGCCGGTGCTGGATGACGAGGGCGACGACTACAGCCCAGCGGCCAGGTCCGAGCGCGAACAGGCCAATTGGATCCTCAACCAGCTGCTCGATTACGGCTGGCTGGAGCGCCAGGTCGATGAGGCGACGCTGTCCAGCTCCTACGCCTTTTCGCGCACCGGGCGCATGTTCACCCAGCCGATGTTGGAGAGTGCGGGCGGCCGCTTCCGCACCCGCCATCGCAACACCCGCAACACCCGCAACGCGCTGCAATCCTTTCTCGACAATGGAGAGGTCTACGACCTGCTCGATGCCTACGAGTTTTCCGAGCGCATCATCAGCGACTTCACCGATGTCATCGCCGAACTGGACGAACGCAAACGCCAGCTGGTGCGCGAGGTCGAGGCGCAACAACTGGTGCAGCGCGCCTCCGATGAATTCTTCGACTTCATGGAAAAGCGCTTCATGCCCGATCTGGCGGTGCGGCTGTCGGCCGACAGCGTCGAGAAGTATCGCGACGAGATCCAGGGCCTGATCAAAAAGGCGCGCCGCAAACGCAAAGAATTTTTGGTCGACGCCGAACGCGGCCTGCGCACCCAGGCGCCGGAACTGATCCGCGACAAAAACGCATCTGTGTATATGATGATCCTCGACGGCATCGAGTCGCGCATGCAGTCCGCCTCCGAGGTCATGCTGCCCGCGCTGCGCCATGCGCTGCACAGCTTCACGCGCCGCGCCGACATCATCATCCGCCAGCTGAGCTTCAGCCACAGCGGCCAGCAAAGCGAACTGCTGCCGATCTGCCAACAACTGGCGGCGCTACCGACAGACGAACAAGACGCACGCCTGGACAAGGCCGGTGCCGTGTTGGCCGAACTGCAACTGGGCTTTGTCGACCCCGCCGCGCTGCGCATGCAAAACCGCCGCGCCGCGCGCGTCGTCAACAGTCAGGCCGAACATCATGGCGAGATCGACAAGGACGCACGCCGCGCGCTGTTCGTGCAACAGGCGCTGGACCAGGCCTTCAGCGTCAACAACCAGGCCCTGCGCGATCACGTCTTCAAGGCCCTGCACCAGGGCCATCGCGTGCACAGCGGCGCACTGCCGGTGCGCGATGCCAAGGAACTATTGATGGTCGCGCATGCAATCGAGGTCGGCAGCGCCGGCAGCAGCAGTGAATACCGCTTTCGCATCACCGCCACCGGCCAGCGCGTCAGCAATGACTACTTTAGCGAGATGGATGATTTCACCATCGAGCTCATCGAGAACGAACAATGATCAGCGATTATCTGGAAAACAAACTCGACGCCGAGAACATCAGCCTCCACGAATTCCGCGAGCTGACCGTGCGCCTGCTCAACTATGGCGTGCTGTGCCGCAACGAGAGCCTGACCGAACAACAACTCTACGACCGTTATCTGCGCATTGCGCCCTTGGTGCAGGATTATCTGAGCCTGATCGATCTGCGGCTGTATCACGATCAGCGCTTTGAATATCTGCGCGTCTATCCGCCGGGCAGCGCGATTCCGGGCGTGGATGGCGACGAGGCGCTCAACGCCAATCTGCGCCTGCGCCTGAGCCAGAACGAGGTGGCGATGGTGTTGGTGCTGCGCCTGCAATACGACAAGGCGCTGCGCGAAGGTCAGGTCGACGACAACGGTTACGTCACCGAATCGCTGGAGGCACTCAGCATCGCCAGCAAGAATCTGCTCGGCCGCAGCCTGCCGGGCAAGATCACCGAACGCAAGGCGCTGTTCCAACGCCTGCGCAAACTGCGGCTGATTGAATACAAACAAGAGGTCGAGTTCGACAACACCGAGGCCTGGATCAAGATCCACCCGATGATTGTGACCTTTGTCACCGATGAGGCGATCAACGCCCTCAGCGAGATCGAACTGGACGAGACGGGCGCGGCCATCAACGACNNAACGACGATGGCGATCACGAACACGAAGCGAAAACCGCCGATGTATCTTAAGAAATTTATCTACGTCAATTGGGGCAACATCCCTCACCTGGAATTTGAATTCGGCCCGGTGAATCTGCTCTCGGGCGGCAATGGTTCGGGCAAGACCACCGCCGCCGATGCGATCCAGACCATCATGACCGCGGCGCACGAGAACCTGTTTCAGTACAACCCCGGTCAGGACGAATCGACCCAACGCAGCCGCGGCAAACGCGTGCGCACACTGGCCTCGTATGTGCTCGGCTGTGATGACGGCAGTTACGCCCGCCTCGACCCGACCGATGGTTATCTCGCCGCGATCTTTCATCCCACACAAGGCGAATCGGCCGAACCGTTTACCGCGATCATCGGCGTGCGCGCGTGGCTCGATCAAAGTGGCAATCAACACGTGGCGCGTCAGGAAGACATCGCCTTCATCATCATGCCCGGCGAACAGCTGAGCCTCGACAAGCTGCTGCGCGAAGACAAGGCCGGCAAATGGATCACGCCGCTCGATCAACTGCCTGCGCTGCTGACACGCGAATACGGCCAGCGCGCCGTTGAAAAATACGACACCAAAAAAGGCTACCTGCGCCGCCTGTACGCCATCCTCAAGGGGCGGCGCGACAGCGTCACCGAACGCGAGGCGATGTCGGCGGCCAAGGCCTTCTCACGTTTCATGGCCTACAAACCTGTGCAGAGCATCAACAAGTTTGTCGCCGAAGAGATCCTCGAACCGAAGGCACTGGATGAGGCCATCCATTCGATCTCGGCCCAGCTCAAGACCATCCATGCGATGGAGCGCGACGCGGCGCAATTGGTCGAATCGATCGAGATCCTGAATCAGGCACGCGGACAGGCGCACAGCTACATCGATCAGTGGATCGAACTGAACACACTCGACTACAGCCTGGCGCTGCACGATTACAACGCACGCCAGCGGCAATACGTCGACGCCAAACAGGCGCAGACCGATCTGCGCGCTCAACTCGACGATAATCAACGTCAGGCCAAACTGGCGCAACAACGGCGCGAACAGGCGCGTGATCAACTGGTCGAACTGGAGGCGCAGCGCAAGGGCATCGCCTCGTTGCAGGAAAAGGATCAACTCGAGGTCCGCATCCAACAACAACAGACGGCGCTGATCGAACAGACCCAACGGCTCTACGCACAGGAACAACAACGCCAGCGTCAGCTCAAGGCCACGCAGACCATCAGCCATCACCTGCAGGCCGCCGATCTGGCGATGCAGATGCCACTGGCGGCCGATCTGAATACACTCAGCCTCGCCAAGCAACTGCTCAAACACGATGGCGCGCTGGAACTGGCCGTTAATCAGTTACTGAATCGCGACCTGACCAACGACCTCAGTGCGCTCGAACAGAAACTCGATGCCGCGCGTCACAGTCAGCAGCTGCATCATCAATGGCATAGCCTGTGGCATCAGCAGGATGACGGTCAGTTGCAGGAACAACTGTCACGCCTCGCCCATCGCCGTGAACAGCACTACGAACAACTCAAGGGCCAGCGCGCGCGCAAACAACACGAGATCGAACGCCTGCAACAACATCAGGTCAATTATCCGCCGTATGTCGAACGCGCGTTGGCGGCGCTGCGCCAACACTGCCCACAGTCTGATCCACGCGTGTTGTGCGATCACATCGAGGTCACCGATGAACGTTGGCAGGCGGCGATTGAAGGGTATTTGGGCGGCGCCCGTTTCTCGATCCTGGTCGAGCCGGCCTATGAGGCCGAGGCGATACGCATCGTGCGCGCCATGCCGGGCCGCGACAATCGCGCCCGCATCATCCAGGGCGACAAGGCGATGCAGGATTGTGATCGGCTGACGCTTGACGCCAATTCGATCATATCGGTGCTGGAATTCAGCCACGCCACCGCCCGCCATTACGTGATGGCCAGTTATGGCAGCGTATTGCGCGTCGACTCCGCCGAGGAATTGCGTCAAACACGCCGCGGCCTGACGATGGAAGGCATGGCCTCCGGCAACTATTCGATGTGGCGTTGCGACATCGACGACGCCGATCTGGTGTTTGGCCACGGCGCACGGCAACGCGCGCTACAGGCCAAACAACTGGAACTGCAAAAGCTGGACAGCGAATGGCAACAGGCCAACGATCTGCTGCAACAAGGCCGCGAACTGCTGCGCGCCGTCAACGAACTCAAACCGCTCAGCCATGCCGATCAACTGGCCGACATCCTCGGCCTGCATCGCGAATTGCAAAAGCTCGAAAATCTACTCGGCCAATTGGATTACAGCGAACACGAGGAACTGGAGCAACAACTCGGCCTACTGCGTAACAAAGAGACCGAATTGCGCGAAGAGGAGAATCAGCTCAAGGTCAAGGAAGGCGAACTGCAATCAGACCTGCGCAAGATCGGCGATGCCTGCAAAAAACTCAGCGACATCCAATCGCAAGAGCAGGAGAAGGTCGATCAATGCGAACACAATCTGCAACAGATCGCCGGCAGCTGGGCATCCTTTGATGTCGATCAACGCCTGCGTTATGCCGAACAAGAGGCCAAGGATCTCAACCGCGACTTTGCGGCCAATCAACGTGAAGAGATCCTCAAACAACTGAGCGCCAGCGAACGGCGCATGGGCGATGCGATCAACAAACACAATCAACACTGCCGTCCCAGTGATACCGTGCTCTATCACGCCTTCGACAATGCCTACGACGCCAAGCTATTCAGCGCCATCTGTGGTTTGGAGAAGGAGATCGACCGTGTGTATAACGGCCTCAAGAACAACATCCTGGTCGAGAAACATCAGGCGCTGACCAAACTCAAGGCCAGCTTCAACAATGCCTTTGTCACGCACCTGTGTCATTCGATCTATCAGGCGATCAACGATGGTCAGCGTCAGATCGAACAACTCAATAAAGAACTACAGCATCACCGCTTCGGTGCCGACCGCGAGACCTTCCGTTTCGATAGCGACTGGATCCCTGAATTCCGCGACTATGCGCGTTTCTTTGAAGAAGTGATCAAGACACCGATGGGCGATGACGTGACCTTGTTCGAGGCCGAGCTATCGCAAAAGTCTGCCGCCGTGCGCGATCAATTGATGGCCATGCTGCTGGCCGATGATGAACAAAAGGCACTGCGCGATCTGGAACGCATCGCCGACTATCGCAACTATCGCCGTTACGAGATCTACAAAGAGGTGGAAGGTAAACCACCGATCGCACTCAGCGAATACGGCACCGGCTCCGGCGGTCAGCTGGAGACACCCGCCTACATCATCCGCTCTGCGGCGATCACCTCTGCGTTTAGATTCAGCGAAGGCCAAAACCACCTGCGCATGGTACTGGTCGACGAGGCCTTCTCAAAGATGGATGAAACCCGCTCACGCGAGGTCATCAACTACCTCACCGAGACGCTCGGCCTGCAGTTGGTCTTCATCATGCCGACCAGCAAGTGCGGTCCGTTCATGGACCTCATCAGCAACGAGTTTGTATTTGCCAAATGTCCGAGTGATCTGCCACGCGGCCAATTGAAGACCCGCGTCTTCGTCGACCGCAAACGCTGCAACCAGGAAAAGATCAAGGCGCTATGGGCCAACCATCGCAAGGTCACGCTGGAACAGGCCGAGTTTGATTTCATGCAAGAAGTACTCAGCGATTAAGACAATAACAAGCTCACCCAAACGCCCAGGCAAGTTAAAAACCCTACTGCCGCAGTGTTAGACGATAAAACTCTGCGGCAGAGAATGCCACGTCCACACCCTGCTCATGCAGTACGTACGATCATGGATCGTGCGCACATTGTATGCCTGACATTCCCTCAATTCGATTGCTTAATATTTTAACGAGCACTTAACAAAGATAATCCGTAAATACACGTAAAAACCCTTACTAGAAGTATTTCGTAGGCATTATTTATATATTTTTTGTTAAACATTTATTCAGACCATCACACCCCCGTCGATAACCATCTACCATTCCAAGTATAGGGACCATAAAGGTTATCGTTATGAATGAACCGGTCAAATTGGGATTAATGCCCCCGCTTACAGGCATCGTCTCCTTATACGGGCAAGAAATCACCTGGGCGGCGCAGATCGCCTGCATGGAAATCAACGAACGTGGTGGCGTATTAGGCAGGCCGCTGGAGATTGTGATTGAAGACGACGGCAGCTTACCTGAAACTGCCGTCCCTGCCGCGCTCAAACTTGTCCAAGACCACAAGTGTTCCGCCATCATCGGCAACCTGCTATCCAACTCACGCATTGCCGTTGCCAATCGTGTGACTGAGCCGCTAAAAGTTCCATATCTAAATTTTTCTTTTTATGAAGGTGGAATTCGCGGCAAGTATTTCTTTAGCTTTTCCGCACTGCCCAACCAGCAGATCGATAAGATGATCCCGTACATGGCAGAGCTGTTTGGCCCCAAGTTCTTCTTTGCCGGTAATAACTATGAGTGGCCGCATGGCTCTATCGATGCCGCCAAACGCTCGCTGGTCAGTTTCGGTGGCGAAGTGGTGGGCGAAGAGTATTTCGACATCGGTACCGATGATTTTCACGCACTGTTAGAAGATGTGGCCCGTTCAGGCGCCGATGTCTTTGTGCCTTATGCTGCGGGTGCCGATCAATTCAACCTCCTTACCCAATTTACAGAACACGGATTAAAAGACCGCATGGCCGTGGTCATGGGCCATTATGATGAGGCCATGGCGCAATTATTGCCCCCGCATGTGCGCGAAGGCTTCTTTTCGAGTAACACCTACTTCATGTCCATCGACAACGAGGCCAACCACCGCTACCTGAAACGCCTGGCGGATCTGCCAGATGTGACGGGCATCTGTCCGCATGGCAACGGTGTGCTCACCAATTTTGGTGAAGGGACTTATCTCTGTGTCCATGCCTTTGCCAAGGCAGCCAATCTCGCTCGATCGCTGGAGGCGGACGACCTGGCCCAGGCATTAAAGACCATTCAGATCGACGGCCCACAAGGGCCTGTCATCATGGATCCCAATACCCATCATGCCCATGTCAACACCTATCTATCTCGCTGCGATGAGCTCGGTTATTTTCACATCGAACAGAGCTTTGGACTGATCGCACCAGACACCCCGGAACGCTATCGTCAGGACAACAGAGAAGGCTCGATCGAGGAATCAGAGTTTGATAACACCAATATCGTCAAACTCAATCAATTGCCTGGAAATCCTGTCGCAATTCTCATCACAGATGCCGATTTTGTGATTACCTCTTGCAACGCCTACAGTCATATCCTGTTTGACAAAAAAAACGTCCGCGACATGATTGGCGAGACGCTGCAAGAGTTCTTCAGCGGCTATTTGCCGTTCGACAACGTAATACAAAAGCTCAATCAATTTGGCCATTGGCATGGTCAGATCACCATCACCAAGAACTCAAAAAGCGTCCCTATCAAGGTGATGATCGAACGCACAGACCAACCTAACAGCGATGGTCTCATCGTGACATGCAAGGTCAGTCATCAGCGCCCAAGCCGTGACACTGCCGACAGCAAGATTCTGGACATGGCCGACATCGCCATTCTGGCGATCAATGAAAAAGGCATCATCATCCAGGCCAACAAGTCGGCTGGCCGTGTATTTGAATATCCCCAGCAAGAGCTGATCGGTTTGGCACTCAACAATTTGATTCCTCCCCATTTACGCCAGCGCCACAACAAGCACATCAAACACTTTATGAAATCACCCGAGTCTGAACGCGAGATGGGGGTGCGGGGTGAGATCACCGGCTACCGCAAAAATGGCACCTTCTTCCCTGCCGAGGCCTCCATCTCTAAATTCAGTGGTGTCAACGGCACTACATTGGTGGCGACCATCCGCGACATCAGCAAACGTAAAAGACAGGAAGAGGCCTTGGTCTGGAGGGCGACCCACGACGCCCTCACCGGGCTCCCCAACCGCAGCCTGATCCTGGAGCGCCTTGATAACTCATTAAAACGGGCCGACCGTAACCAAGGCTGCGTTGCCTTGATGTTTATCGATGTCGATGAATTCAAACTGATCAATGATCACCACGGCCATGGTTATGGGGATGAGTTCCTGAAAGAAATATCCAAACGTTTCCTCTTTTCTGTGCGCCCCGGTGATACCGTCGCCCGCTTTGGTGGCGATGAATTCATGGTGTTGTGTGACGATGTACAAAACCTATCCGATGTCGGCGAACTGGCCGAAAAACTGATCGCAGTTGCCAAACAACCCGTCATGATCGACAACGAGGAGTTTTTCCCGTCGGTCAGCATCGGCATCGCCTTGGGATATGACTCGTCCACCAGTGCCGACGAGCTGATGCGCAATGCCGACGTTGCCATGTACGATGTTAAGTCCAAAGGCCGTGATGGCTGGCGTTTATTTAATACCAGCATTCGGCAGATGTCCGAACGCCACCTCAAGATCGCCAATGGCCTGCGCCAAGCGGTAGAGAAGAACGAGTTGCGCGTGTTTTTCCAGCCCATCGTCGATGCACGTCAACATCACATCATTGGTGCAGAGGCCTTGGTACGCTGGACTCATAACGGTGAGTTTATCTCCCCTGCCGAGTTTATCCCGGTCGCCGAGAGCAGCGGTGTCATTGGCCAGATTGGCAAATGGGTCTTTGAACAATCCTGCCAAAACCTCAAACAGTGGCAAGATATCACTGGCGTTAATGCACCCTACGTCTCGGTGAATCTCTCCGGCCGCCAGCTCAATAGCATCACATTGGCCGATGAATTCATCGACATCATGCGCCACACAGGCGTCACGAGTCAGAATGTCGTACTTGAGGTCACCGAGACCACGTTGATGACCAATGTGGTCACCGCCAGCGAAACGCTGAACAAGTTTGGCCAACACGGCCTGGGCCTGTCGATTGATGACTTTGGCACCGGCTACTCATCACTCAGCCGCATTACCGATCTCCCCGTCACCATCCTCAAGGTCGATCGTGCCTTTATCACCGACATTGAAGAGAATGACAGCCACCGCACCATCACCGGCGCAATCATCGATATGGCCCATCGGCTCAATCTTAAGGTCACTGCGGAAGGGGTGGAAACCACCGGACAACTCAATGCACTACAGGCCATGGGCTGTGAATTGATCCAGGGTTATTACTTTTATAAACCAATGCCGGCACAGGATTTTCTGGCACTGATCAAGACACAATGTCTGGCCCAAGACGAGGCACAGACTCACCCCAGGTCCTCGGCCTAAGCCTAAAACACAAGGCCCCGCAATTGCGGGGCCTTGTTTATTTTAAATCAAGTCAAGAGACTCGATCAGTCTGGCCAGCAACGACGTGATTCAAACTTCGGCAGTGGTGCCTCTACATCTTTCTTCGCCGGTGCTGCCTTGGCCGCTGATTTAGCAACGGCTTCAGTCGCCTGCGTGGCATCCTGTGCGGTTTGTTCCTTTGCCTGACGAACACTGCCAGCCAATTTTGATGCGATTTGGTTCATAGCTAGATTACCTCGTTAATAATGGACTCAATTTCTTCAGCTGCGGCAGCACCACGCTTGCCCATACCGAAAACGCTGTTACCTTCAATTGCCGATGTGCGATAAATCGCGCGTCGACAAATACAACTCTCCAGGGTGGGAATATCGAACTCTGCCAAGGCGTCTTTCATCGCGCGTGACAATGCATTACGCACCTCAAGCTGGTTGATGACCAGATGCGCCTTGAGCGCCGGGTTCAACATCTTGGCCTGCTCCACCGCATTGGCCAATTTGATACTGGCCCACAGATCGACTGGCGACGGCAGCACCGGAATCAACACACAATCGGCGGCAGACATCGCCAGTTGCGAGGCATCGCCTGCCACCGTGGGCGGACAGTCAATAACCAGATACTGATAATCTTCGCGGAAACGTTTGATTTCGCGTGCGACATTGCCCGCCAGCGTGATCACTGACACTGGGAACGGCCGCTCATCCGGCGCCAGGCCGGCCCACTGCAGCGCGGAGCCTTGAGGGTCAGTATCCACCACCAGGGTGCGGCCACGCTTGGCCAACCCGGCAGCAAAATTCATGGTCAAAGTGGTTTTGCCCGTGCCACCCTTTTGATTCGCGATTGCGAAGACCTTTGCCGACATATTTATTTCCCGTAAATTGTCCAGATCGATGCCGAATTCTAGCACGGCCACCGCCTGAGTCGATAAGGCCATTCGTAAAAAATCACAAAATATGGGGGCAAAAGGCTGCTCCAGGCACACTATTCTGGGACAATGTCCAAAAACGAGATTTGGAGGTGCCGCATGAAATACATAACGCCTCTACTAATGGCCTTCTGCAGCAACCTCGCCCTCGCCTGCGGTGAGCATCAAGACTGGCACCTCATCCCGCAAATCACCGACCTGCGGATCAATAAACAGGGTCAGCTCGGGCTACATCCCGAACCAAACCAAATATACGGCAGCTACAACGACGGGCGCTATTTTGTATTGGATGATACCCCCGCACTGCGTCCGATCGGCCAAACAGAATTTGAAGCCCGTTTTCCGCAGCCAACGAGCACCACCATCGCACAGGAACAGCNNTTTACCCGCCCCTGGCAGATATTCAATCTCGCGGATGAACACACATACGAAGTCCAAAGCGCCTATTGTGCCGAGGGCGAAACCCTCCACCACACCATCCGCTACAACGGCGCGGCGTTGGATCTGCCGCAGATCGATCGGTGTGACCAACCCAACCAGATCATCCATGTCGGCGACTACACCTTGTTTTCGGTGATCCATCCCAGTGAGTGCAACTCATGGGGCGGCAGCATTGAGGTCTATGATCGCCGCGACTGGCGGCATGTTAAATCTATCGACAGCGTCCCCGGAAAATATGCCAATCAAATGCTCTACGACTCACCTCGGGGCGAGATCTGGGTCGCCGGTCGCCAGGGGCTGCTGCGACTCAATCAAGACTTCACACTCAAACAGCGCTGGTTCTATCACGAGGCGTTTAGCGAACAGACAATCCAGATCCTGTTGACGCCCGACGAGTTGCCCATTGACCCGTTTGCCGTGTTGGCGCGTCTGCTGGATGTACAGGACATGCCCGCCTACCACCAGGCCATCGACAACATGCCCGAATCAATCCGCGCCTCGTTCGAGCTCTATCCGCTGTTTATGTTTTCCTCCGGACCACCGTCGTATCCAAAGGAATGGCAACCATTGCTCCCCTTCTTTATCGCCGCCAGTGAATCGGCCAACGAACAGGCGCGGGCCTTTAGTTATTGGCGTCTATGTGAGTTCGACGATCCACAGGCACGGGCGCACATCCGCCAGCAACTGCCTGCCATCCAGCAGGCATTTCCCAGGCGTTGGCAATATATGATTAAAAAGTGCGACACCGAACACCAATAAATCCCTAAATAAATGCTCGCAGGGAGGGCGATACACCGCACAACACAGCATCCTGCACACCCAGCCTCGTATGCTGCCCCCATAGTGCGACACTATGCCGCATTCCCATGCGCACCGTTCTCTCTTAGCCTTCAGGTTAATCACCACCCAGAGAGGAGCAGAAGATGTTGGGTACCATTTCGAGCCTGGTGTTGATCACCAGTGTCGGCGCGAGCACGGGCGCCACTGTATTGGATGAAGTCACCGTCACAGCCACCCGCGAGCAGCAGCCCGTGGCCGAGTCCACTGCCAGCGTGGGCGTGATTCAGCAAGACACCATCGATGAGACCAAGGCCGCGCACCCCAGTGAGATCATGGGCCGCAACGCGGGCGTGCACATCAACGTCACCGGTGGTGAAGGCCACATGACCGCCATCCGCCAGCCGATCACCACCGCACCGGTATATCTGTTTTTGGAAGATGGCATCCCGACTCGCTCCACCGGCTTTTTCAATCACAACGCGCTGTATGAGATCAACCTGCCCCAGGCCGGCGGCATCGAGGTCACCAAAGGCCCCGGCTCGGCGCTGTACGGCAGCGATGCCATTGGCGGCATCGTCAACGTACTGACCCGCCCCAGCCCCCTGGAGGCCGAGGCCGACATCAGCGTTGAGGCCGGCGGACATGGCTGGCGGCGTATGCTGCTCAGCGGTGGCGACAGCATCGGCGACGACGGCTATCGCGCCGATCTGAATCTGACGCACACCGACGGCTGGCGCGATGGCACCGAATACGACCGCCAGGCCGCCACCCTGCGCTGGGATCGTTTAATGCAAAACGGCGCCAGCCTGAAGACCGTGATCAGCGCCTCGGCCATCGATCAGGAGACCGCCGGCACCTCGCGCCTGTCCAAGGCCGACTACCTGGACAACCCTACCCTCAACTACACGCCGATCTCCTATCGCGAGGTATCGGCACTGCGCGTCAGCACCGCCTACGAACAGGAGAAGGAAAACACCCTGCTCTCGCTCACCCCCTACGTGCGCAGCAACAGCATGGAGATGCTGCCCAACTGGTCGCTGGGCTACGACCCACATCGCAACCAGAGCGACAACAACTCCTTCGGTCTGGCCGCTAAATATCGCGTCGACTTCGAACCAAACCGCACACGCCTGATCACTGGCGTCGACATCGACCACAGCCCCGGCAGTTATGAAGAACACAGCCTCAACGTCACCCGCGTCGGCCGCATCTACACCCAATACAATGACAATGCCCTGGTCTATGACTACGACGTCACCTACACCGGCATCTCACCCTATGTCCATGCCGAGACCTCAATCACCGAGCGCCTGCGCATCAACGGTGGCGCGCGCATCGATTACATGGACTACGACTACGACAACAAACTGAGCGCCACCAATGCCGGATTCAAACGCCGCCCCGAAAGCACCAGTGTCGACTTCGACCACGTCAGCCCCAAGCTCGGTGCCAGTTATGCATTTAGCGACACGCTGAACGGCTTTGCCTCCTATCGCAACACCTTCCGCGCACCGGGCGAACGCCAATTGTTCCGCCAAGGCTCGGCCGCCAACACCATCGACCTCAAACCTGTCGTCGCCGACAGTTACGAAGTGGGTGTACGCGGTGCCGCAGGCAGCGGTCGTTACGAGGTCTCGGTCTATCACATGACCAAGGAAGACGACATCGTCAACTTCATCAACACCAATACCGGTGTGCGTGAAACCCAAAACGCCGGCGAGACACTACACAAGGGCATCGAACTCGCATACCAACAACCGATCGCCGATCAGCTGGAGCTGAACCTGGCCTACAGCTACGCCAAACACACCTACGAGCAATGGAGTCCACGCACCGGCCTGGATTACGCCGGCAACGAGATCAGCTCCGCACCGCGCCAAATCGGCGATGTGCGCCTGGCCTGGCGTGCCCCCGCACTCAACGGCGGTCGCGTTGAATTGAACTGGAGTCACCTCGGCAAATATTGGCTGGATGATGAAAACACCCATCAGTATGACGGCCACGACCTGCTGCACCTGCGCGCCAATTACATGCTCAACACCCAACTGGAACTATTCGCCCGCGTTGAGAACATCACCGACGAGCGTTACGCCACCGGCGCAGGCTATAGCCAGTTCGGCGGCGAAGAATACGCCCCTGGCCTGCCACGCACCGTGTATGCCGGAGCCAGCTACCAATGGTAAACGCGCGGCGTGCATTCAATCTGATCCCACTGATCGCCTGCGTCATGCCGCTCGTCGGCATGGCGCAAGCCCCCCACGCACACGCGACCAAGCTTGAGGGCCCACCCTCAGTCGCTACTGCCGCCACCCCCACACCGTACATCGATCACACTGGTCGGCTGTGGCTGGCCTGGGCGCACGGCGAGCACGTGTACGTCAATTACTCTGACGACCTCGGCAAGCACTTCTCGGCACCGGTGCAGGTCAATCAAACACCGCAGCAGATCCACACCAACGGCGAGGCGCGTCCCAAGATCGCGGTCGATGATCAAGGCCATATCTTCGTCGCCTATACGCAAAAACTGCCGACACGCTTTACCGGTCACATCCGCTTCAGCCGCTCTGCCGATCTAGGCAAGAGCTTCAGCGAACCGTACATCGTCAATGACGACGAACAAGAGATCAGCCATCGTTTTGTATCGATGCTGCTCGATGACAAACAACAGATCCATCTGAGCTGGCTCGACGGCCGCGACTTTGTCGCCGCCAAACAGGCAGGCACCGCCTACGCCGGTTCAGCGCTGTATTACGCGCGCTCTGTTGATCGCGGCCAGAGCTTTGAGGCTGATCAGAAACTCGCCGACAACACCTGCCAGTGCTGCCGTATCGCCGCCGATTTGAATGGCGAAGACCCAGTCTACTTTTGGCGTCACATCTATCAAAACCAGAACAACACCGTCAGCCGCGATCATGCCCTGTTGAGCCTCAACCACACACTCAACACCTATCGCGTCACCTTCGAGAACTGGAACGTGGAAGGCTGCCCACATCACGGCCCCAGCCTCAGCATCGACGATGCACAACAACGCATGCACATGACATGGTTCAATCACGCCAACGACATCCCCGGCATCTACTACGCCTACACCGATGACGGCGGCAAGACCCAACACGGCCTGCGTCGCCTCAACACCGACGACAGCCAACTCACCCATCCCGCCGTACTCCAACATCAAGGCAAGGTCTGGTTGGTGTGGAAGGCGTTTAACGGTAGTGACACACAGTTGATGATGCAACGCTCAGACGATAATGGCGCGAGCTGGTTGGCCGCGCAGAGTATCGCCAGTACCAGCGCTGAATCAGACCATCCGTTATTGATCAAACACGGCGATGCCATCTACGCCTCATGGCAGACCCAGGCCGATGGCTACCGCTTGATTGCACTGCCATGAAGCGACTCATCGTCCACCTCATGTTGTGTGCCAGCATATGTTTCAGTCCACTGGCAGCGGCGCTGGACGTCAACAGTTTCAGCGCCGGCAGCATGCAACAGATACGCAGCACTGCTGCAGGTGATATCCAGATCGTCAGTCTGTGGTCGGTCGACTGCAACAGCTGTTACAAGGAAATGGGGCTCTGGCAACAACTCAGCGCCGAATATCCACAACTGCAACTGGTGATGATCGCCACCGATGCGCCGCAGTATCGCGCCGAGGTTGAACAGGTATTGACCGAAAAACAACTGACGCATCTCAGACACTGGCAATTCGACCACACCACCAGCCAGCGCCTACGCTACGAGATTGATCCGACGTGGTATGGCGAACTGCCTCGCACCTATCTCTATGATCGCGACGGTCGCCGCATCGGCATCAGTGGTTTGTTGAACGAAGAGGTATTACGCACATGGTTAGCGCAGTCCTTGCCGACGAAGTAAGTCTGTACCTGCGGCGTCGAACGCAACGCGGCCTGGGCTATGCGTTTACCGCCGCCGTGATCCTGCACATTGCCGTTGCCGGCTTTTTCATCGATCGCTCAGCCAGCACCGAACAGATCCTCAGCAGTCCTCGCCCACTGCAGGCATCGCTCATCATCGCACCGCCCAAACCAGATACCAGTGTGCGTCCCAACACAACACAGCCATTACCAACACCGGCACCCGCGCCCACACGCAATATTGCGACACCCAAGCCGCCTCAACCAATCACACCCGCGCCGCTCGCTGCAACACCTGTGGCTGAACCTGTCATCACCCGCGCAGTCGACGACAGCGCATTTGAAAACTCGCCGCTTGAAGATGTTTCAAGCCAAGCCCCCATCGAACCACAGACACTCGCCGCAGTGACACGCGAACCGCAACTCGTCAGCGAACACAAAGCCACACCGGCAACTAAACACTACATCCCACCCACGCACATCGCCAGCCTCAACAACCCGGAGCCTCGCTACCCACGCGCCGCCCGTATGCGCGGCATGCAAGGGGTGGTTCAACTCAAGGTCCTCGTCGATGAACATGGCCGGGCCATCGACATCAGCCTCGCGCAATCCTCAGGCTTTAATGTGCTCGACAACGAGGCCATCCGCACCGTCGAACAATGGCGTTTCATGCCCGCCACCGAAAACGGCATCGCCGTTGCTGGCGAAGTACTGGTCCCGATCCGCTTTCAATTGAACGGCTGACACTAGGCTTTTGGGCGTTGCTATAACATACTCATCGTTTATCCGAATACGGGATCGGTTCGCCACTCACAGCGGTTAATATCAGATGAAATTTCATATCGCCAGATTAGAAAGCATGGAAGTCTCTGATCATGAGATTTTCAACTTATTATCCGAGGTATATGTGCAAGCAGGATTTACGACTGCAGAAATCGCACAAACCATTTTTGCACCCACAAACTTGAAGGCCAGAGGCGTTCTCTTCGCGGCCAAAGAAACGACCTTTGATAATCGTCTTGCCGGCATGGTCATCGTTGTCCCGTGGACATCGCCTGCCGCAGCCAGAGCAAAAGAGCATGAATGCGAACTGCACCTCTTGGCAGTTTCGCCAACATTTCGCCGGCATGGCCTCGGGCGCTCACTCGTGGAAACTGCTGTAGCGCATGCATCCAATACAGGCGCAAACAAAATAATCCTGTGGACCCAAGTTCCAATGCAGGATGCTCAACGACTGTATGAATCTACTGGATTTACACGATGTGGCGAAATGACCAAAAATGAAATCGCTTTTATTGTGTATGAGAAGATACTCATTCAAAACAACCGAGATTGATCAACCCCATGTATGCCGTCATATTCACCGCCAAAATCAAACACCCCGATGACAAATATGCCCACACCGCCAAACGCATGCGCCAACTCGCCACGGAGCGGTATGGCTGCACCGAGTTCAATTCAGTGACCGAGGGTGATCGTGAAATATCTATCTCCTACTGGCCAACACTTGAGCACATACAACGCTGGAAGAACGATACCGAACACTTAATCGCCCAAAAACTGGGGCAGGAAAGATGGTACAGCAACTATAGAGTGGATGTGGTGGAGCTTACCCGAACCTATACCTCTGGCGCTTAGAAATGAGCGCTTGGAATAGCCAGACCGACCACCCCATAGAGAGCAATCAATACCCATGACTCAACTGAAAGACCAACCGTGCGAGGCATGTCGCCCGGACGCGGAAAGACTAACCAGCGAACAGATTGCTGAATACCTGCCACACGTCGCTGGCTGGCAGGTGGTGGAATTGGATGGCGTGTTGCAATTGGAACGCCGTTTTACGTTTAAAAACTTTACCGAGGCCTTGGACTTTACCAACCGCGTGGGTGAACTGGCGGAATCGGTGGGCCATCACCCTGACCTGCTGACGCAATGGGGCAAGGTGACCGTGCGCTGGTGGACACACAAGATCAAGGGCCTGCATCGCAGTGATTTCATTATGGCGGCACGCACGGACAGCGTGTTGTAGTTCAAGCATTAACCTGCATGTTCGCGCAGCGCGGCCAACCCACGCGAATACAACCAATGGGATAGTGTACTGGCTGATGCAGGCATCGCCAGGACGGATAAACTACGGCAAGAAGATATCGAAAAAAGATTGGAGTTGATCTTGGAGACAATAAATCCCGAACGCTTACCCACTCACCCACAGCGCTCTTCATCACGCAGCGTCAACACCTCGACCCCGTTTTCGGTGATCGCGACGGTATGTTCCCACTGCGCAGACAATTTGTGATCACGGGTGACGACGGTCCAGCCATCCTTTTGGGTACGCGTACGGTGATCCCCCTGGTTGATCATTGGCTCGATGGTGAAGACCATGCCGGGCTTTAACAGGATGCCGCTGTTGGCGAGGCCATAGTGCATCACCTGTGGCTCTTCATGCATTCGCTGACCGATGCCATGACCGCAGTATTCACGCACTACGCTGTAACCGGCCGCCTCGGCATGGGTTTGAATGGCATGACCGACATCGCCCAAGCGGCCACCGGGCTTCACGGCGCGAATACCTTTCCAGAGTGCCTGATAACAGGTATCGACCAGGCGTCGCGCCTCAGGCGACACGTCACCGATCAGGTACATCTTGCTCGAGTCGGCAATATACCCGCCCTGCTCCAAGGTGATGTCGACATTGACGATCATGCCGCTGCGCAGTTTTTCACTGGCCTTGGGCATACCGTGACAGACCACATCGTTGATCGATGTATTTAGTGCGTAGGGATAGTCGTATTGCCCCTTGCTCGCCGGCCGTGCCTTGAGCGTGTTGACGATGAAGTCTTCAACACGATCGTTGATTTGCATGGTGCTCACACCCGGGGCGATGTAGTCGTCCAACATCGCAAACACCTCGACCAACGCCTTACCCGAGGCACGCATCAAGGCCAGCTCTGCCGGCGTTTTAAGATTGACCGCTGGCACGGGCCATTCCTTGCAGGTCTTGCCCCTGATTGAGCAACAGATGGCGGCTCAGCTCGGCATAAGTCAGCCCCGGATTCAGCTCGGCCAACATGCCGATGCGCAGCCAATGTTCGGCCTGGGCGTTGATCGAACGCGCCATCGCCTTGCTGGCCTGGCGCAGATCTTCGTGCAGTTCATCGGGAATTTTGACGATCCCCATACCCACCTCGATATATGTTTTATATACGGTTCATATATTATGAGCGCAATAGAACGCCCGCGACAAGCACAGGTGGAAAATTATCAAAAGGATAAAAGAAAAACGCCCGGTGAAGGGCGTTTGTGGGATCAGGCGTTGTAGGCAGGATTATCTTCTTTCGGCATCTGCAGAAACCAGCCTTGGTCTTTAAGCTGCTGCAGGACCATGGCCGTATCCTCCTGCGCCAGCTTGCGCTCGGGGGTGAGCTCCAGCTCCATCACCTGCTCCAGCGGCCGGATCAACTTCAGCAGCGCCTCTGGCACCTGACTCATGGCCTGCTCGGCGTCTTCGTGCTGCGGCAGGTAGAGGTAGGTCATATCTTTTTTGTTACTGCGATAAATGGTGCACTTCATACGTTACTCCAGCGAGTCAGCACGGAAAGCGCACTATTTTAAGCGATCCTGGGGCTGAGACCAAATCCGCCGCAGTTAGCGGCGGAATTTGAGTCGAGATTGCTGGCCATACCAGGCACGCCACAGTGCAACCATAGTCAGCAGCAACCACAGGGGGTCGGAGGAACCACCGCCACTGCCACCACCATCGCTACCGCCTGAAACAGGCGCATTACTACCGCCATCGCCGCCACCGCTGACAGGAGGCGTCACGCTAGTAACAGCCGAGCTACCAATCTGCGCCGGGTCTTCGATCACGCGATTGGCAACACCGTCATGGTCATTAGGGCCACCGTCTTGAATCACCAGTTGGATACAGTAATGCCCTGCGGTCAGACCGGCGGTATACGCTGCGTCCCCTGGCAATGGACAATTACCTGGCTCACCTGCTGCCGACGATACGGTATTAAAGGCATCTTCCACAAAGGCTTGCCAACCTGCACCGGTCACGTACTTACGATAGGAGGCATTTTGAGGAATCGCCGCCTGTTGCGGGATCGTGATCGCGACCGTTTGGCCGGCATAGGCCAGATTGTGGATCTCGAAGTCAAAGTAGCCTCCACCATTACTGGTCGTATCAACGACATGGTTTGGATTCTCAGGGCCGCCCGAGCCATTACCATAGTTCTCAATATCAGCCAGGGAGATTTCAGCACCATCGGCACCCGCGGCAAAGGCAACATCACCCAGGCGCAAACTCATCCCCACTTCAGTGCGCATAATGTAGCTATCAGGTGTTTGGTAGAACTGCTGCAGCTCGTGAGCTTTGAGCTTATTGCTATCGAGATAATCAGGCACACCATCATTATCCGTATCAATAATGGACTCTGCATTATCGGCTATGCCGTCATTATCGCTATCCAATGAACTGGATAGACTTGGTGCCAGCGACAACACCTCCAGCAACAGATCAATCTTCGTTTCACCCAGCGGTATTTGGCCATCATCGACCGTCAAACGAATCTTATAGAAACCGGCAGCAACCTGAGTTGGATCAAAGACAAAGGTATTCACAAGCGCATCATTGATATCCACCAATGAACCACCATTCCATACGTAGTTCATACTATGACCATTGGGATCCGTCGCTGTTGCGGTCACGACAACATTACCATTGGCTTTGACAACCTTGAGCGTGTCGACCCCTAACTGTGACGACATCATTTCAACTTCTGGTGCAAAATTGGCCTCACTTATCGTCACGGCATGTACATTCCGACCACCCGCTACTGCATTGGTAATCGCACCAAGAGTGAGAATGATCTTCTCGTTGTCATCCGGCCCATCTGCTGCTGTCGTCGTAAATGTAATGGTGCCCGTAGTCCCAGAGTTAATCTGCAACACGCCACTGATTGGAGAATGATCCGCAGTAGTCGCTCCCACGTACGAGACACCATAATTGATAGTGACTGGATAGACCAAGGCCGGGCGACTCAAACCTACATGCACAGTAACCGTTGATCCCTCCGCTATCACCTGATCAGGACCAAAATTAACATCTGGCAGAGTCGGTGAGTCGTCGTCATTAATCGTCACTGTTGCGCCCGATGGTTTGGCGACGATATACGCAGCATCACTCAACAAGTTCAGGCTAATCGTCTCATCACCTTCGTTTAGCGAATCATTGACCGGGTGAATCGGAATCGTGACACTCGCGCTATTCGCCGGGATCACAACACTACTACCAATAGCCGAATAATCGGTGATACTGGCCGCAGTGCCACTCACAGCATATTTGACCAATAACGGCTGGCTGCTTGGCGCTGAACGTGTCACCACAAAGCTACCTGTTCCTGAAGCCTCGGATACAGTCGCCTGAGGCGCCATCACATAAACATTTGCAATGTTTTCGTTATCCAAGTTCGTGAGAGTGACATTACTGACGCCAATGCCATTGTAATTTGAATCACCAGCACTGCTAGCCGTGAGTTGAATGACATAATCAACATTATTATCTGACAGCAGATCATCCTGCCCAACGACCGTCACACGTTGAGGTGTATTCCAGTTGGCTGTTGTAAAACTCAGCAGATTCGTACTTGGCAAGCCCTCAGTAGCATCCAGGCTAGAGACAGCGATATTCACCGTATCCGACGGCTGTGTATTCAAGACCACATCAAAACTGGCACTACCACCAGCCTCGTTGGTTTTAAGTCCGGTCAAAGGTGATACCGTAACCCCAGCCGCATCATTATCAACTATCGTCAAGGAGGCATTACTGCCACTGATATAGTTATATGAATAATCGATATTCACCAAAACGGTCTCGCCAGATTCCGCGATTGAATCATCCACTGGCACAAGGTTCATCGTTACACTGCTTTGACCAGCCGGTATAGTGATCGGCGAAGCTGGTGCAGTGTAATCGACACCCAAGGTCGCTGTACCACCATAGGTATATGGCACCAATAGAGCGTTGGTCGTCGGTCCGGTACGTGTAAAGGTTACTTGTCCAATATTGACGAGGTGTTCGCCCATCGAGGCATCACTTACTGTCGCTGAGACGGTAATATCGTTATTACGATTGACGAAACTCACGTCTGGCACGTTGATCCCATTATAATTCGCGTCCGCACTACGAATCAGCGTAATGATATCGAAATAAACATCACCATCATCAATCGCGTCATCAACGCCGGCGACAATCACCGTCTGCGGCACGTTCCAGTTCAAGGGATTAAAGATCAGCATGTGCGAGGTGCTCAGACTCGCCTCACTGACATCTCCAACAATCAGCTCAATATAGACATCTGCCGAAGGCGCTGAGGTTAACGCCACCGAGAAAGATGAATAGCCCATGCTCTCACTCACTTCGAGCAAGGTATTGGCCGGCGACAGGACTACACCTGCAGTCTGCCGCGGAGATAGATACACATAAGCACGTCCTGCATCCACAAAAGCGCCGTTATCCCACAAATCCGCACCGACGGCAGTGTCATCGTAACCATCGTTATCCACATCCGCACCACCTGCGACCGATACCCCCATGCGCGCAGTATTATCGGTACTAGTGAAGGTCAAGCCTTCGGCAGTTACGATGCCGGTATCTGAACCATAATAGACATATGCACGACCAGCATTAACGCCCCCAGCCGTATAACCATTGGCACCACCAATAATGGCATCAGCGTAACCATCACGATTGACATCACCCGCTACAGCAATTGAGAAGCCCAAATAATGATCGGCCAGATTTTTCTCGATCGTCAGCGCAGGGCTTGCAACTGGCCCTGAGATTGGACCATATAGCACATAGATACGTCCTTCATCCGTGCTACCACCATCATAGGCCCATGCCCCGGCTATAACATCATCATAATTGTCGCCATTCATATCACCCACGATTGCTGCACCACGCCCCATACGTGCATTCACTTGGTTACTTTCTATGTACCAGGCATGGGTCGCACTAATCCCGCCACTGGCACCCATATAGGCATAGAGACGCCCCTCATCGGCCTCGCCGTTGTCATATAAATCAGCGCCAACCAGCACATCATCAAAACCATTGTTATCAATATCACCGCCGCCGCTGACCAACACACCAAATTGAGAACCTAATTGATCTCCGGTCAGTGTTTGAGCTGCGGTGGTAATGACACCCGCAACAGAACCTTGATACACCAATGCCTTATCTGCGCCTGGCGCGCCAACGATGACATCGGAATAGCTATCGTTATTAACGAGACCAGCTCTCGCTACCGAGAATCCAAAATTACCACTAACCTGTCCTAACTCCAATACAGCGGGTGTTACATTGAAATACGTACTGGCATTACCGTAATACACATATGCCCGACCACCAACACCAGAACCCGGAGCCCCCACAATGATGTCTGCAATACCATCCCCATTCACATCACCGGCATTGGCCACAGCTTGACCCAACCTCGCCCCACTCACGTCACCATCAACAGACCAAACAGGGATACTTCCAATACCCCGGGCGCTTCCCATAAATAGCATCAAGCGCCCTGTATCTGTAAACGCACCATCAAATCCAGGCGCGCCAACCAATAGATCCGCAAAACCATCATGATTGACATCCGCCAGTGCAGTCGCTCGTCCAGCAAATGCACCGCCATGTGACAGATCCACAGCGTGCTGATTACGACTGCGATTGGTAATCGTGACCGGCGTCATTTTGGCGAAGGTTTTTCCACCAAAATTTGGATCCTGACTAATCGCCGTGCCAAAACTGATTTGATAGGTTTGATCACCATCGACCACACCATCATCCACACCTACAACACGCACCTGTTTACCGCGATTCATATCGTCGGTGGGACGAATGACCAATTGCGACTCAACATAACCTTCTTCTGGTTTGCTACTAATCATGGGGATGATGACGTCCGCTGTCGGCCGAATACCCACGAACACCTCAAAGAAGGCCTCACCACCATCTTCGGTGGTCACCAGATTAAGGCCCGCTGTCCGCCACATATCGACCAGATCGTCATCAATATTTGTGAAAGCGAATTTCTGTAGGCCTAGGCCAGTGGGGTTATGGAAATTGGCATCCGCACTTTCCATTCTATCTACCACTACATGGAAGACCACATTACCATCAACCAACGTATCATCCATACCGGTCACTATCACAAATTGAGGCACATTCCAGTCGGTTGGCGTAAATATGTAAGGCATGCCAAAGAATGGAAAAATACTTGCCTCACTCGCATCATCTATGCGCAGATATAGCGTCACATCTGCAGATGGCTTGCTCTTAAGCGTCAATGAGAAGGTGCTAAAACCACCCTTTTCACTGGTGGTATATTGCCAATTTGGAAAGCTGGCGGCTGGCAAGTCAGGGGTAAGATTAACACCTACCACTTCATTGTCAGTCGTTGTTACACTGACATCGGGCACATTCAAACCATTATAATTTGGATCCAAACTCGATGTAATACTCGTGACTATGCTGTAACTAATGGTTTGGTCGAATGCAACATCATCCTGCCCTGTAATGGTCACAGTATTCGCGACAGCATTATTCCAGTTCAAGTTGGTTAAGTTCAGAATGCTTGGTGTGGCCTTCCCTTCTGTTTCATCGCTACTGGCTACAGTAATCGATACTGGTGAAGCGGGAGCACTCGTCAGGGTAATGGAGAAAGTGGCTGTATTTCCTGCCTCTGAAACAGTCAGCCCTGAAACCGGCGATACAATCACACCGCCTGCGGCAAGGTCATCATCAATGTTGGTCACTGTCACATCGGCAACTGACAGATTATCGTAATTAAGATCGGCGCTCACCGTCGCAGATGTATAAACGGTATAGACCACATCCAAGTCACGCACGGTGTCATTAACTGACGTCACTGTGACGAGTTTAGGTCCAATATCCCCCGCACTAAAGGTCAAACTGGACGGTGACACCGTACCTTCTGTCAAATCTCCACTCGAGAAGTACATGGTCACTGGCGAAGCCGGCGCTGCATTCAATGCAACCGTAAATGTTGCAGATGGTGTAACCGCCGGATTTTCAGTGGTATTGAGCGTTGTGGTACTCAGCACAACTTTGGTCGCCGCCGCAGTTGTATTTTCATAACGCACCAGCACATCCGAAACAACTGGCTGGGTTGCGCCTGTTGTCACCAATATCACTTTATACTGCAGCCATTGGTTAGCCACACCATTGCGTAAATTTGCTGGCAACAACGTACAAGTGATCGTACCAACTCCAGTACACCCACCCGCATGGGTACCACTCGAATTCCAATAACTACCTTCACTACCATCAGGCCCAGTCCAAGGTGACCATACACCAGGCTTGCCACCATTATCTGCGGCTGTGCGCAATTGCAAACGCACATCGGTATTTACCGCCAGGTTTTCTACCCACGACAACTCGGTAATTGCACTGGCAGCATTGCCTGTATTGTATGAACTCGAAATCAGATCTGCTTCCAAGACCCCACCAGTGTAATGGAAAGTTATATCGTAGAAGCTTGGCGCCAGAGTACGCGCTCCATTCGCCCACATCGACACCCGATACTGTACATAGCGTTTGGTATTAAAAGCACTGATATCAAATCCTGTGCTGGTCGTGACCAATGTCCAACCAGTCCAGCTAGCATCACTGGTATCGACGACATTGCCCGCACGCACCTCTACGGTCAGAGTAGTACCGGTACGCTGATTGGCAGTGTAGTCGAGTGAGTTAAAGCCAAGGTGAGGGCCAATGTCGATCACGTCAGATACATATTTGCCATCTGCGACATATGTGTGCACACCCGTATTGCGATAACCCTGTATCTGAACAGCGCTGGTACCGTGCAACAAGTCTAGGTCACCGTCTGAATCGAGATCGGCAAATTCGTAATGGGCGCGTGTATCGGTAAACACCGGTGCCCATGCATCGCGGCGAGCCCACACTGGGTTATAGACCGTACCGACGTTCTCATAGGCGTAGGGCTTCCTATCTCCCCCTTCGGGTGCGAGAACCAAGTCAAAGTCACCATCTCCATCCAGGTCACCAAAACTTGGAGCGACACCCCACCAGCCACAACCACCACATGCAGCTTGCAACAAATCCCAACTGGTCTTACGTTTCCAGGCAGGGAAACGTGATGTGCCAATATTTTCAAAGCCATAAACAGTGGAGTTCCAACCCACACGCTCACCAATCAATGCATCAAGGTCACCATCATTATCCAGATCGGCCAACCCCATCCCGCCGATATTGGAACCTCCTTTAATGATTTCCCAGGCAATCTTGCGATTGTCATAGATTACAGGACTGGTTTGCCAGACCGGATTAGTGGCATCGCCTATGTTTTCATAGGCCCAGATGGTAGAGCTGGGCTGGGCCAGCATCACATCCAGATCGCCATCGGCGTCCATGTCCACCAACTCGGGGCGAGTTGAGTTTGTCCCGGTGCAGCATGGAATATCCCACGCAGGTACATAGACCCAGTTGTTGTTGCCATCATTGCGGTACACACCGAGCTTGATGGACCACGCATCGCCACGCACCATATCAAGATCGCCATCACCATCAAGGTCACCCAGCGCAGGTGCTGGACTACCGTTATTGCCATCACTGGCTGGGGCACCACTTGATACATCGCTATTCCAGGCAGGCTCAGCTGTCCAAGCAATTGAATGACTACCCTTGAGTGTCAAGGAGTCCTGAACCGCAACAACATTGTCCCCCCAGGGATATTTGACATAACTGATTTCGAGATCTGTCAGTAATGGTGTTAGTGCAGGTACCGTTGTCGTTAAATTAACGCGATATTGCACATAACGGCGATTCCCCAACAGTGCTGACAAGTCCGCATTATTGGCAACACCAATGATCCATCCGGTCGATCCAGCCGAAAAATCACTAGCAGTGGCTGCACGCAGGTCAATCGTGACATCCGTACCTGTGGGTTTGATTGCAGTAAACCGTAGCTTACTGAAGCCATCATGGGTTCCTGCATCAATCACGGGCGAGGTATAGTTCCCACCCAAGGTGCTATAGGTGGTCCCTGTATTTTCAAATCCAGTAATAATCTGTGTACCTGTGGCGCCGACCAACAAATCCAGATCGCCATCGCTATCCAAATCAGCCAATGTGGGCAGATCAAACTGCAGACCATTAGACATCACAGGACCATCAGACGCTGCTGACCATGCTGGCGTACTCGGCAAGCCTGTATTGGTATTAGTGATAATTTTTAGATTGACAGTATTATACCAACCCACCAACAGATCCGGGTCACCATCACCGCCTGCGGCACCATTAAAATCACCCACCGCTACACGTGGACCACTCTGCAAACCATCTGGCGGGGCCCAGGTAAGTTGTGGTTCCCAAGGCGTAGCGGGCAAATTGGTCACGTCAAATGTATAGGTATCAATCTGGCCACTGGTATGGCTATGACCAACTAATACGTCAATCGGTCCCGCGCCATTCAAATTAGCAAATGTGGGGCGCATAATCGCATTGCCCGTCATTTTCCAGGCGGCAATCTCCACCCATACCGGGGCGAATTTACTGCCTTGGTTTTCAAAGCCTCTGATGCCATCAACCGCACCATCACCGAATCCGACCAACAGATCGGCATCGCCATCGCCATCCACGTCGGCAAGGGTCGGCATCGCGCTATAGGGATAATTCAACAAGACGCGTGATATCTTCCAGCCTGGCTCGTTCTGCCACTCATGCATCCCATCGGTGCCGATATTGCGAAAGCCTTCGATATCGCCATCGCTATCACCCACCATCATATCGAGGTCGCCATCGCCATCCAGGTCGGCCAGGGCCGGGCTGGGTGCAGCAAACCCTACGTCATAATTCCACAACGATTTTGCTGTCCATGTGGCGGAGATCGTGGCCGGTGAAATCGCTAATGCGCCATTATTCGTTTGGGTATTGCTATAACTCGCGCCTGCAGCTTTAAAGTCGCTATTCGAAGTGAAACGCTTGACTGACTCTGCGATTGCAAAGTCGCCGTTGCTGGTCAGATGAAGTGTCTTGTCAGTGATCAGCGACCTTAAATCTGCCCCTCCATTAAAAATCTCCACACCAAATGAACGACTGGAGTATGCCTGCCAACCACCCTGATTATTTGGGCTCGCCGCCGTACACTCAGCTCCTGTCCAGATACCATTGGCACCTGTGCATGTTGCAGAATTGCTTGGCGTTCCCACTCGCCAATCAGTTTGCACAAAGGCATTACCTTCAACCAAGGCGTCATCATTGTCACTATTCGTTAGACTGACAGGCACCGGGGCCAGCGCCATGTATGCAGGATCACCTGTACTTAACGGTGCGACCGAAATAGTATAGGGAATATCTCCATCATTACTTCCATCATCCACGCCATTGACCGTGACTGTTTTCGGCAACCACCAGTCGCTCCCGGTAAAGGACAAAGTGGAGGTTGTTGGCAGACCCTCAGAGGCGTCATTACTGGTAATCGACAAGGTGACCGGATAGGTTGGATTACTTCCCAAGACAACCTGAAAAGTTGCGCTATCCAGATTTTCCGATGTCCATAAACCCGTGGCCGGCTTCACGATGATGGATGCGACTTCATCATCATTATTGGTCAAATATATATTAGAAAACGTCTTCCCATGATAAGCAGGATCGGAGCTAGAGGAATTATGCACAAACACTGTGTAGCCGATATTGCCATCGACTACGTTGTCATCCCACCCCGTTATCGTGACCGTTTTTGGCTGATTCCAATTACTACTATCAAACAATAAGTTCAATGGTGTGACATTACCCTCCATCGGATTACTACTGCTCAATGGAATAGTCACAGGGTATAAGGGCTCACTGCCAAGTACGGCCGTGAAGGTAACCGTGCCACCCGCCTCAGTCGTCACATTTCCCGACAGAGGACTAAGGATAATGGCCGCAGTATCATCATTGATGTTGGTAACATTAACATCGGCAACAACCATACCGTTGTATTGCGGATCAGCACTCACCGCTACCGATGTAATAATATTCAGGAGAATATTGCCATCATCAATATTGTCATTCACGCCTTGCACGGTAAGCAGTCTTGGCGTATTCCAGTCACCCAGCGTTGGGGTGAATGTCACACTTGATGTGGCAATGGTCGCCTCGGTGGTGTCCGAGCTGGCAAACGAAACCGTCACATTACTGCTAGGCTCGCTGGTAAGCACGATACTAAATATATCCGAACTTGGCCCTGCCTCGGCAACGGTCAAACCAGTTCCCTGGCTGATCGTGACACCTGCGGTATCATTATCAAGGTTGGTGCCAGTGATCGTCTTTGTGGCCAATGCATTATAAGCAGCATCGCCAAGACTCGATGGATCAACAGAAATGATGAACGCCTGGTTCCCATCATCCTTAAAATCATCCTGCCCATTGATCGTCACCAGTTGCGGCACATTCCACATGGGTGCCGATGCAGGCCTGAAGGTGAGTGTACTTGGGCTCGGAGTAGCCTCAGCAGATTTATTACTGGAAATAGTGATCGTCACATCTGCTGCTGGCTGGCTATCCAACACCACGGTAAAGCTGTCAGACAGCGGGGCTTCCGACGTACTCAGGCCAGATGTCTTGCTAAGCGAGATGCCAGGTGGCAGGGTTGAGGCGTAATTAATATTGACTGATGATAAGGTCGGCGCCGTTGTGCCATTTGCCACCAAGGTCACCTTATATTGGAACCAACGGTCACCCGCACCATCCTTAAAAATGTTCGCCATATTGGAACAGCTTACTGCTGTCGTCCCAGTACAACCCCCACCATAGGTATTCACCGAGTTCCAATAAGTAGTGCTGGTGCCATCTGGCCCTGCCCAACCACTCCAAGTGCTGCCATCCGGTGAAGTCCGCAACTGCAAACGCACATCAGATCCCGCCACCAGCGTCTGATTCCAGGCCAGCGACAAGACATAATTACCAGCAACAGCCGTATCAAAGCGTGAGCTGATCAATGAGACTGGTGACGGCAGCGTTGTATAATTAAAAGTGATATCCCGCAGCTCAGGCGTCGATTCGTTTAATGTCCCCGCTGTCATATCGACTTTGTATTGTAGATATCGATAACCATTGAACGCGGCTAGGCTTACAGGTGGCGCGCCCACCATTTCCGTCCACGTGTTACTGTTACTCCACGTCAAATCCGGTTTTGGTGTGTTACCGCCTCTTACAAACACTTTGAGCGTGCCACCACGCGTCACCGACGTGTAATTTAAGGTTGTATAGATGGCATTACCGAAATCCAGCACATCAGATGTAAAACTGCCAGAGGCACGATACTTGGTCACACCCGTCATATAACGCACAGCCAGGTTGCCGTTGTAACCAATCACCGCATCGTCATCACCATCATCATCGAAGTCCATAAAACGAATATGAGATGGATTAGTCAACGATGGGGGCACCTCGGCCAACGCAGTACCACCATTCCATTGCCACTTCGGTTTTTTGGGTGTACCCACATTCCAAAAGAGTCGGGTAAGCTCAGCATTGATCGCCCCGGCAACGACCAAATCAAAATCCCCATCGCCGTCGATGTCATTCAGTGCGGCAATACGATCAAAAATACTTGCACCAATGACCACATCCCAATTGGGATTTCGTACCCAGGTAGGACCAACTCCGGGCAAGGCATCTAATGCTCGCTTGTTCTCATAGGCATAGATTATATTTTGAGTCCCTGATCGCTGACCCACCATCATGTCGAGGTCACCGTCCAAATCAAGATCGGCAAGTGCCGCATTAGGGCGTACAGCTGTGCCATCTGTATGCGTGATTCCCCAGCTAGCAGGCGCAGCCTGCCAAATAGGGGCTGTTGCAGTGATCTCGCCATATGCGTTCACCGCACCATCATTGCGAAACGCGCTCAATACATTGGATTCCCAATTACCTATCAATAAATCCAGATCACCGTCGTGATCCAAATCACCCAATGCTGGCGCTGCGTTAGTGCCTTCGAATGGCACCTTCCAGCTATCAACCCAGGTCCATTGATTAACACCAATTCCGTCATTAACAAAACCAGGGCTAGTGGTCATATTACCGCCGCTATCACCCACCATCAGGTCAAGTTTTGGGTCATTATTCAAATTCCCAATCGCGGGAAAGATCGCATTGTGGCCGGTATCATTCTGCGAGGTAGTGCTAGTGAAGGCACGGAGATGATTCGGCGTACCTTCATTCCAAGTCACGGTGCGCGCAGTATTGGGATCATGGGCCAGGCGAATTACATCATGATAGGTTGCTGTATTAGCCAGCAACGGATACGCAATAAAGTTAACCGTCAGGTCCATCAATTTGGGCGTGAGTGATGCAACCGCGCTCGACATGCCCACTCTATATTGAAAGTAACGACGCGGACCCAGGAAGCTGATACTGCCTTGATCCTGGATATTCAAACCATCAGCCCAAGCAGTCCAACTTGAATCAGGCGTTGGAGTATGTCCCGCACGCACATCAACCTGGAGCCCGGTCTCGCCAACCGCGCCAGGTTTGATGGCTGTGTAAGTTAGCGTTTGATAACCACCATTCTTGGTACCCGTATCAATAACAGCAGAGATATAGGTGCCGGAGGTTGGGTAACTGGTGCCGGTATTTTCGTACCCTATAATCGGCCTAGCTGGTGGGCCTGCATCAGAATTCCCGAGAAACAGGTCCAAGTCGCCATCGCTATCTATATCAACCAGCGTTGGATAATCGAAGCCCGCGGTTCCAGTTGCGATCCCGGTCAAACCATTGTTTGTCCAGTTGTTAGGCGTACTGGGATAAGATGTATTGTTATTGGTAATTAACTGGAGATTGGTTTCGTTGGCCCAACCAACGGTCATATCTGGCGAGCCGTTATTATTCAGATCCCCGATCGCGGCACGACCCGAGATGGTGTAGATACCTGGCGGATCCCAAGTGCCTACCCGCACCCATTTCGCCCCATCCAACTGATCGTCATCAAAACGATAGACCTCCATCGCCTGTGTCTGGCCAACGCCATTCTCGCCGCCGACAACGATTTCCAGCGCTTTAACACTGCCAGCTACCTTGGTGACGTTAGTCCCATCCAGATCGGCCATGCCTAACGTGAAGCGACGTGTTGATAACTGTCCTGCAGCCAGATTCCAGCCCGGCCTCGCTACCCACACCGGCCCATTAGAATCAGCTGTTGATTGGTTTTCAAACGCCTGCACGGGATCGTTGTAATGTGCCATGAATAAATCGGCATCCCCATCGCCGTCGACGTCGCCCAATACAACCGTACGATCACCGTTACTCCATCCCAATGTCGCACCATCGATTCCCCAGCTCGCCTCTGCCTGCCAGTTGTGTGCATTGTCAGTCCCGATGTTGCGGTAGCCGTACATCACTTGGTTAGTGACCACCATCATATCCAGATCGCCGTCACCATCCAGGTCTGAAAATGCTGCGTTGGGTTTGATTGCCGGAGGAGGGACATCCCAATCATTTCCTGGGCGGAGCGTCCAATTGGGCGACATTCCCGATGGCTTCAGCGCAATCAGGCCATTGTTCACTTGAATCTTGTTGAATAAGGTTCCAGCACTAAAATCAGCATGACTGGTATGAGTGCGCGTGTTGGCCGCTTCTTCAAAATCAGGGACGGTTTTACTTTGGATAGTTTTATTGGCCGTTGGTGAAATGGTCAGGCTTGTACTGGCTCCTACGCCCGCATCGGCACTTTCATACTGCGTCCACCCCGACTGCGTGGCAGCTCCGGCTCCAACGCCTCCGCTCCAATTGTTTTGGGTAAAGGTCGCTGCCGATGCACTGGTGGCAGATAGCAATATGGCCACAGCAAGCACATTTCGCTGCCAAATAGATTGAGGGTAATTTTTATGCATCATTTTTTTCATTACTTCATCACACAACATACTATCTATAACGTCACTCGTTCCTGCCAACTCGACGCTAACACCGTATTACTGAGGTCTCTCGGCTGGATAGCTCCATGGGTTATTCCATGCAGCGTCCGCACTCCAATTTGGATCAAAATAAGATTTCCAGTTGGTTGTGCTCACATCATAACTGCCATTTTCATACGTATACGTTCCATTGGAACCTTCACCGACACCTGGGCCTGGCGCACCGGGGGCATAAGTATATTGACCTGCACTGACACTTGATTGCTGAGTGTCCTTCGACATATCAAATTGTCCTAGATTTGGGGGCAGGTCTGCGCCGTTGAGCCACATCTTGTTGAAAACCTGCACCACGGCGCTGCTGTCATCGTAGGAAACCGTGCGCATATCAACAGAAAACTGTAGTGTCATGTCGGGCGCATTAATCGCCATCGTGATACGCGGTTTATTAAGATATTTATCCTTTAGAAACTCTGTGTACAGCTCGCCGCTACTTAGAATTTGGCGCATGATCATTTTATTAGGTGCGCCGGTAGCATTACCGGCATCTGCATCCAAGGGGCGTGACGCATTGGCGGCATCCGTCAACCGACGATCCCACTGAGCGCCGGCAAGTACCACATCACCATTCCCGGCCGATGCCGACCCCACCAAATCCCAACACGTTGTTGTACAACCATTGCTAGCATTAAAGCGGTTACCCGTATGGTTGCCCGCATAAGTGCCATCTGAATAATCGACACCGGCGTCGGTTTGGATATAGACCTCCTGAAGGAAACCATCCGACATACTGCCGAGGATCATGTGGTAATACGTTTTCCCGTTGGTAGGGTCCGTTACAATTTGAGGGGTATCGAGCGGGCCAGTGTTCAACCATGGCGATTGCGTATGTTGAAAAGGATTCTCGCCACTATGTGTTGCGATAGTTGACTGATTTGCTATGCCATTAAAATTGAGCGAGAATTCAGCATGCAGCGGCATCGACACCAAGATCGATACCACAAACAGGGCCAGCTGCGGAAATCCCGCAATGACTGATGGCTGCCCATGCACATGTGAAATTAGTTTGATCAACATGATCCTCGCTTACTCTTAGTAAGCATCCTTGCGACACGAACTCGATAACCATATCGACCCAAACCAAAGGCATCATTAATATTGGCAAAACGAGCAAATATCTGGCATTTCCCACAATTAAAGTAAGTATCGACCGTTCCGACAACTACTTTAGCAACCTCTAATATTTGGACGTTCCTCAAACCTATTGGTTCCAGCCATCCGCCCCCCCTAAAACATCTGTCATCCCACCACCAACCTTAAAGCCCCTCCAGGAAGAGCCGTTATAAAGAGGTAACAATTTTAGGAAGCCAAACGATCATGGAAAGAGACGCCCTGTTACGCAAACTGGATGAGTTAAAGAAAAAACAATCACTTATAGATACCGCCTGGCAGAAGGCGGGAAATCGGGAACTCCTTCAATTTTTCGTAGAAATCATCCCCAAGGTGATCGCGGCCGAACGTCTGAGTATTTTTATCCACGACCCAGTGGATGGCAGCCTGTGGGTACAGTCGGGGACTGGCGTCAGTGAACGTCAAATCAGCGTATCTGAGTCAGGCTCTATCGTTGGGCGAGTCATCCAGACAGGCAAACCCGTATTGGAAACAGATCTTAAAGACCAGATGGGCGCTCACGATACCGTCGGCATCAAAACAGGCTATGTAACCTACAATACACTCTGCGTACCGGTACATGGTGTTACAACTCAACGGGTTACGGGCGCCGTGCAGGCGATCAACAAAATTGGCGCCCAGACATTTAACGAAAGAGATCAGGCCGTTCTGGAAAAACTAGCCTTTCATATTCAGATGCATATCGAGAATATCTATCTGCGTCAGGAAATGGCCAAGATATCGACCGAGATGAGCAAAAAGATCGCCAACCTAGAGACGATGCTGGGTACCAAATAAAGCCCTGGGACTGCCTTAGCAATTTAGATAGGGATGCCGCTATATGGTTTCCGCAACCACTTGGTTACGACCGCCGTTTTTCGCTTGATATAAAGCCTCATCAGCACGGGTAAATACATCATCGATTCCATCCCCCCCTCGGAACTCACTAACACCGGCTGATATCGTGACCGGCACACGTGAGCCTTTAAAGGCGAAATGACAAGCTTCAACGCTTTGACGTAGTTTCTCACCAACGTTGACAGCTTCATTGAGACTGGTTTCCGGCAACAGTAGCAAAAACTCCTCACCACCGATACGCGCACAAAAATCCGTGCCCCGCACATGCTCAGCAATAGTCCGGGCTATCACCGTCAAGGCCTTATCACCCGCCTTGTGGCCATAAGTGTCATTGATGCTTTTAAAACGATCCACATCCAATAACAATATCGATAGCGGGTGCTGATAACGTTGCCAGCGTTCGAACTCCTGTACGATCCGAAGCTCATACGCCAATCGATTAGGGAGCTCCGTCAAGGGGTCCACCTGGGCCTGTTGGCGCTCCTCGGCCAGACGTTGCCGCAAGCTGTCCGTCTCTTCTTCCATTTGTTGTAGACGTTGCCCAAGTTGTTTTAATTGCTGCTCAAGTTGAGACTTACGCTCTTCGTCATGATCCCGCCGAGCCTTCACATGATGACGAATCATATCGACACGTATTTGAATCTTACGCTTCATTTCGTCGATGTTGTTTTCCTCATCCATCGCCGTTTGCAAACCAGAAATTTCTTCTGATACAGCCATATTGAGTTTACGAGAGTTTTCAAGGGAGACTTGCTGATCGTTATCCACCCCCACTAGAAATGAGTCGAACTCCGACAATCTTGTCGACAATTGATGGAGAAAAATCTCCAAAGCCCGTTTTTCTGCTTCCAAGAACCCCCGCATATCAGCCACCAAACGAGTCACATTTTTCACTGCCGACTCCACCTGATCGCTGCCTGCAGCGACCAATAGCGACTTAATGTCTTTAACTCGACCCACAAAAGACTCTGGAAAACTCAGACATTCGAGCATCTCCAAAAGCGCATCTTGGACCTGCCGATTAGCATCGGCCAACACATGGGCAGAGGAAATACCACGCTCATTGATCAATCGCCCCACTTCGCTTACGCACGCATCAAAATCAACACCGCCTGCCGCCTGTAATTTTTGGCGAAGCTCCTGTTTGTGAACTGATTGCTCCGGTGAAATGCTGACCAAATCCAATAACGCCAGCAGAACCTCAGAAGGGGATACCATGTTTGGTGAGGTAAAATGCGCATCCAAGCCACGCAGCTGCTCGCCTATTTCATCTATTAAATCAGATACATCCTCAAGATTTGATGCCCCGCTCAGCTCACTCCGGAGCATATCCAGCTTCTGGTCCAATTCAGCACTATGACCATGACAGCCAATTGCCAACCGCCCCATACCTCTACGCAATACCTGTTCAGCATGAGCAAAACGTCTTTCGTTCTGCTCAATCTGTTCCAGTGCATCCAGATACTTATACTTCCAGTTCTCTGCACCCGATTCCTCTACCGCCATACCTCTACCTTAAAAAGTTATTTAATGCCTGACTATCGGCCAACTATACAGATCACTGAGCCTGACGTCCCCTTTCAAGCAGCCGACACATCTCGGCAGCACCCTGCGCAATTCTAGGGGTATGGCGCTGAAGAATGTCGGGATGGATGACATAGGTATGACCATTGGCCACCGCGGGAAGATCAGGCCACTGCTGCCATGCCTCCAGCCACTGGGGGCGTTCATGGGCCATGCCACTCGCGATAATGACATCAGGTGCAGCCAACACCACCGCTTCCACATCCACCTGGGGCGCCAGCGAGGGCAAGGAGGCAAAAATATTATCGCCCCCACATAACTTAATCACTTTGCCTATCAAATGTTCGCCATTAATCGTCATTAAGGGTTGGTGCCAGATTTGGTAAAACATTTTCACTGGAGCTCGTTCGCTGTATTCGTTTCGCAGACGATTTATCTGCTGTCGAAAATCTGTGGCAGCTATTTTCCCTGTATCGGCATTGCCCGTTAACACCCCCAGACGCTCCAAATGAACCGCGACCTGCTCAAATTCCCTGGGTTCGGTGACATAAACATTCAACCCCAGCTGTCGCATTTTTTCGATAACAGCCACCCCATTACCACTTTGCCAGGCCACAACCAGATCCGGCTTTAGAATTAAGATTCGTTCTAAATCCATCGACTGCCCACCATGATAAGACCCCACACGTGGAATCAACTTCGCAGCATCTGGATAATCGCTATATTCCACAGCCCCAACCACCACATCACCAGCACCAACAGCAAATAGCAGCTCAGTAACGTGCGGCGCCAAACTAACAATACGGCTCGCAGGGTGGTTCAAATTCACCTGATATCCTGTGTCATCACTAACCGACACCCCGGCCTTGGCAGCAGATGCCCCCAACAAGATAACAAGTATCAACAAATAGAATATATTTCGTGTCAAGTTCTACCTACCTCAGAATATCCTCAAAAAACTCGCGCATAAAATAGTAAAACCAGCTCTATAGATCGAGAAAGCTGTATATTTATACGAACTGCTGTCCATAATATATGTCTATCGACAGCGAGTTCTGAATGCACACAATCTTAATGTTAATAATCACTCCAATATGCAAGTTTGATAATATAAACAGGACACTCAAGCAGTAAGCAGTCAACTATGAGGCCCTTCATTAACTTTGCATCGCACATCCGGCAGACGCTGGAACGTTGCACGTATGCCACCGAAAAAAACCTATTCGCCATCGGGATCGTCGGCGCAGTTGGTTTTCCACTCTATTACTTCATTTGGGCTTTCGTATTCCCTCAGTCCTATGAAAACCTGCCCTTGCGCCTCATCGGCTGCGGCTTAATGATTCCCTTGATGCTTGCATCCTACTGGCCCTCGCGCCTCAAGCAAAAACTACTCAGTACATATTGGTTCATCTCCGCTGTATATGCACTTCCCTTCTTTTTTACATATATGACACTCATGAATGACGCGTCAGCGGTATGGGGCATGTCCACCACTGCCGCAATTGTCCTGCTCTTTTTGTTGATAGATGACTGGATATTGCTTAATGTCATGTTTTTGATAGGGACCATCGCTGGCTGGCTTATGTATGCAATCACCACCGGCAACCTATCACCGCCCTATGCCTATCTCGAACAACTCCCCATCTATGCCTTTGTGTTACTGGCCGGCAGTATTTTCAATAGTCGCAAAGCGTGGTTAATACAAGAACGGCTCAGAGTCATGATCGCCATCGGCAGCAATATCGCCCATGAATTACGCACTCCATTACTAGGCATCCGCAGTGGGTTGGTTGGACTCAAACGCCATCTACCAGCACTGATAGAAGGCTATCAAATAGCCGTCAAGCATGAATTGGTCCAACAACCTATTCGCGCTAGTCATTTGCAAAGCCTAGAGAAGCTCATTCACCGCCTGGAAGACGAGACAAAGTTCTCAAATAGCATTATCGACATCCTGTTAATGAATTCAGGCAACATCAACATCAACCACAATGAGTTTAAACAATACTCAATTACCGACAGCATCAATACCGCCCTGGAAAGATATCCATTTCAGTCACAACTCGAGCGACAACAACTTACCTTCAAGGCATCACAAGACTTCACCTATTATGGTTCGGAGGTATTGCTCACACATGTGTTGTTCAACTTAATCAAGAACTCGCTAGAATCTCTTCACAATGCAAAAAAAGGCCAGATTTATATCACAACTCAATGCACAGAAAATGGGAACCATGTTATTTTTCGCGACACTGGAAAAGGCATAGACCCATTCATATTACCGCACATATTCAAGCCTTTCTTTACAACAGGCGCCTCTGGAAAAGGAACTGGCATCGGCCTATCGTTCTGTAAAGAGGTCATGGAAAGCTTCGGCGGATCCATTACCGCCACATCAGTGGCAAACGAATATGCAGAATTCAAACTAACATTTAAGGAAGTCCCCAATGGATAACGCACCACATCCATTCTATCACCCCACCAGCATAGCCATCATTGATGATAATGCCGATTTTCTTACCAACTTCAGCTTACAACTCGATGAGAACTTGGCCTACACCTTACATCCTTCACCAATTGCCGCGCTGGAGTTTCTCAACAACATCAAACCCAGCAACAACATCAGCCAACAGTTGATCAGCACACACACTGACTTCATAGAAGATCAGTTCGTCGACAATGTCGTCGTATTGCGCACCTCCGGCATCATCAGTGAACTCAGCAACGCCCAACGTTTCCGAGAGAACTCCGTTGTAATTGTGGATTATGACATGCCACAAATGAATGGCATTGAATTCTGCAAGCTTCTCAATAATTACAACATGAAGAAGATTCTGCTTACGGGCGTCGCCGATGAAAAGGTGGCAGTCCAGGCCTTTAACGAAGGAGTGATTGATAAATTTATCAAGAAGAGCGACATGGATGCCGTCGATCATATCAACGACTACATCGCCAACTTCCAGCAATCTTACTTCAAACTCAAGACCGGCCTGATTAAAAACACATTAAACACAGAACTATACGGCTTCATGGTACAACCTGCCTTCATTAGCATGTTTAACCAGATTATCAAACAACACAATGTTATCGAATACTATCTAACCAACACCCCTGCTGGTTATTTAATGATCACCGCAGATGACGCCGTTCTGCACCTGATTGTTCAATCAGATCTTGAGCTCAAATCGCATGCTGAAATCGTCAGCGACCAAGGGGGACCCGACGAACTTATTCGTCAATTACGCGCGAGGCAGTGCATTACCAATTTCTGGAGTAGCGGCGGATACTATTCTACCGACATAGATAACTGGCAAGAGTATGTATTTTCCGCAACACCTTTAGCATCGATACCGCGTTTTTATTACACGCTTGTAGAGTCTCCACCCTATTACCGAGAACTCTTGTCAAATGTCTATACATTTGACGCCTACTTGCACTCTCTGGACGAACAACAACTCACAACGCCTTATCGCAGCTAAGATATACGAAAAAGGCTCGGCCAATTCAGTGGCCGAGCCCATCCTACCCATTGTTCTTAAATTTTAAACTGCCACCGCCGCATACTGCCCCCATTTACGACGACTCGAAGGCCAGTTCCACACCTCCAGCTCCGGCACAACCTCTTCAGCCGCACCGAGCAAACGATCCATGTCCGCCTCTGTTAGTGACGCATTAACCGAAAGACGAATGACGGAACGATTGCGTGGCGTCGCCGGGGCACAGAACACTGCACCAAACACACCTCGTTTTTCCAATGCATCACGCAAGGCAATAGTGTCCAGCTCAGCCCCGGCTTCCAGCGGGATGATCTGGGTTTCACTGCTGTCGACGTTGTATCCCAGACGCGTGAACCCTTCCCGCAGATAGTCAGCGTTGTATTGCAAACGTTGGCGTCGATCCTCTGCTGCCATCACCACATCCAAGGTTTTCTGTAACGCAACGATTTCGTGCAGCAACAAGGTCGAACTGAAGATCGCCGGCAATGCTGAACCACGGAAATAATCAGAGAAACTATTGGAACAGGTGATGATGCCCGCGCGCCCGGCAAATGCCTTGGCCAGGCTGGCCGTCCTAAAATGGACACGCTCATGCAGACCTAACGATGCCACCAGCCCTTCTCCACGCGGACCGTGCGTGCCCAATGAATGAGATTCGTCGACCACAATCACACAGCCATAACGCTCTGCAACCTCTACGATATCCTGCAATGGCGCAATGCTGCCCTGCACGCTATAGACAGAGTCAACGATCACAATCCCCCGCCCATAACGGCGGACCTGTTTTTCCAGATGGTTCACATTGTTGTGCAAAAATGGATAAGGTGGCGCACCCGCACTCTTCACCCCCTCCCACAACGACATATGGGCGTGCATATCGAGATATACCGGCGTATTCTCGTCGGCAATGGTCTGCAACAAGCCGACGTTGGCACACCAACCCGATTGCGATAATACGACCTTATCGGCCTTGAGGAAGGTCGCCATCCGCCGTTCAAACTCTGCCTGTGGATTATCCCCATGCAGGAATACAGCCGACATCAGCAGGCCATTCCCCCTGTTCAACAGCGCCTCTGCTTGCGCCTTTAAGATGGAAGGATGCTCAGCCAAGCTTAGATAATCGTTACTCATCAACAACAGCGAGTCTTCATTTGGCGTTAGCCCCCGCATAATGTGTTTGCCGCGCCATTCCTGCTCTATACGTTGATAAAACACCCGCTCCCTCTCTGCATAGTTAGGAAGCTCTGCCACTGACGCGCCGATGGTGCCAACACTGCTCAACACAGTTCGATTAACGGTTTTCATACTACTCTCCCAAGATTACGTGGTTTTAAGTCAATGGCTTGTGCGACCTCCAAGTCATATACCCAGCCTCCTGCCTCTTTCAGCCACACCTTGGAGATACCATCTATTCAACCGTGAAATAACTGACCATCCATACATCTAGTGCCTGATAAAATCTTCGTTATTGTTAATGGAAATGAGTAGAAAACCATGCCGACTTTGATGATTCAGGGCTGCACATCGGACGCAGGTAAGAGCGCGCTCGTCACCGGCATCTGCCGCGTTTTGCGACGCCGACAGATCTCCGTCGCCCCCTTTAAACCACAGAATATGGCGCTGAATAGCGCCGTCACCATAGATGGCGGAGAGATCGGGCGGGCACAGGCCTTACAGGCCCAGGCCTGCGGCCTCGATCCGCATACAGACATGAATCCGGTCCTGCTCAAACCCAGCTCAGATACCGGCGCGCAGGTAATCATTCAGGGACATAAAGTCAGCAATATGGATGCGGGCGATTACCATCAATACAAACGCATCGCCATGACCGCCGTACTCGACTCGTACCAGCGATTGCAGAAAAACCACGACGTCATCATCGTCGAAGGTGCAGGCAGCCCGGCCGAGATCAACCTGCGGGATCGTGACATTGCCAATATGGGATTCGCCGAAGCAGTAGATTGCCCGGTGTGGTTGATTGCCGACATCGACCGCGGCGGCGTCTTTGCCCACCTCACCGGCACCGTCGATCTGCTCTCCGCCTCGGAACAGGCGCGGATCAAGGGATTCGTCATCAACCGCTTTCGCGGCGATATACGATTATTGCAAGGTGGCCTCGACTGGCTGGAGCAGCACAGCCAGCGACCGGTGGTCGGCGTCCTGCCCTACCTGCACGGACTGCATCTGGAGGCCGAAGACGCCATCCAGACCCAACAAACGTCGGCCAACCAAGACGAGAACACACTCAAGGTCATCGTGCCGGTGCTGCCGCGCATCAGTAACCACACCGACTTCGACCCGCTGCGCCTCCACCCCCAGGTCGACCTGCACATGATCGGCCCCGGCCAACCCATCCCCGCCGCCGACCTGATCATCCTGCCCGGCAGCAAAAACGTACGCGCCGACCTGGCCTGGCTACAACAACAGGGCTGGAACGAGGCCATCGCCCGCCATCTGCGTTACGGCGGCAAACTGCTGGCCATCTGCGGCGGTTACCAAATGCTCGGCCACCAGATCCACGACCCGGACGGCCTCGAAGACCGCGCCGGCTCATCGCGCGGACTGGGCCTGCTCGACTTCGACACCACCCTCAAACCCGACAAGATCCTGCAGCGCCGCCGCGGCCAGTTATTGCTCGGCGACGCCCCGTGCGCCATCAGCGGTTATGAGATTCATTGCGGCATCAGCGAAGGCCCCGCACTGCAGCGCCCCCTCATCCGGCATGACGATCACAACGACGGCGTCATCTCGCAAGACGGCCAGATCATCGGCAGTTATCTGCACGGATTATTTGAAGACGGCGCGGCCTGCAGCGCCCTGTTGAAGTGGGCCGGACTCGATCACACCGACACCCAAACGATGGATTACCATGCCCTGCGCGAGGCGGGCATCGACCGCATGGCCGATGCCGTCGAGGTACATTTGGATCTACGCCTGCTGGGCGAGCTGACTGACACCCGGCTGGTCGATTAGACAGCCAACAACACCAAGGCCAGCAACACCGTCAGCTCGATGATCTCCACCATTGCGCCCGCGGTATCGCCAGTGGTGCCGCCCAGGCGCTGCACCATCATCACCCGCAGCAGATAGATCACGACCAGGGCCACCAACAACAGCCACAGCCCGCTCCAACCGGCCAACACCAGTGTTGCCAGCACAGTCAGCGCCAAACAAACGCGCACCGCCTGCGACGGCAGATGCCGCGCCTGTTGATAGCCGATGCCATCGATCCGCACATAGGGCGTGGTCTTGAACAACACCAACACCGCCGCCCGCGCCAGGATCGGCGCCAGCAACAAACCCAGCCACAGATCCTCGGCCAGCGACGCCAGCAGCGCGAACTTGGTCAGCAACATCAGCACCAGGGCCACCACACCTGCCGGGCCACAGACCGGGTCTTTCATGATCCGCAGTGTGCGCTCGCGATCACCATAACCACCCAGCCAGGCATCGGCGCTATCGGCCAGCCCGTCCAGGTGCAGCGCCCCGGTCAGGGCCACCCACACCAGCAGAATCAGTGCCGGCGCCAGCAAACCCTGCTCCGGCAACATCCCCGCCAGCAGCCACAACAGGCCACCAATCACCGCACCCACCAGCGGATAGGTGAGCATTGAACGCCCCTGTTCCTCCGCCGTAATCGTGCCCAACACCGGCGTGGGCAGCCGCGTCAGAAATTGCAGTGCAATCCAGAACGATCTCAGCATAAGGGGTTAATCGTCGACCCGGCCGCCATGGAACATCAGGCTGGCCAGTGCATCGGCACCCTGACCATCGATGCGAATCCGCGTGATGCCCGCATTGACGACATTGATGCGGAACATGTGCGCGACCGGCATGCCCAGCACGTGACACATCACCATGCGAATCACGCCGGCATGACCGACCAGCAACACATGGTGTCCGCGGTGACGATCCACCACATGATTCCAAGCAGCCGTCACCCGCGCCTCGAACTCATCCAGCGTCTCCGCACCGGGCGGCCGATGCGTGATCGGGTCATCATAAAAACGGCGCAGCGCATCGGGATCGGTCGCCGAGATCTGATCCTTGGTCTTGCCCTCCCATTCACCGAAACCGATCTCCATCAAACGATCATCGATCGACACCGGCAGACCGTAACGCTGGGCCACCTCCTCGGCAAAATCGCAGCAACGGCTCAACGGCGAGCTGACCACCGCCTGCCACGGGCTATGCTCGGCCACCGCCTCGCGCATCTGCCGCCAGCCCTTGTCGCTCAACGGGTCATCAATATGACCACGATATTTGCTGCCGCCCACCGGCTCGCCGTGGCGGATTAAATCGATCACTGTGGTATGAGACATCGTTATCCCTCCGAGACCCCGGCTTCAGCAAAGGTCGCCATTTGATTGTGCAGATCACAGGCCAGGCGCATCAACGGCACCACGGCCGCCGCGCCACTGCCCTCCCCTAAACGCATACCAAAATCCAACATCGGCGTTGCTGCCAGCGCCTCCATGATGCGGCGATGTCCCGGCTCGGCCGAACGATGGCCATAGAACCACCACGTGCTGGCCTCGCGTTTGATGCGACTGGCCACCAGTGCCGCCGCCGACGCGATGAAACCATCCACCACCACCGGCAGGCCACGCTGGGCGCAGGCCAGATACGCGCCGCAAATCGCCGCGATTTCAAAGCCGCCCAGACAACGCAGCACATCGAGCGGGCTGCGAATCGAGGCACTGTGCAGATCCAGCGCACGCTGGATCACACCGATCTTGTGTTCGACCCCGGCGCTATCCAGCCCGGTTCCCGGCCCGGTCAACTGCCGCGCCGAACAACCCAACAAGGCACAGGCAATCGCCGTCGCCGCCGAGGTATTGGCAATGCCCATATCCCCGGCGATGAACAACTGGGCGCCGCGGTCGAGCGCACGCTCCACGGCAGCGTGCCCCGCCGCCAGCGCCGCCGCCAGCTCGGTCTCAGTCATCGCCGGTCCCGTCGCAAAATTCACCGTGCCGGCCGCCACCCGCGCCTGCACCACGCCGGCCAACGCGCCCGGATCGTGGGCGACGCCGACATCGATCACCTCCAGACTCGCGCCCAGGCTGCGCGCCAGCACGCTGATCGCCGCACCGCCGTTGGCGAAGTTGCGCACCATCTCACGCGTCACCACCTGCGGGAAGGCCGAGACCCCCTCCGCCGCCACGCCATGATCCGCGGCAAACACCGCGATATGCACCTGCGCCAGCGAGGGCTGTTGGCTGTTCTGCATTGCACTCAGGCGCACGGCAATCTCTTCCAGGCGGCCGAGCGACCCCGGCGGTTTGGTCAACTGATCCTGCCGCGACAAGGCACACTGATGCGCGGCGGTGGCGATCGTCCGCACCGGCTGCTGCAACCACTCCATCTCCATTAAATATCTCCTTTCAAGGTCAGCGGCAGACCGGCGACACACAAGGTCACGCGCTGACAACGCTCTGCCAGCGCCTGGTGCAACCAACCGGCCTCATCACAAAAACGACGACTCAACTCCCCCAGCGGCACCACGCCCATGTTGGTCTCATTGCTGACCATAATGACGTGGGCCGGACTCTGCACCAGCGCCGCCAACAGCGCATCGCGTTGTCGCGGCCAGGCATCTACATCGTCCAGGCACAACAGATTATTGAGCCATAGAGTCAGGCAGTCGATCAGCAAACAGTCGTCGGCACTAGCATCCGCGACAATCTTGGCAAGATCGGTGGGGCTCTCGACCAGCGCCCACTCGGCAGGCCGATCCAGACGATGGCGCTCGATGCGCGCCGCCATTTCGGCATCACTGGCCGTTGCGGTCGCGACATAGGTCACCGCCAAGCCGGTGGCCGCGGCGCGTTGCTGGGCAAGGCGGCTCTTGCCCGAACGGGCACCACCGAGGATTAGTTCTTTCATTGTTTGAAAACCGGCCGGAAAAACGAGGCCAGACTCTATCAATCCGCTGCCTTCTTTTCCAGTGGATGACCGCCCAGCGGCGTCGATTCGCGGCGGCGCTTGATGGCCTTGCGCACCAGGTGCGGCAACAGCAGATGCAGTGGCATCCGCAGGTGATGGGAGCGCACGTACAACAGCCAACGGGCCAGACCGGTGAAGGCGTCATTGCAACTGACATGATCCGGCCGCAGCGCACGCTGGAACAACATATCCATCAGTGCGGCAAATCTCGGCTGATGGGGTGACGTGGCCGCCAGCGCCGACTCCGGCACCGGCGTCTGCAATAACTCGCGGCAATAGCGCAGCGCATAATACAGTGGCCGCTGCAGGTCCATCTCCTCGGCTCGCGCCTGCAGGCGTGGCCAAAAGCCGTCGTCCGTCGCGAAGTGGCGCAGCAGTGCGTCGAGGTCGACCAGATCACGCAGGCCGTTTTCCAGCTCGCCATCGTGAAACAGGTGTGTGGCGCTGTGCAAGATCATGTCCAGCGGCGCCAACACAAACACCTGCTCCAGCCCCTCCACCGGCACGGCGGCAGCGATCAGCCTGGCGGCATCGGGCTTGAGCCGGGCCGTCTCGGGCAGGATCGTGTGGTGCATGTCCACCACCGTGCCGCGGCGGCGGTGGCGCAGCGGCGGCAGCTCATGCATCCACGTGCGGTAGTACTTTTGATCGTAGGCATCGTGGTGGGCGCTCATCCAGCCGGCCAGCAACATGCGCTGCTCGGCGCGTTCCAGCACCGGCTTCGGCACCATGATATCGATATCGGAGAACATGCGGCCGTGATACGGCGCCAGCCCCGTCGCGACATAGGCCGCGCCCTTGAGCAGGATCACCGGCTGTTGCAGCGGTCGCATCGCACGCACGATCTGCCCGATCTCGTAGCGCACCGCGATCTGTTGTCTATCTGAAACCCGCCGCGCCGCCTCCAGATGACGTTCGGCCCAGATCGGCGGCTGCACGGCAGGATGCTGCTGGAACAACCAGTCGAGCCGCGCCAACAGATTCGAATGCCGCGCCTGACGGATCAACAGGTCCCAGTCGGCATCACTAAAGTCTGCCGCCCGCTGCGGCTGCCGCAGACATTCCAGCACCCAGTTGCGCAGCTCAGGCATAGGGCAACTCCAGCGCGGCGAAGATCTCGATCGCATCGTCCAGCTGGCTGTATTCAAAGTCATAACAACGACAGCCATCCACCACCGCAGTCAGCGTCTCAAACCCGGCACGACCGAGCACGCTGTAGTTAAAGGCATTTTGCGCCAGATAGAGCGCGGTCTGGCCGGGGTCTCGTGGCGTCAGCCTCGCCTCGGCGCCCGCCGTGTATTTGGGAAACACGATCCAGGCGGCGCGCCCACTCTCATCAGCCCGGCGGATGCTGGTGGTCGGCGCCTTCATATGCGCGACCGTGCCCTTACGCGTGTCGGTATAGTTGGGGCCGATCACCGCCTGCGGCGCGTAGGCGCGCATAATGTCGATCGAGTTGTTCTTTAAACCCACCGGCCGCGGCAACGGGATCACACGCCGATCCTTGAGCGAGATCAGCGCCAGCTCATCCGAGAACAAACGCCAACCGCGACTGATCAGCCCGGCACACAAGGTACTCTTGCCCGAGCCCGGCGGTGCGGGCAACACCGCCACGCAGCCATCGCGCTCGACCACGGCGGCATGGATGATCAGATAACAATGCATATGGCTGGCGACACACCAGTTGAGCGCCCACTCAAACATCGGGAAGGCCTGGCTCAAGGGCAGGGGTTTGAATGGCTCATGGCCATCCAGCGCAAAACAGACCTGCGGCCGCCACCAATGGCGAATGCCCGCCGGCTGCTTTAAGTGGAGGTAAAAGTCCGCATGATCACTCTCGATCAGCGGGTACTCACCGTACATCTGGTGGATGCCCTCCACCACTGCGGGCAAAGTCGAGCGCAGGTCCACCACAAACGGCCCGGTGCGAAAACGCACGCCGTCTGTAGCCATGTATTGGCCCAGTCGTTCGCGGGAATAGGTTGCGATATTCACGAGTCGGTCAGGTAGATCAAATCCAGTTGGCGCAGGTTGTGTAAGCGTTGCGACACTGCCTCAGCGGCACCTTGGCTGTCCAGCGACCAGTCATCCACCACGGCTGCCAGCAGCTCAGCCTCGGACAACGGCTGCGAAGACAAGGTGTCCAACAGCATCGCACTCAGATTATCCAGCAGATGAGTATCGCCGGAAAGGAGATCATAGACCAGAGAGGTGTCATCCCCCGGATGCCACAACAAATCGGTACCGGGTAGAATAGACCAACGGCGGCCAAGGCCGCCGTCAGTAGAGAGAGGATCGTTCAGCGTCGACACTCAATGAACGATCTAAGGACCAAACAAACCTGCAATCTTATTCACGTCACGCGTATTTTCATTCCACTCTTGGAACAAGGTCTTCAACGCCTGCACACTGGAGTCACCAGCTGCTGCATCGTGTGATACCTGGGTAAAACCGGCATTACCGATATTGTCGTTGTACAACGCAATGACCTGGGCGGGCGTCATACCGTATTCCGCCTCGCCAAAGCCATTGGTCTGGTATTCCGTTGCCAGTGCATTCAGCAGCGCGGCTACAGTATGGGCACCGACCTGCGCAGGATCGCGCGGCTCCGCCGTGGCTGCTGCCTTCTTCCCACCCGCTTTGGTATTACCACCCTGAAGCATAATAACTTCATACAAAGTCAGTGAACGCGTTTGAGGCTGCCCCTGGTCATTTAATGCCGTCCACATGAACAGCTGACCGGCGAAGATTGAGTGAAAAGGCACATCTTGTTGACGCGGATAGCCTTCAAAGCCTGGAATCACCGGCCACACCATATGTGGATTGCCGCCGCCCCAGTATCCAGGGGTACGACCAAAACATGGGGCTAGATAACCAGGGTGCGACAGATTGCCCGACAAGGCCCCCGACAGGGTACAAATATAGTTCGCACCCAACGCAGTCTTGCTGCTCAAACTCATCGCCACAGGCACCGACAAGGCACCGAGCTTGGCGAATTTACGCCGACTCAGGCCTGCTTGTTCAGTCTGCTGCGCGCTTTCAGGTGACACGTCGTTATGCTGCTGGCGGTCATCGTTCATTACTGCATCTCCTGCGATTCATCATGTCTGCCAATATCGTCTCATTGCGTGAGCCAACAGAATTGGCAGAATCGAATTTCAATATTGAGGGAATTATAGCAAGAATCATACCTTTTCTATAAGCCATTGACTTTAAGGGGGCAAAACTCAAAAATCACCCACCTCAAGCGTACAAAATCAGGCAACTGTAAAGAAAACCGACAAATCTCACATCGAACCACCTGCCGGATATTGATCTCATATTCGCCCACAAGTTTCATAGCCGGCAAACACCTCCTCCTCAGATCGCAGATACCCGCGCAAGCGGAGGACATTCTCATCGTGCTCAGTGCTGCAAAAAAGAAACGCCCAACACTAAATCGCTAATCGTCAACTCGGTCCATATAAACCTAGCGACATCAGCGATCATCAAACCAAACAATGAATTAGCCCACGCAGCCACATGCCCGTTATAATCCGCATCATTCGCAGTTACAGTATTAAGGAATACGGTTTCATGAAACAGCCCATAGTCATCATCGGCACCGGCGAAATGGCAGGTGTCTTTGCCCGCGGTTTTTTAAAGCTTGGTCACCCTGTATATCCGATTACACGTGAAATGAACGTGCAGGATACTGTGGCGCAGATTCCATCGCCTGTCCTAGTGCTCGTTGCCGTTGGCGAACAAGACCTGCATGGCGTACTCGAAATCATCCCCGGCCTGTGGCAAAACAAGCTGGCCTTGCTCCAAAACGAACTATTGCCTCGTGACTGGCAACGTTACTCATTCGCACCTCCAACGACGGTCTCCGTTTGGTTTGAAAAGAAAAAAGGCCAAGATGCCAAGATTCTCCTCCCTTCACCGGTTCATGGCCCGCACGCCAGCTTGTTAAATGATGCATTAACAGCTGTTGACATCCCCAGCCGCATTGTTGATAGCCCCGTGGAGATGGAATACGAGTTAGTCCGTAAAAACGTGTACATATTGACCACCAACATTGCAGGACTCGAAACAGGTGGCACGGTCGCAGAACTTTGGCGCAATCACCAGGGACTCGCCGAGGCCGTTGCCAAGGACGTGATTGAATTACAAACCGCACTCACCGGTCACCCACAAGACACGCAACGCCTGCTCAACGGCATGCTCGAAGCATTTGATGGTGATCCGGAACACAAATGTATGGGACGCTCGGCCCCCGCACGTTTAGCACGCGCACTGATGCAGGCTGATAAGCTGAATTTAAAAACACCCACACTGCGCAAGATCCAACCCAACCATTGACCATGATCCTTGGCCGCTTAAAACGCCTGATTCAGGGTGTATGCACAATCAGCGTGATGTATGCCGGTATCGCAACCGGTGAATACAGCCTGACCGATCTTGGTCCAAATTTTGAGCCGTTATCTATCTCAGATAACGGCATCATTGTAGGCCTTGATCACAACACCAATCCACCCAGCGCTGTGTATTATAAAAATGGCGAACGAATCAGCATCGAAAACAACGCCCATGCCCTGGATGTCAACGAACAAGGCTTAATCGCTGGCTACGCCAATACATCCCCCTATCACAGCGGCCGCCTCTGGCAACAGACAATGGTTAGCAATGAGCTGGATGCCCTGGGCGGCATTCTGGAAGTCAACGCTCTCAACGACTTCACCGAAATTGCCGGTACTCGTTTAGTCGACAATCAATACCGACGTCCCTTTGTCTTCGACAGCACCACTGGCACCTTGCGCACCCTGACCACCCTGGGAGGAGCAGAGGCCTGGGCAAGCGACATCAACAACCTCGGAGATGTGGTGGGATCCAGTTATGATCGCAGTAATAAATTACAAACGTTTTTTCTCACACCCAACCTGGAAATCGAAGACTTCATTAATTTAGAAGGCTATAACAGCAGCAAGGGGCTGGCGATCAATGATAATAAAGACTTGGCAGGCTTTACCTATATTGATGGCATTGAGACCTATACCCGCCGGGCCATCGCGATACCCAACAACACCGGCATCATTAACCTGGGCGCACTCTATAATCACCCTGCCAGTCAAGCCAACGACCTAAACAACAACGCCTTCTATATCGGCGAATCAATGCGCATCGACGGTTCCAAAAGGGCCTTTACCTTCGATGCCACACAAACTGCACTCTTCACCATTATCGTAGACCCTGTGGAACCACAGGTTTTATATGCCGCATCAACCTCAGAGCGAGGCATCATCAAGTCGACCAATAGTGGCGACACCTGGGCTGAAGCCAATCTAGGCCTGACGCAACGTGATGTGTATACCATCGCCATTGATCCCAAAGACCATCGCCACCTTCTCGCAGGAACTGCAGGGGGTATTTTTCGCAGCATCAACGGGGCAGTATCCTGGAGCAGCATAGATAAAGAAAACATCAGCAAACTACAAATCTACAAAATCTATTTTGCAAGCAAACTCGTGCTTGCTGGAACCAACAGAGGTTTATATTTTAGTGAAGACAACGGTACAACCTGGCAGCCGTCTCCCAGCGAGGTCTCCTCAATAGGTATATTCGATATTGTCAGCCATCCTGATTCAGGACATATATTCTTCGCCGGGACACGCGGCGTATATCGCAGCGTCGACGGCGGTCGCACCTGGAGTGGCCAGAATGGCTCTGGTCAAAATCTGTTATCCCCCCTCTTCACCACCTCGATTGCCATCGACCCCAATGATCCCAGCAAACTATACGCTGGCACCAATGGCGGTGGTGTTTATACCGCCAGCACAGGCAACACAGACCTGACCGGCGGCAGCCTGCTATGGACAGCCCGCCGAGAAAATCTGGTTGACCGCGTCATCAACACCATTGTTGTAGATTCCAGCGTAAACCCCAGCGTCATCTATGTCGGTGCCCGCAGCCGTCTCTCGCGGAGCGATCATACAACAAGCACAGAGGATGACTGGGCCCCCGTGAATGGCTTTGGCAGCCGTGGTGCCTACTCGATGGCAATCAGCCGCCAAGGCAGCACCACGACGCTATATGCCACCTCCATGGACGGTGGCATCTTCCGCTCCAACAATGCAAATGGCCGCGAACTGGGAACAATCTGGACCACCATCAGCGAAGGCAGCAACAATGCAGATGGTTACGCCCTCATCTTTCCCCAAGACTTTGCCACCCCCAGCAACCTGGATATCTATGCTGCCACCTCAGGCGGTGTCTATCGCTTTGACAAGGACGGCACCAATCCAGATCAAGCCTGGGAGGTCTCAAGCAGCGGTATCACAGGCTTCAAAACAACCTGTATCGCAGCAGACACCCGCAACACCCCCGCGACCCTGTGGGCTGGCACCATCGACAGCGGCATCTACCGTTCGAGTGATGGCGGTCAAGTATGGAAACCGATCAACAGCGGCATCAATCACCTCACCATCCACGACCTGGCCGTCAACCTCGACACCAGCAAACCTACATTGTTTATCGCCACACCAGGTGGCATCTATCGTAGTGAAAACAGTGGCTTTTCGTGGAATTTCACCAGTAGTGGTCTCGACAAGCGTCCTGTCTTCAGCCTGTATTATGATGACTCCGTCAGCCCCCACGTACTCTATGCCGGGACCAATGACGGTATCTTTCGCAGTACTGATGGAGGCGACCACTGGGTACAGTTCAGTCAGGGCCTCAAAAACATTGCGATCACAGACATCACCCGTAACAACAATACTGGCGACTTTTTTGCCTCCACCCTCAGTGACGGCATCTTCCGCCTCAAAAATGACGAGACAGTCTGGTCCGCCATCAATACCGGCCCAACAGCCAACGACAGTCTAAGCAATACTGAAGTCAATGTCGTCGCCCTGGATGGCAACATGCTGTATGCCGGCACACCTGCAGGCATTCACCGTACTGATGTCAGTGCAAACCCACCCTATACTTGGCAGGCATTCAACTCAGGGATCTCGCGCGACAATGTCTTCAGCATTGTATTCCCTCCGTCCACCGATCCTAAAGCGGCAACCCACATGTATGCAGGTACCGCACTCAAGGGCGTCTACTTCAATGCCGACCGCACCAATGCAAACAGCGAGTGGAACGAATTCAACACAGGCATAGAGAGCATCACCAACTCCATGCGTGACCTTACCACCACCCTGAACAACGACAACTGGGTCTTGGAAACAGCCAAAGGTGTCAATGGACTGAGGCAAATCGTCGGCACCGGCAAATTCAAAGGCAAAAACCACGGTTATCTGCTAACACCTGCAATCGGCCTTGCCTATAGCGACCTGAGCATCACGCAAACGGTCACTCCCGAAGTCAACAAACCCAGCACCCCGGTGAGCTTTCAAATCACGGTCACCAATAACGGCCCAGACTCAGCCACCAACGCGGTTATTGTGAACTGGCTGCCTGCAAATGCGGTATATCGCAATGCAGCCTCCAGCGGGGGACGCTGTATGCGTGACATTGATTACGCCAATGCAGCTCAGGCAAGACTCGGCATCGTGAACAATGCCAACCCATTGATCGTGCGCTGCCAGTTGGATGCCATCAACCCTGGCGAGACGGTACAGCTTGAGGTCACCGTTGAAAGTGCCGAGCCAGAGGCACTTATCCGCAATGTGGCGCGGGTGTCATCCGACGAACACGACCCCTACCCGAACAACAACACTGTCGCCAATGTTCAGAGCAGCGTGACCATCGACAAATGCTTCATTGCGACCGCTGCCTACGGTTCGTTCCTGGACCCACACGTCACCACCTTGCGCCAGTTCAGGGATCAATACCTGCTGCCTTACGCCTGGGGCCGCGCGCTGGTGGCGACGTATTACGAGTATTCACCGCCGCTGGCTGACTTCATCGCTGAACACGACACACTGCGCACCATCACCCGTGGCCTGCTGGCACCACTGGTCTACGCCATCGCCTACCCACTGGCGGCAGTGTTCTGTGTGATGCTGATGTCGCTGGTATGCTGGCGTAGACTGTTGCACCGGCGCACACACCTGTGCGGCGCCTGCTAGGCACGCGCCTGCCAACGTAAGAGCAGCGTACCGAAAGATGTCGCCGCCAAGCCCCAGGCGGCGATTGCACCGATGCTGTTGGCCAGCATGTCGGCAACCTCAAAACTGCGCATGGGATTTAGTCCTTGCAGAAACTCCACGCCGACGCCCATCGCAATGAATAACACCATGATCTGAACATGTGCGCGCCGCTGGTAGAGCTGCGCGAACCACAGCGTCAATGCAAAATAGGCAGCGAAATGGCCGAGCTTGTCACCGTAGGCAATGCCTGGCGTCTGGATCGCCGGTTGGGATGCCAGCGACTGATACAGCACCAACAACACCAGCGCCATACCGCCCCCCCACCACCACGCAAAACCTTTGACGGCATGTCTGACCACTTACACTCCCATCGCCAACGCTCACGCTGGCCACAACCATGCCGCACCGCGCACACCACTGGAATCGCCATGTTTGGCCTTCACCAGCCGCGTCGAGACCGCATCTGAAAACACATATTTATCCCACAACAGGGGCACCCGCCGATACAGGGCATCGACATTGGAGACACCACCGCCGAGCACGATCACCTCTGGGTCGATCACATTCATCACCGTGGCCAGGGCACGCGCCAGACGATCCTCATAACGCGCCATCGTCGCCTCAGCCAAGGGTTCCCCACGGCCGGCGCGACGCGCCAGCTCCTCGGCCGAACGACGCTGCCGCGTCAGATCATAATGGTCATGACTCAGCGCCGGGCCACTGAGGAAGGTCTCGATACAGCCGTATTTACCGCAATAACACACCGGCCCTGGCAACTCATCCCAACGCGGCCACGGCATCGGATTATGCCCCCACTCACCGGTGATGGCATTGGCACCACGCAGCAGCTGACCATTGATCACGATGCCACCACCCACACCCGTGCCGAGGATCACACCAAAGACCGTGCCCGCCCCCTTCGCGGCGCCATCGACCGACTCAGACAGGGCAAAACAATCGGCATCATTGGCGATCCGCACCTCGCGCGACAGCGCCCGTTCCATGTCTTCGCGCAAATGATGGCCAATCAACCACACCGAATTGGAATTTTTGATCAGACCCGTGGCCGGTGAAATCGCGCCAGGGGTGCCAATGCCCACTGTGCCCTCGCAGCCCAGCTTCGCCTCCACCTTGCGGACCATCGCCGTCAACGCCGCCACGGTATCGTCATAGTTGCCTCGCGGACTCACCACCCGATGCCGGTACAACTCCGTGCCGTCATCGTCCAAGGCGATGGCCTCGATCTTGGTACCACCGAGATCAATTCCTATCCGCATTCCACACCCCCGTCACTGTTGTGAAGTCATCAACATACTGCGAAAACGTGGCCAATCGAAGGCCGGCCCCGGGTCTGTCTTGCGGCCCGGCGCGATGTCACTGTGACCGACAATCCGCCCCGTATCCAAGCCCGGATAAAACGCACACAAACACGTCACCACGGCCGCCAGGCACGCGTATTGCGCATCTTCATAAGGCTGATGATCACAGCCCTCCAACTCAATCCCGATCGAAAAATCATTACAGCGTTCGCGCCCTTCATAACACGAGCGCCCCGCATGCCAGGCGCGTTTATCGAAAGGCACATACTGCACCAGCTCGCCATCGCGCCGTATCAACAAATGACTCGATACCTCCAGCCCGGCAATCGACTCAAAATAGGGATGCGCCTGAGGGTCCAGCGCATTACAAAACAACTGGTCGATGTAAGGACCGCCATACTGCTCCGGCGGCAGGCTGATGCCGTGGATGACGATCAGACCCAACGCGCCATCGCCCGGCCGCGCATCGCAATTGGGCGATACGACCTTGCGTGCCGTATTGATCCAACCTTCGTCTATCCTCATCTCCATAGATTTGCAGTTAACACCGCCCGCCGGGCAAAGTCCATCAGAATTCCGTCTTATCCCGTCTCACACACGCCCTGCACAAACAAAAAACGGCGCCCTCGGACGCCGTTTTTTATCAAGCAAAAACACTGCTAATTGACCCGCTGCTGCCTCACTCGAATCACGATTTCGATACCCTCGGCCTCGGTGCCAGGCGGCAGTTGCGGCAACTGCCCGACCAGCATCGAATCGGCCGCCACATCCATCAGCTCGCCGGTATCGACATTGTAGAAATGATGATGGGGACGGGTCGTTGTGTCATAAAACACCTTGCTCGGATCGACAATCACCTCACGCACCAGGCCCTTGCTCGCAAACAGGCCCAAGGTGTTGTAGACCGTCGCCTTGGAGACCGTCGCCTTTTGTCGATTGACCAGGGCCAACACCTGATCAGCACACAGATGCTGCGGTGCCGACAACAGGACCTGCGCAATCTCCACCCGCTGCTGCGTGGGATTGACATCATGCTGGCGCATCAACTCGATCACCTCCAGCCGCGTCTGCGGCCAGGTCTGTGGGCAAAACATGTCAGAAGATGAACTTTGATTCATCGCACAATATCCGATTCAGAAAAAGTGTTAATAGATCCCAGTACACTACTTTAATGGTCAATTATGTCAATAGCCGCCGTGCTGCCGACAGCATACGGCTCGGGTGCCACCACCGGCGTCCGACCGAGGATCTGATCGGCCAACAGCCGCGCCGACGCCGGGCCCAACACCACACCGTTACGATAATGGCCGGCATTCACATACAGGCCCTCGATCGTTGGATGGGCGCCGATGTACGGAATCCCCTGCTCGGTCCCCGGGCGCAGGCCCGCCCAGTGCTTGACCACCGGCGCATGTTTCAACGCCGGCACCAATTGTTCGGCCGAGGCGCGCAGATCGGCCGCGGCCTCGTCGGTCGTGACCTTGTCAAAGCCCACCTTCTCCAGCGTCGAGCCGACCAGGATATGGCCATCCCGGCGCGGGATCACGTAGCGGCTCTGCACCATCACCATGCGTCGCAACAGGCCCGGTTCGGCGCGATACAACAACATCTGACCACGCACCGGTTCGATCGCCACCGCGGCCGAGGTCTGCGCCAACAGCGCCGAGGTCCAGGCACCACCGGCCACTACCACCCGCTCTGCCGCAATACGCTGACCGGCCGCCCACACACCCTGAATCACACCATCGTGTTCGACAAACCCATCCACCGCCGCGCCCGTGCGAAACACCACGCCACGGGCGCGCAGGTCCGCTGCCAGCGCCTGCAACAGGCGCGGATTACGCACCTGCCGCACCTCGGGCATCCAGATCGCCGCCGGTTTTAACGCCGTCGTCGCCGGTTCTATCGCCGCCAGCCCTGCCGCATCCACCCGCGTCACGGTTTGCCCGAAGCGCGCACCCCAGGCCAACGCGGTCGCAATCTCGGCCTCATCGGCAAACACCAGCATCCCGCTGTCGAGCAGCTCAGGATCAATCCCGCTGTGCTCGGCCAACGCCGCCGCCAAGGCCGGATACATGGACTGACTGGCGCGCGCCAGCACATTGACCTCATCCGGATAACGCCACGGATTCAACGGCGAGATGATGCCGCCCCCGGCCCACGACGACTCGCGCCCGACCTCGCCACGCTCAATGATCTCCACATCCAACCCGGCCAGACAGAGTTCACGCGCCACCAACATGCCGGAGATTCCGGCGCCAATTACGATTGTTTTCATGGCGGCCATTATTTCACAAATCGCTTTCCAACTGACGCACCTATACAAATCGATAGCTAAAAATCCCGCATCGAGCTGTTAGCATTTTGGCCTGTCACGGATGACATCAATACGGATTCAAGGATGAATTCAACCTACCGCCAACGCGGCCTCACCCTGATGGAGGTGCTGGTCGCACAAGTTGTGCTGTCGATCGGTCTGCTCGGCGTCGCCGCGCTGCAAACCACCGGTCTGCGCACACAGCACTCCGCCCACCTGCACAGCCAGGCCACGCTGCTCGCGCAGGACATGCTCGACCGCGTGCGCGCCAATCCCCTCGGCCAAACACACTATCTCGGCTTCGACAGCGCCAGCGTCACCCTGACCAATCCCGCCTGCATCCGCAGCGGCTGCACACCATCACAACTCGCGCAACACGACCTCTTTCAATGGCAACAACACTTCACGCGCACGCCCGCACCGGCACTGCCCAATGGCCGCGGCCAGATCATCGACGACGATGACCAGCTGCACGTCATCGTGTTGTGGCGCAGCCCGTATTTTGAGACCAACCAGGCCCATCGCTGCATCGACAACCAGGCGGCAGGTGTCAGCTGCATCCAGCTGAGTTTGCGTCGATGATGAGCCTCCACCGCGCCAGCCCTCGCCAACAACGCGGCCTGAGCCTGATCGAACTGATGCTGGCCGCCAGCCTCGGCTTGGTGTTGATGCTCGGCATCGGCAGCCTGTTTTCATCCGGCAAACAGAGCTTCCGGCTGCAGGACAACCTCAGCCGCATGCAGGACAACGCCCGCTTCGCCCTCGACACGCTCGCCCACTACATCCGCCAGGCCGGCGACCTCGGCTGTAATCATCAGGCCACGATCAACCGCCAAGTGGCCAGCATCGGCGACTTCCACCCCAGCCTGCGCGGTTATGAACACAGCAACCTACCGACGACGATCTACGGCAACAACGAACTGCGCCCCGGCGATATCGCGCCGCAGACCGACAGCCTCACCATCAGTCGCATGAACTCACCGCAACTGCCGATCATCGACAGCGACGGGCAATACATCCGCACCCAGGCCCACGGCTTTGGCGACGACATCCGCCGCGGACGACTACTCATGATCAGCGACTGCGAACAGGCCGACATCTTTGCCGTCAGCGACGCCGACGCTGCACTCGGCCTCATCGAGCATGCAGGGCTCAGCAAGGCCTACAACGATCAGGCGCGCATCGCCCAGCTCGACTACTCCACCTTCTACATCCGCCACACGCACGGCCACTACGCACTGATGCGTCGTTATCTCAGTATTCACGGCAATCAGTGGCAGGTCCGCAGCGAAACCATCGCTGAAGGCATTCAGGACATGCAGATCCTCTATGGCGAAGACCTCGACGGCAATGGCGAGCGCATTCGCTATGTCGACGCCAATCAAGCAAACCCCGCCAGGATCAGCGCCGTGCGCATCCATCTCCTGCTGCGTTCCAGCGAGGCCGGTCTCAGCGCGCAACCGCACAGCTTCTGGTTCAACGGCGAACTCCATGTTGCCAGTGACCGCTACCTCTATCGCACGTATTCCAAAACAATCCATCTGCGCAATCGAGGGCTAAGCTCATGAAGACCACGCAACGCGGCATGGTGTTGATCTTCAGTCTGATGGTCTTACTGGCCCTGACCCTGCTCAGCGTCAGCGCGATGGACAACGCCTTCACCGCACAGCGCATGGCACGCAACGACCTCAATCTCAACATCGCCTTTCAGCGTGCCGATGCACTCGCCCACCACGCCGAACAACAGTTGGCACAACTGAACTGGCAGAACGAACTAGAGCCGCGGTTTGGTCTACAGCCCGGTTATTATCACAACGGCACACAGGAGACAGACCTCTTCGTGCCCGCGCACTGGCATGCGGATCACAACTGCATCAACGATCCCGCACACCCACAACACGGCTGCTACAAGGTCGAGCTGATCGCATACCGCCCACCGCTGCAAATCGGCGATTACCAACAACCACAGGCCGCCACCGTCATCGCCCAGATCAGCAGCCGCGGCCTCGACGAACACGGCCACAGCAGCGCCATCATCCAAACCCACTTTCAGTTTCAACCTGCACCTTAAGTGAAACGATGAGAGGCGCACGCTGCATTCATAGTCTTTTCATCAGCCTGCTGCTGATCCCTTTTCATACCCACGCCACACCGCTGGCGCAAACGCCGTTATTCATCAGCAGTCATACCCCGCAAAACATTTTCTTTCTGATGGACGACTCCAGCTCGATGCGCTGGGAGGTGTTGATCGCCAATGATCGCGAAGGCCTGTTCAGTCACAGCCAACTGGATGGCCGTGCGTCTTTCGATGACGGCGGCATCATTCAGCGCAGGTACTACACACAAAACGGCGCAGGCATCGAATGTTATTCAGATATCCCGCCCGAGAATTTCACAACCAACGCCGCCTACATCCTCGAACGTGGCGACGAATCAACACCCTGCTTGATCGCTGCGGAAGAGGAATGGCGTATTCGCAACACCAGCTTCAATCCGTTGTATTACGACCCACAACGCGAATACACGCCGTGGCACGGCCATGATATCGACGGCCGTGCCTATCAGAACATGCGCGCATCACAGGCATTGTTAAATCCGTATGATCCAACGGAAGGCAGCATCAATCTGCTGACCGAATCTGCATTATTGATCAACGGCGCACGGGATTACTTTCAACATCGCGACTGGCGACAGTGGTGCCAACAACACCACATCAATACACAGCGATGCCATGGCTGGCGTTATTATCTATGGCACGACCTGGATGGCGATGGCCGCTACGACAACGGTGAACAACAACGACATTGGCTGCACGAACTGGACGCAGCGCAACAACAAAACTTTGCCAACTGGTTTAGTTATCATCGCAGCCGTAGCCACGTACTCAAACACACCCTCAGTCATACCATCGCCACCAATCATCATGACCGCCTCGGCTATGCCACGCTGAGTCAGCGCCAGACCATCCAGGTCGATGACAATCTACCGCCCCACCGGCAACGCCTGCTCGATACCATCTTCCGTGCCACGGCCGACGGCACAACACCACTGCGCAGCCGCCTGATTCAAACAGGAGAGTATTTTGAAACCGGTGATTTATTTGGCACACGCAGCACCAGCCCGATCATGAATGAGACACAAGGTGGTGCCTGTCAGCGCAATCACATCATCGTCACCAGCGACGGTGTGTACGATGACGACGATGCCACCTTGCGGGATGTGCCGCTACCACACAATGCCGATGGTGATCACAACACCGCCTACGATGGCCCACCCTATGCCGATGCGTATAACAACACCGTCGCCGACATCGCGATGCATTATTACGAACGCGACCTCAGACCGGAGCTGCCTGATCAAGTCGCACCGACCGCCCTCGACCCGGCCAGACATCAACACATCAACACTCACTTCATCACGCTAGGCGTTCACGGCGAACTCGATGCTGCATTGGCAACAACACCCGAGATGTCGATCACTTGGCCCGACCCACGCCAGCAGCCCTCGGCCAAGATCGACGACCTGCTCCATGCCGCGATCAACAGTCGCGCCCGCTTTCATACGGCACAGTCACCACAACAACTGGCGCTCGCGGTACAACACTCGAGTGCGGCACGGCAACGCCAGTTCAGTGCGGGCCGCCCCAGCCTTGACGATAACGCGCGGACGAGCGGTGGCCGGCTGTATCGCACGCATTTCAATAGCCTTGATTGGAGCGGCGATCTGGTCGCGCAACGCATGGATGATTCCTCCCAACCGCAGATCCTTTGGCGCGCCGCTGAACGCCTTAATCAACGCCCCGCCGCCGCTGAGACACGCACCATGCTCAGTTATCGCGATGACGACCACCGCGGTGGCATCGCCTTTCGTTGGTCACAGCTCAGCCCACAGCAACGACACCTGTTGATGGCAGGCGATAATGGTGAACGCGGCCAGCAACGCCTCAATTACCTACGCGGCGATCAAACACACGAGCAGCAGCACGGTGGTGATTTTCGTACACGCACATCACTGCTCGGCGACATCGTGCACTCATCACCGGTGCTGGTCGCCAGCCCGCGCATGCACTACCCGGATCGGTTTCCCTTTGGCAGTGATACACAGCCTTACAGCACCTTTCGTCAGGCACATCAGGATCGGCAAACCATGTTGTATGTCGGCGCCAACGACGGCGCGTTGCATGGTTTTGCCGCAAGCAATGGTGACGAACAACTGGCCTACATCCCCAATGCAGTCTTCGGTGCACTGGCCCAACTCACGTCGCCACACTACAGCCATCGTTATTACGTGGATCAAACACCGACCGTCAGTGATGTATTTATCCGCCACGCCGCGCTGGGCCATCAATGGCGCACCGTACTCGTCGGCGGCCTCGGCGCCGGTGGTCGTGGGCTATATGCGCTGGATATCACCGACCCACAGCAGTTCAGCGAAACAACGCCTGGCAATACCGTGTTGTGGGAGCTCAGTCACGAAGACGATCCAGCGCTGGGATTCACGCTGAGCAAACCAACCATCGCCATGATCACCGATCACACCAATACCCCACGCTGGGCCGCGATCACCGGCAACGGTTATCAGTCCGACGATGGCGTCGCGCAATTACTCATTCTCTATCTCGACCCGGACCTGAGCGATGGCTGGACCCTGGGCCAGGACTATCACCTGATCTCGACACAACGCGGCGATCACATCAATCGCAATGGCCTCTCAACACCGGCAGTGATTGATACGAATGGCGACGGCATCGCCGATCGTGCCTACGCCGGTGACCTGCACGGCAATCTGTGGGCCTTTGATCTACATGAGCTGCGCAGTGCGTATGTGCAACAGAGCCAGCCCGCGCCCCTCTTCAGTGCCACTGACTCCCGTGGTGTGCCTCAGGCCATTACAGTGCAGCCACTGGTGACCACACATCCAACACAACACAATCGCGACGACAACGCCCCCAATCTGATGATCTACGTCGGTAGCGGCCGTTATCTGAGCATGGACGATCTCAGTGATCGCACAACGCAAAGCTTCTATGCAATATGGGATACCGGCCTCGCGGGCCTCGATCGCACACATCTGGTCAGCCAGCAGATCAGTCAGCTGCGTCATCAACTCAGCCCCACACAACAGGTCGAGGTTCGACTGACCAGCGATCAGCGTGTCGCCTACGAAACACTGGATCGCAATCGCCCAGGCCCACAACTCGGCTGGTTGATCGATCTGGATCGAGTCGATGCCGACAGCGGCGAACGTGTGATCACCCGCGCGCAACAACGCGGCGACATTATTCTCTTCAGCACCTTCACACCCAAACAGGCACCGTGCGCACAAGGCGGCGACAGTTGGCTGATGTTCGTCAAGGCCAGCAACGGTGGGCTACCGCGGGTGCCGGCTATCGATCTCGACGGTAATCTGGTTGTTAATAACGATGACCGCGTGCGCCCCCTTCAACAAACCAGCTCACATGCACCCGCAGGTATTCAACTACCGCAGGCCACTCTCAATGATCTGATCATCACCCCTGACAGCATCATCACCAACGGCACCGAAACAGAAATCGATGCTGCAGAACAAGGCCTGATGCGCATCACACTGCCCACGCAGTCCCGTGCCAATCGTCGCCTCAGTTGGCGTGAGCTACGGGATCGTTGATATGCACCACACGTCCCGCGGCATCACCTTGATAGAACTGCTGATCAGCCTCACGATCATCGGTATCCTCAGCGCCATCGTCTATCCGTCTTACCAGCAATATCTGCAACAGGTACGTCGCAGCGATGGCCGCATCGTATTAATGGAGATGATGGCCCGCCAACAACGCTATTATCTCGATCACAACAGCTACACCGTTGAGCTTCGCCAACTCGGTTATCCTCAAGACCATCACATCCAATCCCAAGAAGGCCACTACCGCGTCAGCGCCACCGCATGTGAACCAGGGCTGGCAAGTTGTGTTCAGCTCACCGCCCGACCGCAGGGCATACACTCCCATGACGCCCCCCTGACACTCGACTCTCTTAGTCGACGCAGCGGCCCCTGGTAAATCCCGACACAAAGAGCCTAGAGTGAAAAAAGCCCATTATCGAAACTAGATTCCTAATAAGGAAATAAACCATTAGGACAATTCAAAAACGGTTTTAAAAAATTCATATATATATCAATCTCAGCTATCACCACTATTTTATGGGCATAGAGATCTCATTTCTCATGACAACAAACACTGCCGAACCAATTTTTAAAGACATATTTCGTGGTTTTGCACGACGACTAGGCGTCGATAATTAGCTACACCAACCCAGTTTGCCCCTATTAAGTGGAGAGAGAGCGAATGCGTTATCTTTTGCCTGTAGCCTTGCTTGTCGTGATTGGTTTTGAATTAATCAACACGTTGGCATCCATATATCAGGCCACGCTATTACTGATCGGCTTTGGCCTCAGCCTTGCGATGGGTTTTTACATTGCCAAATCACGACAGGAACGCAGCCTCCAGCGCATCTATCAACACCTGACTCAATCCTTTGCCAATGACAGAATAGATTTCTGCGCCAGTATTCCGGAACATTCCAGCGGCACCTGTGGCCAAATTGAAAAGACGATAAACAAACTGTTTTTGCGCTGCCATGAAACCCTGTGTTCAGTGGAATCATCTGCCAGCCGCTTGTTACCCATGTCACATGAACTGGCGGACACATACGGCAACTTTACACAAAAGGCCATGTTACAGACTCAGCACAGTGCTACCGTCAGCAATGCGATGATAGAGGCTGAGTCTGCCGGCGAGAGTGTCGTGCAAGGCATGGGCGACATCGTCGCGTCTGTCGAGTCGAGTAACAAACAGGTTCAGGAATGTTGGACAGACATTGATCGCTCAGCGACCAATATCACCCAGCTATCCACCAGCATCAACCAAACCGCCAACGAATTACGCATACTGGAAAATGATAGCGCAGCGATCAATCACGTCATTGAAGTGATCAACGAAATTGCCGAACAAACAAATCTATTGGCGCTGAATGCTGCGATAGAAGCTGCGCGCGCCGGCGAACAAGGGCGAGGGTTTTCTGTCGTCGCCGATGAAGTACGCACCCTGGCAGAACGCACCCGTGTGTCCACCAACGAAGTTCACACAATTGTCCAACGCATCCAAAGCGGCACTCGTAGTGTAGTGCAGAGTATAGAGGCCGGCGTTGCAGCCACCGCAACAACCGTCAACGATTCTCAGCAAGCGAAGGCACGCCTGGACTCGATCCGAAACTCCATCAGCGAAATCAATAACATGACGCATGACATTGCCGCCGCCTGCCAACGACAAAAACAGGCCACCGACTCGGCCAAACTCTCGGTTGTGACACTCAATGAATTAAATAACGAGGCATTGAAGAACACACGTTTACATACCATCTCAAAAGAGGACATGCAAAAGCTCGGCTATGCAATACGCGAACATTTGTCCATCTTCACCGGCCTGGACAATGCGTGGAATGAATCCATCCGTAACAAACCACGCGCCAGTGCAGTGGAAGAAAACAACGATGAATTGTGGTAACACCCCACCAAGGGCGTTAGTTAAGATCAAACCGCATCTGGCATCAGACCTCGCGGCATCGCAAAGACGATATTCTCTTCGCGCCCGGCCAGTTGCTCCACCTGACCCACACCTTCATTTTTTAGGCGTTCAACCACAGCATCCACTAACACCTCTGGCGCAGAGGCACCCGCGGTGACACCCACGGCGGTCACATCTTTCAACCAAGCCGAGTCGATCTCGTCGGCATTATCAATCAGATAGGCACTTACGCCATATTTCTCAGCGATCTCGCGCAAACGATTGGAGTTGGAGCTGTTGGGTGAACCGACCACCAGGATCAACTGACAGCGCTGTGCCAGATCCTTGACCGCATCCTGACGGTTCTGTGTGGCGTAGCAGATATCATCTTTGCGCGGGCCACGGATTTCGGGGAAACGTGCACGCAAGGCATCAACGATGCCCTGGGTGTCGTCCACCGACAGGGTCGTCTGCGTCACATAGGCCAACTGTGTCGAATCCTTCACATTCAGCGTCTCGACATCGGCCTTGTTCTCGACCAGATAGATGCCACCGCTGCCTGCATCATTCAAATATTGACCCAGGGTACCTTCCACTTCGGGGTGACCGGCATGACCAATCAACACCACCTCCAGGCCATCACGAGCATGACGAGTGACCTCGAGATGCACCTTGGTCACCAACGGACAGGTCGCATCGTATACACGCAGGCCACGGCGCGCTGCTTCATCCTTCACAGCCTGCGACACCCCGTGGGCACTGAAGATCACCGTCGCGTCATCGGGAACGTCGTGTAGCTCCTCGACAAACACCGCACCCTTGGCGCGCAGGCCTTCCACTACGAACTTATTGTGCACGACTTCGTGACGCACATAGATCGGCGCACCAAACAACTCCAGCGCACGTTCAACAATGCCAATGGCGCGGTCGACACCGGCACAAAAGCCACGGGGATTTGCTAACAAAACCGTCATATCAGTTTCCGTTTATTGATTAATTCAGAGCAGACTTGGAGTCGGATTTCTCATTTGGGCGTCGACGCAGGCTATCACCGATCATCAACATCGCACCGATAAAGATCGCTGAATCTGCGATATTAAACGCTGGCCAGTGACAGCTTAAACTGCCACTGCGCATCGACTGTCCAAACATCGGCAGACACTCACTGGCAAAATAATGCACATCGATGAAATCAACCACGTGCCCCAGGTATAGACGATCCCATGCATTGCCAATCGCGCCGCCCATGATCAGGCACAAGGCCACTGCCAACACCACGTCACCGCGCTGCAGTTTTCTGAGCCAGTGGATGATGAACGCCGACACACCGAGTGCGAGCACGGTAAAGAACCAGCGCTGCCAACCACCGGCGTCGGCGAGAAAACTAAACGCCGCGCCAGGGTTGTAGGACAAGGTCCAGCTCAAACCGGGGAACACCTCCAGCGGCCGATACAAGGCGAGCTGACTTTCGGCCCACACCTTGGTGGCCTGATCCAGCACGATCACCAACAGCGCCAGCCAACACCAGCGCAGCATGTTCGGCGCCTTAGGCGAAGTGTCGTTGTTCACCGTCACCTACCACATTGTCGACACAACGACCGCACAACTCGGGATGATCGGCGTGACTGCCGACATCCTCGCGATGGTGCCAGCAGCGCACGCACTTGGTATGGGCAGATGCCGCGACATTGATCCACAGCTCGGCATCGGACTCCAGCGTGGTCTGCACTGCCGTCGCTGGTTTGTCCGCGCCATCGTGCACACGCGCATACGAGGTGATCAACACAAAGCGCAGTTCATCACCGAGTTGATCCAGCTTGGCCTTCAGTTCACCGGCACAATACAGATCGACCTCGGCATCCAGCGAACCGCCGATGTCACCAGCCACACGCAGCTGTTCCAGTTGTTTTTGCACGGCCTGGCGTGTTTCCAATATCTGCTGCCAGAAGGCATCGTCAAAGCGCTCGCCTTCCAGCTTGGGCAGCTGATACCAGGTGCTTAAGAAGACCGACTCACCACGCTCGCCCGGTAGATTGCCCCAGATCTCTTCGCTGGTGAACGACAGGATCGGCGCCAGCCAGCGCGTCATCGCCTCAATGACGTGATACATCGCGGTCTGACACGAACGACGGGCAACGCTGTCGGCCTTGGTGGTGTACTGACGATCCTTGACGATGTCGAGATAAAAACCGCCGAGATCCACCGAGCAGAAGTTATGCACCTTCTGATAGATCTGATGGAATTCATAACTGTCGTAGGCGGCGATCACGTCATCCTGTAATTGCTGCGCGCGCGCCATCACCCAACGATCCAGCGCCACCATCTCGTTCGGCGCCAGCATATCTTTCGCCGGATCAAAACCGTTGATATTGGCGAGCAGGAAACGCGCCGTGTTGCGCATGCGACGATAGGCATCGGCGGCACGCTTCAGGATCTCATCCGACACCGTCATCTCGGCGCGGTAATCCGTCGCCGCCACCCACAGCCGCAGGATGTCGGCGCCGAGCGAGTTACAGACCTTTTGCGGCGCAACGATATTGCCCTTCGACTTGGACATCTTCTGTCCCTTGGCATCGACGGTAAAACCATGCGTCAACACCTGTCGATAAGGCGCCTCACCACGCATGGCCACGGCGGCCATCAACGATGACTGGAACCAACCGCGATGCTGATCCGAACCTTCGAGATACAAGTCCGCCGGAAAAGCAGCCTCATCCTTGTGCGAGTTGCGCAGCACCGTGAAATGTGTGGAGCCCGAATCGAACCAGACGTCCAGCGTGTCCTTGACCTTTTCGTAGTGCGCGGCGTCGGCGCCC
>DHYU01000033.1:0-13893 GCA_002415485.1 Proteobacteria bacterium UBA5122
CAAGCTGATCGAAAAGAACACCACGATCCCGACCAAGGCCAATCAGGTGTTTTCGACGGCCGATGACAACCAGACGGCGGTGACCGTGCACGTGCTGCAAGGTGAGCGCGAGCAGGCGACCTACAACAAGTCACTGGGGCGTTTTGACCTGGGCGATATCCCACCTGCGCCACGCGGTGTGCCACAAATCGAGGTCGCCTTCGATATCGATGCCAACGGTATTCTGAATGTGTCGGCCAAAGACAAGGCGACCGGCAAGCAGCAATCGATCGTGATCAAGGCATCTTCAGGTCTGAGCGATGACGAGATCGAACGCATGGTCAAGGATGCCGAGGCGCACAAGGACGAGGATCGTAAGTTCCACGAACTGGCTGCGTCACGCAACACTGCCGATGGCATGATCCACGCAACCCGCAAGTCGCTGGAAGAGCTGAAGGATCAGGTGCAACCGGATGAGAAGAGCAGCATCGAGGCCGCCATCGCGGCGCTGGAAACCGCGCTGAAGGGCGACGACAAGGAAGAGATCGACGCCAAGGTGCAGGCACTGGGCGAGGCCTCTGGCAAGTTGGCCGAGCGCGTCTACGCACAGAAGGGTGCTGAGGGCGCCAATGCCGGTCAGGCCGGTGGTGCAGATAATGCCAAGGCGTCTTCATCTGCCAAGGACGACGTGGTCGACGCCGAGTTTGAGGAAGTGAAGGACGATCACAAGTAATTCAGTGTGGTCGATGCGTGCGACAGACGGGTCAAAAAGGCCCGTCTGTCGTTCTGCGTTTAACATGATCGAATTTAATCACTAGCCGGAAAATCAATGTCCAAACGAGATTATTACGAAGTACTGGGGGTGGCGAAGGACGCCAGCGAAGCGGATATCAAAAAGGCGTACCGCAAGGCGGCGGCCAAATATCACCCCGACCGTAATCCGGATAATCCGGAAGCCGAAGCCAAGTTCAAAGAGGCCAAAGAGGCCTACGAGATTCTGAATAACGCGCAAAAACGCGCGGCCTATGATCAGTTCGGTCACGCCGGGGTTGATCCGTCGATGGGCGGTGGTCCGGGTGGTTTTGGTGGCGGCGCGGGTCACGGCAACTTCAGCGATATCTTCGGTGATGTGTTTGGCGACATCTTCGGCGGCGGTCGTGCCGGTGGTGGTGGCAACAAGGTCTACCGCGGCGCCGATCTGCGCTACAACCTGGAACTGAACCTGGAAGAGGCGGTGGCCGGGACCACGGTCAAGATCCGTGTGCCGACCATGGTCGGTTGTAAGAGTTGTGACGGCAGTGGCGCCAAGAAGGGGACCTCGCCAGTGACGTGTACCACCTGTGGTGGTCGCGGTCAGGTGCGGATCCAGCAGGGCTTTTTCTCATTGCAGCAGACCTGTCCGCAGTGTCACGGCTCCGGCAAGGTCATCAAGGACCCATGCGGTGCCTGTCATGGCCAGGGCCGCGTGAAGGAACAGAAGACGCTGTCGGTGAAGATCCCGGCGGGGGTTGATAGCGGTGACCGCATCCGTCTGGCGGGTGAGGGCGAGGCCGGTGAAAATGGCGGTCCGGCCGGTGATCTGTATGTGCAGATCAAGGTGCGGCCGCATGCGATTTTCACGCGTGAAGACAATCATCTGCATTGTGAGGTGCCGATCAGCTTTGCCACGGCGGCGCTCGGTGGGGAACTGGCCGTGCCGACGCTGGATGGCAAGGTGATGCTCAAGGTGCCGGCAGAGACCCAGACCGGCAAGATGTTCCGCCTGCGTGGCAAGGGCGTGACCTCGGTGCACGGCGGTGGCGTGGGCGATCTGCTGTGCAAGGTGGTGGTCGAGACGCCGGTCAGCCTCAATGCCGAACAGCGCGAGTTGCTCGAAAAATTCCAGCGTTCGATGGAAGCGGGTGACGGCAAGCACAGTCCGAAGTCGACCAGCTGGTTCGATGGCGTGAAAAAATTCTTTGAAGATATGACCAAGTAGGCCGCACGGGCTACGCGAGGGAGAAAAGAGATGAAGGTAGCGATAGTCGGTGCAGGCGGCCGCATGGGTAAGGCCTTGGTTGAGGCCTGTCACGAGCGTGAAGGCCTGCAGGTGGCGGTGGCGACGGAGCGGGCCGATAGTACCTTGCTCGGTGCCGATGCCGGTGAGTTGGCTGGGGTCGGTCGGCTGGGTGTAAGCCTGGTGAGTGACCTGGCGGCGCAGGCGGATCAGTTTGATGTGCTGATCGATTTCACATCGCCGACGGCGACGCTGGCGCACTTGCAGATCTGTCGTGCCCATGGCCGTGCCATCGTGATTGGTACTACCGGCTTCACGGCTGAGCAGAAACAGGCCATCAGCGAGGCGGCCCAGGTGATCCCGGTAGTGTTTGCACCCAATATGAGTGTGGGCGTGAATTTGTGCCTGAAACTGCTTGATATTACGGCAAAAGTTCTGGGTGATGATTATGATGTCGAGATCGTCGAGGCCCATCACCGGCACAAGGTGGATGCGCCGTCAGGCACCGCGCTGCGTATGGGTGAGGTAGTGGCCGATGCGCTGGGGCGTGACCTGACCGAGTGCGCGGTATACGGGCGCGAGGGCCAAACCGGTGAGCGCGCGCGCGATACAATAGGTTTTGCCACCGTGCGCGCCGGTGATGTGGTCGGTGATCACACCGTCTTGTTCGCCGGCATCGGCGAACGGGTGGAGATCACGCACAAGGCCTCCAGCCGGATGACCTTCGCCAAGGGCGCGGCCCGTGCCGCCGCCTGGTTGCAGGGGCGCGGCAAGGGTCTGTACGACATGCAGGACGTATTGGGCCTCAAAGATTAATTTCTGTGAAAGCGCACCACCGAGGGGCGTTCCCGCGTGGACATAAGGGGTTGGTTTTTGTAGAATTCGCGAATCCGTTCGTGTGAATGAAATAAATCAAAAAACGGGGTGGAACCAAGCGGGCCACCCCTTTTTTGCAGGCTTTAGGTGGAGGTCGCGTTGAAACAGTCAGCCCTGTTGGTGTTGGAAGATGGTACTGCGTTTTATGGTGAGTCTATAGGCGCAGATGGGCAGACTGTGGGGGAGGTGGTGTTTAATACCTCGCTCACCGGTTATCAGGAGATCCTGACCGACCCTTCCTATGCACACCAAATCATTACCCTTACTTATCCCCATATCGGCAACGTCGGTGCCAACGAAGAAGACGAAGAATCTTCTTTCATCGCGGCCAGCGGCCTGGTGATCCGTGATCTGCCCCTGGTTGCCAGCAACTGGCGTCATCAGGAACCGCTCGATAAATATCTGCTGCGCAATAACGTCGTTGCAATCGCCGGGATCGATACCCGCAAACTGACACGCATCCTGCGTGAGAAGGGTGCGCAGAACGGCTGCATCGTTGCCGGCAAAGATCTGGACGAGGCTGCGGCGCTGGCAGCGGCCAAGGGCTTTTCTGGTCTCAAGGGCCTGGACCTCGCCAAGGAAGTGACCACGGCCGAGACCTACGAATGGCGCCAAGGCAGCTGGACGCTGAACGGCGGTCTGCCACAAGACAGTGCCGATTTGCCGCACCACGTGGTGGCGTATGACTTCGGTGTCAAACGCAATATCCTGCGCATGTTGGTTGATCGCGGTTGCCGCCTGACGGTAGTGCCGGCCAAGACCCCGGCCAGCGAAGTGTTGGCGATGAAACCCGATGGTGTGTTCCTGTCGAACGGCCCCGGTGACCCGGAGCCTTGCGATTATGCGATCGCCGCGATCCGCGAATTCCTGGCGCAGAAGACCCTGCCCGTGTTCGGTATCTGTCTCGGCCACCAATTGCTGGCCCTGGCCAGTGGCGCCAAGACCGTGAAGATGAAGTTCGGCCATCACGGCGGTAACCATCCGGTATTCGATATCGACCACGACCGCGTCATGATTACCGCGCAGAACCATGGCTTTGCCGTGGATGAGGCCAGCCTGCCGGACAACCTGCGCATGACGCACAAGTCCCTGTTCGACCAATCATTGCAGGGCATCCACCGTACCGATGTGCCGGCCTTCAGTTTTCAGGGGCATCCCGAGGCGAGCCCGGGGCCGCACGATGCAGCCCCGTTGTTTGATCACTTCATTGAACTGATCGAAGCAGCAAAGCAGTAACAACCCACACGTAATCACCGGCCCCAGCAGCAAATAGAGTTTATCCATGCCAAAACGTACAGACATCGACAGTATTCTTATCATCGGCGCCGGCCCCATCGTCATCGGTCAGGCCTGTGAGTTTGACTACTCCGGCGCCCAGGCCTGCAAGGCGCTGAAGGAAGAGGGTTACCGCGTCATCCTGGTCAATTCAAACCCGGCCACGATCATGACCGACCCCAACATGGCGGATGCGACCTATATCGAACCGATCACCTGGCAGACCGTTGCGAAGATCATCGAGATCGAACGCCCCGGCGCGCTGCTGCCGACCATGGGTGGCCAAACCGCGCTCAACTGTGCGCTGGACCTGGCGCGTGAAGGTGTGCTGGAAAAATTCAATGTCGAGATGATCGGCGCGTCCCGCGATGCGATCGACAAGGCGGAAGACCGCGACCGTTTCGCCAAGGCGATGCGCAAGATCGGCCTCGACATGCCGCGTTCATCTGTCGCCCACACCTTGGAAGAGGCGCTGCAGGTACAGGCGGCGGTCGGTTTTCCGACCATCATCCGTCCGTCATTCACCATGGGCGGCAGCGGTGGCGGTATCGCCTACAACAAAGAAGAGTTTGTCGAGATCTGCGAGCGCGGCCTGGACCTGTCGCCGACCAACGAGCTGTTGATCGAAGAGTCGATCATCGGTTGGAAAGAGTACGAGATGGAGGTGGTGCGTGACCGCAAGGACAACTGCATCATCGTCTGTTCGATCGAAAACCTCGACCCGATGGGCGTGCATACCGGTGACTCGATCACCGTTGCCCCTGCACAAACCCTGACCGACAAAGAATATCAGATCATGCGTGACGCCTCGTTGGCGGTGCTGCGTGAGATCGGTGTGGATACCGGCGGCTCCAACGTGCAGTTCGCGTTGTGCCCGGACACCGGTCGTATGATCGTCATCGAGATGAATCCACGCGTATCGCGCTCGTCGGCGCTGGCCTCCAAGGCAACCGGTTTCCCGATCGCCAAGGTTGCGGCCAAACTGGCGGTGGGTTACACGCTGGATGAGTTGCAAAACGAGATCACCGGTGGTGCAACGCCTGCGTCGTTTGAACCGACGCTTGATTATGTCGTCACCAAGGTGCCGCGTTTCACCTTCGAAAAATTCCCGCAGGCGCAGCCCGTGCTCGGCACGCAGATGAAGTCGGTCGGCGAAGTCATGGCCATCGGCCGCACGCAGCAGGAGTCTTTGCAAAAGGCGTTGCGCGGGCTGGAGACCGGCGTCGACGGTCTGGATGAAATGCTGGATCTGGGCATGGACCCCAGCGAGTTGTCCGCCAAGCTCAAACAGGAGCTGCGCATCCCGGGCCCGGATCGTCTGTGGTACGTGGCCGATGCCTTCCGCGCCGGCTGGACGCTGGATGAAATCCACGAGTACAGCAAGATTGATCCGTGGTTCCTGATTCAGATCGAGGACCTGGTGCTGGAAGAGCAGAATCTGCGCGAGCGTGGGTTTGCGGCGCTCGACAAGGACTACCTGTTCCGTTTGAAGCGCAAGGGCTTCTCGGATCGCCGTCTGGCCAAACTGTTGGGCATGAAGGAGGGCGATATCCGTCAGCGTCGTCATCAATTGGCGATTCACCCGGTGTACAAACGCGTCGATTCTTGCGCAGCCGAGTTTGCGACGGCCACGGCCTACATGTACTCGACCTATGAGGACGAGTGCGAAGCGGCGCCGACCAACAAAGACAAGATCATGGTGTTGGGCGGTGGCCCGAACCGTATCGGTCAGGGCATCGAGTTTGATTACTGCTGCGTGCATGCTGCGTTGGCGATGCGCGAGGATGGTTATGAGACCATCATGGTCAACTGTAACCCGGAGACTGTCTCGACCGATTACGACACCTCTGATCGTCTCTATTTCGAGCCGCTGACACTGGAAGATGTACTTGAGATCGTGATCAAGGAAAAACCCAAGGGCGTGATCGTGCAATACGGCGGTCAAACCCCACTGAAACTGGCGCGTCCGTTGGAGGCAGCGGGGGTGCCGATCATCGGTACCACACCAGATTCGATCGACCTGGCCGAAGACCGCGAGCGTTTCCAAAAGATGCTGCAAAAGATTGGTCTGCGTCAGCCGCCAAACTGCACGGCGCGTAACGCCAACGAGGCGGTTGAGGCGGCGCGTGAAATGGGCTTCCCGCTGGTGGTGCGCCCGTCTTACGTGTTGGGCGGTCGTGCGATGGAGATCGTCTATTCCGAAGAAGGCCTGCTCAATTACATGCAGAACGCGGTGAAGGTCTCCAATGATTCGCCGATCCTGCTGGACCGCTTCCTGGATAATGCGGTTGAGCTGGATGTGGATGCGATCAGCGATGGCAAAGATGTAATCATCGGCGGGTTGATGGAACACATCGAGCAGGCCGGGGTCCACTCGGGTGACTCGGCGTGTTCTCTACCGCCGTACAGCGTGTCTGCCGCACATCAGGCCGAGCTGCGCGATCAAGTGGTGAAGATGGCGCGTGGTTTGAACGTGGTCGGTTTGATGAACGTGCAGTTCGCGATTCAGGATGATCAGGTCTACGTGATCGAGGTCAATCCACGTGCGTCGCGTACAGTACCGTTTGTCTCGAAGGCGATCGGTCGTCCGTTGGCCAAGATCGCGGCGCGTTGCATGGCCGGGCAGACGCTGGTTGAACAGGGCTTTACCGAAGAGGTGGTACCTGATTATTACAGCGTCAAGGAAGCAGTGTTCCCGTTCGTGAAATTCCCAGGGGTTGATCCGATCCTGGGGCCAGAGATGAAGTCGACTGGTGAGGTGATGGGTGTGGGCCGCAGCTTTGCCGAGGCCTTTGCCAAGGCGCAGCGTGGCGCGGGCGAGCGTCTGCCCACCAGTGGCAAGGCCTTCCTCAGTGTGCGTGATGCGGACAAGGGCGGCATCATTGGTATCGCGGCCGAGTTGATCGAGCAGGGCTTTAGCATCTGTGCTACCAGCGGCACGGCTGAAGTCTTGAGTGTGGCCGGTATCCAATGCGAGACCGTGAACAAGGTGGACGAGGGGCGGCCGCACATTGTTGACATGATCAAGAACGAAGAGATTTCGATGATCGTGAATACAACAGAGGGGCGTCAGGCGATTGCGGATTCATTCACGATTCGCCGTGCGGCGCTGCAATATAAGGTTACGTACACCACGACGCTGGCTGGTGGGCGCGCGACGGCGCGTGCATTGCGCTATGCGGAAGAGTACGTGGTTAACCGTTTACAAAATTTACATCAGGAGTTATCGAAATGAGTTCGATTCCACTCACTGCCCGCGGGGCTGAGGAGTTGCGCAAGGAGTTGCAGCGTTTGAAGTCTGAAGAGCGCCCGCGCATTATCGAAGCAATTGCTGAGGCGCGTGCCCACGGTGATTTGAAGGAAAACGCCGAGTATCACGCCGCGCGTGAGCAGCAGGGGTTTGTTGAAGGCCGTATCAATGATATCGAGGCGCAGTTGTCCAATGCGCAGGTATTTGATGTGACCAAATTGAATGCCGGCGGCAAGATTGTCTTTGGTTCGACGGTTGATCTCATCGACGAAGAATCAGGCAAGGAAGTCAGCTACCAGATCGTGGGCGATTTGGAAGCGGATATCAGTAAAAGTCGTATTTCAGTCAGTTCTCCGATTGCGCGTGCCTTGATCGGCAAGGAAGAGGGAGATGTCGCGGTGGTCAAGGCCCCCGGCGGTGACAAAGAGTACGAAATCGTCGCAGTCCACTATATTTGATCGGATGCTACAGCCAATATTGCAAGTAGTGGAGCGCCTGACCCAGACCCTGTGGGTGGGGGCGATATGGGGCATAGGTTATCTGGCGGTGCCGGTGTTGTTTGCGACGCTGGATGATCGCCAGCTGGCCGGTGCGCTGGCGGGGCAGATGTTCTCATTGATGAATATCGTCGGTCTGGTCTGTGGTGCAATCCTGATGGCCTTGGCGTTTGTACTGGCTCGGCCGGTCTCGCGGACGCGGGTGATCAGTATTGCGGTGATGGTCTTGGTGGTGGTCGTGCTGACCTTTGTCTTGCAACCCATGATGCAGGAGCTAAAGGCAAGTGGGCTGGCGGCGGGCGGTGAGGCGGCAGCACGGTTTGGGCAGCTGCACGGGATATCGTCGGGTTTGTATCTGTTGATGAGTGTCGCTGGTTTGGTGCTGGTGGCGTTACCGTCTTCGACACGGCAACGCCAGAATCTCTTCAGCTAAAAAATATTTTGGGTTTTTTGGTATTGCGGCGGAACAATAGCGCGATGTTGCCGATGCGTTGTACCAGGATGGCGTCTTGATGTTCGCAGATGTCGTTGATCATGCCGTCGCGCAGTTCACGATCGCCGGCCTTGATCTTCACCTTGATCAATTCATGATGGGTGATGCTGCTGTCGATTTCCGCCAGCACGGATTCGGTCAGACCGTTGGAACCGATGAGGACCACCGGTTTCAGCTCGTGGCCGAGTTTGCGTAAATGGCGCTTTTGTTCATCGCTTAAAGACAAAGACACTGAGTAGAACTCCGAAAATGAATGAATCTAAAGGGGACGAGAGTTTAGCACGAAGCAAGCGGGGATTCACGGTTGGTGCGAGCCCATTCAACATGGTGAAGCTCGAGCTGGCGCTGATCCTGGTCGGTGCGGTGTTGGTGTTGTTGATCAACGGCAGGGTTAGCGATGACGCTGCGGTGCAGTGGGCGATGGTCGTTGGTTACGGGCTGTTGGCGATGCTTTGGCTGATGTTTCGTACGCGGCGGGTGTTGCAACAGCAGGTGCGGGCGCACGGATCGGCGGAGAAGGCGCATGGCGAAAAAGAGTAAGAGCAGTCGTCGCTGGATGCAGGAACACGTGGATGACTACTACGTGCAGCTGGCCAATAAAGAGGGTTATCGCTCCCGTGCTGTCTATAAGTTGATGGAAATCAATGAAAAAGACCGTTTGTTGCGGCCGGGGATGACCGTGGTGGACTTGGGCGCGGCGCCGGGAGGCTGGTCGCAGGTGGCGATGCGTGAGGTTGGTGAGCAAGGTCGGGTGATTGCGTTGGATGTCTTGCCGATGGATCCGATTGCCGGGGTTGAGTTCATTCAGGGTGATTTTCGTGAGGAGGCAGTGTTTGAGCAATTGTTGGCCACCATCGGTGAGCAGCCGGTGGACCTTGTAATCTCGGATATTGCCCCCAATATGAGTGGAATGAATGCGGTCGATCAGCCGCGGGCCATGTATCTTGTTGAGCTGGGCCTGGATTTGGCGCAACGTGTATTGAAACCGGGGGGGGTATTTATCACCAAACTGTTTCAGGGGGATGGCTCGGACACGTTTATCGCGGATTGCAGAAAATGTTTTACCAATGTCGTGGTCAGAAAACCAAAGGCGTCTCGCTCACGCAGTCGAGAGGTCTATCTGCTGGCCAGCGGCTTTAAGATGTAGTAATGTCTGACGTATATCGCTGGGTTTTATAGCGTATTGACTGTAATGGAATCGGTGCACCATACGCCTTCCATGTAAGGGGAATTAATCTGTGAGTGATATGGCAAAAAATCTGATTTTGTGGGTGGTGATCGCCGTTGTCTTGATGTCGGTGTTCAGTAATTTTGCGCCGAATCAAGGACCTTCTCAGGCCATGCCTTATTCTGACTTTGTTGCGCAGGTGCAGCAGGGGCAGGTGGATAAAGTTGTCATTGAGGGGCGTGCTATCCATGGCGTGAATGCCGCCGGTGAGCGTTTCTCAACCTATAGCCCAGGTGACCCGGGTTTGGTGGGTGATCTGTTGGAGTATGGCGTGCAGATCAATGCCCGTCCGCAGGAACAGCAAGGACTGTTGATGCAGGTCTTCATCTCCTGGTTCCCGATGCTGCTGTTGATAGGCGTCTGGATTTTCTTCATGCGCCAGATGCAAGGCGGTGGCGGTGGTCGTGGCGCGATGTCGTTTGGTAAGAGCAAGGCCAAACTCCTCAGCGAAGACCAAGTGAAGGTTACGTTTGCTGATGTTGCCGGTGTTGAAGAGGCCAAGGAAGAGGTTGGCGAGCTGGTTGAGTTCTTGCGCGACCCGAGCAAATTCCAAAAGCTCGGCGGTAAGATTCCACGTGGCGTGTTGATGGTCGGTTCGCCGGGTACTGGTAAAACGCTATTGGCCAAGGCGATTGCCGGTGAGGCCAAGGTGCCGTTCTTCTCGATCTCAGGTTCGGACTTCGTGGAAATGTTCGTCGGTGTTGGTGCCTCGCGTGTGCGTGACATGTTCGAGCAGGCGAAAAAGCATGCGCCATGCATCATCTTTATCGATGAGATCGATGCCGTCGGTCGTCATCGTGGTGCTGGTCTTGGCGGTGGTCATGATGAGCGCGAACAGACCTTGAACCAATTGCTGGTTGAGATGGATGGTTTTGAAGGTAACGAAGGTGTCATCGTTATTGCTGCCACTAACCGTCCGGATGTATTGGACCCTGCCTTGTTGCGCCCCGGCCGTTTTGATCGTCAGGTTGTTGTGCCGCTGCCAGATCTACGTGGCCGTGAGCAGATCCTGAAGGTGCACATGCGGAAGGTGCCGCTGGGGGATGATGTGAATCCATCGCTGATCGCGCGTGGTACCCCTGGTTTCTCTGGTGCTGATTTGGCCAATTTGGTGAACGAGGCGGCGCTGTTTGCAGCGCGAGCCAATAAGCGTTTGGTCGAAATGGTTGAGTTTGAGCGTGCCAAAGACAAGATCATGATGGGCGCCGAACGCAAGTCAATGGTCATGAACGACGAAGAGAAGAAGCTGACGGCCTATCACGAGGCGGGTCATGCGATCGTTGGTCGTTTGGTGCCATCGCATGACCCTGTTTACAAGGTCTCGATTATCCCGCGCGGTCGCGCGCTGGGTGTGACGATGTTTCTGCCGGAAGAGGATCGTTACAGCTATAGCAAGGAGCGTTTGGAGAGCCAGATCAGTAGCCTGTTTGGTGGTCGTTTGGCTGAGGAAATAATTTTTGGCTCGGAAAAGGTGACAACCGGCGCTTCAAATGATATTCAACGTGCGACTGAAATTTCGCGCAACATGGTGACCAAGTGGGGCTTGTCTGAGCGCCTGGGGCCGTTGATGTATAGCGAGGAAGAGGGTGAGGTGTTCCTGGGTCACTCTGTTGCGCAGCGTAAGAATGTATCGGATGAGACCAGTCATGTGATCGACGAAGAGGTACGGGCGATTATCGATCGCAACTACCAACGTGCACGTCAGATCCTAGTTGATAATATAAGCCTGTTGCATTTGATGTCGGATGCCTTGATCAAGTACGAGACCATCGACAGCAAACAGATCGATGCCATCATGCAAGGCAAAGAGCCAGGGCCTCCAAGCGGCTGGGCAGACATGGAGCCGAAAGATGGTGCTGGCCCAGGTGCCAAGGTCTCTGGCGAAGAAGGGGATCAGTCGGAAGACATCTCATCTGAGGACAAAAAGAAAGACGAGGGCAAGTTGGGTGGTGACCCTGCGAGTTCTCATTAGTCTGGATTAGTTTGCAGTTGGTAAACGCCCTGTTTTACAGGGCGTTTTTGCGTTTTGGGGAGTGAGTTTGCATGCTGGATTTTTCCCGCCCGAGGGTCATGGGAATATTAAATGTGACCTCGGATTCGTTCTTTGACGGAGGACGTTATCTGGGGCTGGATAAAGCGGTTACGCGTGTTGAACAGATGGTGGCCGAAGGGGTTGATATTGTCGATGTGGGTGGTGAGTCGACCCGACCTGGGGCGACACCGGTCAGTGTCGAGCAGGAGATTGCGCGCGTGGTGCCTATCATTGAGGCTGTGCGCCGGGTTTCTGATGTCGCTATCTCTGTCGATACCAGTAAGCCGGAGGTGATGTCTGCTGCGGTGGCGGCCGGCGCGAGCATGTTGAATGATGTGCGGGCGCTGCAGTTGCCTGGGGCGCTGGCGATGGCGGCTGAATTGAATGTGCCGGTCTGTCTGATGCATATGCAGGGGGAGCCGGGTACGATGCAGCAGCGACCGCATTATTATGATGTGGTGGGTGATGTGAAGGCCTTCTTGCTGGCACGTGTTGATGCCTGTTGTGCGGCAGGGATTGATCGTTCCCGGTTGTTGATTGATCCGGGGTTTGGGTTTGGTAAGACATTGCCGCATAATCTCGCCCTGCTTAAGAATCTGGACTCCTTTGCGGAGCTTGGCTTGCCGTTGTTGGCAGGAATCTCCCGCAAGTCTATGATTGGCGCCATCCTGGGTGAGTGCCCGGTGGAAGGGCGTTTGTATGGTAGTTTGGCGGCCGCGCTGTTGGCCTTGAATAAGGGTGCCAAGGTGTTGCGGGTGCATGATGTGGCGCCGACAGTGGATGTGCTGAAGGTGTTTTTGGCGACTGAGATGGAAGAGAGTGAGGTGACAAGTGGCTGAGCGTAGATATTTTGGGACTGACGGGGTGCGTGGCAAGGTAGGTCAGGCGCCGATTACGCCAGAGTTTGTGCTGAAGCTTGGTTGGGCGGCGGGCCGGGTGTTGGCGTCGAGTGACGGTGGCAAGCGCAGTCGTGTGCTGATCGGTAAAGACACCCGTATCTCAGGTTACATGTTCGAGTCTGTATTGGAGGCCGGATTAACGGCGGCAGGCGTCGATGCGCAAATGCTAGGCCCGATGCCGACACCAGGTATTGCCTATCTGACCCGTACCTTGCGGGCAAAGGCCGGGATTGTGATCAGTGCCTCACACAATCCTTATTACGATAATGGCATCAAGTTTTTCTCCGCAGATGGTACGAAGCTGCCGGATGAGGTTGAGTTGGCGATCGAAGCAGAGATGGATCGTGAGATGGTGACGGTAGCCTCGGATCGTTTGGGTAAGGCGAGTCGCGTGGTCGATGCGGCTGGTCGTTACATCGAATTCTGTAAGAGTACCGTGCCTTCACGTTTGAATCTGCGAGGCATGAAGATCGTGGTTGATTGTGCCAATGGGGCAACCTATGACGTGGCGCCTGCAGTGTTCTCTGAGCTGGGAGCAACGGTCTATACGATTGGTGATGAGCCTGATGGTTTGAATATCAATGAAAAATGTGGCTCGACTGCACCTCAGGCCTTGCAGAAGGCTGTACTGGAGCGAGGGGCAGACCTCGGGGTTGCGCTGGATGGTGATGGTGATCGTGTAGTGCTGGTGGATGAGCATGGTGAGGTGCTCGATGGTGATGAGTTGTTGTACATCATGGCGTGCGCGCGTCTTGGGAATGCAAATTTCGAGGGCGAGGTCGTCGGTACGGTGATGAGTAATCTCGGTCTCGAGCATGCGCTGGCGGAGAAGGGGGTGAAGTTGCATCGGGCGGCCGTGGGCGATCGTTATGTGATGGAAAAGCTGCGCGAAGGTAATCTCAGTCTTGGTGGTGAATCATCCGGGCACATTATCTGCCTGGATCGCACGACGACGGGGGATGGTATTGTTGCGGCGCTCCAGGTGCTGGTGGCACTGGTTGATAGTCATGGTCCCCTGAGCGCCCTCAAGGCAGGTATGCGTAAATATCCGCAGTTGATGATCAATGTGCGTACCGAGCAGCGATTTGATTTTGCAAAGTCTAAGGCGGTCGCTGATGCGCAAAAGGCGGTCGAAACTGAGCTTGCTGGCCGTGGGCGAATCTTGTTGCGTGCATCAGGAACAGAACCGGTGATTCGGGTGATGGTTGAGGGTCAGGATGCTGCCCAGGTAGAGGCCAGTGCGCGTCAATTGGCGGCGGCAGTTGAGGCAGCATATAACGCCCAGCACGGCTAACGGATTGATTGCATATGCTATTAATAATATTTGATTTATTTCATTTGTGACTGTAAGCTTTCGATTCTTTTTTG
>DHYU01000033.1:13913-17860 GCA_002415485.1 Proteobacteria bacterium UBA5122
GCGGGGTTGAATGACAGTGTTGCCGCCGATGTGGTGGTTTGTCCACCTTACGTATATCTCTCTGAAGTTAAGTCCTTGATTGCTGGTTCATCCATCGGTCTTGGGGCACAAAATGTTTCCCAGCAGGGGAGTGGTGCCTTTACTGGCGAAATCTCAACCGAGATGCTGAATGATATCGGTTGTGGTTATGTGATCGTCGGGCATTCCGAGCGTCGCAGTCTCTATGGGGAAGATGATGCACTGGTTGCCAGCAAGGCGAGTGTGGCTGCTGCCGCAGGCTTGACTCCCATTGTCTGCGTGGGTGAGCTGTTGGAAGAGCGTGAATCCGGGCAAACGGAATCGGTGGTTGCGCGTCAACTCGATGTGTTGCTGGATTCTTCGGAAGGCCGTGCGGTATTGGCGAAATCCATTATCGCCTATGAGCCTGTTTGGGCGATAGGTACTGGTATGACGGCAACCCCGGAACAGGCTCAGGATGTGCATGCCTTTATTCGTGGTCGTGTTGCGGCAAAAGACGCCGCTCTCGCTGAAAAAATTGTAATCCTTTACGGCGGCAGCGTGAAAGGTAATAATGCCGCCGAATTGTTTGCTCAGGCTGATATTGATGGCGGTCTGATTGGTGGTGCGTCATTGCAGGCAGATGAGTTTCTCGCGATCTGCAAGGCTGCCCCGTTTAACTAAGTATAAGTTTGGTTGGTTTTTAGATGGAAACGGCGATTACGGTCATTCACGTCATCTTGACGGGTGCTCTCATTGGGTTGGTATTGATTCAGCGTGGTAAGGGCGCTGATGTTGGTGCTGCTTTTGGCAGTGGTGCCTCCAATACCATGTTTGGGAGCCAGGGCTCTGCGTCGTTCCTGACGCGGACTACAGCCGCTGTCGCGACACTCTTTTTTGTCACCAGTTTGACGCTTGCCTATATGAGTGCGCAGCGGGATGATCGTCGTAGTGTTACGGAGATCATTGAGGCGCCTGTCGTGCAAGAGTCTGTGGAGACTGTTAAGGATGTGCCTGTGTTTCCAGATCAGGTTACACCAACCGAAGGGCAGGATGTTCCTGTCGTCAACGAGTAAGTTGCAAAGAGTTGTTGTTATAGTTGCCGATGTGGTGAAATTGGTAGACACGCCGTCTTGAGGGGGCGGTGGCGCAAGCTGTGCCGGTTCGAATCCGGCCATCGGCACCAAACAACAATATTCTTTGTGTAGATTTCATAACAATAAAACTCAAGTTGTATTTAGAAGTTTCTGTAAAAGTCTTGTTTTTCATAAGTTTTGTTCAGTCAGTGTGGCGCTAACCGCATGAATCGGCAGGTTTTTGGGGGCTTTTTCATGCTTGACACTGTTGATTTAACTGGCCTAGACTGAGCTTCTTGGCGTGACAAAAAAACTATATATACGCCATTTATAACGAAATTTGGGGAAACCGCCCGTAATTCAAAATAACGGGTTTTAAGGGATAGAGTCGTCCAACTCATGTTAGAAAATTATTTGCCAATTCTCGTGTTTTTGGTGATGGGGCTGTTGTTTGGCATAGGTCCTGTTGTTGCTGGTTTTATCCTGGCACCCAATAAGCCTGATAGCGAAAAGCTGTCTCCCTATGAATGTGGTTTCGAGGCCTTCGAAGATTCGCGCATGAAGTTTGATGTGCGTTATTACCTCGTGGCCATCTTGTTCATCATCTTCGATCTGGAGATTGCCTTCTTGTTTCCATGGGCGGTTGTAATGGAAGAGTTGGGCATGTTTGGTTTTATGGCCATGCTCATGTTCCTGGGTATCTTGGTGATCGGTTTTATTTACGAGTGGAATAAGGGGGCCTTGGAATGGGAATAGAAGGCATCCTGGAGAAGGGAGTCGTTACGACTTCTGCTGACCAGCTGATTAACTGGGCACGTACCGGATCGCTGTGGCCGATGACATTCGGTCTGGCTTGTTGTGCGGTGGAAATGATGCACGCAGGTGCTTCTCGCTATGACCTTGACCGTTTTGGTGTTGTATTTCGCCCAAGTCCTCGTCAGTCTGATGTGATGATTGTTGCTGGTACGCTGGTAAATAAAATGGCGCCAGCGTTACGTAAAGTTTACGATCAGATGTCGGAGCCGCGTTGGGTGATCTCCATGGGCTCCTGTGCCAACGGTGGTGGTTATTACCATTATTCTTACGCTGTTGTTCGTGGTTGTGATCGCGTGGTGCCGGTTGATATCTACGTGCCGGGCTGTCCGCCGACGGCCGAGGCGTTGCTGTACGGCATCATTCAATTGCAGAACAAGATTAAGCGTACTAATACGATTGCACGCTGAGGTAAGGAATGTCCCTGTCTAACGAAAAATTAGCCGAGCGCCTAGCCAATCGTTTTGGCGACGATATCAAAGAGTCAGTGATTGCCTTTGGTGAAGTGACTGTCGTCGTGCCAGCGGCAAAGGTATTGGAAATCTGTACTGCGCTACACGAAGAGTCGAACTTCTCATTCGAGCAATTGATCGACTTATGTGGTGTAGATTATCTGGAATATGGCGAAGGCCGCTGGAATGGTCCGCGATACGCCTCTGTTTATCACCTGTTGTCGGTGAAAAACAATGTTCGTTTGCGGGTGCGTGCGTTTCTAGATGACGAAATGCCGCGTGTTGAATCGGTAACAGGCATTTGGTCTGTTGCCAATTGGTTTGAGCGTGAGGCCTTCGATATGTTTGGTATCATGTTTGACAACCATCCAGATTTGCGTCGTATTCTGACTGATTACGGGTTTATCGGGCATCCGTTCCGCAAGGACTTCCCCCTGGAAGGTCATGTGGAAATGCGTTATGACCCGGAACGTAAGCGCGTGGTATATGAGCCTGTGTCGGTTGAGGCCCGTATCAACGTTCCGCGTGTGATTCGTCACGATAATCGTTATGAAGAATTGTCCAAGGGTGAGTAACTGCTGTGGCTGAAATACGTAACTACACCATGAACTTTGGTCCTCAGCATCCATCAGCGCACGGAGTGCTGCGACTGGTGCTTGAGTTGGATGGTGAGGTCATTGAGCGTGCTGACCCACACATCGGTCTGCTGCATCGTGGGACTGAAAAGTTGGCTGAGATTCGCCCATACAACCAAAATATCGGTTATATGGATCGTCTCGATTACGTATCGATGATGTGTAATGAACACGGTTATGTGTTGGCCATCGAGAAATTAATGGGTGTGGAAGTGCCGTTGCGTGCACAGTACATCCGCGTTATGTTCGATGAAATCACCCGTATCCTGAATCACTTGTTGTGGTTGGGTGCACACGCGCTGGATATCGGTGCGATGACGGTGTTTCTCTATGCCTTTCGTGAGCGCGAGGATCTGTTGGATGCTTACGAGGCCGTATCTGGTGCGCGGATGCATGCAACATACTATCGCCCAGGTGGTGTTGCGCGCGATCTGCCAGATAGCATGCCTCAATACCAAACGTCCAAGTGGCATGGCGAGCGTGATGTTAAGCGCATGAACGAAAATCGTCATGGTTCATTGCTCGACTTTATTGAAGACTTCACCAGCCGTTTCCCGACTTACGTGGACGAGTACGAAACGCTGTTGACTGATAATCGTATCTGGAAACAACGTACTGTTGATATCGGTATCGTCACGCCTGAGCGTGCACTAGGCATGGGATTTACCGGTCCAATGTTGCGTGGTTCTGGTATCGAATGGGATCTGCGTAAAAAGCAACCTTACGAAATTTATGATCGTCTGGATTTTGATATTCCGGTCGGTGTTAATGGTGACTGCTACGATCGTTATCTGGTACGTGTTGAAGAGATGCGCCAGTCCAATCGTATCATTCGTCAATGTGTTGACTGGCTGCGCAAGCACCCAGGTCCAGTCAAGGTTGATAACTACAAGGTTTCTCCGCCGAAGCGTGAGCATATGAAGGGCGATATGGAATCCTTGATTCACCATTTCAAACTGTTTACCGAAGGCTAT
>DHYU01000033.1:18176-18362 GCA_002415485.1 Proteobacteria bacterium UBA5122
GCTGAATATCTCAATATGCCTGCGATTGCAGTCTATGAGGTGGCAACCTTTTACTCCATGTATGAACTGAAGCCTGTTGGACGTCACAAGATTTGTGTCTGTACCAATATTTCATGTCTGTTGTGCGGTTCGGAAAAGATCGTTGAGCACCTGGAAGGCAAGCTCGGTATCAAGATGGGGCAGACC
>DHYU01000075.1 GCA_002415485.1 Proteobacteria bacterium UBA5122
GTGATCGTGGCTGTGATCGTGTTGACGGTGATGTACATGCGGTTTGAACTGACTGTTCTCCGCGCCCTCTATCAACTCATCAATCAGCTCTACCTTCACGGTCTGATGGATATGTTCCTTGGAAACATCATGATGCAAATGTTGGTGATCATGCGGATGAAAATGCACGTGTACATGCTCGTGTCCATCTTCACCATGGACATGGCGGTGGGCATGCAGAAAACTGGCAATGATACGTTTGTGCTCGGCATCGATATCGCCCGTGCTCAATTTTTCGTGCAACAACTCATGAGTCATTAGCGCCAGTGGCAACTCCAAATGATATTGCTCGAGCAACGAACGATCATAGAGGATGTCAGAGGCTGGCCCATCGGCGACAAAGTGGCCATCGGACAACACCAAACACCGATCACAGACATCCAGTGCGATATCCAAATCATGGGTACATAGCAGGATGGTCTTATCGACATCCTGCAACCAGCGGATCAGTTTGCGCCGATTCAACGGGTCCATATTGGTCGATGGTTCATCGAATACCAGCACATCGGGCTGATATGACAAAACCGTGGCCAAGGCCAAGCGTTTACGCTCACCAAACGAGAGATGGAAAGACGAACGCTCCTCAAAGCCGGTCAGGCCGACCGTATCCAGCGCTTCAGTGACTCGCGCCTGAATTTCATCCTTCGGCAAGCCTAGGTTGAGGGGGCCAAAGGCAACGTCATCAAACACGGTTGGGCAAAACAACTGATCATCCGGATCCTGAAACACGATACCGACTTTGCGCCGTATCTCCTTCAGATTATCCGATTTGACCTGGACGCCTTCTATGGCCACAGTCCCATGACTGGGCATGGCGACACCATTTAATAGGCTCATAAACGTCGACTTACCCGCCCCATTGGGACCGATCAACGCCACTTTCTCGCCACGGCGGATCTGACAGGTTGCGCCTTTGAGCACTTGATGCCCATCGGGGTAGTCAAAGATCACTTGATTGACATCAATCGCCAAGGGAGTGTTGTTCATAAATCGTCCTCTAGTACCACGCCTTCTCGGCCACCTGGAAACCCGCCAACCAATCCCCTGCCAACAATGCTACGGCAACCATCAATGCCAAACCGGCCTTGATAAAGTCACGCGCATTGGATTTGAATTCAATCAGGCTCGGCAACTGTCCTTGATAGCCTTTGGATAACATCGCCTTATAGATACGTTCGGTGCGTTCGAAGCTGCGAATCAACAGGGTGCCGATAAAGCCACCCATCACCTTCAGGGTATACAGGTTAGGCTTTTTCACAAAGCCGCGTGCCTTCATTGCAGTGTCCAACCGTTGCATTTCGTCCATGAACAGGAAGATGTAACGATAGGTAAACAACATCATCTGCACGATCAATTGTGGGCAGCGCAACCGGTGCAGGGCCACCATGCTGACGTCAAATCGACGACTGCCAAAGATGACCAGGGCGACAATAACAATGGAAAAGGATTTGAGCACAATCAGCATCGCCAGACGCATGCCCTCCGGCGCGAACGGGATGCCCATGAAATGCGCCTCGGTCCCAGGATACGTGACCGGCAAAATCACGAAGAACGGCAGCAAAAACAATATCACCCACTTGAGTCCACTAAAGGCAAAACCCAGTGGGATACGCGAGACGAGCAAGAGGCCGACGCTGAGCATCGCGCCGACGACCGTCAGCGGAATCGTTCGCAACGAAGCCAAAACGAAGATCAGAATGAAGAGTGTGAGCAGTTTAAAACGCGGGTCCCAGCGCTGAATACTGGATTCGACATGGGCGTAACGATCTATCTCGAGTGCCACAACCTGCCTCTATTGATCCGGCCGTTTCCAGCCAGACAATAACTCAGGCTTGGTCTTGAGCAGGAACCCGACACACGCGCCGGTCACCGCCCCTTCAATCACCATCAACACCAGGTGATAGCCGAGGACAGCCTGCGCCGTCACCCAAAAAGCATCACCCGTTGTGACCAGTGCCAGTGCGAGCACACAGCCAGAAAAGAATATCCCCAAACCGCCGGCTAGGGCGCCAAACACTACCTCGCCGCCTTTGATCGGCAATAGATGGCGCAGCTGCCATATGCCGTAGGCCAGTAACGCCCCACCACCCAGCATGACGGCGTTGATGCCAATCACGCTGACACCACCAAAGCCGAAAAATGACTGCAACACAACACCCAGCGTAATCGCAATAAATGCGCGTTTACCGAGAATGACACCAGCGAGACCATTCATAATCAAATGAATGCTGGCAACGACAAATGGGATATGGATAAAGTTGGCGACAAAAAAGACCGCTGTCACTACTGAGATTTTGGGGATCTCCTCCAGCTCAACATTACGCGTTGTCGCATACGCCAATGCCCCCATTAAGGCAAAACCTGTCGCGATGACCGGAGCGGAAACAATTCCATCCGCTATATGCATGTTCTAATCCTAATATCCCCTCACACGTGATCGCGGCAGAGTAACACGATATATTTTTTTTTGCTACAAAGGGGCTAGGCGGCCTGCTTACGTGCCTTATAAAAGGCGAAAAGTCCAAGCACACCAAATAGATAACCTAAGGCCGCGACGATATCGGTAATCCTCGCCTGTTGGCGCGCATCCGCCAATTCGCGCACCAGGGGTTTGATTGCCTCAGCAACCGCATGTTGCACCATCTCCTCCAGCGCTGCGTGATCGGTTGATACAGAAGCCTGAGATTGACGCTCTATAGGTGTCGCATTTTGATCCGGAGGCTCATGGGCTTGATCATGTGACGCAGATTGATCGCCTTGATCGCGGTGGGTGGCTGCCACAGGCTGACTCACTGAGCCCAGCTCGTTGGCGCTCATCACAAACTCTGTCTGATGCCCCATGCCTGCATTCAGGACAATGCGTAACTCAGCTCGCACAGGAGTTTCAAATTTGTATAGCCCTTCGTCGTCGGTGACACCTTCCAGCAATAGAGCGCCTGTCGTGTCAAACACTTGGACCCGACTGTTTTGGGCACGGCGGCCGTCCACAAAATAACCTTCGACGAATACAGTCTGTCCCTCTGCGTAGGCAAACAGATTTACTTTGTGTGCTGATGCAGGCTGCATCAAGCCCAGCGTCATCACCGCAATGAGCACGAGATTCTTCAGCATTGTCTTCCTCTAAATGAAAAGGAGCGGCCGAGACCGCTCCGTTCAACGTCTTCGTCAAATCACGATTGATTATTTCATATCATGCGTCCGAACCCAAAGCACCGCCCCAATCTCCACCGGGTAGTCTTTGCCTTCATGACTCATTTTCTTGTCATCTTCATTGAGCGCAGCAAAACCCCACCAACCCTCTCTGGGCATGGCATAGGTAAACACGCCATTAGCATCGGCCTTGATGACTTGGGTAATAAAGGCATCCGCAGGTAATTTGACATCACCTTTATCGTTGTAAAACTCAACCTCAACTTCACTATACGGTACTGGCTGGCCATTGACCTTCACCACGCCTTGAAACACATTATTGCTCCATAAGCCATATGGGCGTGTCAGCGGAACAATCTCGGTTTTTAAACCAACCTCTTCATCCCAGCCCTCTTCCAGACCAAATGCATTAACGATGACCTTGGTGTAATGAACGATAAAGGCCTCTTCGGCAGGCTCCCAATAAGGCTTGGGTTCAACGTAGAAAATATGATCACCGGGACGCTTCAGCGTGTAAGACGCGCTGTAGGCAGCGAACTCGGCCCCTTGCAGATCTTTCTTTTGATAAGCCTTTAGACTGCTCAGCAGGTCTTGATCATTGCCGCTTGCCAATACGCCAAAGCGTGCTGGCTTGTCCATCGACATTCCGATCCCTTCCATCGGATGCCAAAACAACAAATCCAGATCGACGTTACGGGATTCAGATTGCGCCACCATATCGTCACTGGGAATAATCATTTGAAAATGGGCAGATACACTCCCAGCAACCATACCTAAACTGCACCCAACTACAGTCGCTATCTTATTCAACTTCATACTGCTTCAACTCCTCTCAATACCTAACGAATCCCCAATCAAAGAGGTAATGTTACCAATGTCTTATTTTGTGCTACGATGCCAGTGTAGCATGAATATAAAATTAAGTAACACCCAGGAAGACAGAGAGAAAGAAAATACCCACACTCATCACGAGTCTTAATTGTTTGAAATTTATGCTATTTTTGAGTCACCACCAACCATAACTAGTATTTGTTTAAGGAGAACACATGAAAAAATTGTCTGCCATTGCGGTATCAGCAGCGATTTCAGCTATCCCAGCTACAGCCCTCCATGCGGCAGAAATTTCTTTTGGCGGTGCAGTAGAAGTTGAGGCTGTATTCGGCGAAACCGTCACCGAAATCAACAATCAAGCCGCTGTTGTAGATCAGAGCGATATCGCAGTAGCTACTGTTGAATTAGGCTTGGACGCAACCATCAATGACAAAACCAGCGCGACAGTAACGCTGTTGTACGAAGAAGATGACACCGACCTCGAAGTCGATGTCGCAACAATTACACGTCAACTGGGCAACGGGTTTTACCTTACTGCCGGCCAGACATACGTCCCTTTTGGTGCCTATGAAACCAATCTTGTTTCAGATCCGCTAACACTTGAAATCGGCGAAACACGTGAAACCGTTGCTCAAATTGGGTTTGAAGCAGATAACGGCTTCAGCGGCTCAGTTTATATATTCAACGGTGACACAATCGAAACATCTACTGATGCTAAAGGTGATGACACCATAGAGAACGCAGGCCTGAATCTTGGTTATGCAACATCAATGGGGAATCACGAGCTTTCTTTTGGCTTGGGCTACATCAATAACATTGCCGACTCAGACGCAATCACTGGCTATCTTGACAACAATACCGTAATCGACAGCTATGTCAGTGGCACAGTAATCCACGCCTCTTATGTCAATGGCCCATTCAATGCAATTGTGGAGTTCTTGAACTCTGACCAATTTAAAGCTGCAGAAATGTCATTTAAGGGACAAGGTGCCGAACCCAGCGCGTTCAACATCGAAGTTGGTTACGGCTTTGATTTGGGCGGCAAGGCCGCAGTCGTTGCACTGGCCTTCCAAGGAACAGACGAAGCCATTGATCTGGAACTCCCAGAGCAGCGCATTCTGCTAGGCCTATCCATGGATATTGACGAAAACAACAGTGTTGGCTTTGAGTACTCTTCCGACGAAGACTACGCAACTACTGATGGCGGCACTGGTCTTGACATCAGTAATCTAACAGTACAGTGGGCGGTAAGTTTTTAATTACTACACACTTAATGCTACAAAAAAGGGGCTCAGTTATTGAGCCCCTTTTTATTTAAAGCAAATAAAAGCTTTATAAAATCAGTCGTGAATATGACCATCGCCATGATCGTGATGCGTCACTTTTGAAGGAATGGCACTCCCTGTCGTAGTCATGGTTAGTTTGCCATGTTTAATACCACGAATACTCACCAATTGATCAGCAAACGCCTGCAATAAATGCCCCTTTCCTTGCACGACTAACACTTCTAGGCAGTTGTGATGATCGAGGTGGATATGCAAAACAGATTTAATATCCCCTTCAAACGAATGCTGGATATGCGTCAGATTCTTGGATAAATCACGGGTGTGGTGATCATAAACAATCGTGATTGTGCCCACAGTCTCTTCATCGCTATGCCATTCCTCTTCGACAATCTGATCCCTAATCAAATCACGTATTGCCTCAGAACGATTGCTATAGCCCTTTTTTTTGATCTCCGCATCAAAACGCTCCAGCAACTCACCCTCAATCGATACACCAAATCGAACCAAATCAGACATTTACGCCCCCCTCCACTTTAAGCTACAACACTATAACATTATTTAAATCAATAACCTACATCCCACCTATTCACTCCCATCTGCCCAGACAATAATTGTTTATAAAAATACTTAACTATTTTAAAAATTTATTGTATGTTAGGAATCGTATTCCGCAGCGGAATACTCAACTATTAAAAAAATAAATCTATTTGGAGAATCACTATGGCAAACACAACTATCCGCCCAGGCGGCAAAACTGCTAGCGACTCAGATCTGATGATTCTGATCCCCTTGGCTGCAATTATGAGCGTTATGGCTATTATTGCGACCGGTATGGCAAGCTAAGCACGCTGGGCATCGGCAAGCCCAAGAAGTAATATACGCCGAGATCACATATAAACCCCCGCTATGCGGGGGTTTTTTTATATGCGGTATTTCGAGATACAGTGAACCGCTATACTTCTTCCCTCAATCAAGCATATTAAGGAAACTAACTGTGACTGAGTTTATCTATGACTATGGCCTGTTTTTAACGAAAACGCTCACGCTTGTCATTGCAGTACTGGCAGTGGTTGCCGGAGTCGTAGCACTCGCATCTCGTCAACGAGACAACCAGGAGGATAGATTTGACATCATTCCTCTCAACAAAAAATATGAAAACTTTGCCGAGCAACTCAACAACCAGATTCTCAGCAAGGATGCTCTCAAAGCTCTGCACAAAGAAACTAATAAACAACGCAAGGCAAAAAAACCGGATTCAGATAGAAAACGCATATACGTTTTAGATTTTGATGGTGATATTAAAGCAAGTGCTGTTACCGCGTTACGTGAAGAAATCACAGCAGTTTTGATGGTTGCACGCCCTCTGGACGAGGTGTTTGTACGCCTCCAAAGCGGTGGAGGACTCGTCCATGCCTATGGTCTTGCCTCATCTCAGTTACAACGCTTACGTCATCAAGATATTCATCTAACCATATCTGTCGATAAGATCGCCGCAAGTGGTGGTTATATGATGAGTTGTGTCGCAGACAAAATCATCGCCGCCCCCTTTGCAATCATCGGGTCAATTGGTGTCATCGCACAAATCCCCAACTTTCATAAGTTATTAAAAAAACACGATATCGAATACGAACAACTAACAGCTGGCGAATTTAAACGGACTCTGACCATTTTTGGGGAAAACACCGACAAGGCACGTGACAAATTCAAGGAAGAGCTTGAGGACATGCATTTGTTATTTAAAGAGTTTATCTCCGAACATCGCCCTCAAATCGATATAAACCGTATCTCTACAGGTGAGCACTGGCCTGCCAGTAGAGCCTTGGCCTTGCAACTAATCGACGAGCTAAAAACCAGTGATGACTATCTACTGGAACAAAGTAAAAACGCGGATGTTTATCAACTACGTTTTCAACAAAAACTGAGTTTAGGTGCAAAAATTGGGTGGTTTATCGAGAAGAGCTATCTAAACATAATCGGGAGAAACAATCACGATTACATTTAAATATCAGATACTTATAAATTTTAGCAAGCCATGAACAATGTAAATAAATGTAATAACTAGAGTTTGGGGGTGGGTATATAGTTGATGGTTTTACTAGGGAATGCCAATCTTATTCTCAGAGTTAGAAAGGATATATTTTCTGACCCTATTACAAAGCCTTGATCGGCAATAGGAGGAGAGATTAATGAAACTATCTACTAAAGGACGTTACGCAGTAACAGCAATGCTTGATTTGGCGCTCAATTCTAACCCTAGTACTCGCGTCACACTTGCTGATATCTCAGAATTTCAAGGAATATCGCTATCTTATTTGGAACAATTATTTGCTCGTCTTCGTAAGGCGAAACTTGTTAAGGGCACCCGTGGTCCTGGTGGTGGCTACCGACTTGGAAAATCAGCGGACGAAATCAGTATTGCCGACATCATCAGTGCCATTGACGACCGTCCAACCAAACAGAAACATACATCTTTATCCCCAGACAGTAAACATGTAGGAACTGAGGAATTGTGGGCAGAACTGAGCTACGACATATTTGAATTTTTAGATCAAATAACATTGGCCACACTCGTCGAACGACGTAGACAAGGCGCTCTACACTCTACTGGCAAACTCGCTGTGGACATGGAGGACTCTGCCACCGGGAATTGGGATGCTCCTGCAATCCCACAGTCACGTATCGTACTTTAATTCACTAATTTAGAGACAACGATACTCTCCTCATCACACGTTATCTCTATTAATCGTATAACGAGCAAACTCAAAAATGAATGGCGACTAATACCGTCGCCATTCATTTAGAACTCAAAATATCAAGTTTTTACGTCGCTACGCAGTTAGCCAGATATTAAGACGCTTGTCCCGACAAGATGTTAAATAGATCGCCAGTAGAAATATCTATTTTCCTACAAAGGCGGGAGCTGATTGCTCGTGGGGGACACTATGGCAACGCTCACATGTCATCAAACTAAACGCCACCTTATCATGGCATACGCCACAATATTCGCCTCGCAATACCTTTTCCATAGTGACAGGATTGCCCTCAAGCTGAGGAACAAATATCTTAGGATGACAATTAGAGCAATTAAGCCATTTAGTATGGGGTAAATGCGGGAAACGTACATACGGCATAAAAGATGTCTGCTTCATGATGATATCCAAATCCATCTCAAGCATCATCTCACCATCAAACTCATCCCCACTAAGACTCTTACGAGGATTTATAAAGCCTTCATCCATAGCCTTTACCCAATTGATCATACCTAATCGATCCATTGGGAAATCGACCATTGCTTCCCCGGGTTCTTGCATAATGTTTTGGACAGATTCATTGGTAGGGTCATGGATCCCATCCTCAGCCAATTTGGCAGACTGATAGGTCTCAGCAACAGCGGCTGATGCAATAACAGCCGTCAGCACCGCCCCCCCAAACATTACCTTTTTTCTCATACCGCCCCTCTAAAACGCATATCTTTTCCGACACAATGTTTCGGGAACTTACAGACAATCAGCCCGTCTCAGTTAAATGCATCGGTTATAGTTATGTCTACACGATAAGTATTTTTATCAAGAATAACAAGAGTGTGCGCCCCATATTGGCTGATCACCTCCCAGTTTACCCTTCAACACAAACTCGCCACCATTCACGAAGTGCAATATAATCAATTGCTTGTATTTTTGGAGTCACTACCCATGGCACGAAACCTGTACCACCCATTTGGCGCTACGCTCGCGATTATTTCATTACTTATCTTTACCAACATCAGCTTAGCAAACGACCTGCCACAACTAACGAAACAAGCTGAAAGTGGGGACATACAGTCTCAAATAACACTGGCAGACATGTATTATTCAGGTAAAGGATTAGCTGCTCCAGAAATGGAAAAAGCTGCCTACTGGTATAAAAAATTGGCGGACAACGAATTCGCTCAGGCACAACTCGCCCTGGCCCTTATGTATATCAAAGGAGAAGGCGTCGATAAAAATGATCAAGAAGGGGTTCGCTGGCTAAAACGCGCTGCAGATCAAAAACTAGCCTCCGCCCAATACATTCTAGGAATCGCTTACGAAAATGGCCATGGCACAGCAGTCGATCTGAATCAAGCATACATGTGGTATGAGGTTGCCGCAGCACTCCAGCACCCTGAAGCCATTTCATCTCGCGAAGAATTAGCCAAGAAACTCACTAAACAAGATATTGAGAAAGCCGAACAATTAGCCAACGAATGGTGGTTGCAACATCATCACTAGCGCGCAGCATTCACAGTAACAACAGACAATTCCATTGAATCGAGAGCTTGTTGTGCGCGCTCATGCCCATGACCAATCGCCATTTGATACCAGGCACTTGCTTGTTGCAGGTCTTGCGCCACACCCCAGCCATTGCGGTATAGCACTCCCAGATAATACTGAGCGTCCGCATCGCCTTGCAATGCCGCTTTTTGCAACCAAAGAGCGGCATTACTATAGCCACCTGAATCAGGCCCTAAGGTGATATAAATTAACCCGAGATTATACTGAGCCCCGACATCGCCTTGCTCAGCAGCACGAGTATACCAATATACCGCTTGTGCCAAATCTTTTTCTACACCCAGCCCCTTGTGATACATAAAGCCAATATTGCTTTGAGCAGAGCTATACCCCTGCTCAGCAGCATTTTTAAACCACATCAAAGATCTAGCCAGATCCTTATCTACTCCCATGCCGCTACGATACATATAACCCAAATTATTTTGAGCTGCTGCATCACCTTGAGTCGCGGCCTTGTAAAACCAATCAAAAGCTAACTGCGCGCTTTGTGCAACGCCGTCACCTTCAAGATACATATACGCCAAACTAGATTGAGCTTCAGCGTGCCCAGCATTAGCAGCCAATCCTAACCAATGCAGCGCACGCTCAGGATCACGAGCCAAGCCTTCGCCCCTTTTGTACATATAACCAAGGCTATATTGGGCAAACTCGTAGCCTTGTTCAGCAGCCTTGCTATACCAAACAACCGCTTGCTGGTGATCTGCCGAGACCCCTTCTCCGTAGTAATACATATCACCAACAGTATACTGGGCAGCAGGCAGACCATGTTCAGCAGCTTTATTTAACCATTTAAAGGCTAACCATGCATCCTGGGGGACACCCTGTCCCTTGCTATACATATAACCAAGGCTAAATTGCGCATAAGGATAGCCTTGAGTCGCTGCTCGACGATACCAATATGCAGCCTTCTCAAAGTCTTGGCGAACATATTCACCATAATAATAACGATCCGCTAATTCGCTTTGTTCAACGGGACTATCAAAATCGGAGGCCGCTTGCGCGCAACCAACTGCCTTCATATCAAAATCAAGTGACTGGGATTCAATACACGCCAATGAGACTTCGTAGTGTGGCACCCCTTGATGAATATCTTTAACTGCACCAGAGGATATTCCTGCTGAAAATAGCAGAGTAGACGTTACCGATACCTTGATTAGATGATTTAATTGCAGCATGGCGATATATCCCTGACGCATTATCTTCGTAATTCTTAGCGGGATATAAACAGTTTTCTTTACCCATAAAATCACACTCAACAAAAACAAATAATTCACTCAAGTTATTGGCCCTACAGCCGAATTTAACTGAGTATCTACAGTTTTTGACATGCAATTGTCATCTAAAAAATGTAGACTGCGTCACAAATTGAAAACCAGTTTTAAGAGAATCGCTCATGAGCACCGCACCCCGCCGCCCCACCCTCCTTGTCATACTCGACGGCTTCGGAGTAAACCCCAACAAAATCAATAACGGTATTGCCGCAGCAAACACACCGAAACTTGATCATTATTTTCATCACTATCCAAATACGACACTGGAAGCCTCGGGTTACGCCGTCGGTCTGCCCGAAGGGCAAATGGGGAACTCGGAGGTTGGGCACCTTGCCTTGGGCTCAGGCTCGATCATCCGCCAGGATCTGGTGCGTATCGATGATGCGGTAAAAGACGGCAGCTTCTTTGAAACCCCTGCTCTCGTCGCAGCAGTTAAAACCGCACAACAAAAACAACGCCCTTTGCATATCATTGGTCTAGTCTCCGATGGCGGCGTTCACAGCCACATCAATCATATCGTCGCGATGATTCAACTGTGCCAACGCCACCAGGTTAAACCACTGTTGCATATGATTACCGATGGCCGCGATACCGCGCCACAATCCGCATTGACCTACCTGGATATCATCGAACCTGCACTGCACGCTGCAGGAGGTGCAATCGCGACTATCAGCGGTCGCTTCTTCAGTATGGACAGAGACAAACGCTGGGATCGCACAGAGGCCGCTTGGCAAGCGATTGCACTCGCCTCAGGCCGCCGTGCTGAAGACGCGCGCACAACCATTGAAAACGCCTACGACGCCGGCGAAACAGATGAGTTTATCCAACCGACGGTGTTGCCTGACGCCAACCCAATCAAGACCGACGATGCGGTTGTGTTCTGTAACTTCCGCAAAGATCGCACCCGCCAGCTCACAGCCGCCTTAAGCAAGGCCGATTTCAATGATTTTGAGCGAGGGGACTTTCAACCTGTCATCGTCACCTGCATGACCAATTACGACAACTATTTTGATCTACCCTACGCCTTTGCCGAGGAGCGGCCAGAGACTACCTTGGCCGAAACGCTGCACCATGCTGGCTTGACCCAATTCCACTGCGCAGAAACTGAAAAGTATGCCCACGTCACCTACTTCTTTAACGGTGGGGTTGGCGAGGCCTATCCTGGTGAAGAGCGTCTGATCGTACCGTCACCCAAGGTTCAAACCTACGACGAAGCCCCAGAGATGAGCGCCGCCGCCGTGGCTGATGCCGTCATCGATGGCATGCAAAAATTTCATTACAATTTCATCGTCGTCAATTTTGCCAATGGCGACATGGTCGGTCACACAGCCAAACGCGAAGCGGTGATCGCGGCGGTTGAGGCATTGGACAGAGAAGTCGGTCGCGTACTCGACTGTGCCGTTGAAAGCGGCTATTCAGTCATTTTGACGGCCGACCACGGCAACTGCGAACAACTGGTCGACCCGGTCACTGGCAAACCACATACCCAGCACACAGAAAATCCTGTCCCCTGCTTGATCATTGATCAAGTAGAATGGGTTCTGGCACCGGGTGGCGGCCTTAAGGATGTTGCACCAACCGTCCTGCAGCTAATAGGACTCACCCAACCCGGCGCCATGACTGGCCACTCGCTGTTGGTCAAACCAAAGGACTCGAAATCAGTTGCGGCCTAGGAGGCCGCCTCTACCATGATCAAAATTCAATCATCAACGCTCTGCGCCAGCATCAAACCACTAGGCGCAGAGCTGTGCTCGCTCATTTATACAAACCAAGAGAGTTCCCCCAAAGAACTCATCTGGCAGGCGGACCCCAAGGTGTGGGCGCGCCATGCACCACTGCTGTTCCCCATCGTCGGCCGCTTAGCCAATGACCAACTGCATCTTGATGGCGCAGACTACTCACTCACCCAGCACGGTTTCGCCCGTGACATGGATTTTCAACTGATCGATGCTGCCACAGACCGCTGCTGTTTCGAGCTGCGCGCCACTGCTGAAACGCAAAAGCGTTTTCCCCGCAACTTTGTGTTGCAGATGGAATATCAGGTCACAGATGATCGACTGGCGATTCGCCACACACTGCACAACCCTGCACCACAGCAAAGCCTCTATGCCAGTATCGGCGGACACCCGGCCTTTGTATGGCCACTGCACGAAGACAGCGCCCGTGACCAACACTACATTGAGTTTGCCAATGACGAACCGCAACCGATTCGGCGACTGCATAAAGGTTTGATGCAGGAAAACGGCATTCCAACACCCGTAAATGGCCGTCGACTGCCATTGAATGATGATCTGTTTAACCACGACGCGCTGATCTTTGATCAGCTCAATAGCCACGAACTGGCCTACTGCGCACCGAATGGTGACTGCCTTCGTCTGCGGTTTGCAGACTTCCCTCATCTCGGCATCTGGACCAAACCAGGCGCCGATTTCGTCTGCCTCGAACCCTGGCAAGGGTATGCCAGCCCCGAAACCTTCGACGGCGACTTCAAAGACAAACCCGGCGTGGTCAGCTTGGCCCCCGGCGAAACACGGCACTGGCAGTACGAAATCAGCGTCGACATAAAAAAACCCGCCTGAGCGGGTTTTTTCTATTCCAGACAGCGTCCTGATCAACGTAGATTGGCGCTATCGATTCCAGCGACGCGGGCGAATGTCTCAGCCATCACCACACCCAAACGATCGGCAAAGCGCTCAAACGGATCAGGTTTATAGCTGAAATCAACCGTCCGCTCAGCACCCACCAGTTCACGCGCCACATAACTGGTGCTACCCAAGCCATCCACCAGGCCCATAGACACACTCTGCTCACCGGTCCAAACCAGGCCGGTGAACAACGCAGGATCATCTTTCAGACGCTCACCACGCCCTTGCTTCACAACCTCGATAAACTGCTGGTGAATATTGCCCAGCATCGCCTGCACGTGTTCGACTTCCTCATTCTTTTGTGGAGAGAACGGATCAAGAAACCCCTTGCTCTCACCTGCCGTCAGTAGTCGACGCTCCACACCCAGCTTGTCCATCGCATCGGTAAAACCAAAGCCACTCATCACCACGCCGATTGAACCGACGATACTCGCCTTATCGGCATAGATCTTGTCTGCTGCAGCAGCAATATAATACCCCCCTGAAGCGCAGACATCGGTAATGACCGCATAGACTGGGATGTGAGGATACTTTTCTTTCAATCGACGAATTTCGTCATTGATGTACCCAGCCTGCACCGGACTGCCACCGGGACTATTAATCCGCAGGATCACTCCCTTGGTATGATTGTGCTCAAAGGCCTTGCGCAGTGAGCCCACAATACGATCGGCGCTGGCATCTGCGTCGTCGGCAATCACCCCGCGCACCTCAACCACCGCTGTATGATCTCCGCCTACACTGCCGACACCCTCGTTACGATTGCCAAATGCCAGTACCAACAACAGAATGAGGTACCCGGCCGTCAGCAATTTGAAGAAAATCCCCCAGCGTCGAGCCCGACGCTGTTCTTTTAGGGCGCCCAAGGCCAAGTCGGCAAGCACTTCTCGCTCCCAGTGTTCGGCTTGATCGTATTTGTTTTTGCCTGTCAGTTTACTTAGCGCATTAGATGTCCACGGATCCTTCTTGCCGTTATTGTGTTCATTTTGAGAATCTTCAGTCATATCAAATCCGTCTTTCTAGAAATCCATTCTTAAAACCATGGCGAGCGTTTAAAGTTCCAAACGCCTCGCCAACCAGGCATGCAATTCGGCCACACTATGATGTGTCGCAACTGTTTTATATGCTTGCAAGCGGTGTACCTCATGCGCGCCATACGTCACCGCCAACGAATCAGACCCGGCACGTTGCGCCATTTCCAGATCATACTCGGTATCGCCAATCATGAGTGTACGCTGCGGCTCAACACCCAGCTCATCCATCAATTCTCGCAACATCTGCGGATCGGGTTTGGAACAGGTTTCGTCCGCACACCGCGTGCTATGAAAGTAGCCCTTGCAACCGGTATCCGCCAACACACGATCCAGACCTTTTCGACTCTTTCCCGTAGCCACCGCCAAAAACAACTCCGGCCGTGTGCACAACTGCTGCAACATCTCATGCACACCATCAAACAAGGCCTCAGGCTGCGGGCAGGCCTCTAAAAAGTGGTGCCGATAATGATCGGCAAATCGATGCTGATCGTTGGGCGACAACTCCGGATGCAGCGCACGAATCGCCTCGAACATGCCCAGCCCGATAATATTACGCAGAGCCTGATCGGGATGCGCCTCCAGCGCCATCTCCTCCCCTGCTGCACGCAGAGAGGCAACGATGCGGGCCGCCGAGTCCATCAGCGTCCCATCCCAGTCAAACACGATCAGGTCATAGGCCATGGGTTATTTTCCAGGCGGCAGCGCCGACAACACCTGCTGCAGGGGCTCCGGAAGCGGCGCCTCGATCTGCAACGGGCGGCCATCCTCGCCCCACGGAAAACGCAGACTGGCCGCATGCAGAAATAACCGGCGCAAGCCAAAACCCTTCATCGCCTGATTAAACTCCGCATCGCCATACTTATCATCCCCCGCCAACGGATGTCCCGCATGCAGACTATGGACGCGGATCTGATGAGTACGCCCGGTCACCAGCTCGACCTCCATCAGCGTCGCAACCGAATAACGGGATTGCACGCGAAAGATCGACGACGCCTCTTTGCCATTGGCCCCCACCTGCACCATACGCTCGCCAGAGCGCTCCACCTTTTCCAACGGTGCATCGATACGGCGGCCGTCGCCCTGCCAACGTCCCTGACACAGCGCCAGATAACGCTTGCACACCTTATTACTACGCATCAACTCGTGCATCCGCCGCAAGGCGCTGCGCTTTTTGGCGACGACCAGGCAGCCCGAGGTATCCCGGTCCAAACGATGGACCAGCTCCAATTCCACGTGCTGATCGGCATAGAGCTTGCGCAACCCCTCGATCGCGCCAAAGCTCAGGCCACTGCCGCCGTGCACGGCAATACCGGACGGCTTGTTGATCACCAACAGACCATCGTCTTCATATATTATCGAGTCCGCCAACTGAGTCAGCACCGTATCCGGCGGCGTCGCGGCGCGCTCGGCAGACAAACGCAGTGGCGGCACCCGCACCTCATCCCCGGCCTGCAAACGATACGTGGGCTTGATGCGCCCCTTGTTGACCCGCACCTCTCCCTTGCGCAATATTTTGTAAATCAGCGACTTGGGGGCACCTTTCAGCACGGTCAGCAGAAAATTATCGATACGCTGGCCCGCACGATCTGCATCGATCGTCAGGAACCGCACTTTGTCGTCGGAGTTTCGAGGAAAATCAATCATCTGCGGCTCTTGAAACTGCTTTGAAGGTCAGGGGGATCGTGATATATTGGGTCAGTTCGAAAGTCTGCACGTTGACGCCGATCTATCCGGCACCAAGCAAATCAACGAACGCTGTGGTTACAGTGGCGAGCGTACTGTCAGTTCGCCTTACGCCATTGTCACCAAAAAGTTACAAACCGATTGGCACTAATTCGCCGGCGGGGATTCTAACACCCCGTGCCTGAGCATAAAAGCCAAACGAGGCGCCTCGGCGCACTGGTCGCGAGAAAAGCGCGCCCAAATACCAACAAGATTTTTTGATTAAACAGCAGTGCTCCCGCCATAGCCAAGGTGAGCAGAGCTGGATCAGACATCCGGGCAGATCGAAGCTGATCTCCCGAAGGTGATAAAGGATTTCAAATCGCGGCCATGCTTTATAACGGATCGCGTCAAACTACGGCGATGACACGCATACCGCCTAGTTTGAATGAAAAAACCTGCCCTAACGCAGGCATCTGAACATGATTTCAGATGTCGCGTAGTTCTGATCCACCCTCTCCTAGAAGCGAATGTCGGTTGAGCCTTTAGGAGATACATAAAAAAATGAAAAGAATGTTGATTAACGCAACTCAAAAAGAAGAGTTGCGCGTCGCGATGGTCGATGGCCAACGTCTGTATGACCTCGACATCGAAACACCCGGCCGCGAACAGAAAAAGGCCAACGTCTACAAAGGCAAAATCACCCGTGTTGAACCCAGCTTGGAAGCCGCATTCGTTGATTACGGCGCCGATCGTCACGGTTTTCTGCCTCTCAAAGAGATTTCACCGGCCTACTTCAACGGCCAACAAGACAATAACGGCCGCGTCAGCATCCGTGACCTAGTCAAAGAAGGCCAGGAGATCCTGGTCCAGATCGACAAAGAAGAACGTGGCACCAAGGGCGCTGCCCTGACCACCTTTATCAGCCTTGCCGGTCGTTATCTGGTATTGATGCCCAACAACCCACGCGCCGGTGGCGTTTCCCGTCGCATTGAAGGTGATGAGCGCAGCGAATTGCGTGCCGCCATGGCCGAGATGGAAATTCCAGATGGCATGGGCGTCATCATCCGCACCGCCGGTGTTGGCAAAAGCGTAGAAGAACTACAATGGGACCTGGATTACCTGATCAAAGTCTGGACGGCCATCGAAACCGCCAGCAAAGAGCGTTCAGCCCCCTTCCTGATCTATCAGGAAAGCAACATCATTATCCGTGCTATCCGTGACTACTTCCGCCAGGACATCGGCGAAATCCTGGTCGACGACAAAGAAGTATTTGAGTACGCCCATGACTTCATGAAGCATGTCATGCCACACAACACCAAAAAGCTCAAACACTACAGCGACCATGTACCGCTGTTTTCACGTTACCAAATCGAAAGCCAGATCGAGACTGCCTTCCAGCACGAAGTACGCCTGCCCTCTGGCGGCGCCATCGTCATCGACCGCACCGAGGCCCTGGTCTCGATCGACATCAACTCAGCCCGCGCCACCCAAGGCGGCGACATCGAAGAGACCGCACTCAACACCAACCTCGAGGCTGCCGACGAGATCGCACGCCAACTGCGTCTGCGCGATCTGGGCGGCCTGATCGTGATCGAC
>DHYU01000004.1 GCA_002415485.1 Proteobacteria bacterium UBA5122
TTCGACATGGGCGGCACCTCGACCGATGTGGCGATGATCGACGGCGAACTGCGCCTGACCAACGAAGGCCGCATCGGCCCGTATCCGGTCGCCGTGCCGATGGTCGACATGCACACCATCGGCGCCGGCGGCGGCTCCATCGCCTGGCTCGACGACGGCGGCATGTTGCAGGTCGGCCCCGAGTCGGCGGGCGCCCATCCCGGCCCGGCCTGTTACGGCCAGGGCGGCACACGCGCCACTGTCACCGACGCCAACCTGGTCCTGGGGCGCCTGCAAAGCCGCGCCTTTCTCGGCGGCAAGATGCAGCTGGACCTCGACGCCGCACGCAGCGCCATCGCCACACTGGCCGCACCGCTGGGGCTGAGCATCGAAGAGACCGCCGCTGGCATCATCCAGCTGGCCGATGAACACATGGCGCAGGCGCTGCGCGTGATCTCGATCGAACGCGGCCACGATCCCAAACACTTCAGCCTGATGCCCTTTGGCGGCGCGGGTGGTCTGCACGTCTGCGCGCTGGCCGAGGCCTTGGGCATGCACCGGGCGATCATCCCGATCCACGGCGGCGTATTGTCGGCCCTGGGCATGCTGGTGGCGCCACGCAGCCGCGAACTGTCGCGCACCCTGGCCCGGCCCCTCGCCCAGTGCGATGCCGCGGAGTTGCAGCAGATGGCGCAGGCGTTACAACAACAGGCACAGCAGGCCCTGGCCGCCGAGGGCGTCAGCGCCGCAGACATCGATAGTCGTTTTAGTCTCGATCTGCGTTATCACGGCCAGGCCTATCACTTGAATATCCGCTGGCAGGCGGGGCAGTCACTGCACGACTACGCCCAGGCCTTTGAGGCGGCCCACGCCCAGCGTTATGGTCACCGCCTCGAACGGGCAGTGGAGATCGTCAATCTGCGCTGCCGGGCGCAGGCACGTCAGCTCGACATCCAGCTGCCGCCACTCGCTGTGCATCCGACCATCGACCACGACAGCTGTCACCTACACGGCATCACCAGCGCAGTACCGCTACTGCAACGCAGCGCCCTGGCACCACAGCAACAGGTGACTGGACCTTGTGTGATTGTCGAACAGGTCGCCACCAGCTATCTCGCCGCAGGCTGGCAGGGGGTGGTGGATGACTACGGCAACATCCTGCTGACGAGGCAGGCTTAGAAGTCGCCGATCAAGACCTGACAGGCCTGATTGGCCCAGGCGACGGCGTGCAGATAACAGTCCTTCATCACCTTCTCATCAAGCCCCGCATAACGGGCCTCATCCCATTTGCCCTGCTCGTAGTTCAGCACACAGGCGAGGATCTCGCCGCAGGTACCGACGTGTTCCAGCAGCGCCTGGTTCACATCCTCGGCCATGAACAGCGAATCGGTGACACTGGCCATCGGTATATCCAACAAGGCATCGAGCACCGACAACAGGCCAACAGTAAAACAGGTATCGAGCGCCTCGTATTCGACCTTCTCCGCCAGCAGTTCACACATCTTGCCGCGCACCACCGCCGTCACCAGCAGCTCATTGGGCTTGTCACCGGCACGCGCCATCAACAACAGCGTCGCCCACTTCTTGATCGCATTGACACCGAGAAACACGATGCCACGCTGTATCGACTCGACCTGTTTCGGCAGGCCAAAAAACGCAGAGTTGATGTAGAGCAATAATTTATAACTGAGGGCGACATCCCGCGTGATCAGTTCTTCCAGCTTGGAGACAGCCACGTGCGGCTTTTGCAACTCGGCCAGCAATTGCACCATCGCCAGTTTGTTGCTCGGCACACGCGGGCGCTTCACTTCCTTTGGTTTGCAGAAGAAGTCGCCCTGAAACAGATTAAAACCAAGCTCCTTGCACAGCAGGAATTGCTCCTGGGTCGCGACGTGATTGGCCAAGACCTTGAGACGATCGAATTTTGCCAGCGCCTTGACGTAGGAGCGCAGCTGCAGCTCGTCCTTGTCACGCACATCGAGCTTGATGACCCTCGCCAATTCCAACAACACCGTGTTGTTGCTCACCAAGGCCTGCTCACCCACAGCGACCGTGTAGCCAAGACGACTGATGCGAATCAGATTCTGTACTACGTCGGGCGAGACCTCGTCCATCACCTCGATCACCACCCGGTCGGCTGGCAGCGGGATCGACAGGTGCCCTTCCAGAAATGGCGCGCTCAAGACCAGATAGGCCTGCTTGCCGCCCACGATATGCTCCAAGCCCATGTCGGCAATCGCGCTCAAGACCTGCTCTGCCTCGGATACACCCTCGGCGGAGTTGTGGTGATAAAACAACTCATAGGCCAGGACATGTAGAGTGCGGCTATAGATCGGCTGGCGGATCACATGGATGTCGGCCATCGGCTCGGTGTTCAGTGTAAGTTCCATATGGATATTTATCGGCCAACATTACCGATATCTAATATTTCCCCAATAATTCAAATTAGTAGCAAGGTCGCCAGGCCCAGAAAGGCGAAAAAGCCGACGACATCGGTCACCGTGGTCAACACCACCGACGAGGACAGCGCCGGGTCGATCCCCATGCGCTGCATCAGCAGCGGGATCGTGGCCCCGGCCAACGCCGCCGCCACCAGGTTGATGATCAACGCCAGGGCGATGATCAGGCCGATCATGTAATCGCCGAACCACAGGGTCGAGATCACGGCCACCACAATGGACCACACTAGGCCATTGAGGCCGCCGACCGCCAGCTCTTTCAGCATGATGCGGCGGGCATTGGCATCGCCGATATAACCCAGCGCCATGCCGCGAATGACCAGCGTCAGCGTCTGGCTACCGGCGATACCGCCCATGCTGGCGACGATCGGCATCAACACCGCCAGCGCGACGACCTTTTCGATCGTCGCATCAAACAAGCCAATCACCCACGAGGCGAGAAAGGCCGTCGCCAGGTTCACGCCCAGCCATATGCCGCGGCGACGCGAGCTGGTGGCTACCGGCGCGAAGATGTCGTCCTCCTCATCCAGACCGGCCATGCTCATGATCGAATGCTCGGCCTCGTCGCGGATAACATCGACCACGTCGTCGATGGTGATCCGCCCCACCAGCTTGCCGTTCTCATCGACCACCGGCGCCGAGATCAGGTCGCGCCGCTCAAACAAGGCCGCCACCTCTTTGGCGGGCATCGTCGCCGGGATCGGCTCGATATCACGCTCCATCAACTTGCCGACCGTCATGCTCGGGTCCTTGGTCAGCAGCGTGGCCAAGGACAACAGTCCGAGATAACGATCGCCGCGATTGACCACCACCAGATAGTCGGTCATCTCCGGCAGCTCACCGCGCAGACGCAGGTAACGCAGCACCACATCCAGCGTCACGTTGGGACGCACGGTGATGGTATCGACGTTCATCAGACCACCGGCGGTGTCTTCCTGATATGACAACACCGACTCGAGGCGGAAGCGGTCCTGATCGCCCATCGAGTGCAACACCTCTCGGATGACGTGTTCGGGCAGGTCCTGGATGATGTCGGCGAGGTCGTCGGTGTCGAGGCCTTCGGCGGCGGCGACCAGCTCTTCCGGCGCCATGTCGTGGATCAGCTTGGCCCGCACATCGTCGTTGACGTAGAGCAGTACGTCACCGTCCTTCTCCTTGTCGACCAGTTCCCACACCAGCTCACGTTCGCCGGGCGGCAACGATTCCAACAGATGGGCGATTTCGGCCGGATGCAGCTCATTTACCATCTGCCGGATATTGAACAGATGGCCGCTTTCCAGGGCCTCGGCAAAACTACGCAGGCGCGTATTCGAGGTTTCTTGTTCTCTGGAGTCTGGCATGGGAGACATCTACGGCTGCGGGCAACGAAAGGATTGCCTCATTCTAAGTTGCTCGCCAATGGCTTACCACCCCTGCACGGAGAATTTAATGGATTAACGCAGAAGACAACTCAACAAACACACCACCATCACAGCGCGTTGATCCGCTCCAGCATACGCTCAACCTCACCGGCAGAGGCAGCACGCAATGCGCGTCGCGCTCGACGTTCCACCGCTGCCACATCTGTCGACTGCACGATACGTTTTACTTCCGGCAACATCATCGGCTGCATGCTGAACTCACGCAGCCCCAGCCCCAACAGCAAACGGGTAAAACGCGGCTCACCGGCCATCTCGCCACACATGGAGACCGGAATACCGGCCTTGCGCCCGGCCTTGAGCGTTATATCAATCAAACGCAACACCCCCGGATGCAGGGGTTGGTATAGGTAGTTGACGGCATGATCCAAACGATCCGCCGCCATCGTGTACTGAATCAGATCATTGGTACCGATCGAGAAGAAATCGAGATGGCGCGCCAAGGCATCGGCGATCAAGGCCGCGGCGGGCACCTCGATCATGCAGCCGATCGGCATCGACTCATCAAAGGCGCGACCTTCCGCAATCAGCTCCTGGCGCGCCTGATCCAATAACTCCAGCGCCTGCAACACTTCGTGTTCCGTGGCGATCATCGGCAGCATCAGACTCACCGGGCCATCGGCCGACGCCCGCAGGATCGCCCGCAGTTGCGCCTTGAACATATCGCCATCGCGCAGGCACAGGCGTATTGCACGCGCGCCCAGCGCCGGGTTCAGACCCGCCTCAGCGCCACTCTCGATGCGCAGATCACTGGGAAGATTTTTATCCGCCCCCAGGTCCAAGGTACGAATGGTCAGCGGCGCACCTTTGAGGCTACGTACCACCTTGCGATACGCCAGATACTGCTCCTGTTCATCAGGCAGGCTGCTGCGATTCAAAAACAAAAACTCGGTGCGAAACAGACCCACGCCCTTGGCACCGACGCGCTTGGCAGCACTCAGGTCTTCCGTTAACTCTGCATTGGCCAACAGCGCGACCGGCAGACCATCGCGACTGATCGACGGCAGTTGTTTGAGTTTGGCCAGATCCGCCTGGTGGCGACGATCTGCCGTCTGCCGCTTGCGAAACAACTCCAACGCAGACGGTTCAAGCCCGGCCAATACCTCACCAAAACTGCCATCCACCACCAACACATCGTCATGCCGCACATACCGCAGCGCATGCTGCACGCCGACCACGGCGGGGATACCCAAACTGCGCGCCAGAATCGTGGTGTGTGAAGTCGGGCCACCCAACTCGGTGACAAAGGCGGCAACGCCTTGGTGTTGCATCATCACCGTATCGGCAGGCGACAGGTCATCGGCGACGATGATGCAACCGTGCAAATCATCGGCGGCGCCCGCTTGATCGCGCTCATTCATCAAGGCGCGCTGGATGCGCGTCACCACATGTTCGACATCGTCCTTGCGTGTGCGCAGGTACGCATCATCCATCGCATCAAACACTGCGACCAGGGCGTCACGCTGCAGCTTGAGCGCCCACTCGGCATTACAACGACGCTCACGAATCAGTTGCTGCGGCACTTGCGACAAGGCCGAGTCTTCCAGCATTAACAAATGGCTGTCTATAAACGATGCGATGTCGACACTGGTCGTCACCGGAATCTGCGCCCGCAGCTCAGCCAGTTGCTGACTGGCCACACGCAAGGCTTGTTGGAAACGCATCAGTTCGTCGTCGATTTGCGACGGCGCGAGGGTGTATTCACGAATATTGAGTCGATTGTGTTGCAGGACACGGACCGGGCCGATCGCGACCCCACGCGACACGCCAACGCCTTTCAGCCCCAGCGCCGCCATCCGCTATTCGGCCTCGTCGAAACGCCGGGCAATCAATGCCGTCAGCGCCTGATAGGCCTCACTTTCATCTTCACCTTCTATCGACAACTGCAAGGTGGTGCCTTTGCTGGCAGCGAGCAACATAATGCCCATCACACTCTTGCCATTGGCGCGGCGCTCGCCTTTTTTAAGCTCAACACTCGATGCAAAGGTCTGCGCCAATTTGACAAACTTGGAGGCCGCACGTGCATGCAGGCCCAGTTTATTGATGATCTCGACGGGTTCACTGATCATTCGCGCCCCCATTCTGCGAGCGCTCGCATTCACAGATAAAAATGCCATCACGACCACCGCTGGTCGCCTTGCTGGCCATTTCCTGCAAACCCAGTTGCGGATAATTCAGGACACGGATCAGCATCGGCAGATTAATCCCTGCCACCACCAATACATTGTCATGCTGCACCAAACGATTGGCGACATTGCTCGGCGTCGAGCCATACATATCCGTCAACACCAACACACCATCGCCTTGATCCAGGTGACGCAATGCCTGCTCTGCCTTGAGGATCACATCCTCCGGCTGGCAGCCAGGTGATACCGATAACAACTCCATTGCAATCGGACACACACCCAACATCGTCATCGCTGTCTCCATCAGCGCAGCACCGATGTTGTCATGGGTAACAACCAAGACTCCTACCGTCATGAAGGTAACTCCCGATGACGCAACAACACCCTCCGTCCCTGTTCGGCGAAGGTATCCGATAAACGTTTGGCCATATACACCGAACGATGCTGGCCACCCGTACAGCCAATCGCAACCGTAATATAGGAGCGGTTGTCGGCCTCAAAATGAGGCAACCAGCGCCCGAGCATGGACTTCAGATCATGATACATCTCGGTAAACAACGGTTGGGCCGATAAAAAACGCTGCACCGATTCATCCATTCCCGTTGACGCCCGCAACTCGGGCACCCAATGCGGATTGGGCAGACAACGGATGTCGAACACAAAGTCGGCGTCCACCGGCACACCGTGTTTAAAACCAAAAGACAAAAAGGTCAGTGACAGCCCCTTGCTCTTGCGCACCATGTGATCCGAGATCTGATCGCGCAGTTGATGTACGTTGCTGTGGCTGGTATCGAGATTCAGGTCGGCGCTCGATGACAGCACCGACAATACCTTGCGTTCTTTTTTGATCGCCTCAGGCAGCGACAGCTTGTCGCCTGTCAGTGGGTGTTTGCGTCGGGTTTCGCTGAAGCGTTTGATCAGCGTGGCGTCGTCGGCCTGCAAAAAGATGATCTCGGTCTCGACACCCTTGCCTTTGATCTCGGACATCAGATCCGGAAAGTTCTGGAAATCTTCGCTCAGATTACGGGCATCGATCCCCACCGCCGCACACTCGTAGTTGTGCTGATGCAGGTAGGTCATCTCATTGGCGAACGCCGTCAACAACGACAGCGGCAAGTTATCGATGCAATAGCAGCCGAGGTCTTCGAGGGCATTGAGCGCGACACTCTTGCCCGAACCAGATAAGCCGCTTACCACCAACAGCTTCATTCCACCTCCCGATTCAACATCTCAGATACACGCTGCCGAAAGACCGCTGCAGGCGCCTGCCCCAGCTGCCTTTGCCGATAGAGCTTGGCGATCGTCTCCACCAATACCGGAAGCTCACGCCCCCGCCCCACAGGCAAGACTAGACTGTCGACACGAACCCCGCATAGGAGCATATCGCCCCACGCAGCGTCAATAGCAAGATCCGCATCTTCACGCTCTGATAACTGCACGACAAAATCCAAGCGCCATGAAGGGATTACTGCCGCATCACCATACAAGGCCTGCACATCGATCACGCCCAGGCCGCGAATATGCAAATACCGGCCGCAATCCTCAACCGCCGAGCCGAAGATTTCACCATTTTTGACAGTTAGATTGAGCGCGTCATCGGCCACCAGTTGATGACCGCGATCCAGCAATGACAGGCAGAGATCACTCTTGCCGCTGCCCGAAGGCCCACAGATGCCCACACCAAACTCCCACAACCGCAGCTGGGCCATGGGCAGACGAATTGATGATGAGGGATCTCCGGTCATACCCGGATCAGAAGATTTACGCGGAGGCGGACGACGACAAGTCTTCGCTCGGCGTCCAATGGTCGAGGATGGCAACAATCTCGGCCACACCCGACGCCTGACGTAACGCCTGACAGACCTCGCGATCACCGAACAGCTCGGCCAAGGTCGCCAACAATTGCAGGTGCTCCTCGGTCGACTCTTCAGGCACCATCAATGCAAATACCAGATCGACCGGCTCGCCATCAATCGAGTCAAAATCGATCGGCTCGGCAAATCGCAACAGGGCACCACAGGCAGTGGAAATATGTTTGAAACGACCATGCGGGATGGCGACACCATGGCCCAGTCCGGTGCTGCCAAGACGCTCACGCGCCAACAGACCATTATAAATATCCAACTCCCCCAGCTCAGCATCAACGCCTGCCAGCAGATTCCCCAGCAACTCCAATGTACGCTTTTTACTGGTCACATTGGCATCGACAACGATGCGCTCCGGGCTCAGCAATTCTGTAATTTTCATGTATTCAACTCTATCGTCTAGCGCCGGGTGAATATCACACCAGACGCTTACGTTCATTTGATGGTGGAATCGCTGCCGCTTCCCGATATTTGGCAACGGTACGGCGGGCCACATTTATACCCTGATCCTCCAGGATCTGCGCCAGCTTGCTGTCACTCAGCGGTTTGGCGGGATTCTCCTCCAAGATGAGCTTTTTAATCAAGGCACGAATGGCCGTCGATGAACAGGCGCCACCAGTAGCGGTACTGACATGACTGGAGAAAAAGTACTTTAATTCAAAGATCCCGCGCGGCGTGTGCATGTATTTCTTGGTCGTCACCCGCGAGATCGTTGATTCGTGCATGCTCAATTCTTCGGCGATATCGGCCAATACCAGCGCCTTCATCGCCTCTTCGCCGTATTCCAGAAATCCACGTTGGCGTTCCACTATCGCTGTGGCAACCTTCAACAGGGTTTCATTACGGCTCATCAAGCTCTTGATAAACCAGCGCGCTTCCTGCAGCTGGTTCTTGAGATAGGTATTATCGGCGCTGTTATCGGCGCGACGGATCATCGCGGCATAGGTATTGTTCACGCGCAGCCGTGGCATGGCATCGCTGTTTAATTCCACACGCCAGCTACCATTGGCTTTGTAGACCGAAACATCCGGCACAATATATTCCGCCGTATTGGCCGCAATCGCACCACCTGGGCGCGGATTGGTGCATTGGATCACCTCGACCGCCTGCTGCAGACCTTCACGTGATAGTTTCAAACGACGCATTAGCTGATTGTAATCACGCGCCCCCAGCAGATCGAAGTGATCCTTGACGATCGTGATGGCATCGGCAACGCCATCCGCCGCCAGGTCCTGTTTGCGCAACTGAATCAGCAAACATTCCTGCAGGTCACGTGCGGCGACGCCCAACGGTTCAAAATTCTGCAACTGGTGCAACACCGCCTCGACCTCGTCGAGTTCCAAGTCCAACTCGGCAGGAAAACCACTGAGGATATCTTCGAGACTGGTGGTCAGATAACCATCGTCATCGATGGCATCGATAATGGCCTCGGCAATGGCGCGGTCGTTGTCACTGAACGGCGTCAGCTCCGCCTGCCACAACAACAACTCTTTCAGACTCTCGCCGGAATCGGTTTGGTTTTCGAAGCCATCATAATCATTGGCGGGGGTCGACATCGCCGTCGCCACCGGGCTGACATTGTCGTAGACATCTTCCCAGTTACTGTCGACCGGCAACTCATCAGGCATGCTGTCTGCGTTTTGCAGATCGATCATCGAATCCTGTGAGTCGTGTACATCCTGAAAATCAGCGCTGCCCTCCTCGCCACTATCCTCGGTAGATTCACGTCGACCATAACCATCATCGCCATCCGGCGCAGATTCGTCGCCGACCTCGAGCAACGGATTGCTATCCAGCGCCTCTTGTATCTCCGCCTGTAGATCCAACGTCGACAATTGCAGTAGACGAATCGCCTGCTGCAACTGCGGCGTCATCGTCAAACTCTGGCCTAGGCGGAGTTGTAAGGACTGTTTCATTCCTGAATCATCGTCTTGATTTTATTTTGTTATTTACCATATCGGCAGCATCACAAAATATTAACGTAGTTATCTACGGGAGAGCAGTCTTGTAATTTAGAGCTGAAAGTGCTCACCCAGATAAACCTCACGCACGCGCTCGTTGGTCAGCACATCCTGCGGACTGCCTTGAGCAATGACCTCACCGGCGCCCATGATATACGCACGCTCACAAATCCCGAGGGTTTCGCGCACGTTATGGTCGGTGATCAACACCCCAATTCCTCGTTCCTTGAGGTGGGAAATAATTTTTTGGATATCGATGACCGAGATCGGGTCAACGCCGGCGAACGGTTCATCGAGCAGGATAAAGGCAGGTGACATCGCCAGTGTACGTGCGATCTCGACCCGACGCCGCTCACCACCGGACAGACTCATGCCCAAACTGGTACGGATATGGCCGATGTGCAATTCATGCAACAGGCTCTCCAGCTTCACCTCACGCTGCTGGGCAGTCAGCCCGGGCTGCGCCTGCAGGATGGCAAGGATGTTGTCCTCCACCGACAGCTTACGAAAGACCGAGGCCTCCTGCGGCAGATAACCGATGCCCATCCGTGCCCGTACATGCATTGGCGCCGCAGTGATGTCCTTGTCGTCCAGATAGAGCCGCCCCTTGTCACTCGCGACCAGGCCAACGATCATGTAGAAGGTCGTCGTCTTGCCCGCACCATTGGGGCCCAACAAACCGACCACCTCGCCGCTCTTCACCTCAAGCGAGACGCCTCCCACCACTTGACGCGAGCGATAGGTTTTAAAGATATTCTCCGCACCGAGTACACTCACGGTTGCGCCTCATTCGCGGCTGGCGTCTCTGAATCCGTTTGCACTGCCTGCGGTTTAGCGCCCGTATTGTTGCGCGGCTGAATCACCACCTGCACGCGACCACTGCCATCTGGCGTTTTTTGGCCGGCCTTCACCACACGCTTATTGCTGTCGTATTCGATCCGGTTACCGGAGAACTGATTTTTCTCCTGGCGCAGACTGGCATCTCCCTCCAGCACCACTAACCCTTCTGCAGCACGATAAATGATCGAACGCGCCTGGCCCTGTAACTCTTCGACCTCGGGCGGAGCAGGATATTGATGAAACTTGGCCGGGCGACCGTCGGCCTCCACCTTTTCCACATCCTGCTGGGCGTTGGTATAGACAATCACTTCATCGGCCCACACATGACTGGTGGCCTGCCGAAAATGCACATTGCCGCGATAGATGCTGATCCCACGCCCCTCATCGATCTCCAGGCGATCAGACTCGATATAGATCGGCTCTGCCATCTCGACCGCCGCCTGCGCCTGCACCGATATCGCCATCAACAACACCAACAATGAACTAACGATCCGTCCGCACATACTCCCCTCGCACCTCGGCCAACAAACGCATCTGTTGTTTGGCCATATCGATCTCCAGCCCCACCGCCCGCGTCACCCCGTTGGCGCGGGTAATCGTCACCGCCGCCGCTGTCTCCAGGTATTCGCGTTCGGGATAAATCCACGCATCACGGGTTTCTATCCGCGCCGCCTGATCGGCCACACCACCTCGTTCAATCAATACTTCCTGCGGCAGCCAGGCACGGGCACCGCCCTCGTAAATCAGCGCCTGTGGCGCCGTCAGCGTCCAGGCATCCGCGCCACTGGCAAACGACGTCACCTGCGGCTGCAACACCTCAGCACTGTCGTCATCATTGAAGTGCATCAATGACGTCCCGGTCATGCGCTGTGCCGGCCGCCCGTTCTCGTCCATCACCGTGATCACAAAGTCCTTGAGGTAATAATCCACCTCTTTGTCGGTACTGACCGCAGGCGGAACCACCACACGCTCCCGCTGCTGCAGCCACGCAGCCAGCAACACCAGCGCCAGCAACACGCTGAGCCCCATGAATCGCTTGCGGGATGCCCGGGCCATTTAGCGTTTAATCTTGCAGGTACAAGGCCATCTGCGCATCGAGCGTGCCTTGAGCCTTCATGATCAGCTCACACAAATCACGCGCCGCGCCCTTGCCGCCATTGTGTGGCGCCTGCCAGTGGGCATGCTCCTTGACCAAGTCATGGGCATCGGCCGTAGCCGCGGCAAAGCCGACCTGACGCATCACCGGCAGATCGACCACGTCATCGCCCATATACGCCACCTGCGACACATCCAGTCTCAATTCGGCAAGCAATTCGCGAAACGCAATGCGCTTGTCGTGCTGCCCCTGATACACCAGTTTGATGCCGAGCCCATCCATACGATGTTGCACCACGTTCGACGTGCGGCCAGTGATGATGGCGATATCGACGCCCGTCGCCTGCAACATTTTCATGCCGTGACCATCCCGCGAATTAAAGACCTTATATTCGTGCCCCTCGCGATCCATGATCAGACCACCGTCGGTCAACACGCCATCGACATCAAAGATCACCAGTTTGATCTGCGCCGCTTTGGCCAATATATCCTGCATCGTTTATCCCCTTCGAGCTGAACGCTAGACCACGCCTGCGCGCAACAGGTCGTGCATATTCAACGCACCGACCACCTGCCCGTCATCGACCACCAACAGGGCATTGATCTTGTGCGTCTCCATCAATTGCAGCGCCTCGGCCGCCAACTCCTGCGAGGCCACCGTCTTGCAGCCGCGCGTCATGACATCCGCGATCGCAATGCCGGCCAGATTCGGATCACGATCGACGATGCGCCGCAGATCGCCATCGGTAAAAATACCGCACAGCTTATCGTTACCATCGATCACCGCGGTCATGCCCAGGCCCTTGGCCGTCATCTCCATCAGGGCCTCCAGCAGCGATACATCCTCACGCACCTTTGGTACTTCGTTGCCGGTGTGCATGATGTCGCGGATCAACAGCAATAGACGACGCCCCAAACGACCGCCGGGGTGCGAGCGCGCAAAATCATCGGCGGTAAAACCACGATGTTCCAACATCGCCACCGCCAGCGCATCGCCCATCACCAGCGCCGCGGTAGTGCTCGAGGTTGGGGCCAGGCCTAACGGGCAGGCCTCC
>DHYU01000002.1:0-17186 GCA_002415485.1 Proteobacteria bacterium UBA5122
GTTTTTGGCAGACAGACCCAGCTTTGGCTTGATCGTACAACCCAACAGCGGACGACCGTATTTGTTCAGACGGTCACGCTCGAGCTGGATACCGGCTGGTGGACCACCACAGGTCTTGATGAAAGCGATCGGGAAGCGAATATCTTCCAGACGCAGGCTACGCAGAGCCTTGAAGCCGAACACGTTACCAACCAGAGAGGTCAGAACGTTTACGATAGAACCTTCTTCGAACAGATCCAGAGGATATGCGATGAAAGTATAGAAAGCTTTTTTGTCGCCAGGAACGTCTTCAATGCGATACGCACGGCCTTTGTAGAACTCCAGGTCAGTCAGCAGCTCAGACCATACAGTAGACCAGGTACCAGTTGATGACTCAGCAGCTACCGCAGCTGCAACCTCTTCGCGAGGCACACCTTCTTGACCGATAACCTTGAAACACGCCAACAGGTCAGTGTCCAGTGGTACATAATCAGGTGCCCAGTACAGGTCGCGGTATTCTTTTACACCGGCATCATATTTGGCCATTTTCTTCTCCTACGTTTAGTTAATCGAAGTCGTTTCACAAAACTACTGGTGGGGAGAATATGGACGGGTAAGAACGTTTGCTAATCGATAGTTCTTATACCCTGCATAGACCACAATCTATCCCTGCCACAAGCGGCTGCACCAAACAACCACAAAATAAGGCGTTACGCGCCACATAAGTGCGCAATTTTCAAGAGATAGATTGGAGGCTATACCCCCCATAGAAACTAGCAATACAAGAAACCGAACTAGTTTTTATGGTCATTCTCCGGTGGAGCATTTGTAAAGCCGGGCTAGTATAAAGGTAAGTTGCCATTTATGGAACATGCTGTCGACACATAATTAGACATATAAATAACTGATTTACCGTGTAAACAACTTGGTTATTCCCCCCCCCCGCTCTTCAATCCATTAAATGGGGACATACCAACACCTTTTGAAATAGATCACTCCACCCGACCATTAACTCAATCAATTCAAGCACACCCTCCCTCAACTTCTCATCAGCATAGATAAATGATCCTTAATCATCCAAATCGCCTATATCTATTTATAATCCTCTCCTCTCATTTTTCAATTCAACAAACGCACCAAATAGGTGCGATCACAATTTCACATCCATCCATGAATAGCGCTATATTCTCCCCATCTATTCTGGATTTCTCATTATGCTCAATGAATTAAACTGGCAACTTAAACAGGTCTTTCATTACAGCCGCCGCTTCAAGACAAAACCCCGCCTTGACCTAATAAAAACACTGCACAACCTCACTCCACAGCAACGATCAGCACACGAGAGACTGTACGCCAGATACAACATGTTCGACTGGCCATCTCTGTGCAACCAATCCGAATATTTAGAGAATCTCTATATTCTTAGCGTACTGGATCAGCACCTCGACTCCGGCCAACACCCCTTCCTAGGTCCCGGCCTGGATCTCGGCTGCAGAAACTTCAGCCATCTGCCCGCACTGAAAAGCTTCCGCCCCCATCCCTGGCACGGCATCGAATTGGATGCCCATGCGAGATACTGGAGCGGCCACACTCGACGCGCCCATGGCGAATGGATGGCTGCACAGCATCCCGGCAGCCAGTATCTCCCAACCTCACTGCTCTCCCTCCCTCAGGGTCCGCAATATAATTTCATCAGCTGGTGGCTCCCCTTTGTCACCGAACAGAGCCTGCGTTACTGGGGGTTGCCGCGACGTTTCTTCCAGCCTCATGCAATGCTATCCAAGGCGATAGAACTGCTATGTCCCGGCGGCACGCTATTCATTGCCAACCAAGGCGCACACGAGGCCTCGCTACAAGCCGCGCTCTTTCGAGACCTACACCTGCACCCCACCAACCTCGGCGAGCTTGTTAGCCCGCTATCGCCATTCCAACACCCCCGCTACGGCTGGCTATATACAAAACCCTAACCATCTCGAAAACCGCTACAATAGCCGGCTTTTCATTACCGACTCACGAGAGCACACACATGTCCCGCCGTCGTCATCGCCGTAACGCCAAAACCGTGCCTGAGGGCCTGTTCCCTGCCACTATCGAATCACTAGAACATGACGGACGCGGTGTTGCCCACATCGACGGCAAGGTCATCTTCATCGAAGGCGCGCTGCCCGGCGAAGAGGTGTTGTTTCAATACACCAGCCAACGCAAGAGCTTCGATGAAGGCAAGGCCGTCGAGATCGTCACTCCCGCCTCTGCGCGCGTCACACCAAAATGTGCCCACGCAGATATCTGCGGCGGCTGCTCACTGCAACATATGGAGGCGGACGCTCAGATTGAGGCAAAACAACAGATCATGCTTGGCCACTTCAAACACCTGGGCAAGGTTTGGCCACAGGAAATCCTGCCGCCATTAACCGGCAGCCGCTGGGGCTATCGGCAAAAGGCCCGCCTTGGCGCCCGCTATGTCGCCAAAAAAGAGAGGCTGCTGGTTGGGTTTCGCGAAAAACGTAGCGCCTTTCTGGCGGATATCCAGCGTTGCGAAGTGCTACACCCTGCCGTGGGCGAACACCTCCTGGAACTAAGCGACTTAATCCGCGGCCTGTCGATTTTTGAACGCGTGCCCCAGGTGGAGGTCGCCATCAGCGATGATGTGGTCGCCCTGGTCTTTCGTCACCTAGATGAATTTAACGACGCAGACCTCGACTCATTGCGCCACTTTGGTCAAGCACAAAACATCCATATCTATCTACAACCCCAAGGCCCGGACAGCATCCACCTGCTGTGGCCCGACGCTTCAAGGCTCAGCTACCGCCTGGACGAATTCAATGTCGAACTCTGCTTCCAACCGAGCGATTTCACCCAGGTCAACAGTGACATCAATCGCAAGATGGTCAGCCGCGCCATCGACATGCTCGACCCGCAACCCCATGAACGCGTGCTCGACCTGTTCTGTGGCCTGGGCAATTTCACACTGCCATTGGCCCGCCGCGCACAACACGTGGTCGGTGTAGAAGGTGATGATCTACTCGTACAACGGGGACGCGAAAACGCTGCCCTCAATCAAATGAACAATGTCGAGTTCTATGGCGCCGACCTGACCCAGGAGCCACATCAACACCCGTGGTTCGGCCAAGGCTTCGACAAGATCCTGATCGACCCCCCGCGTAGTGGCGCCTATGAAATCGTGCAATTGCTCGATAAATTCGGCGCTTCACGCATTGTCTACGTCTCATGCAATCCGGCCACGCTGGCCCGCGATGCCGGCGTGTTGGTCGAAAAGGGTTACACCCTCAAACAGGCCGGTGTAATGGACATGTTCCCCCACACCACCCATGTTGAGTCCATCGCCCTCTTCGAAAAAGAATAATCATCTACACTTGGCTACGCGCCCAGCGCACGATGTCCGCCGCCGTCATCGCCCCTGGCTGACGCGCGATCTCTCGCCCACCCTGGAACAACACCAGGGTGGGAATGCTGCGAATCACATATCGTGCCGCCAATGCCTGTTCCGACTCCGTATCCACCTTGGCCAGCCTAAACATAGGCTCCAATTGCGCAGCCGCCTGTACAAATTGCGGCGCCATACTCTGACAAGGACCGCACCACGGCGCCCAGAAGTCGACCAGCACCGGCACATCATTGCGCTCAATATGTCGCACAAACTCGGCCTGGGTTAAGTCGATTGGCTGCCCGTAAAATAACGGGTGTTTACACGCACCACAGCGGGGACCATCCCCCATGCGTGCGGCAGGAATACGATTCACCGCATGACATGTTGCACACACTATATGCAATGCTTCACTCATAGCATCCTCTCTATATAAAACCTTTTGCGCCAATAGCCCTGAAAAATAGTTAGGCATTTCTTTACAACTGGAGTATAGTGGCTTCGCTTGCACTGGCTCAAACGAGCTTTCTTAGATCACCCGAACGGCACCTCTCTGAAATCCTCCATTGCGTCACCTGCTCGCCAATCAATAGTTTATATGTACAAAGAGGATCTCTGATCATGAACACCGGTACCGTTAAATGGTTTAACGAATCTAAAGGTTTTGGCTTTATCACTCCTAGCCAAGGCGGCGATGACGTATTCGTACACTTCCGCGCCATCGTAGGCGACGGCTTTAAGACTTTGAAAGAAGGCCAAACTGTCAGCTACGAAGTTGAAACCGGTCCTAAAGGACTGCAAGCTGCGAACGTACAACCCAAGTAATTGGTACTGCGCTATACAGCCTACAGAAGCACTGCCGAGCATTTACGCTGACTAATCATCCGTATTCGGCAGAACGCTAAAAAAACCGGCCACCCCATAAAGGTAGCCGGTTTTTTTATTTCCCCCCCAAGCAATTCTTTCCCCTCACCCCTTAAATATCCCTAGTCGAGCCCTAGCTTCTTATTCACCGGATTATCTGGATGGGGCCACACATCACGCGCCTGCCAATAATATTGATCAGCCACCGCCTGATCTGCATTTAACCGAATCGCTAACTCACCCTTATACATAAAATAGCGTGCGCGCACCCCTTTGCGCGCCATCGAATGATATCGCTGCGTCATATCATTCTCTGCGCTCAACAGCTCCTCAGGACCATATGCATCAGACATACGCAACATCGCCCCCATGCGCGCAACCTGCCCGTCAAAGGTCTGCTGCGCTGCATCGATAATCATACGCATCTGCGTCACATATTCCCCCTGCCCCTCCGTCAGATCGTAACGCATCAATTTGGGCAATGCGTCTGACAACAGTAGATTTCGATGCATCCGCGACCACTCATCCGATGGCGTCGGCATTTGCGCGATCAAACTAAGATATCTGAGAGGCCCTGCGTTCAAGGACACATCGCTCTGATCATATTTCCAGGTTGGGCGCAGTCGTTTATAAATCAGGTAGTCATGAAAGGCAAAGCCTCTCAACTCGTCATCAATCATGTAGATTGGTCTATCCAGCGACATCACAAAATCCAACCATCGACGATGCTCTTCCTCCACACTCAATCGGTAGGGGCGAAACACTCGGTTATTCAACACAAACCCCTTGGTATTGAATACCTCTACATCCGATCGAACGCCCTGCACATAACGCAGATATGCCAACACAGAGAACGACACGTCGTCATCCGCCACCACGATGGCGTTATGATCCAGACCAGACAACACAGCATGACCATACAGCTCGGCCCACTGATCATCAGCCCGCAGATTGTCCGAGTAGTTGGTCAATACCACTGACAATATGATCACAGCGAGAACCAGCCCCTGCACCCAGCCAGCCAGCCGTATCGAAGCGTACTGACTCGCGCATCGCCACAACCAAAGAAAACCCAAACCACCCCATATTGCCAACACAAGATAGGCACTCAATGGATATACACGAAAAACAGCCGTATAAAACTCATCATACTCAAAGCCCAATATCGCGATGAGCAATACACTGTTAGTCAAGAAGATAGCGATCAGCGCCCACGACCAACGATGCCCTATGATTCGGAACTGACTCAAGAATCCAACTGCCGCCAGCAAGAAACCTAACCAACCGACCTGCCTTGGCAACTCTGCGGCAAAGAAAGTGATCAACCCCCACTTGTCAGCCAAACCCGCCGCAACACTGTTATCCATGTCGGCATAACCCTGGCGTGAGACATAAAACCAAAACTCCCGCCAGCCTTCAATCGGACCATAGAACGCAACAAATGGATCTGACTGAGAGTGGAGATACATCCACAGATAAGGAGATAAGCCCAGCAACAAAGGCAGTACGCAATACGGAAGATCACGCAACACTTGGCGCCAAACAGGCAGCAAGACAATCACAATCCCCAGCGACGACAGAATCACCAAAGGCCAGTGATTGGTTAAGGCCAAGCCATACACCAATGACAGCGCCATCAACCACGCACGACGATGAGTAACGCTTCGCTCGACCTGTAGTGCAAACAACATCAGCAGCACGATAAAAAGACTGTTTAATGTGTAAACCTCAGCAATGATCGCCTGCGACCAGAAGACCGCTGAAAATGCGAGCATCAACGCCGCCACATAGGCCGCCATTACCTGCCGGGTCAGTTGCAAAATCAGATGCCACAACAAAACCGCCGTGACTGATGCAAACACAGCACTCAATAGATGAACACGAAACGGGATGGAGCCAAACGGCAATAACGTAAACAGATGTGCAAAAAGGGAGTGCAGCGGATACCCCGGAGGATGGGATATGCCATTAAAGTAAGCCGACAGCACAAACAAGCCATCATCTTCCAGACCCAGATGGCTCGACATGGAGTGTACATACAACGACAGCGTTATCACTACAATAACGAAACTGTGCCAGTACACTCCGTAGTCATTGGCACGCGTAGACGAGCTCATCCCTGACATGAATCCCTAACGGTCTTTCGCCTTTTTGCCCCAAGTAAAGGTATAGGTCATCGCGTAATTCCATACCGCACCGACAAACGCGCCGATCACACCCGACAACCACCACACAAATCCGCTCTCGTATAGATTGTCCGATACCAGAAAGTTGATCACCGCCCCCAAACTACAGGCGATATAGAACGTCATCAAACCGATATAAAAATCCTTGCCCTGCAGCCGTCGATCGCGATACGTAAACACGTTGTTCAACACAAAGTTACTCGTCATCGCCACCAGGGTTGCAGCAACCTGGCCGGTCAAAAACTCAAAACCCAACACACGGTGCATCAGCGCCAATACCGCCAGGTGCACCAACACACCACTCATCCCCACCAAGACAAACAGTACGAATCTCACAGGTATGAACCGCCCTATCGATTTATCCGCCAGCAACACTGCATACTCCCACAAGACCAAGGTATCGAGCTTGCTTTCACCCGCCTCGCGACTACGCATCTGGTAAGGCAACTCCACCACGCGCAACGCATGGCCGCGGGCACTGGCCAGCAGGTCCAGCAAGATCTTAAATCCCTGGCCTGAACTACGCCGAATCGCCGGCATCAGGGCCTCGCGCCGAAACATGAAGAAGCCACTCATCGGATCACTGATGGTGACACGCAACAGCGCCTGTGCAATGAAGGTCGCAAAACGGCTGTAGAAACTCCGCATAGGCGACAAGCCCTCACGACTATCGCCGCCCGCCATGTAACGGCTGCCATTGACCAGGTCCGCATTGCCCGTCTTCAATTCAGCCAACATCTTGGGCAGCAGCGATTCATCGTGCTGTAGGTCGCAATCCATGATCGCAACATAGGGCGCAGCAGAAGACATAATGCCCTCAAGGCAGGCTGACGACAGGCCACGCCGCCCCAATCGCTGCAAACAGCGCACGCGGCCATCGCGCTGCGAAATCCGGCGGATGTGCTCTGACGTGCCATCGGGCGAATCATCATCGACGAAGACAACCTCCCATTGAACATGGGTCAAGGCCACGTCCAACAGATCCAGCAAACGCTGGATATTGTCACGTTCATTAAAGGTTGGAACAACAACCGTCAGTTCAAATGCCTTCCCTGTCATATTCCCCTATCCGACAACACGATCCCTGGTCCCCGATATTGGTTGTAACGGCCACTAACGCCTTGACTTGATTAATGCTTTTAACAACCTGGGGACATCGATTATCACCCATACGATCCATACATAAACATCTATACCCAAAAGAAAAATCATATGATCAAACCTAAGCGGCATGCTAGAATGGCGCCCACTTTTGAACCTGGATCTGTTTTTTCGCATGATCAAACTGCGGACCTACATCTTCATCGACTCGTTGCAACCACAGCTGGCAACCTACCTGGGAACCGTCTCCCAGGGCTTCCTGCCGGTGCCTGGTGACGCCTGTTTGTGGATGGAGGTCGCCCCCGGCATGGCGATCCACCGCCTGACCGACATCGGTTTAAAGGCCACCCGGGTTCACCTGGGACAACAAGTCGTCGAACGTGCATTCGGCTCGATGATCTTCCATCATCGCGATCAAAGTGATGTCCAGGAAACCGGGCGCGCAATTCTGCACGCGATGGGATCAAACGTGGAAGACCGTCAAAAGTGCCGCATTGCCTGGACCGAGATCGTGCGCGCACTGACCCCTGACCACGCGGTACTGATCAACCGTCAGGACCGCCGTGGTTCGATGATCCTGCCCGGCCAAAGCATGTTCATCATGGAGACAGAGCCCGCGGGTTACGTCGTCTATGCGGCCAACCAGGCCGAAAAGGCCGCCAACATCACTCTGATCGATGCCCGCGCCGTCGGCGCCTTTGGTCGTCTGACCCTGGCCGGTCGCGAAGCAGAGATCGAGACCGCTGCCCACGCCGCGATCGAGGCTGTGCGCAACCTCTCTGGCCGCGTCGTCGACAGCCAGTTCGTCCCTTAGAGTTATCTCTTGCAGTATTGAGGCGATCTGCCTCTAAAAAATCAGATAGTTACAGCTCACACGGCACATAGGCGCCGGAAAAGACACTGGTATTGATGCTGTTGCGGCGGCGGGTTTTATCCACCAAACGCTGAAATGAACGGGCATTGTTGAAGTAACGCACCTGTTCGAGCGGGATCCAGCCGATCTCATGCGACTCGCTATTGCCGGGAATCGGCACGCCGTCGTCGATCTCGACCAGCAGGCGAATATCATAATGCTCATGACGCACGTCGTGGGCACTCTCATATACCGTGTGCACATCGACATCGAAGATCTCATCGGCGACCAGGTGGATATGCTCTTTGGCCACCCCGGATTCTTCGTGCACCTCGTTCAACACCACCCGCGCCATGTCGGGGTCGTTATCCGCATGCCCGCCCGGCTGCAGCCACATATCCAGCTTACGATGATGCAGCATCAATACATGGGTGCGGGATTGATTCAACACCCAGGCAGAGCCACTCACATGCCCCGGCAACAGGGCGCGGTCAAAGCACTCATGATGCTGCAGGATGAACCGACGCGTGCGCGCCACCATCGCCGCCTCATCCATATAAGGCGTCTGGTAGTCATTCAGCAATTCCAGCAGGCGTTGTCGATGCATATGAAACAGGTTGTTAGTCAGGCGCAGGAGAAAACTATCACGGCACTAGACGCGACAGCCATCGAAAATTTCTATGCCCCGCATCAATGATGATCGATGCCGCGAGCAAAACAGCGACGATTATATCGATCCCAGCAGGTAATCGATAGCGAATTATTGTATGATCGTTCGCCCGTAGAACGCCGCATGGTGAATAGAGTAGAGACTACAAGTCATTACCTTACCCTGGGCTCTAGATATTCTTATTTCGTATAAGAATATAAAATACGATTAATTTTAATTATATAAAAATTACTCTATCATTCTGCGACCGTAAACATAGGGTGCTGCCGCCAACCCCGTCGCCCCGTCAGATTCAACCAGTAGGTTTAATTAAATGAGCGCAAGCAATCTCCAACCCGCCATCGCTGTCACTGATCCGCGTCCCGGCATGTACATCTACAACCAATACGATCAACAGATCGTCGATGAGCGCGTGACACAGTTCCGCGACCAGACCCGACGCTATCTGGCTGGTGAGCTGGGCGCCGACGAGTTCCTGGCACTGCGCTTGATGAACGGCCTCTATGTGCAGCGCCACGCACCGATGCTACGCGTTGCCGTACCATACGGGTTGATGTCATCGACCCAGATGCGCATGCTGGCCCATATTGCCCGCACCTACGACAAAGGCTTTGGCCACATTACCACCCGTCAGAACATTCAATACAACTGGCCCAAGCTGGAGACCGTGCCCGACATCCTGGCCGACCTGGCGAGTGTGCAGATGCACGCCATCCAGACCAGCGGCAACTGTATTCGCAACACCACCACCGATCCGTTTGCCGGGGTTGCCGCCGATGAGATCGAAGATCCACGGCCATACGCCGAGATCATCCGTCAGTGGTCGACACTGCACCCTGAGTTCGCCTATCTGCCACGCAAGTTCAAGATCGCGATCACCGGCGCCACCACCGACCGCGCCGCGACCCTGATCCACGACATCGGCCTGCGTCTGGTCAAAAACAATGCGGGCGAGGTTGGCTTCAAGGTCACCGTCGGCGGCGGCCTCGGCCGTACACCGATCGTCGCCCAGACCATCAACCCATTCCTGGCCAAGGAAGACCTGCTCTCTTATCTCGAAGCCATCCTGCGCGTCTACAACCTCAACGGTCGCCGCGACAACAAATACAAGGCGCGGATCAAGATCCTGGTCACCGCCATCGGTATCGATGCCTTCCGCGAAAAGGTCGACGAAGAGTGGGCCCTCAACCGCGACGCACTGAAGCTGGATCAGGCCGAGATCGAGCGCGTACAACAGTATTTCAAACCCCTGCCCTACGACAGCAAGGCCAGCGATGAACTGCCCGCCGAGGCCACCAACAACGTCGCCTTTGGCCGTTGGTTGAAGTACAACACCGTAGCGCACAAGGTCAGCGGTTACCGCGTGGCCATGATCTCGCTGAAGTCCCCCAAACAACCACCGGGCGACATCACCGACAAACAAATGGATGCCGTCGCTGATTTGTCTGACCAATACAGCTTTGGCCTGATCCGCAGCACCCATGACCAGAACCTGGTCCTCACCGACGTCAAAAAGTCGGACCTGTTCGCCCTCTGGCAACAGCTTGATGCACAGGATCTGGCCAGCCCGACCATCGGCACCATCAATGACATGATCGCCTGCCCCGGCCTCGACTTCTGCGACCTAGCCAACGCCAGCGCCATCGATGTCGCCGCCGAGATGCAGGGCAAGTTTGAAGACCTCGACTACCTCTATGACGTCGGCGAGCTGAAACTCAAACTCTCCGGCTGCATGAACGGCTGCGGACACCACGACATCGGCAACATCGGCGTCCTTGGCGTCGAAAAGAAAGGCGCCGAGTGGTATCAGATCAGCATCGGTGGTTACGCCGCCGACGAAGCCCGCCTCGGCAAACGCCTCGGCCGCGCCATCGCCAAAGCCGAGCTGGCCAATACCATCGAGACCATCGTCCGCACCTATCTCGACAACCGTGTCGCCGGCGAACGCTTCATCGACACCTTCGACCGCATTGGCATCACCCCATTCCAGGAGCAAGTGTATGGAACTCGTTAAGAATCGTCAGATCGTCGACGACGCGGTGGTCATGGTCGCCGCCGATGCCGACATCAACAGCCTGCCCGCCGCAGACATGATCGTCCCGCTGGCCCTGTGGCAAGCGCATCGCGACGACCTCAACGGCAACAGCCGTGTGATTGGCGTCTGCCTGACCGGCGACGACAGCCTTGCCGACATTGCCGGCGAGCTCGATCGCTTCAAGATCATCGCACTGACCTTCCCCGTCTTCCGCGACGGCCGTGGTTATTCACAGGCCCAACAGCTGCGCCAACGCTACGGCTACACCGGCGAGATCCGCGCCGTCGGCAAAGTCCTGCGTGATCAACTGGCCTACATGGAACGCGTCGGCTTCAACAGCTTCGTCATCGATGCCAGCCAAAAGACCAGCGATGCGCTGGCGGCCTTCGGTGAAATCAACGTCCGCTACCAGGCCTCCAGCGACGAACCACAACCGCTGTATCGCCGCGCCTGATCGAACAGGCACCTCGATCACACGAAAACGGCCCTGGCGGCCGTTTTTTTATGCCCGCCCCCCGAGCCACCTCAATTTGGCTATTGAACATTTTCTGCCCACCCCGTAGCATGCGCACATAAGTATCTTTTTTATTAATTAACTTCCAATAAGAATCCCAGTCACATGTATCACAAAGGATTTCTGGTCGCGATCACCATCGGCACCCTGGCCACCGGTTGCGCCAGCCAGCACAGCCCATCGAGTCACGCCCAGCGAGCTGCTCAGCCCCTGATCGTGGGCAACTACCAGACCCTGCTCCCAGCGGCGGCTCACGGTGCCAAACCGACCTGGCTGTCGCCCGGCGACCAGAGCCACCACAATGCTGATCGCTATGCGCTTACGGCCCACGGGAAGACCGCTCAGCAGGCCGCCACGGAGGCCTTTGAATCAGCACTCGCATTGCTGCACCCCATCGACCAGGTCTCGATTGGCTTCCCGACCACCGCCACCCCCAAGGTCACGGCGCTGTGGCAGAACCCGGCCAACAAACAGTTTCACGCCCTCGTGACCTTCGATCGCCAGATCGCCTACAGCCATCTGCGCGCAACGCTGGATGGTCTGGATGCCCGCACCGAACAAGACCGTCAACAACTCAACCAAACGCGGGAACCGCTGGCGCGTATCGCGCTGCTGAACCAAGTGATCGAGCGCCAACAACAACGTGCGCTACTGCAAAAGTCGCTCAAGAAGATTGATGTCACCAAAGAAGGAAGGGAGTCACCGTGGGACACGCGACGCTGGTCGCTGGAACTCAATGCGTTATTACACAACCTGCTCATCGCGCCAGAGATCGAAGGCGACGACCAGGCCTCTGCCGGGCTGATCCACCCCTTGATTGAAGGCATCGTCAATACCGGCCTGCGCCGTGCACGCCCGTTTGAGGCCGATTATGTACTGAGCGGCCAACTAGAGACCCGCGAGCAGACACTGGAGAGCGGCTACATCCAGGCTAATGGCACCTTGCGCCTCACCTTGCAGGACTCCGCCACCAAACGCCGCTACGGCAGTTATGACTGGCAGCTACAGGCCACCTCGCTCACCGCCGAGGACGCAAAGGCCAGGCTCATGAGCAAGAGTGAACAGATCCTCAAACAGGATCATCGCGCCACCATCATCGGTATCGCCACGCAGCTCCAAGCCCAACGCTAGGGCAATAAAAAAGGCGATCACCAAAGTGATCGCCTTTTTCCGTTCCGTCGCTGGAGATTTTCATCTCCCCCCGCATCCACATTCCGTTCACGGTGCCCTCCATGAAACCGGCTTCCCTGCGAGCTGACTATATAATTAACGTATTACAATTAATTTACAAGCTATTCAAACGTGTAGTTTCAATCGATATTTTATTTTGCATGCTCGGCCAGCAAGGCCTCCAAGCGTTCAGCCGGCACATAACCGGGAATCACTGTGCCATCGCTCAACACCATACTCGGCGTACCTGAGATCCCCAGCTCCGCAGCCAAGGCCATATGGGTGTCGATCGGGTGGTCACAGGTCTTCTGTGGCGGAATCTTGCCCGCCTTGGCGTCCGTCATCAGCCGTTGTTGATCCTTGCCACACCACACAGACTCGGCCTTTTCATACGAACGTGAACCTTTGCCGGCATTCGGATGGAACAGGTAACGCACCTCGATGCCACGCTTGTTCAGCTCATCCATCTCCGCATGCAGGCGGCGGCAGTAGCCGCAATCCACATCGGTAAACACCGTCAAACTGTATTTGGTTTCCTTTGGTGAAAAGGTAATGGCCGTGTTGTAATCGATCTTCTTCAACACCGCCAAACGCCCTTGCGCGCGACGCGCCTCGGTCAGGTTTTTACCGTTCTGCTCCAGGTCGAGCACACTGCCAGCCATCAAGAAACGACCATCGGCGGAGACATAATAGATCTCGCCACCGAATACGACCTCATAAAAACCGGGAATCGCAGACTTCTCGATGCTGTCGGCCTTCGCCCCCGGCAACACCTTGTTCAGGCCTGCCTTTACCTTGCTGACATCATCCGCCGCTCGCACATTGCCGGCCAAGGCCATCAGCAGGGCCATACTCATCCAAAACAACTTCATCTAATTCAACCTTTTTCTTGATCCAGTTTTCTTGATTCGGCGCCGCTGGCGCCGTGGACTTCATCCTGCCTCTCAGAACCCGCCATCCGCGCAAAGTTCACCCTCTCAAAGCTCATCCACGCGGATGATGACTGGCATGCAACGATTTCAGCCGTTCGCGCGCGACGTGAGTATAAATCTGCGTGGTCGATAAGTCACTGTGACCCAACAACATCTGCAACACCCGCAGGTCCGCGCCGTGATTGAGCAGGTGTGTGGCAAAGGCATGACGCAACGTGTGGGGCGACAAGGGTTTAACGATACCCGCCTGTTTGGCATAACGCTTGATCAGATACCAAAACGCCTGCCGCGTCATCGCCTCGCCACGACGGGTCACGAACAGATGGTCACACTGCCGCTCGCCCAGCAACTGGCGACGACCGTCGTTGAGATAACGCTCCACCCAATCGACACACTCCTCACCCATCGGCACCAGGCGCTCCTTGCTGCCCTTGCCGAAGGCGCGCACCACGCCCTGGGTCAGGCTGATCTGCGCGATCTCCAGCCCCACCAGCTCCGACACCCGCAGCCCACAGGCATAGAGCATCTCCAACATCGCCCGATCGCGTAGCCCGAGCATGTCGTCGACCTTGGGCATCGCCAGCAGCGCCTCGACCTCGTCCTCGGTCAAGGACTTGGGCAGCGGCCGCCCGATCTTCGGCGCCTCAATCAGCGCGCAGGGGTCTTCCGCCAAGCGACCTTCCCGCACGAAGTATTGATAAAAGCGCCGCATCGACGACAGCAAGCGCGCCGTGGTGCGCGACTTCGCCCCCTGCGAAAAACGCTGCCCGAGATAGGCCAGCAGATGCTCTCGCCGCGCAGACAACAGCGTCTGCCCCTGCGCGCACAAATACTTGGCCAGCCCCCGCAGGTCGCTGCCATAGGCCTGCAGCGTGAGATCCCCGAGACCGCGCTCCATCCACTGCGCATCGAGAAACAACTCGATCAGCCGCAGATCCTGTTCGGCGATTTCAGCCATCCAGCCTCACACCTTCGTGTTGCAACAGGAAGCGTTTGATCGACATCGGCCAGCCCTCGGTCGCGCCCATAAAACCACCGATGCCACCCGTCGCAAGCACGCGATGGCACGGCACAACAATGGGGATGGGATTGGCGCCGCAGGCACCACCGACTGCGCGCGCGGCCGATGTTAGCTGCTGAGCCAACTGGCCATAGGTGCGGGTCTCGCCGACCGGGATCTCCCGCATCGCCTGCCACACGCGCTGGCGAAATGGCGTGCCGCCGGGCGCCAGTGGCAGATCAAACGGTGTCGCTGCATTTTCAAAATAGGCGGCCAACTGTTTTGCCGCAGCAATGCCCGGCGGAGACTTGGGTGTTAGCAGGGCATGATCGGCATGCAGAAAATCGATCGATGTCAGCCTGTCTCCGCTCAACACCAAGCCCAGACGCACATCCGCGATGGGCGTCTCGACTACCGCGGCATAGGTCTGCTCAATCAGTGTTTGCTGCCCGCTAGATTGGCCGCCACATGCGATGCACGCTCGATCTGTCTCAGTTCGAACTGCCATTGGCTGCGCTGCGCATCGTTGGTGCTTTGGGCAATCAGACCACTCAACAACGCCTTGGCATCATCGATCAAGCCGGCCTGCAACAAGGCCTGGCTGGCGCCATAACGTGCGGCCTGCGCCCAGTCATCACCGCTTTCACTGGGCACCAGATCCGCAGAACGCAGATAGAGTTTGGCCGCCTGCAAATACTGCTGTTGTGCCAGCAGAGAGTCGGCCATCCAGTACACCACCTGGCGGTGCAACATCAGCTCCGGCACGTAGTCAACCAGGCCCGCGAGCAAGGCATAGGCCTGGGCATGCTCGCCCTCATTTTTCAGATCCAGCGCCGTCAGGATCAGATAATCCATCTGCGGCCGATTCAGACTGACATTCGACAGCATCTGCTGCAGATGCGTAGCGCCGGCCGCGGCCATGCCGGTCAGGACCTGTACCCGTGCGCGGCGTAGCTGCCAATCGACATCATCCGCCGCATGTTTGCCTTCGGCCATGTTGATCAACTGCACTGCGCGCTTAAAATCTCCCTCGGCCAAGGCGGCATCGATCAGTTTTAAGACCACAGGCGCCGGCACGCTTGCCAGCCCTTGATAACGCTCAGAGGACAAATACAGCGCACTCAACAGGCTCACAGGCAAGGCATCGGCCAAGGCCGCCACCGCACGCTGATTGGCGGCCTCGTCACCGGCATTCACGCCCAGCCATACCCACAGCGCGCGCGACTGCGCCGGATTGTGATCCTGATAGCGCCGCGCCGCATCAAACCACGGCTCGTAGTTGCCGCGCAGCAACTGCGCCTTGTTGGCCAGATGTTCGCCGTAGGCCTCATAGGCCTGCCACAAGGCCTCGGCCGCTGCGCTCAAATCCACACCGGCCATCGGCTGCGCCAACAGCCGCTCCATAAAATCGATCTTCATCGCCGGCTCTGCCAACAAGGCCGCATTGGCCAAGGCCGCCTCATACAGGCTTTGGCGCAACTCGAGCGGCAGGCCGGCGGCATTCAAGCCATCCAGGCTTTTTTGCAGTGAAAAACGATCGCCGATGGCCGCCCCCTGAAACTGCGCCAACAACTGCACCACCTCGGCACGCGGGTCGCGACTCTGCTGCGCCAGCTGCAGGGCCTCTGCCGTGCGCTCGGCGTTCAACAACACCCGCGCATTGAGCCACTGCCAGTCATCTCCGCCCTGGGCCTCAGGATAATCCTGGTTGAAACGCAACGCGGCAGCATGGGCATCCTGTTCACGCCCCTCCACCAGATAGCTGTACACCAGCAGGCGACGCCAGACCAGCGCCTGTGACGCATCCGTCGCCTCGCCGTCATCGCCCCAGATCATCGGCAACAGCAGTGCCCGCGCCTCGGCGCCCTTGCCCTGGGCCAGATAGGCCTCGATCACCATCACACGATGGCTTTGGCGATAGGCGGGCGATACCGTCTCAGGCACATGCTCGTAATCAGCGATGATCTCGCCCCACAAGCCCTGTGACTGCATCAGTGCCAGACGCTGCACCGACCATGCCTCCCACGCCGCGATATCGCTGCCGGGATCCGGGCGCGCCTTCTCAAACAGACTCAAACTCAACTGCGGCGCCCCTTTGACCACCAGCGCGTTCCAATCCTCCCCCTGCTCTGTCTCGGCCTGGACCAGAGACGTCAACGACAACAATGCAATAGCCGAACAGAAAGAGACGATCTTCTTCATGAATAAAACCTTGTGTAGGTACTGGTGTGGATACTGGTATCGATATTGGCCGAAAATATAAACCCGGAAATAAAAACAAGGACGCTAGAATAGCAAAGGGGGCGCGGCATTCAAATGCCAGCGCCCCCTTTATCAGGCAGATATCCGAAACGGATCTTAGCCCAACTTTTCCTTGATGCGAGCAGCCTTACCAGCCAGTTCACGCAGGTAGTACAGCTTGGCGCGACGGACATCACCACGGCGCTTCACCTCGACGGCGGCGACCAGCGGGGAGTAGGTCTGGAAGGTACGCTCG
>DHYU01000002.1:17205-61865 GCA_002415485.1 Proteobacteria bacterium UBA5122
CCCGGCACCGCCGCATCTCACCCAATTACTTGTCATGCTCCCGCATGAACTCTTCCAGCAACCGCTGCTGTTCTTTATCCAGCGACTGTTGCTGTAACAGTTCCGGGCGCCGCAACCACGTTCTACCCAGCGCCTGCTTCAAGCGCCAACGGCGAATCGCTTCATGGTCGCCGCTTAGCAATACCGCAGGCACCTTGATGCCCTGGTAATCTTCCGGCCGGGTGTAATGGGGACAATCCAATAACCCATCCGAAAAAGAATCTTCCGCTGCCGATGCCTCGTGCCCGAGTGCGCCCGGCAATAATCTGACCACCGTGTCGATCACCACAGCCGCGGCCAGCTCGCCACCGCTGAGGACATAGTCCCCAATCGACAGCTCTTCATCGATATCGAGCTCGATCACGCGCTCGTCGATGCCTTCGTAACGACCGGCCACCAGGATCACACCCTCGGCCGAGGCCAACTCCAGCGCCCGCGCCTGAGTCAGCGTCTGCCCCTGCGGTGACATGTACACCACGCGGGCCATCGGGTTCGCCGCCTTGGCCGAGGCAATCGCCTGTCGTAGCGGCTCCACCATCATCACCATGCCGGGACCACCGCCATACGGGCGATCATCCACCGTGCGGTGACGGTCCTGGGTGTAATCCCGCGGATTCCATACGCCCAGTTCAAAAATCTGTTTGTCGCGAGCCCGGCCTGTTACGCCGCAACCGGTCACTGTTTCGATCAACTCCGGAAACAGCGTCACCACATCGATGCGCACCGGCTAGAACTCCGGGTCCCAATCCACCCGCATCACGCCCGCGGTTAGATCGATCTCCAGCACGTACTGCCCTTGCACAAACGGCACCAGCCGCTCACGCTCCCCCTTGATCACCACCACATCATTGGCGCCGGTACTGAACAGGTGATCCACCTTGCCCAGCACCACACCCTCTTGGTTGATGACCTCCAGGCCAACCAGGTCAGCCCAGTAGTATTCACCTTTGGCCAAAGGTGCCAGTTGATCGCGACGGATCCCGATCTCGGCCCCCACCAGCTCATGCGCCTGCTCGCGATCAGAGATCGATTCGAGCTGTGCGACCAGGCCCTTGCCCTGTGGGCGTCCGACCAGCATCTTCACGCTGCGCCATTGGCCTTTGATCTTCAAATACCAGGGATCGTATTCGAAGATATTCTCTTTCGGCGCGGTGTCCGAAAAGACCTTCAGCCAGCCGCGCACACCATAAACCCCCACCAGCTTGCCAATGATCACAAATTCATCTTGTTGCGACATCGGCGCCTCGACCCGGCGGGGACTACAGTCAGAAATTAAGCAGCAGCCTTGGCTTGCTCGATCAGCTTGGCAACGCGATCAGATGTTTGCGCGCCCTGGCCAATCCAATGCTCGATGCGCGCGCTGTCCAGACGCAGACGCTCTTCAGCACCGCAGGCCACTGGATTGAAGAAGCCTACGCGCTCGATGTAACGACCGTCACGACGGTTGCGTGAATCAGTCACGATAACGTGATAGAAAGGCTTTCTCTTAGCGCCACCACGGCTCAAACGAATGGTTACCATTTCAGATTTATTCCTCTGTCGATCAACAAATCGGCCCCCTAAAAGGTGGGGGCCGGTAAAAATCCGCGTAGTTTACGCAAAAGTGGCCTCGAAGGAAAGCCTTAAATCCCTTTTCCTCTCTGGCCCAATGTGGGCACGGATCGGTTAGAACGGCGACATGCCGGGCGGCATCCGCCCCTTGAGGCTGCGCATCAGCTTGCCCATGCCGCCCTTCTGGAATTTTTTCATCATCTTCTGCATCTGCATGAACTGCTTCAGCAGGCGGTTGACGTCCTGGATCTCGGTGCCGGAACCGGCCGCGATGCGACGTTTGCGCGAGCCCTTGATAATATCGGGGCGACGACGTTCTGACGGTGTCATGGAGTTGATGATCGCCTCCATCTGTTTGAAATCCTTATCATTCACCTTTTCGCGGACTTCCTTCGGCACATCGGCCACGCCGGGCAGCTTATCCATCAGTGAACCGATACCACCCATCTTCTGCATCTGCTGCAACTGGCTGCGAAAGTCCTCCAGATCGAAGTTCTCGCCCTTCTTCATCTTCTTGGCGAGCTTTTCGGCCTCTTCCTTGTCGATCTGCTGTTCGGCCTGCTCGACCAGGCTCAGCACGTCGCCCATGCCGAGGATGCGCGAGGCCAAACGATCGGGGTGGAACGGCTCCAGGGCCACAGTCTTCTCGCCGACACCGAGGAACTTGATCGGCTTACCAGTGATGTGACGAATCGACAGCGCCGCACCGCCGCGGGCATCACCGTCGGTCTTGGTCAGCACAACACCAGTCAGCGGCAGTGCATCATTGAAGGCCTTGGCGGTGTTGGCGGCATCCTGACCGGTCATGCTATCAACCACAAACAGGGTTTCGATCGGATTAATGGCCGCGTGCACACGCTTGATTTCGCCCATCATTTCTTCGTCTACGTGCAGACGACCCGCGGTATCGACGATCACGACATCGATAAACTGCTTGCGGGCATGATTGATGGCTGCGGTGGCGATATCCACCGGGTCCTGCGAGGGGTTGCTGGGGAAGAAATGGACATCGACCTCTTTGGCCAAGGTTTCGAGCTGGTCGATCGCCGCCGGCCGGTAGATGTCGGCACTGACCACCAACACCGATTTCTTTTTGCGCTGCTTGAGCCAACGCGACAATTTGGCCACCGTGGTGGTCTTGCCCGAGCCCTGCAGACCCGCCATCAACACCACTGCGGGCGGCGTGGTCGACAGGTTCAGCTCCTCATTGGCCTCGCCCATGACCTGCACCAGCTCGTCACGCACGACCTTGATCAGGGCCTGACCCGGGGTCAGACTCTTCATTACATCCTGACCGATCGCCTGCTCTTTGACTCGGTCAACAAAGGCGCGCACCACGGGCAGCGACACGTCGGCCTCAAGCAGCGCCATGCGCACATCGCGCAAGGCATCCTTAATATTGTCCTCGGTCAAGCGGCCGAGGCCACGCAGATCGCGCACCGTACGCGTCAGGCGCTCCGTCAAACTCTCAAACATGGGGCAGATTACCTAGCTGTGATTGCCGAAAAGAGGGGCATTATAGCGTGAAGGTGAGATTATTCTTAAGTTGCTTGATCTGATGATTTTTAATCAAGGATTTTACCTCACGGTAAATATCCTTGCCTTCATCCGGCTTGTGATGGGTGAGGTAGATCTCGGGCTGTAGTTTTAGTTTGACGATATCTGCCGCCAGCGTATTCGAACAATAATGGCGCGCGGTGTGGCTCAGGGCCTCATCGGCGTTGCTAAAGGCGACCTCCAGCAGCAGCAAATCCAGCCTGCCGTAGGCATTCAGCACGCTCCAGAAGGTATCGTTGGTGGTGGTATCACCGGTAAAGGCAAAGGACTTGCCATCAGATGACTCCACCCGATAGCCGACTGTGGGCACGATATGGTTCATCGCAATGGGTTCGAACGTCACCCCTTCCACCTCGCAAATATCGCCCGGCTGAATCTCACGATAAACGATCACAGGCTTGTCCGGTGTCGGCAAACCAGCAAAATCCGGCCAGATCGACCAGTTAAATACATGTTTTTTCAAACTGTCGATCGTCTGCGGCAAGGCATGGACCACAATCGGATCCGTGATTTGTTCAAAGATGCTATCGACCAGCAACGGCAGGAAGGCAATATGGTCCAGGTGGGAATGCGTCAGGAATACGTGACGGATCTTGCCCATTTCGACAAGACTCAAGTCCCCCACCCCGCTCCCGGCATCGATGAGGATTTCTCCATTAACGAGTAGGGAGGTTGTTCGCAACCCCTTGCCAATCCCCCCACTACATCCTAGTACGCGCAATTCCATAGTTATTATTATCTGCTTTCATGCAAAATTCTTTAGAATATAGCATGACTTAAGTTTGTCTCGTAAACTGCTAAATGAACTAATCGCCTTAAGCCCTCTTCAACCCGAGACGGACTTGTGCCATCATTGCCAGTCGTTCAACGATTTAGTCTCCTATGCAAACAGTAGCTATCGGCAGTATTGCCATCCTTTTATACATTGTTGCCTCTGTTTTTATCTTTTTGCGCTGGCGCGATCGCGAAACCAGCGGGGCCTCCAAACTAAAACTACTGCTCGCAGGCGGCTTGGCGACGCTTGCACATAGCGCGCTGCTCTACCAATTGCTCTTTACCGTCGGCGGGCTCGACCTGGGCATCTTCAATGCCATCTCGCTGATCACCTGGGTCATTTCACTGTTGCTGGTCATCAGCTCGATCAAGCAGCCAACCGAAAATCTCGCCCTGTTTGTCTTCCCGGCGGCAGCCATGGCAATTGCCGTAGAAATGACCATCCCCAGCACCTACACCCCGCACCAAGACTGGCAAAGCTCACTACAGATTCATATTTTGGTATCGATCATTGCCTACAGCCTGCTGTCGATCGCGGCCATCCAAGCGATCCTGCTCGCAGTCCAGGACAAACATCTGCGTGAAAAGCGGCCCGGAGGTTTCATCCGCGCCCTGCCACCGCTACAGACGATGGAATCGCTACTGTTTCAGATGATCGCCGTGGGCTTTGCGATGCAAACCCTGTCGCTACTTTCAGGCTTTATGTTTCTGGAGAGCATGTTTGCCCAGCACCTGGTACACAAAACCGTATTATCGATATTGGGCTGGTTTTTCTTTGGCATTTTACTATGGGGTCGTTGGCGTTTTGGCTGGCGTGGCCGCAAGGCAATACGCTGGACCTTAAGCGGTTTCGTTTCGCTTGCCTTGTCCTATCTGGGCAGCAAGATGGTATTAGAGCTGATCATCGGCAAATCCTAGACATCAACCACTCAACAACCCTATCCCTAACATTCGCCCATCATGACTGAACTCTCGCTTACGACACTTGGCTCCACTCTGTGCATCCTAATCCTATTGTCTGCATGCTTTTCTGCATCGGAGACAGCGATGATGAGCCTCAATCGTTACCGACTACGCCACCTAGCGAAAGACGGTCATGCCGGCGCCATCCGCGCCAGCCGCCTATTGGAACGCCCCGATCGCCTGATCGGCCTGATCCTGCTCGGCAATAACTTCGTCAACATCCTGGCATCATCGATTGCGACCCTGATTGCTTTGCGCATATGGGGCGAGGCCGGCATTGCCCTTGTCACCGCACTCTTGACCATCGTCATCCTGATCTTCGCCGAGGTCGCCCCTAAAACCATGGCCGCACTGCACCCGGAACGTATTGCGTTCCCGGCCTCATTTGTACTCGGGCCCCTGCTCAAGATCATCTACCCGCTGGTATGGTCGGTAAACGCTGTCGCCAACGGCATTCTTCGACTGTTTGGCGTCAAGGAATACAGCGGCAATTCCGAACACCTGAGCTCAGAAGAATTGCGCACCGTCGTCAACGAGGCCGGCGCGTTGATCCCGGATCGACATCAAAAAATGCTACTCAGTATCCTGGATCTGGAAAAGGTCACCGTCGAAGACATCATGATCCCACGCAATGAGATCGTTGGCCTGGACCTGGAAGATGATGATCAAACCATTCTCAATCAGCTGACACACTCTCAGCACACACGCCTACCGGTTTATTATGGCGATATTGAGAACGTGCAAGGCTTTGTCCATGCCCGCAACGCACTGCATCTACTCGCGGCAGAAGAGTTCAGTAAAGAAGCCCTGCTACGCATCACTCGCAAAGGCTACTTTGTGCCGGAAGGCACCCCCCTCAATACCCAGCTACTCAATTTTCAGCGTGAAAAACGGCGCATCGCCTTTGTTGTCGACGAATACGGCGACATTCAGGGCCTGGTAACATTGGAAGGGATTCTGGAAGAGATTGTCGGCGAGTTCACGACCGATGTCGCCACCGCCAGTCCGGAGATTCATCCCCAGGCCGATGGCACCTATCTGATTGATGGCGCCGCCTACATCCGTGAGATCAATCGCGCCATGGGCTGGCAACTGCCGACCGATGGCCCCAAGACCTTCAATGGCATGATCATTGAGTATCTAGAATCAATACCCGAGGCGGGCACCAGCGTCCGCATTGCTGGCTATCCCATCGATATCGTACAAACCACAGGCAGCGCGATCAAAACTATCCGCATTCATCCGCAGCTCTTCCGTGAAGAAAAAACGGAAGATGAAAATTAAATCTTATTCTTTGGCGCAGACAGCCGAGCCGGCCGCCAACTGATACTGATTGCGCCCCGACTCTTTTGCCTGATACAAGGCTTCATCTGCGCTAGCGATTACAGACTCGGCTTGAGTACTCGAACTCGGCATGGCACACGCGACGCCAAGACTGATCGTTACATGATCAGACGTCGACGAGTGTGCATGAGGCAGCTTCATCTCATTCACCCCCGCACATAGCGCATGGGCAATCTTCTCCGCCCCCTTTATATCAGTATCAGGCATTACCACAACAAACTCTTCACCGCCGTAACGCGCCACCAAGTCGCCAGGGCGACGCACCGTAGCTGCCAGTGAACGCGCGACCTGACGCAAACAATCGTCGCCCCCCTGGTGACCGTAATTGTCGTTGTACTTCTTAAAGTGGTCGATATCGATCAGAATAACTGATAACGGCCGTTTTTCACGCGCAGCACGTGCCCATTCCTTGGCAACAAACTCATCGAACACACGACGATTGGCGATACCGGTCAGGCCGTCAAGCGAAGACAAACGCTCCAGCTCCTGATTTTTAACCTCCAGCTCCTGCTGCAACTTGCGCAAGGCCTTATAGGCCTCATCGCGCTGCTTTTGCGCGAGAAAGCTGCGTGAATGTGCACGAATACGCGCAATAACTTCGATGCTGTCGGGAAACTTGACCAAATAGTCGCTCGCCCCCAGACCAAAGGCATCACTCTTGATCTTGGCTTCTTCTTTAGTGGACAACACAATAATGGGAACTGACTTGGTCTGTGGATTGGAACGGAAAAACTTAAGCAACATCAGGCCGTCAATATCAGGCATTACCAAATCCTGCAGCACGACTGTGGGCTTGAATTCGATCGCCTTATTAATCGCCTCGGCCGGGTCATTGCAGTATTCATAGTCTATATCGGGCTCTTCAGCGAGCATGCGGCGCAAGGCTTCTGCAACAATTGCCTGATCATCTACCAGCAAGACTCGAGTACGCGCACCTTCAATTGAATCCTCCAGGCTGACCTCTTCGATCTGTTTTGATTCTTTTTCCACCCCAGTCATGACACTCGACATCCATTCTTTTGGTTAGTGTAAAAATTTAACAGGGCTGGCGCGATATCGTTTAGGGGCAATATTTCAACTGCCGCACCAATTTGCGCCGCCGCCTTGGGCATACCATACACAGTACTGGTTGCCTCGTCTTGAGCAATAGTATGACCACCTTTGTCCCGTAACTGCAACAAACCTTGCGCCCCATCTCTCCCCATGCCGGTCAGCAAGACACCAACAACGGAGTGATTCCAGTGTTGAACGACACTATCAAAAAACACATCAACAGAAGGCCTATAAGGCATTTCACGCGGATGTGGCGTATAACTTAGCCGATGTGAAGCAGTTAATATCAAATGATCGCCTGATCCGGCCACCAGCACCCGCCCAGCCAACAACTCATCACCTTCTTTGGCCAAACGGACATCCAGCGCGCATTGTGAATCAAGCCAACGCGCCAACTCTTGTGAAAAGTTAGGATCCACATGCTGCACAATCACCACCGGCGATGAAAAATCCGCTGGCAATTTAGATAGCACCGTCGACAAGGCCTGCGGCCCACCTGAAGATGCCCCAATTGCAACCAAACCGCGCCCCGATGCAGCAGGCGGCGCCATAGCATAAGACGCAACGTGATGACCTGGCTTATTTGTTTGTCTCAATAACTTTTCAATAGTGCCAATTTTTGCCAGAAGCTCGTCACAACCTTGGGCCTGACCATCCAGCCCTAAAACAGGGGTATTGACCGCATCCAGAGCACCAAAGCCCATCGCCTGAAAAACCTTGCTCGCATTACCACTCACGGTCGCCGTAACCACTAAAATCGCACAAGGAGATTGCTGCATGATTTTGCGCGTCGCCTCTACGCCGTCCATAACCGGCATAATGAGATCCATTAAAATCAAATCAGGTGTATCACTCTGTGCACGCCAGACTGCCTCTGCCCCGTCACGCGCCAGCCAGGCGACCTGATGCTGCGACATGCTAATGACTCTGCGCACACCCTCTAGTGCCATGGGCGAATCATTGACAATTGCGACTCTCATTTTACTGCCTCACCAATTAAATCCATGACCGCCTCACGCAAGCTCTCATCATGAAAACTACCCTTGGTTAAATAATAATCAGCCCCGGCGTCCAATCCACGCATTCGATCTTCTTCCCGATCTTTATAAGACACCATCATAATTGGAATGGAACGGAGCGCTGGATCCTGGCGTACTGTTTTTACCAGCTCAATACCATTCATGCGTGGCATATCAACATCCGTCACCAACAAATCGAAATTCCCTCTGCGCAGGGCGTTGAGCCCATCAATGCCATCTACAGCCACCTCGACCTGATAGCCAATACGCTCGAGAAGTTTGCGCTCAACTTCACGCACGGTAATGGAATCATCAACCACCAGTATGCGTTTACGCACAATATATTCTTCGCTCTCGAGGGCGCTGACCTTGGCAATACGGGTGACTTTTAATACTTTCTCTATAGATCGAATCAGGTCATCCACATCTACAATCAACACAGGGGATCCATTCTCCATCAATGCTGCAGAACTTATATTCTGCACCTTGCCCAAGGCCTCAGGCATTACCTGCACAACCAGCTCCCGCTCCCCCAAGAACTTATCCACCACCATGCCATAATAATGATTCCGCTCATGAAGAATCACTACAGGCAAACGTCCTTCAATATCTATCTCCCCTGAAAATTCCAGAATATGGGCGGCCCCCACTAATCCCACACTCTTACCATTAACTGATATGAATTGAGTACCTTCTGCCTCACCTATCTGGTGGGCCTCCACATATAGAATCTTGTCTATTCTAGCCAGCGGGAAAGCATACGGTTCACCGGCAATCTCCGTGAGCAGCGCCGGAATCACCGACAACGTCAAAGGCAGCTGCATATGAAACTTGGTACCGTACCCAAATTCAGAGATTGCACGCACACTGCCACGCATTTCCTGAACAGCCTCATGTACAACATCCAGCCCCACACCTCGCCCAGAGATCTCACTCACAGTATCTCGTGTGCTAAAACTAGGCAGGAACAAAAACTCCAGCAACTCTGCCTCTGACAAAGAATCGCGCATGGACTCATCCACTAGCTTCTTCTCAACAACCTTCCTCCGCAAACGCTCCAGATCAATACCTCTACCATCATCACGAACAACAATCGATAACATCCCTGAATGATGATAAGCCTCTAGCTGAATCGTCCCTTTTCTGGGCTTCCCTGCAGCCTCCCGTTCTTCAGGCATTTCGAGCCCATGATCAATGGCGTTACGAATTACATGATTAAGTGGTGCCTCAATCTTGTCGAGGATGTCTCGATCCACCATCGTCATTTCACCGACGATATTGAACTGAACCTCTTTACCCAGTGAACGTGAAATATCACGCACCATGCGAGGAAAACCATGCACACCATCACCAAATGGTCGCATTCGACTTTGAACAACCTCGCGATGCAGTCGTGACGACAAATTAGTTGCCCGTCTATCATACGACTCCAGCTCTGCCAGTCTGTCCGCCATAATCTCGCGGCAAAATGACGCCTGTCTCTGCGCGTTACGCGCAAGTGACACGACATCTTCATGCACACGCGCCTCATCAAGCTTGTCGCGCAAGGCATCTATCAAGGTAATAAGATCAGTCTGCTGGCGCTTTAAGCGCTGCAAAGAATCGGCATACGGCAGCAGCCACCGAGATTCAACCAGGGCCTCACCCGCCAGCCCCATTAAACGATTAATACGTTCCGCACTGACGCGCAGCACTCGCTCTTTTTGCAACGGGAGCTTTGGAGATGCCGCAGATTTTGATTCAGCCTCTTTATTACCTTGGGACGTTAAAGCCACAGCTTCAGCTGCAACAACTGCTGGCAGTACCTGCGCAGCCGGCAGCTGAATCTTTTCTCCTTCAAGCACGGACTTGAGTGCCAACAACAACTGATCACGCTGACCTTTGTGCTCACTCAACCATAGAGAAACATCGCCTTGGATGCGTGATATATCGAAGATGGAATCCAGCCCACGCAATAGCACATCAATTGCATCAGGTGTTAAATTCAATTGAGCCTTTTGCGCGGCGACAAACACATCTTCCATGACATGAGCCAACTCAACGACCGCTTGCAAGCCGATTAATCGTGCGGCCCCCTTGATTGAATGGGCCGCCCGCATTAAGGATTCAAGCAATTCGGCAGACCCCGGAGACTGCTCCAAGGCCAACAAACCTTCACTCAGCACACTCCCTTGCTGCTCTACCTCAACGTTGAACAAATCACGCATCGACATATCGGCAATATTGCCCAAACTAACCGATGACTCATGACTGGCTACCGGACTTTTATCAACAGTTTTCTTGCCATCAGAGTCTGCAAGCAAGGAAGATAGCCTCTCCATCAAGCCGGAGTATTTCTCATCACCCTTATCAAGCGGATCACCCTCGCCACCCTTCTTTCCGGCAAGCAAAAGCAAGTCAACACCTTGCAATAAAACATCAATAGCGCCGGGTTCCAGCACAACCACTTGATTTTGTGCTGCGACAAACACATCTTCAATCACGTGAGCAAGACTCACCACCGATTGCAACCCAACCAAACGGGCCGCCCCCTTGATCGAGTGCGCAGCCCGCATTAGAGGCTCTACCAGAGACAGGTCGTCACAACTTTCTTCCAGCGCCAACAACCCATCACTCAACACTCTACCCTGCTGATCCAGCTCAGCATAAAACAACTCCAACATAGACATATCAGCAATGGGCTTGTCGCCAGATTCACAGCCCTCATCACCAGCTTCTTTTGTCGCACTGGACACAGACAGATCTTTCTCTTGCGACTTTTTCTCCAGAGTCTTATCCAATCTCGCACAGACATCATTTTTTTGATTAATGTATTTTTCCTGCCACTCAGAGAGATCCCCCTCCCACGCGGCTACTCCTCGAATCAAATCCAGCCCAGCCAGGCAAACATCAATCGCATCTGAACTCAGGATTAATTGATTCTCTTGTGCAGCAACAAAACAATCTTCCATGCGATGGGCCAAATCTACAACGGGCGGGATATTTACTAAACGAGCAGCACCTTTCAGTGAATGACTTGCACGCATCGCCATCTCTAAAAGTGAGCCGTCATCAGGTGTCTGTTCCAGTGACAATAACGCATCATTGAGCGTTGAGCCTTGCTGCTCAACCTCCATGCGAAAAAGATCCATCATTGATGCATCAGTCATCACCCCCCCAAGCCACTACAAAATCCCTCGCGTCAATGCTGGAAAGAGCAAATCATGGTCTATCAGCCCCACATGCTTCCCTTCCCATTCAATTATCCCCTTAAGATAATGAACAGAGCAGTTAATTGAGGTCGCAGGTGCGTCTGAAATGTCTTCGCGTCTATAACGATGAACCCCTCTCACCTCGCTTACAGGAAATACATATCGCTGGCCATTTTGCGACACCACCATCATGCGTTCATATATACCCTTAACGACATTGGTACCTGATATTTCTCCACGAGTAACATTCAACAAGCGCCCTACAGAGACACATAATTGCAACTCCCCTCTCACATTTGTCAGCCCTTTCAGCACAGGACTCTTTCGATGCGGGACACGATGAATGGTTCTCATCGGAACCACTTCATCCAACAAATGTGTTGCCAATGCCAACCACTCATCTCCCAGACGAAACAAAATCGCAGATTGCGTTCCAACGACTAATTCTTCTTTTGTTTCAGAGATAATTTCTCGCCAATCTTCAAGATATCCACGAGGAGCTTCACGCTCAAGCAACTGCCTGCCAGCGGCTGAAAACACATCACAATTGGCGCAATGAATAAACTCATCAAGCTTTGGACACGTTTTTTTCCCCTTGGCCCAAACGCCAATTCGGTTCCAGCAATCATCCACGGTAAGCGTTCTATCGGTCATTCTCTATTCCAGCCTGTCCGCCACACGTTGCGCACGCAAACGATATTTCTCCGCATGCTCAAACTTTCCCTGCCCCTCTAATAACGTGGCCATGTGGGTTAATGATTCGTAATGATTGGGATCAAGATATAGTGATTTGCGCAGACTTTTTTCGCCCTCCAACTCATTGCCTCGCGCCAACTGAATCAAGGCCAGAATATAATACGCCTCGCCACTATCTCGATATTTTTCCAGAAACTGCAGGCATAGGCGCTCTGCATTATCCAACTCTCCGCGATCCGCCATCTCCGAGATACCACTCAGCGAACACGGCGCGCCTTCCATGTCGACAACAGCATCACGAACGTCTTCTCTTGACAAGATCACCTTTCCAAGAAACCCTGGATGAATTGGTGATTCTTTATTATTCGCCACTGAGAATGATTGACGATCTATAACCGGTGTTTTTTTTCTAGCAGATTTTTGATAGGCAAATGCCCTGGGATACCTAACCGCTTCAAACAAATCCTTATCAATCCGCCCAGTCTCGGCATGTCCAAGAAATAACAGCCCACTCTCTTTTAACAACCCGTGTAGTTTTTTAAGAACACGCTGCTTTGTTTCAACATTAAAATAAATCAAAAGATTGCGGCAAAAAATGACGTGGTAATTTTGACACGATGCAAGAAATTCGGACGACAGTATATTCCCCTGGCGAAATGTAACAGCAGCACGGACATCCGAGTGAATCTCATAACGCTCACCACTCACATCGAAATATCGCCGAATCATATTCTGCGAAACACCGCGAAATGAGTTAGGACCATAAACACCTGCCCTTGCACGCTCCAGCACCCTACCACTGATATCCATGGCATCTATCTGCAGCCGCGACACTGGCAATCCGGATGCCAACAGACTCATCGCGATGGAGTATGGTTCTTCGCCGGTAGAACAAGGCACACTCAACACCCGTAGTTTTTCCATGTCTCCCAGGGGAATCACACCCTTGGCAATCGAATCCACGAGACATTTGAATGGTTCCCCATCACGAAAGAACCAGGTTTCCGGAATCGTCACCTCATCAACAAGTGCTTGCAACTCATCATGAGAGGAAGAAACTCGGGCGGCATAAGCCTCCAGCGAGTTAAGATTTAGAAAAGTCATGCGCAGCCTAATCGCACGCTCATAACTGGCCTGCCCGACCGAGTCGGGGTCCATTCCAGTCGCCATCACGATTTGGCGTTTAATCGCCTCCAGCGCCGACATTTTTTGCCCCACCATCGCCATTGTATTCAGCACAGTGATCCAAAATCCCTTTCACTTCTTTAGGCAAAATAGCCTTCACGTTAATCCGTTGAATCATCCCCTTATCACTGAGTGCGACACCATCGACAAACGTCCCACACTCCGGGGAAATTGCATGTGGCAAGAACATGTCGTCCGCAACCTTCATTGCCTCAGTAACATTCTCTGCCAACAGGCCTAGCATACGGTCTGCACCGTATTTGATCATCACGACTCGACTACTCAAGACACGATTGCTTTTAGCACCAGATATCACCATCGAAAGATCAATAATAGGCACCACTACGCCTCGGTAATTCAGCAATCCCGCCACTAACTCCGGGGCCATGGGGATTTGCTGCAGAGGCACATTAGGCACAATTTCAACCACGTCTTTGACATCGACGGCATATCTATCCTCACCCAGCCTGAACAATAAAACCATCATCGAATTCGGCCCTATTAATAGTCAGATGAAGACACCTTGAACTGTGACACGCCAGTTTGCAGACGGTAGGCCGCTTCATTCAGATGCTCAATGGAGGCGTGAGATTGACGCAGAGAATCTACCGTATGCTGTGCTGACTCACTCAACTGAATGATCGCCTGCTTGATTTGTGCCGCGCCTTGCGACTGAAATTGCATCCCCTCGTGTACACTCTCGAAGCGGGGCGTCAAGGCTTGCACCTGATCAATAATCTCTGCCAGCTGACCACCAACCGAACTAACTTCATCTACTGAACGGCGTACCTCTTCAGTAAATTTCTCAACACTCATAACACCGGCCGTCACCGCTGCCTGCATCTCTTTGACCATCTGTTCGATATCCCAGGTCGCAACAGCGGTCTGGTCAGCCAGGCGACGAATTTCGGTCGCAACGACTGCGAAGCCCAAACCATATTCTCCCGCTTTTTCAGCCTCAATCGCCGCGTTCAATGACAGAAGATTGGTTTGATCCGCAACCTTGGTGATCGTCGTCACAACCGTATTGATGTTACTCGCCTTCTCGTTCAGCACCTCGAGTTTGGCCGCAATCGAACTCGATGCTTCGACAACCTGATGCATTGTCGATTCCATACGTTGCAAACCTGTTTGCCCACTGACCGCTGACCGCGCAGTGCCTTCAGCCACATTCGCCACTTCATCCATAGTGTGCAAAAGTTCTTTTGCAGTTGCCGAAATTTCGGTTGCGGTTGTCACTACTTCATTAACGGTTGCCGCCTGTTCGGAAACTGTGGCCTCTTGCTCTTTCGAAGATGCGGCAATCTGAGTCGCAGATGAAGTCACTTGAATACCTGAACGCTGAACCTGGGCCACCAAGGCATTCAGACTATCGATCATGCCTTGGACACCTTGCGCCAATTGCCCAATGGCATCGTCTCCATGCACATTCACGCGCACGGTTAAATCACCCATTGCAGCCTTGGTTACAGCTCCCTGAATATGATCCACTTTGGTTTGCAGTTCTTCGACTGCGGCACGGCGTTCATCAATCATGTCGGCCAGGCTATTGATCATTTTTTGCAGACCCACACCCAACTCGCCGATAGCGTCATCGCCATTGAAAGATACCTTTCCGGTCAAATCGCCTGCTGCGGCACGATTCACCACGTTCAGCAAGATATCTACCTTGTGACGCAGATCCTCCGCCACATCGTGTTCGCGCTGGGCACTTAGGTTAACCTTGTCCGCCATCGTATTGAACGCAGCGCCCAAACGCCCCAGTTCATCATCGCCGTTAACATCGGCGCGTATCTCCACATCACCTTCAGCGCGACGCGAGACAACATTCATCAGGGCATCCAGGGGCGCATTTAACCAACGGCGCAGAAACAGGTTGATCACCACAATACCCATACAAAAGAACAACAAGTTGGTGAGTGCCTGGGTAATCATGCTGGTATTGATCTGGCTATCCAGCGAGGCCAGCGAATAGCTGATGCGGATCCCGCCGTTGACGGCCCCTGGCTGCACCTGGTGACATTGAAGGCAGTTCACACCACGAGTATTATCTGTAGCCACGAATGGACTTAACACCGTCAACACACGCCCCTCTGACGTATCCGTCACCTCAACGATCTCTTCACCACTCAACACACGGTGATCAAGTTTATCGACGGGCCGCTCAGATGCGTAGCCTTCGCCATATTGTTTGATCACTGGCTCACCGCGAATCACATACGCATTCACGACATTGGGCCGACTCAACATTTTGGTACGCAAGATCTCACGCTGATCCATGGTGCCCGTCAACATCATGGTATTTAAACCATCAAAATAGAGCGTGGTCATATCACGGGTACGATCGATTGCCTCCTGCAATACTCGCTCGCGCTCCTGATAAAACACAAAGGCCGTCACCACACCCACCACACACAAGAGGCCCGTGGCGACCACAATGTTGATTTTGGTGCGGATCGATAGATTGTTGAATGAAGAATGCTTGGCTGCTGCCATGTTGATATCCCTTCGCTGACAGTGATTGAGCCGGCTAAACCACCGGTGACGCTGCAAAAACCCTGCTGCAAAGAGCGGCCGAATACCCTAAAACTTTAGACGAAAAACCTGAATTGAAGCCGGGACTTATGCCCTCTCAACGCGCACAGGCGTTGGCTAGGCATTACTGACTGAAAAAGAGGAGAAAACCCCATGACAATGGAGCAAGTGTTCCAGCCATTCGCCGAGAAATTCGTTCACCCGCCCCTTCTCGCGCACGTGATGCATCTCGGCATTTGGATAGTCATATTTGACCCGAAAACGACTGCGCTGCTGATATTCGGTCACCTCAGCCACACCGGCGTCGTGATAGAGCCGGACGATCATTTCAGGCGTCGTCACCGGCGCCGGCAACGGCAATCCGTGGCGCATGCGCAACACCGTGGTATATCGATGACTCTCCATCACCTCGGCGGACAAGGCCACGGAGCCCTCCACCCCAAACTGGGCGCCCTCGGCAATCTGGCGCAGATGCGGCAACAATCGCATCAAACGCTGATAATTGCGTTCGTAGATTGTGTGACAGGCACGTGCATCCGGTTTTTTCATCGCTACACTACTTGAGATCATTTCTACTCATATCGGCGCCCAACACTGGCCGGTTTAATTCAGCAAGACATTCAAAAGATGACAAGGCGCCAGCGCACGGTTATAACAGCAGCCCATGTCCAGTCACGAATCAAAACACACTCAAGACAAAAACATAAGTCTTGACACTCCAGCGCCACCCCCGGTCGCGCGGCGCGAACTATTCGCCTGGTGCATGTTCGACTTTGCCAATTCAGGATTTGCCACCGTGGTGCTCACGGCCATCTTCAACGCCTATTTTGTCGGTGTCGTCGCCGCCAGCTACGGCAGCGACAATGGCAGAGCGACCCTGTTGTGGACCATCGCCATCGCCATCGCTAACGGCCTAGTGGTCATCAGCGCCCCGATCCTGGGCGCCATCGCCGACGATTCGGCCAACAAAAAGCGTTTTCTGATCATCACCGTCGTCGGCTGCCTGCTGGCCACGCTTCTGCTCAGCACCGTCGGTGCAGGCGATATCGCCTGGGCAATGGCGCTGGTCATCCTCGCCACCGTCATGTTCACCAGCGGCGAGAATCTGATCGCGGCCTTCCTGCCCGAGCTGTGCCCCGCCGAACGCATGGGCCGCCTCTCCGGGTACGGCTGGGCCGTCGGCTACATCGGCGGCCTGCTCACGCTCGGCCTCTGCCTCGGCTATATCACCTGGGCACAAAATCAGGGACAAACGGCCGAGGACTTTGTGCCTGCAACCTGCATCATCGTCGCCATTGTCTTTCTGCTGGCAACGCTGCCGACCATGCTCTGGTTACGCGAACGGGCCGTACCCAAGGAACAGCTGCCTGCCCTGGGCTATGTCCGTGCTGGCTTCAGCCGACTTGGCAACACGCTGCGCCACGCCCGCATGCACACCGATCTGTTCCGTTTTCTTGGTGTATTGACCGTCTATTATTCAGGCATCCACACCGTCATCGTGCTGGCGGCGATCTATGCCCAGGAGGTGATGGGCTTCACCACCACCGACACACTGGTGTTGATCATGGTCGTCAACATCACTGCCGCCATCGGTGCCTTTCTGTTTGGCTGGCTGCAAGACCGTTATGGCAGCAAGCGCTGTCTGGCCTGGGCACTGGCCTGCTGGGCTGTAGCCATCGCCATCGCCTACGTATCCGTAGAGGCCGCGGGCTTCTGGCTGGCCGCCAATCTGATTGGCATCGCCCTTGGTGGCGCCCAATCGGGCGGCCGGGCGCTGGTCGGCCAGTTTTCACCACCGGAACGCAGTGGTGAATATTTTGGCCTATGGGGGCTGGCCACCAAGCTGGCGGCGATTACCGGACCGCTCAGCTATGGCGCCGTCACCTATTTCAGCGGTGGCGATCAACGGCTGGCACTGGCCTCGACCCTGGTCTTTTTTATCGGTGGGATAGTGTTGCTGATGTTCGTCAACGAACAGCGCGGCCGTGCGATGGCGGCCATCAAATACTGAGCTAGGCCAGCAGACGCTAAACCCAACACTGGCGCAGTCGCTCACGATTCAGCGCCAGCCACTGCAAGGCGATCACCGGCGCTGCCGAATTGATACGACCGCTGACCAGCCACTGCATCGCCTCGTCGAAACTGGCGCAGACCACACGGATATCCTCATTCTCGTGATCCAGTCCATGGATGCCGCCCGCCGCACTGGCATCGGTCCGGCCACAATAGATCTGCACCGTCTCACTGCAGCCACCCGGCGTGGTGTAGACCTTGGTGATGAATTCCAGCTCGGCCAGCGCGCAGCCCGCCTCTTCTTCTGCCTCGCGCCGAGCGACATCCTCGGCCTGCTCACCGTCACCGATCATGCCGGCGACGACCTCGGTCAACCAGGCGCCGTCCGGATCATCAATGGCGCCGATACGAAATTGCTCGATAAACACCACCTGGTCCAGACGAGGATCATATGGCAGCACTACCACGGCGTGACCACGCACGTGCAGCTCCCGGCTCATCTCACGACTCATGCCACCGCCAAACAAACTGTGGCGCAACCGGTATTTCTCCAAGCGGAAAAACCCTTCAAAGCAGGTTTCTTTGCGCACCACTTCCACGTCACCGTATTTCATTGCTCCCCCGCTGCAGACATTAAATCTGTTGTTAAATAAAGCGCTGGTAAAACATTCCAATGTTTTATCTAATGTAAACTATTGCGACAAAGATTCGACAACACTAGTACGTCTAAATTTTAGAGACGGACAGTCGGCGATAACAAAAACAGCTTACCAAAGCGTCAGGATGACTAAATGTACGATGATGAATTCGAAGAGATTGAAGATTTTATCGAGGCGGATGAAATTATCCCCGCCCGTGACGACGAAGAGTTTGCATCGGGCCTGATCCTGCCCGATCGAGATCTCCCCACTACGCTACACATCCTGCCGCTCTCCGAACGGCCATTCTTCCCGGCACAAACCCTGCCTATCCTGATGAGCGAAGACCCTTGGCTGGACACGGTCAAGAAGATCGGCGAGAGCACTCCCCAGGTCGGCGGCCTGCTGCTGGTCCGTGAAGGCGAAGAAGAAGACGCCAGTGCCGATGATTTTTATCCAATGGGCAGTGTCGTCCGTCTACACCACCCGATGCGCTCCGACGGCAAGCTGCAATTCATCGCCGAGGGTATCCGCCGTTTCAAGGTCGTCAAATGGCTGACTACCGAGCCGCCATACCTGGCGCGCGTGGAATATCCCAACGAACCCAAGACCGGCGCTGGCGATGAACTCAAGGCCTATGCCATGGCCGTCATCAACACCCTCAAAGAGCTGGTGCCACTCAACCCGCTCTACAGCGAAGAACTGAAATACTTTCTCGACCGCTTTGGCCCCAACGATCCGTCACCACTGACCGACTTCGCCGCCGCGCTGACGACGGCGAGCAAGGAAGAGCTGCAGGACATCCTGGAGACGGTCAACATCCGTCGCCGCATGCAGAAGGTGCTGATCCTGATCAAGAAGGAACTGGAAGTCGCCCGACTACAGGCCCAGATCCGCCAATCGGTCGAGAAAAAGATCACCGAACACCAACGCAAGTTTTTCCTGCGTGAACAGCTCAAGGTCATCCAGCGCGAACTCGGCATCGCCAAGGACGACCGCACCGCTGATCTCGACAAGTTCAACGCCCGCCTCGACGAACTCGATGTACCGGATCATGCGATGAAACGTATCGAGGAAGAGATGGAGAAGCTGCAGATGCTCGACTCCAGCTCACCTGAATACACCGTCACCCGCAACTATCTCGACTGGGCGACACTGGTGCCGTGGGGCAAACACTCCACCGACAAGTTCAATCTGAAAAAGGCGCGAGAGATCCTCGACCAGGACCACGATGGTCTGGACGACGTCAAAGACCGCATCATCGAGTTTCTCGCCGTCGGCTCACTCAAGGGTGAGGTCTCAGGCTCGATCATCCTGCTGGTCGGCCCGCCCGGTGTCGGCAAGACCTCGATCGGCCGCTCGATCGCCGAATCGCTGGGCCGCCAATTCTACCGTTTCTNNTACATCGGCGCCATGCCCGGCAAGATCGTGCAGGCCCTGAAAGAGGTCGGCGTCAGCAACCCGGTGATCATGCTCGACGAGATCGACAAGATCGGCAGTTCCTACCAGGGCGACCCCGCCTCGGCGCTGCTCGAAGTACTCGACCCCGAACAGAACGTCGACTTCCTCGACCACTATCTGGATGTGCGCCTCGATCTGTCGAAGGTGCTGTTCATCTGCACCGCCAACCAGCTCGACACCATCCCCGGCCCACTGTTCGACCGCATGGAGACCATCCGCCTCGCTGGTTACATCACCGAAGAAAAGATCCAGATCGCCCGCCACCACCTGTGGCCACGGCAGCTGGAAAAGACCGGCATGAAGGCCAGCAAGATCAAGGTCACCGATACCGGCCTGCGCGCCGTCATCGACGGTTATGCGCGGGAGGCCGGTGTACGGAATCTCGACAAACAGCTGGGGCGCATCATCCGCAAGGCAGCCGTCAAATTCGTCAAAAAGCCGGCCACCAAACCCGTCAGTATCACCGCCAAGAACCTGGTCGAATACCTGGGACAACCGATCTTCCATGAAGACAAACTGCCCACCGGCATCGGCATCGTCAACGGTCTGGCCTGGACCTCCATGGGCGGCGCCACGCTGACCATCGAGGCCAGCCTGGTCCACAGCAAAAACCGCGGCTTTAAACTAACGGGTAACCTCGGTGAGGTCATGCGCGAATCGGCCGAGATCGCCTACAGCTACATCGCCGCCCACCTGCAGGAATATCACGGCGACCCCAGCTTCTTCGATGCGGCCTTCGTCCATGTCCACGTGCCCGAAGGCGCCACGCCCAAAGACGGCCCCAGCGCCGGCATCACCATGGGCACGGCACTGTTGTCACTGGCGCGCAAACAAAAGGTGCCACGCCCGCTCGCCATGACCGGCGAGATGACCCTCACCGGCCAGGTGCTCGCCATCGGTGGTGTGCGTGAGAAGGTCATCGCCGCCCGCCGCCTCAAGATCATGGAACTGTTGATGCCCGAGGCCAACCGTCGCGACTTCGATGAACTGCCGGACTATCTAAAGAAAGGCCTCACGGTACATTTTGTTAAACATTTCAAAGATGTAGTGAAAGTCATTTTCGGCAGCTAAGCTGTCCTCCCCTGCGGCGATGCGCCCTGCATCGCCGCACCATTCACATCCCATCCCCATCGTCCGATAAAAGGAATATAATGGGGTGGTTATATAGGTGAATAACCAGTCGTTCAGTGTGTTGCCCATGGCCACGCATTGAGGGTTGTACCAGGACGCACTTCCCCATGTCGTACTCGCAGTTCACGTAGTCCTTGAGGGAAGTTACCATGCAGTTAAAACGCCTAGCCGGCTCCATCGTTCTACTCAGCAGCATCTCCGCCCCCGCCTCCGCCGCCTATCTGGATGACTTGGGGCTCGATCCCTTCGGTTATTTCCACGTCTACAGTCTTGGCGATATTGGCACGGCCGCTGCCCCTTATCGCTCAGACTTTCAAGGCGTCACCGGCGCGGCTGGCGATGTGCATACCCGCAACTTCACGTTTTACAACCTGGAGAACCGGGAATATACACTGCACGCCGGCGGCAGCGCGTTCATTGAAAACGGGACACATACAGGCAGCCTCGATGCAGGTGCTGATGCCCTTTTGCGTAATGTTAAATGGAATGGCGACGTTTACCTGGGGGGTAGTCTACTTTCCAATACGTCTTCCGGCTGGGGCACGATCAACGGCGATGTCTTTGCCGAAGGCACGATTGGCAGCCGCTACAGCAGCGGTGGCGCCCGCATCGCGGGGACAGCATACACGCCGCTCTTCGACTTCCTGGCGCTGAACAACTACTTCCTCAATGCCTCCAGCATGCTCGGCGCCATGCTTGCCACTGGCGATGTCACCATCCGTGACGACGGCGTCAGCGATCATTTGAGCGTCAACGTCGGCTCGGGTGACCACGTGTTCTCGCTGACTGCCGAACAAATGTTGCGCGCACATACCTTCGCCATCACCGCCCCTGCCGACGCCGTCATCTACATCAACGTCAACGGCGAAGATGCAGATCTTGATTCGATCACGTGGCAGTATCTGGGTGGCATCAGCGCCGGCAATGTCATCGTCAACTACACCAATGCCAGCCGACTCGATCTTTCAGGCGGCAACAGCGTCAACATCCTCGCCCCGCTGGCAGATGTCTTTTTTAGCACCGGATTGGTCACCGGCAACTTGATCGCCGGCGGTTTGTTTGGCGGCGGACAGGTCAATCTCGGTCATTTCACCGGTGGCATTCCCGAAACGACAACCACACCACCTAGCCATAGCATTCCCAGCCCGGGTACACTGCCGGCCCTGTTATTAGGCCTGCTGGCCTTGGTCGGTGCCATCCAGCTCAGAAAGTTCAAGGATTGATATCACAATGAGAATCCCCCACGACCAGTTGCAACCAGACACCCTGCGCGCACTGGTCGAGGAATTCATCACCCGTGAAGGCACTGACTACGGCGCCCGCGAATTTAGCCTGGGCGAGAAGGTCGAGCAGCTATTACGGCAAATCGAACGAGGTCAGGTCTACATCATCTACAGCGAACTGCACGAGAGCTGCACCCTGATCAGCAAAGAAGCGTTTGAACGCCGCTGCCGCGACAATGAAGAAATCGATTAATCCGAGCTTCTAAACTCGAAGGCAAACCCATAACTACTGACTCGCTGGTGATACATGGCCAGATCACTGTTATAACCTTTCCGCCCCCACACTATCACCGGCATATCAAGCAAACGGGTGCCGATTTCAACTTGCACCGTATTGTATTCAAATACCTGTTGACGCCCTGTCTCCAACAACAAGGCGAACTTGAAATCCTCCCAGACACTATCAATCAATCGTGCCTGTTTGTCATGGAAGACCAGCATTGAGCGCCAACCGTTCACCTGCGCGCGGTGACGGATGTCTCGCGCCGGCTCCCAATCGTTGTACTCTTCTATATCCGTTTGGAAGAAACCACCAACATAATGTTGGTGTGTAATATACAAATTGATCCAACGCTTGCCACTCTCTGCCAAGTCCCAACGCTGCTTGGCCGTCCACCCAAGATAATCCCAGCCACGGCTAATATAATCATTGGCATAATGCGCCTCGCCGCCAGGCTCTGCCGCCAAGTCACGGGCCAGCGACTGATAGCTTTCCAAGGTGGTAATGCGCTGGCCATTGGACTCATGCCCATACTCCAAATCCAAATATCGATATTTCTCATGACTAAAACGCCAAAACAATTTTGGATTGAGGCGCTTACTCACCACCGGTGCGGAATGACGCTCCTCGATGTACTGACCAAAGCGCCCGGTAAAGGCCACATAAGGCTGACAATGTGTGAACCAGTCATTGTTGCAGGGGCTTTTTAACCAAACGGGAAACCAAGGCTTGTCAGACAAGGCCTTCAACGAACGTCGCGCGACGGGATATTGCAAGGAAATCTTAAAATCGAGAAAGGCCTGACCATCATCCCCGTCATAGGAATACCCCAATAAATTGGGTTCGTGGTTGCTGAGTTTCCCTTCGGCAACATCCATCTCAGCAGCGTTCAGCGCCGACACATACAGACCGCACACACATAAAATCATTATCCGCCGCATTAATCGCTCCGCCATCCTTTGCTTAGGTGCCTGAACAACATCACCTACCCGCCCCGTGGATATTGCTTTATGCGCTTGGGGTAATGCAAATCACTTATGATCAAGCCACTCTAGCGGTACAATACACAGGTATTCAAATTGATTGTGAACCCATGCTGCGTATTACCGACCTCAAACTGCCGCTCGACCACACCGATGACGCCCTACGCGCAGCCATCATCGACAAACTGCAGATCAGCGACGCGCAGCTACTGTCGTTCGACATCGCCCGCCGCGGCTACGATGCGCGCAACAAGCGCAACATCCATTTGATCTACAGCATCGATGTCGATGTGGAAGATGAGGCCTCTGTGCTGGCCCGTCTCGCCGATGACAAACACGTCAAACCGGCACCAGATACCGACTACAAATTCGTCGCCCACGCGCCAGCACACCTGCCGCAACGCCCGGTCGTCATCGGCACCGGCCCCTGCGGCCTGCTCGCCGCGCTGCTACTGGCAGAGATGGGCTTTAAACCGCTGATCCTGGAACGCGGCAAGATCGTGCGCGAACGCACCAAGGATACCTTTGGCCTGTGGCGTAAGAACAAACTCAACCCGGAGTCGAACGTACAGTTTGGCGAGGGTGGCGCGGGCACCTTCTCTGACGGCAAGCTGCACAGCCAGATCAAGGATCCGCGTTTTCTGGGCATGAAGGTGCTGCGCGAGTTTGTCGCCGCCGGTGCGCCGGAAGAGATCCTCTACATCAGCAAACCACACATCGGCACCTTTCGCCTGGTCAGCATGCTGGAGAAGATGCGCGCCAAGATCATCGACCTCGGCGGCGAGTTTCGTTTTCAAAGCAAGGTCGATGCCTTCGATATTCAGGATGGCCAGCTGCAAGGGCTCAAATTAGCCGATGGCGAATACATTCCGGCGAACCATGCCGTGCTCGCCATCGGCCATAGCGCGCGCGATACCTTTCAATCGCTGTTTGATGCCGGCGTCTATATGGAAGCCAAACCGTTTTCGATCGGCTTTCGCATCGAACACCCGCAGTCGCTGATCGATCAATGCCGCTTCGGCGACTATGCCGGGCACCCCCTGCTCGGCGCGGCCGATTACAAACTGGTCCACCACTGCAAAAATGGCCGCTCGGTCTACAGCTTCTGCATGTGCCCCGGCGGTACCGTCGTCGCCGCCACATCGGAAGAAGGCCGCGTCGTCACCAATGGCATGAGCCAGTATTCGCGCAACGAGCGTAATGCCAATAGCGGCATCGTCGTCGGCATCACGCCTGACGATTATCCCGGCCATCCATTGGCGGGGGTCGAACTACAGCGCCAGTGGGAAAGCCGCGCCTTTGAACTGGGCGGCGGCACCTACGAGGCACCCGGCCAGCGCGTCGGCGACTTTCTAGCCGCTCGCCCATCGACGGCGCTGGGCCAGGTCGAACCGTCCTACACCCCCGGCGTGCATCTGACCGACCTCAGCACGGCGCTGCCCGACTACGCGATCGAGGCCATCCGCGAGGCGATCCCCGCCTTCGAGCGCCAGATCAAGGGCTTTGCGATGGACGATGCGCTGCTGACTGGTGTCGAGACCCGCACCTCGTCGCCCGTGCGCATCAAGCGCGACGACCAAAGCCTGCAAAGCATCAACACCCGCGGCCTTTATCCTGCGGGCGAAGGCGCGGGTTACGCGGGCGGCATCCTGTCGGCGGCGGTCGATGGCATCAAGGTCGCCGAAGCGATTGCGCTCGACATCACAGGTCCACAATGAGTCGTTTCAAAACCATCAGCTCGGCCGACAACGCCCAATACAAGGCACTGAAAAAACTGGCGAGCCAGGCCCGCGAACGGCGCAAACAACAACAGACACTGCTCGATGGTGTACATCTGATCCAGGCCGTCATCGATGCCGGTTTCGAGTGGCGCGCCCAGCTCACACATTTGATCGTGCGCGCGGGCGATGAACAACAACACGAAATCCAGTCCTGCCTGCAGGCGCTGGCAGACACCCCCGCCCTGCTGCTCGATGCAGCGCTGTTTGATGCCCTGTCGCCGGTGGAAACCCCCACCGGGCTGCTGGCGCTGTTCGACATCCCTGCGCCGCGGCCACACGCACACCAACTGGCCGTCGCGCTGGAGAACATCCAGGACCCCGGCAACCTCGGCAGCATCCTGCGCACCGCCGCGGCGGCCGGTGCCGACGCGGTGTATCTGTCCAAGGGCTGCGCCGAGGCCTGGTCGCCCAAGTGCCTGCGGGCGGCGATGGGCGCGCACTTCGCAATCGTGATCCACGAGAATGCCGACCTGACGACACTAAGCGCCGACTACCCGCAGCGCATCGCCACCCGTCTCGACGCCACGTTATCCTTGTATGCACTCGATCTGCGCCAGCCGAGCCTGTTCCTGTTCGGCAACGAGGGCCAGGGGCTGAGCGATGAGCTGGCCGCCAGCGCCTCTCACGCGGTCACGATTCCGATGCCGGGCGCGACCGAATCACTGAATGTCGCCGCCGCGACAGCGGTCTGTCTGTTTGAACAGGTACGTCAGTGTCAGACCCGGTAGGCTCGCCGTCTCCCGCCAAACTCATCACTGGCCTGTTGCTGGCGACACTGGGCATCGGCCTCATCGTCTGGCTGGCGCAGGGCTCCTCACACCAACCACGCACTGATGCCTGGGTGCCGATGTGGCAGGCCACCGAGTCCTTCCACTATCCGCGTCGCGCCCCGGCTGCGGTCGCCCATCGCGGCCACCTCTACATCATCGGCGGCATCGACGGCCGCGACCGCTACGTCAACACGGTTGAATACGCCCCCATCCACGACAACGGTCTGCTCGGCCAATGGCGCACCACCTCGATGCTGCAACAGGGCCGTTTTTATAACAGCGCGGTCGCCGTCGGCGATTATCTCTACACCCTCGGCGGCGGCGCAGGCCCTACGGGGTATGACAATTACCCGATCACAACCGTAGAGCGGGCGCGCATCAATGCGGATGGTTCTCTCGGTGAATGGGAGATGATGCCGGAGCTGCTCACCGCCCGCCGCGGCCTCAAAAATGCCTATTACAAGGGTTGGATCCACGCCATCGGCGGCTACGATGGTCAGTTTTTGAAATCGATCGAACGGGCGCAGGTGCGGGCCGATGGCAGCCTGTCTGAGTGGCAGATGGAAAAACACGAGTCACACATCGATCGCTATATCCACTCCAGCGCGATCTATCGCAACCACCTCTATCTGCTCGGCGGACACATGCGAGACCCGGCGGCGAGTTACGGTGATGTGGAATCGAGTCAGATCCAAGCCAACGGCACCTTACAAACCTGGCAGGTGGAAAAACATCCACTGCAGATCTCGCGTTTGGTGGCCGAATCCTTCGTCATCGGCAACTTTCTCTACATCGCAGGCGGTCATACCGGTAATCAACGCCTGACCAGTGTTGAAGTTAGTCGTCTAAGCGCCGATGGAAAGATAGGCCCCTGGCAACAGACCACCGCCCTGCCGCGCACGCGCAGCGCCTTTGCGGTGGCAACCCATGGACGGTATGTCTATGCGCTGGGCGGTGGTGGCGATACTGGCCCGCTGAGCAGCGTCGATGTCGCCTTTGCCAATGGCCGCGGGGAATTGGGGTGGACGATCTCGCCACTGGAATAGGCGCGCGATCAAAACTAAGGTACAAAGCATGAATATCAATGATCTAACGCTGGAGCAGCTGGACTTTTGGGTGGCACGGGCCAAGGGCCTGGCCGTAGAGCAGCAGGAAGATGGTTATGCCTACCGCGCACACCCCAGTCTGCCACCACGCAAGTGGGCGCCCACACGCTATTGGTCACAAGGCGGGCCGCTGATCGAAGAGGCGCGTATCGACCTCAATTGGGACTGGGAGCAATCATCGGAATGGACGGCATCAATGGAACCCGAGATCAACGCCCAGGGCAGCACCGCCCTCATCGCCGCCATGCGTGCCTATGTCCTGGCCAAGCTCGGTGATGAGCTCCATGCCAGCAGCTAAACCTCCCCTAGACCTAAGCAGCGGTCAAGTCATCCACCAGCTGCATTCTGACAGACAAGCTATTTCGGTCTTGGCACAACCTCAGCTGCGCTTGCTGCAGTTCGGGCATGATGCGATCCAGAGCGCACTGGACCCAGCACATCCCCAGCGCCTGGTGCTGCCTCACCTGGATGCGATAATGGCGTGGCGATTATTTGGCGGCCATTGCCGTCAAAGCCTATTGCTCGGTCTCGGTGGAGGCGACATAGCGCGCTACCTACTGCACTACTATCCCGATTGCCATTTGGATGCCGTGGAGCGCGACGAGGCCGTGATCAAGATCAGTCGTGACTTTTTCGCCCTCCCGGATACACCCCGGCTGACCGTCTACGTCGACGATGCGGCCAATTTCCTTCGTTTTTCCGACACCACTTACGATTTACTGATCCTGGACTTGTATCACGACGGCGGCCAACCCTGGCAACACGGACAGCATACGATCTACAGCGCCTGCCATCGCCACTTGAGTGACGACGGCATCCTGGTCATCAACCTATTGCCGACAGATACCGACAATTTCACCGCCGTTCTTCAGGAATTGAGACAATTGTTCGATGGCCGCACCCTATGCATCACCGTCAGTGGCTATCAGAACATCGTGATTTTGGGCTTCAAGAAAAGGCCGGCCACGGTAGACCGTGCCGGCCTGGAGAAACTCGCGCAAACGCTGACGCCTATGCTTGGCGTCAACTACACGGAGCTGCTGGAGGAAGTCCTCCGCAGCAATCCATTGCACGATAACTGTTTGATTTTATAGCCAGCTGATAACCCAGCAAAAGCCGAGCACTCAAGCGACCACGTTGAGATTCTGCCCCAAGTTCGGCGGCAATTTATCCGCTGGAACCGGTTTATCCGCCGCTGCAGCGCTTTGAATCAATTGCTTAGCGGTGTCGGTCTCAACCTCCATCGCCTTCTTGAGAACGGCAATACCGTGAGCATTACCCGCTTGCGCCTTGCTCGCGTGGCTAGCTGCATCCGTCATTACACTGCTTACGTCCATAAGACCTCCTTCATCGGTCCCGAACCATGCTCCGGCATCATCCCCAACATCTTTATCGACCAATGGGCACGATGACTTAAGGTTGGATTATACCGCGATTCCTCATTTAGGGGGCAAGACCACCCGGATCAGCGCCCCACCCAGCACTGAACGCCCAATCGACAGCTCGCCTTCATATAGTGCAACAATCTCACGCACCATATCCAATCCCAAGCCATGGCCACTCGTCCGTTCATCGGCACGGAATCCTCGCCGCAATACCAGATCAACCTGATTTTCAGCAATCCCCGGCCCGTCGTCTTCGATAACCAGCTCCATACGCTCGCGCCCTGCCGATCCTGTACGCGCTACCCGCAAGACCACTGTTTTTCGGCACCATTTATAGGCGTTATCCAGCAGATTGCCCAACACCTCCATCAAATCGCCTTCCTGGCCATGAAACTCTACCGCCGCTTCCAACTTCAATTGACCCTTCACACCTTTTTCTGCGTAGACCTTGTCCAAGGCCTTGATAACCTTGATTGCCAACTCTGGCACATTCAGCGGTGCCATCAATGCGCGGCGGCCAGTCGTCGAGGCTCGCTGTAGCTGATATTGTACGATCTGATCCATGCGTTCGACCTGCTCGTCGACCATCTCTCGCAAGGCCTCTTCGGTATTGCCCTGCTGCTGAACGCCGCCACGCAATACGGCCAGCGGTGTCTTCAAACTATGCGCGAGATCCCCCAAGCTGGCCTTGTAACGTTCCTCGTGTTCAAGACTGCTATGGATAAGGGCATTCAGATTGTCCGTCAATCCACGCAGCTCTCGCGGATAAACGCCATCTAAATCAGCGCGTTGCCCCTGCTCAATCTTGACCAGGTCATCAGCCACCCGACGCAGCGGCTGCAATCCCCAGCGCAACACCAGGGCCAACATAACCAGTAACACCAATGACACCCCAGCCAACCACCCCCAAAGACTGGTGCGAAATTGACGAATTTGTTCATGGTGCCGACTCAAACCCTCAATGACAAAGAACGTATAACCATCACCACTATTAACGCTGTCCCCCCAGGTTAGTCCCAGACTAAACACCAGCAATGGCAACCCATCCGAACCTTCCAACAATTCATAACGGTGACTCCCACGCGCGAGTCCGGTATGGAGATCGACATGCAGTCCCTGCATGGATGGCGAGCGCCAGATCACATCACCATTATTTTTCATAATGACTGCATATAAGCCAGATCGGGGCGTAAAAAAACGGGTTTCAGGCAAGGCATAGGCGATCATCATGCGCCCATCCTCATCCTCCTCAACCGAGGCAATCAGTACATTCATATGAGCCATCAAGCGCTCACGTACCGATTCCTGAGTACTGTGCCGGAACGACTGCTCCAAAACGACACCGGTAACACCAAGAAACACCGCAAGCACGATGCCAGTAGTCACCAGCATCCGTGCATTGATCGACAGCGAAATATTCAAACGATGCGACTTACTCAACGGTCGTTCAGAGATAATGTAAAACGATAACCACGTCCCCGCAGGGTCTCTATCGGTTTGATCGTATTTTCGGGGTCCAGTTTGCGCCGCAAACGTCCAACAAATACCTCAATGACATTGCTATCACGATCAAAATCCTGAGCATAGATATGCTCGGTCAGCTCCGTCTTTGAAACAACCTGACCACGATTCAACATCAGATATTCCAGCACCTTGTATTCAAAGGCCGTCAACTCCTGGCTGACACCGTGGACCTTCACGTCCTGACTGGCGATATTGAGCTCTACCGGCCCACAGGCAATCACCGGTTGCGCCAGACCAGCCGCACGTCGCATCAAGGCCTTGATCCGCGCCACCAATTCTTCGATATGAAATGGCTTGACCAGATAGTCGTCGGCACCGGCCTCAAAGCCCTCCACCTTCTCCTGCCAACGACCACGCGCTGTCAGAATCAACACCGGGAAGCTTTTATCTTCACTACGTAACTTTCTCAGCATCTCAATCCCCGACATCTTCGGCAGACCGATATCGACCACGGCTGCGTCTATCGGATACTCACGACCGATGAACAAGCCCTCTTCGCCATTCTCCGCCGTATCGACGGCATAGCCCTCATTTTCAAAACGCGCCTTTAACTGTTGGCGCAAATCCGCTTCATCTTCAACGATCAGTACACGCATAACTGTGTTGACCCATCATTCCGAACCAATAAGAAATTTCACACTCAGGCATCATGGCTGAATTGCGACCAGAAAAAAACCCTGGCTCGTCACACGAACCAGGGTCTTTATTTTGAAGCAAACTAGCTGAACGCAGCCAGATTATTTGAGGCCGATGATGAAGTCAGCCAGGATTGCGATATTCTCATCTGAAACGCGTGGAGAGTAGGGAGGCATCGGCACACCACCAGTTTGTGCAGTCCATTTACCCTTGCTGCCCTTGGCGATAGACTCAATGATCACTTCACGAGACTCGCCTTTAGCAGCAATATCTTTCCATGATGGACCTACAACTTTAGCGTCTACGCTATGGCACGCCAAACAACCACTCTTTTTCGCCAGATCCAGATCTGCCATTGCAGGCGCACTGACCAGGGCAGTCGCAGCGATCGCTGCAGCAATCATAGTACGTTTCATTATTAACTCCTCCAGATTTACACTCCACCGGCTTGCCGGTGATACCACTTAACCCGCAACGGGGCTAAATTACGCTTTTCACAGTTCAGACTAGATGGCGCTGGCTGAATAAATCCTGAATAAAAAGATACGATATTCAGTTTTTTTCCAGGCATATGACGCAAAAACCCCGTGCCGACATTGATCGAGCACGGGGTAAACAACTGAAACAGCAAGGATTATTGAGCGCGACGCAATGCCTCGATCCGATCATCCAGCGGCGGATGGGTCATAAATAATTTTTTGATCCCTGACCCCAAGCCCCCAGAAATACCGAATGCCGCCAACTGATCAGGCAACGGCTGAGGATTGGTCGACTGTTTCAGACGCTCCAGCGCAGAAATCATCTTCTGACGACTGGCCAAGGCCGCACCACCGGCGTCGGCACGGTATTCCCGCTGACGGCTGAACCAGGTCACAATCACCTGCGCCAGGATACCCAGCACAATTTCAGCGATGATCGTTGTGACCCAAAAACCGATACCGTGACCGCGCTCGTTTTTCAGGATCACTCGATCAACGAAGTGACCAATCACGCGCGACAGGAACATGACGAAGGTATTGATCACACCTTGAATCAAGGCCAGGGTGATCATGTCGCCATTGGCGACGTGCGCCACCTCGTGGCCCAGCACCGCCTCAACCTCATCCCGATCCATGTGTTGCAACAGACCGGTCGATACTGCAACCAGCGCCTTGTTGCGATTCGCGCCCGTGGCAAATGCATTCGGGTCGGGCGAATTAAAGATCGCCACCTCGGGCATGCCGATACCGGCCTGCTCGGCCTGACGACGGACGGTCTCCACCAACCACTTCTCAGTTGCATTCGATGGCTGCTCGATGACGACCGCGCCCGTGGAACGCTTGGCCACCCATTTCGACATCAACAGCGAAATAAAGGAGCCACCCATACCAAATACCAAACAGAACAGCAGCAGCGACTGCATGTTCAGATTCGTACCACTGGCATCCAGGTAACCCTGAAAGCCCAACAGACTCAGCGTAATACTCAGTACCGCAATAATGGCCAGGTTAGTGGCGACAAACAGAAAAATGCGTTTCATTGATCCTCCAAAGAAAAAACGCCAGTTCCAGCAGCCCTCTTAGATGGGGCATCTTTTTCCAAGTTCAACGTGTGGCGCGCAGTATATACGATTTACATTCATTTTCATGGTGCGGCTGAACTTTGACCGCCGACTGACCGTTAACCCCATATAAGCAATGTTCTTCAATAACTTATGCCGTTCAGGACGATAAACGAGGCAAGCCCGGCACATGGATCGTTACATTTCGGATCAACGCCCCTGGTGGCGCAGCCTGAGTCGCAGAACCCTGCAACGCGATCTGTGGGCGGGCCTGACCGGCGCCGTCATCGTGCTGCCGCAGGGCGTCGCCTTTGCCCTGCTCGCCGGGCTGCCACCCGAATACGGCCTCTACACCGCGATCGTGCCGGTCATCATCGCCGCGCTGTTTGGTTCATCGCACCACCTGATGTCTGGGCCGACGACGCCCATTTCTGTCGTCCTGTTCACCACCGTCAGCGTACTGGCGCCGCCGGAGACCCCGGCCTATATCAGCCTCATACTGACCCTCACCTTCATGGTTGGCGCCTTCCAGCTGGCGATGGGCCTGGCCCGGCTCGGCATGCTGGTCAATTTCATCTCACAGGCGGTGATCATCGGTTTTACTGCGGGTGCGGCCCTGCTCATCATCACCTCGCAGACCCGCCATCTATTGGGTCTCGAAATGAGTCGGGATCTATCGTTCTGGCGCGCCTGGCAATCCGTCGCCCAACACCTTGGCGACAGCCACCTGCCCAGCCTGATCGTGGGCATTACCACGCTCGTTGTCGCCATCGCCATCCAGCGCCTGCGGCCACGCTGGCCGTCGCTGTTTATCGCGATGGTCATCGGCGCGCTGACGGCCGCCGTCATGGGCGGGGCCGACGTAGGCATCCGTTTGCTCGGAGAATTACCGAGCGAACTGCCGCCGATCAGCGCCCCCGACTTCAGCCTCACCACCTTCGCCCAACTGGCCTCCGGCGCCTTTGCGATTGCCCTGCTCGGCCTGCTGGAGGCGGTATCGATCGCACGCAGCATCGCCGCCTTCAGCCATCAACAGCACGATGCCAACCGCGAATTTGTCGGCCAGGGCCTGTCCAACATCGTCGGCAGCTTCTTCTCCAGCTTTGCCTCGTCCGGTTCATTTTCACGTAGCGGCATCAACTTCCGCGCCGGCGCGGTGACGCCGCTGGCCGCCGTCTTCAGCGCCTTGCTGGTATTTTTGATCGTCTTAATTGCCGCCCCGCTGGCGGCCTATCTGCCGATCCCCGCCGTCGCCATGATCCTGATACTGGTCGCCTACCGCCTGATCGACTGGCGTCAGATCCGCACCATCTTCCGCGCCAACCCCACCGACGCCGCCGTGCTGATCACCACCTTCACTGCCACACTGTTTGTCGAACTGACCTTCGCCGTCTACGTCGGCGTCATCCTGTCGCTGATGCTGCACCTGAATCGCATCTCTCACCCCAGCATCGTCAGCATGGTGCCACGCGACACCCAGCTCGGCCGCCGCTTCGACGAGGCGCCCCTGAAGCACGAATGCCCGCAGCTATCGATCGTGCGCATCGACGGCTCGCTCTTCTTCGGTGCCAGTAACTTTGTTGAACGCGGCTTGCGCGACATTGACTCGGCCAAGGGCGGCGCCAATCGCATCCTGATCCTCGGCGATGGCATCAACTTCATCGATGTCACCGGCGCCGAGGCCCTGCTGCGCGAGGCCGAACGCCTGCGCAGTCGCGGCGGCGACCTCTATCTGTGTGATCTCAAAGCCGGTGTCTTGGAGGTTATGGAGAAAGGCGGTTATGCCAAGGAACTAGGGCTGAAAAATGTGTTCGGCACCAAGAGCGAGGCAATTGCAGCCATCTATCCCGAACTCGACCATGAGCGTTGCCGACAATGCCAGGTGCGCCTGTTCAAGGAATGTCCCCCACGCGAACCTGACGATGTCGGCCGTTAGCGTTTAGTCCCCGATCCGCGCCCGATCGACGCGCTGAAAACCCCGCGGCAGTTTATTGCCCCGCCGCCCGCGCTCACCCTGGTAGTGTTCCAGATCGCCCCACTTGAGCGTGGTGTGGCGCTGACCGCAGAACAGCGTCAGCTTCTCGCCTTCCGGCACACTATACAGGGCCGCGACAAACTCCTCACGAGCCACCACGCGTGCGCCCGGGATTGAGATAATCTTGTTGCCCTTACCCTTGCTCAGCGCGGGCAGTTCGGCCGTCGGGAAGACCAACATCCGCCCCTCATTGGTGATCGCCGTCAGTCGATCGCTGTTCAGGTCCTTCACCGGCACCGGCGGCAACACGCGCGCGCCCTTCGGCACCGACAGCGTCGCCTTGCCGTTCTTGTTCTTGGCGTACATGTCGCTGAGCTTGCAGACGAAACCATAACCGGCGTCGGTCGCCAGCAGGTACAGATCATCCGGTGATCCGGCCAGCACCGACACAAACACCGCGCCAGGTGGCGGGCTCAGGCGCCCAGTCAGCGGCTCGCCCTGCCCCCGCGCCGACGGCAGCGAATGCCCGGGCTGCGAATAACAGCGGCCGGTGGAATCGATAAACACCACCTGCTGATTGCTCTTGCCGTGGGCGGCGGCCAGATAACCATCGCCCGCCTTGTAGCTCAGCGTGGTCGGGTCGATATCGTGGCCCTTGGCCGCACGCACCCAGCCCTTGTCCGACAGGACGATGGTGACCGACTCCGACGGTGTCAGCGCATTCTCGTCCATCGCCTGCGAGGCCTCACGCGCGACGATCGGCGAACGACGGTCGTCGCCAAACTCATCGGCATCGGCCTTCAGCTCTTTCTTGACCAACGTCTTCATGCGCGCCGGGGAGCCCAGTGTCTTCTCCAGTTCATCGCGTTCTTTCGCCAGCTCGTCCTGCTCGGCGCGAATCTTCATCTCTTCCAAACGCGCCAACTGACGCAGCTTGGTATCGAGGATGTAATCGGCCTGCACCTCAGTCAGATCGAAGCGTTTCATCAACACCTGCTTCGGCTCGTCCTCGGTGCGGATGATGTGGATCACCTCATCGATATTGAGGAACGCAATCAGCAAACCTTCCAACAGGTGCAGGCGCTTATTGACCTTCTCGAGGCGGAATTCGAGGCGGCGGCGCACGGTGTCGAGGCGGTAGGTCAGCCACTCTTTGAGAATGGTGCGCAGATCCTTCACCTGCGGCTTGCCGTCGATGCCGATCATGTTCAGATTGACGCGGTAATTGCGCTCCAGATCGGTGGTCGCAAACAGGTGCGACATCAGCGCCTCGACATCGACGCGATTCGAACGCGGCGTGATGACCAGACGGGTAGGATTCTCGTGGTCGGACTCATCGCGCAGGTCCTCGACCATCGGCAGCTTCTTGGCCAGCATCTGGCCCGCAATCTGCTCCAGGATCTTGGCACCCGAGACCTGGTGCGGCAGCGCGGTGATGATGATGTCGCCATCCTCACGCTCGTACACAGCACGCATCTTGATCGAGCCGTTGCCGGTCTCGTACATACGCTGAATCTCGGCGCGCGGCGTGATGATCTCGGCGTCGGTCGGATAATCCGGCCCATGCACATGCTCACACAGCGCGGCGAGATCGGCCTTCGGTTCATCCAACAGATGGATACAGGCGTTCACCACCTCACGCATGTTGTGCGGCGGGATATCCGTCGCCATGCCGACCGCAATGCCTGTGCCGCCATTGAGCAGCACATTCGGCACCCGCGCCGGCAACACCTTGGGTTCATCGAGCGTACCATCGAAGTTCGGAATCCAGTCCACCGTGCCATGCCCCACCTCGCGCAGCAGCAGCTCGGCATAGGGCGCCAGCCGCGACTCGGTGTAACGCATCGCCGCGAACGACTTCGGATCATCGGTCGAACCCCAGTTGCCCTGGCCATCGACATAGGGGTAGCGCGTAGAAAAACTCTGCGCCATCAACACCATCGCCTCATAACAGGCCGAATCGCCGTGCGGGTGGAACTTACCGAGCACGTCACCCACGGTACGGGCCGACTTCTTGAACTTGGCCGTCGCACTCAGGCCCAGCTCCGACATGGCGTAGACAATCCGCCGCTGCACCGGCTTCAGGCCATCGCCGATATGCGGCAGCGCCCGGTCGAGAATGACGTACATGGAGTAATCGAGATAGGCCTTCTCGGTGAAGGTCTTGAGGGGGAGACGTTCAACGCCGTCATCGGCGCGGTCGATCACATCGCTCATTAACTTGAAAATCCTACAGATTATAAAGACCGGCCATTATACAGCCCCCAAACCAACACGCTAGCGCTGTACAGGGGTTAACTTATATCCACACCAAAAACAAGCTATCAGTTTAGTGAGTTGTGGTCGAGAAACATCTGCGTACTATCGAGCGACGTTAACTCAATAAAAAACATGGAGGTTTTTTATGAAACGTTTTCAATTGGCGTGCTGTACCCTGATCCCGGCGGGATTACTCGGAGGCTGTAACACCCTTGACACCATGGTCAAGGGATTTCAAGACATGATGGGGATCAGCACTGAGATCAGCATGTACAACCCTCCCAACTACCCGCTGGCCTCCAATATCAAACAAATCACCGTAATCAGCGGAAACGATAGCAACACCACTGAAACCCGAACCGAGATCGAAGGACTGTTGACCAGCATTCGGGTCAACAACAAGCCCTACTTCACCGTCGTCGAAAAACAAGACACCGCCCGTATCCGAAAGCTTCACATAGATGAATTGACCGAGGATACCTTTGACAAGAATGCTGTTGCCGAATATGGAAAATGGGTCGGCAGTGATGGTGTGTACGTCATAACCAACGTCAGCGACGACGTGGCGAACACATCGTTCCAGGAAGAGCGCAAAGAATGTACAAAAACCGAAGGCAAAAAATGTATCTCCTGGAAGGAGTTCAACGTATCGTGCCAACAACAGACCGCACATTATTCGTTCTCCCCAAAACTGGTTGACGTCAAAAAAATGAATATCGTTTACGGTCGCACGATAAAAAGCACTGCATCCGACAAAGTATGCAGCGACTCGAACACAGCGCTGGATGACCCTAAAACACTGATCAATTCCGCCCGCAACATCGCATTCACTGAGTTCAAACGGGATGTGGCGCCATTTTTCACCACTGAAAAAGTCATGATAAAAGATGACAACCTTACCCACCCGGACGCCGAGAGACTCGTCGAGAATGGCAAAGCATTCGCTAAAAAAGATCGTTGGGACAGGGCCTGTGACGACTGGGATAAAGCGGCAGAGCACGAACCTGAATCCGTATCCATTCTATACAACCAAGCCCTTTGCAAAGAGCGCGGTGGTCATTTGCAGGAAGCCGTCGCACTATATATTCGGGCAGAGCGAAATAGCCCGTCACCTGACAGCCGTATAAGCGAACGGCTACAAGCCGCTCAGGAAAAACTCTCTTGAGCAAGAGTTCATCAAGCCGGCCGTTAACTCATCATGAAGTCCTCATATTGGCTAAATTGGCCCCACAAAGCGGCATGCCTGTCTGCTGGCTTACTGGCATCTTCGCTTGCTCTGGCTGAAAATGGCTCTTTAAGACAGACTCCAAATATGACCACGCTTGTCAGTGCGATGGGCATTACTCGTGAAAACATCGCCTTCTCACCTGAATATATAATAGCGTCTGCCTTACTCAGCCCCCTGGCAGGATTGATTGATCAAAAAAACACTCGGGAAATGGACAGCGCATTAAACATCAACATCAATGAAGACATCATCACATCTCCTGACAAGCTCGCGAAGATCAGACAAAAACTACTAACATGGAGTGAGGTTCAAAACGGCCTGTACTCCGACGTTCGTATAAAAGTGGTTTACAGACCTGAACCCGGAGCCCGAGCCGAACACTCACGCGAAGTCATTACCATGCTAGATCAGATTGAAGATACCCTTCGGGAATTGAAATTTGATGTTATTGACAGGGAAGGCACAACGAAGACAGACGCCATTATCAGAGCAACATTATTTGGATATACAACTCCTTCGGAATATAAACCCGGCACCGAAGTGGTTGCATATGAAACAAAACTCCGATTTATAGACAAAACCAAAGATCGCACGCTGGCCATAGTCTCAGGAGAAATCGCTAAAGACCTGACCAACAACAATCCCGGTGCAATAAAATCGTCCATCGACAGAGTGACCCGGCGCAGCACAGACAGATCAACCAATACCCTGGCGCAAAAAATTGCCAATGAATACATCCCCAGACTCAAACCAGTAACTTTGGTGATCAACAACATAACGCCCGCGCAGGAACGCAACATCATCGATAAATTCCGGGCTGATGCGAGAGTGATATCCTCACTTCAAACAAACAACAACACCCTAACTCTTGCACTTCACACTAAACAACCAACCAACGAACTGCGCCTGTATTTAACCGACATACTTGACCCCATGAAACTCACCATTGAGGATTACACCTACCCTGATGACACAGTCATTCAATTAAGCCTAGGCAAGCGATAATCCACACCCCCTCCATATAAATGCCTGATCAGACTTTTTAAGCCAAGAACCTTCGCTTGGGATCGCCTATCATGTAGAAACACATCATACTTGGCTAAATTCGCAGCACCGCGCAGAATACATAAAAGTACCTGTGCTGCAATCTTCCGGCAACAGGATAAAAAATAGTCATTAGATACAACACAATGAAGATTATGGCGATTGCAACCCTTAACCTCAGGAGAGCAAATGGCACTGTTAGAGTTAGGCAAGACAAACTCAGTTTTTCAACGAAACACCCGCTATTACAATGTGCACAAATGAAAGGTTAGTCCATTCGTATCATGCCCGACTTTTTTCTCGCCAGACAGCCCGTCTACGATACCGAGATGAACACCTTCGGTTATGAGCTGTTATACCGGGCAGCCGACGAGACACGGGCCCCGGCCGAACTCGGCGAACAGGCCACCTACGAACTGCTCAACCATGCGCTAAATGAGGTTGGTTTCGATACCCTGGTGGGCAATGCCTACGCCCTGGTCAACATCCCCGAAAGCATCCTCCACGACAATAGCGCGCTCCCGTTCAGTGGTAACCAGATCATTCTCGAGATACTGGAGGATGTATCACCCTCCGAGCGCGTGATTCAGTCGCTCGTTAATCTGCGCCAACAGGGCTACACCATCGCCCTCGACGACTTCGTCTTTCAAGACAACCTGGTCGAATTGATACGCCTCGCTCACATCATCAAGATCGATGTGCTCGCCCATGACGAACAGGGCCTCAAGACACAAATCTCGGAATTGAAACGCTTTGGCGTCAAACTACTGGCCGAAAAGGTCGAGACCCAGGAGCAATATGAATATTGCAAATCGCTCGGTTTCGACTACTACCAAGGGTATTTCTTTTGTCGCCCCAAATTGATCCAAGGCAAACGACTGCCCAGCAACCAACTCGCAGCACTCAAACTACTGTCGCGCACCAGTGATCCCGACATCTGCATGGATGAACTCACCTCGCTGATCAGCCTGGATGCATCGCTCACCGCCCGACTGTTGCGCTATACCAACTCCGCATTCTTTGCCTTGCCGAAGAAGATTGACTCATTGCGCCATGCCGTCACCTATCTGGGCGTCAAACTGATCCGCCAATGGGCCTCGGTATTGGTCATGTCCGGCATCGACGACAAACCACATGAATTACTGGTCACAGCCCTCATTCGCGCCCGCATGTGCGAAACCCTGGCCGAGCAATTGAAACTCGACAACAAAGAACGTTTTTTTATGATCGGTCTGCTATCGGTACTCGACGCACTGCTCGATCAACCGATGGATGAATTACTCAGCCAGATGCCACTCAGCGACGACATCACGCAGGCCCTCAGCCAATACCAAGGTGATGGCGGCCGTCTGCTCAACCATGTCATCCAATATCAAAAAGGTGAATGGCAACAAATAGATGCCATATGCAACGGACATATTTGCATATCCCCCAACGAAGCGAGTAGCAAATACCTACAGGCACTGCAATGGGCCCGCGACGTCAACGCAGCCCTATAAAAAAACAAGGGAGCGGGCAAACCCGCTCCCTTCACCTTTACTGCCCGGTATGATTGGCTGCGATGTAGTGACCGTCCAGACTGTAAAACAGATACAAGATCTGTTTGTCGGCATCCTTCACCTGTGTGTTGCGAAACGTCACCACCCACTCAGGGCCATTGGCATAGGCTTTTTGCTCGATCAAGGCAGGCTTCAGCCCCACCCACGACGCATCCACCTTGCCTGACTGCGCCAACTGCTCGACCTTCTTCATTGCCTTAGCCGAGGCCTTCTCTGCCGTCACCGGTCCATGGGCATGACCATGATCATGGTCATGCCCGGGCCCTGCCCATACTGGGCTTGCCACCAACCCCAGCCAACACATCATCACAACGATAAATTTACGCATTTCAAATCTCCTTAAATCAAACATCAATCAATCGAATCATGAACCGAGCGCGCGCGTAACTCTTCCACCCGCTGCACTTCCATCTGCAAATGCTCGTGATAATGATTATCACGACTAAAGCCAAACTCATCCGGATGCGAGACATGGGCATAACCATGCATCTGCATCAAAAACAGATACAAGCCAGCGAAGATCAGGCCATAGTTCGACAGGCGACTAAACTGCACAAACGACGCCGCCCGACGCCAACCGGCAAGCACCACCAACATCACAGTCAACGCCGCGATCTGCCCCAGTTCAATACCGATATTGAACGAGATGATATTCATCAACAGATCGTCCTGACTCAAGGGCAACTGCTGCAACCGTGTCGACAAGCCCAAACCGTGGATCAAACCCAGGCCGGTAATCATCGCCAACAGATTGGGCGCCTTGATATTCAGGTGTTTATTAAAGCCATCGAGATTGGCAAACGCGATGTAACAGATACTCAATGCAATCACCGCATCGATCAGAAAATAATTGATCTGCACACCGTTAAACGTCGCCCAGATCAAGGTCACACTGTGACCCAGGGTAAACGCTGTAATGTACTTCACAATCTCGCTGAAACGCGTCAGAAAAAAGATGATGCCGAACACAAACAACAAATGGTCATAACCCGACAACATGTGCGTGGCGCCAATCCACAGATAGCTCAGATTACCGCCATCGATGATTGCCTGCTTCTCAGCCTCCGACATGCCATGCGCAAACGCCTGACCCACCATCAAAAATAACGCGGCAGCCAGCAGCCACCGCGATTGTTTAATCACAGAACACATAAATACCTCTATTGGATAGATACGACGGGACCCAGCCCGTCAAACAAACTCAGTTATCAGACAAACAGCGAGTTCAACAGAGGCGGCGCACGCGGCCGAACAGAGGTATGAAAATAACGGGAAGGCGGCGGTGGCCGATACGCAGCCACGCCAAGTACATGATAGACGACATCCGTCGCCAAGCCAGCCGCACAACCTGGCAGCACATCTGCATGATCATCGAGCTTCTTCAACCACGGTGACGTGCACTCCAGCCCCAACTCCACGACATTGTCGTGGGCGTCAGCATGTGCGACATCAATCGCATCGGAATGATGATTACTTAAACGATGGGAATGCCCCTGAGAAGAATGTTGATGCGCAGCACCACCATGATCATGTGCCATCGCCAAATGGATGTGCACACTCGACCACTGTACGGCAAGAAACGCCGACACAATGAATGCGAATAGAAACTTATTGCGCAACAGCCAGGACATTTAAAAACTGATCTCAGGAAAGACAGGTGCCAAATGTAACACTTTACCGTATCAAGCTCGAGTCCCGGCGGATATCTGCAGCTGTTTTTTTGCATTCAACAGATTCCCCCATAACAAGAAGGGAGTTGGCTACAGGATGGAAAAGGGTGCGCAATGCGCACCCTTCTTGAGGAGATCTACAACAACTTAGAAAGAGTGCTCTACACCAAAACCAGTGGTGCTTTCATCCAGCTTGGCCGCACCTGCTACGTCATCCTTGAGTGATGAGGTATAGACATACACCTTGGACTTATCACCCAGTTTGTAATCCACACCAAACGACGCCTGCTCACGGCCTTTGCTTCTTTCGTCACCCGAGCCGAACTGCGCCTTCAGGTTCCAGTCATTGATCTTGTATGCCGCGCTCAGGATGGTTGAACTCTCTTCAGCATTATTGCTGTTGGCCTTTTGCGATTCGTTCAACATCGCGCCGACAGTCAAGGCACCCAGCTTATATTGAGCGGCGAGACGAGACACATCGTAACCGGCAACTTCGCTGTCCACCGCGAATGAAAGATAGAGGTCTTTGACGCCTTCATACGTCACCGAGAATGAAGTGGCATCCTCTTTACCTTCGTCACCATCTTCATATTGAGTCATCGCCACCATTGCCGAGAAACCACTCAGCTCAGGTGATGAGTACACCACCACATCCGTCGCCCGCTCTTCACCACGCACCAGACTCTTAATATCGCCTGTGGTCAAATCGTTAAACAGGTCTATTTTGCCTTGCGCAAGCTTTAAAGGGGTGTCATGGATACCCAACAAAACGGTGCCCACTTGAGTGCCTACGCCAACAAAGGCATTACGCTGTTTAAAGATTGAGTCATTGTTGTCACAGATGTTGGCCGTGCCAGTGGGGGTTGTGACATCTACGCATTTTTTCTTGCTGCTGGCATTCTTTTCGGTGGGATTGACTTCATACTCCAACTGATAAAGTAGTGTCGCGCCTTTATCCAGTTCTGTTTTGCCCTTAAATCCGATACGAGAGGCATGACTCTCCAGGTATGAATCTGATACTCCACCCACATCCGTGCTCACATAGGCAGCATTAATCTTGCCGTAGACCTTACCATCGATAGGCCCTTCCGCGTGCGCCGCACCATTCAGAACCAACATTGAAGAAGCCAATACAGGCATCACTTTTTTCATTGAAACAACTCCCTAACATTCTTCAGATAAATACAAGTTAAGTACGCATAGCCGCGCGCATGGCGCGATCTGGGGCGGATTATGTTAGGAAGGCATTACGTAATGGTGTCATCTGTATGAACATCATGTGACAAGGATGCAAAGCTAGTATCCGCAACACAAACACTCCTGCAATTAGCGCGGCATTATCGACAAAGCGTTTGATGGCCTAAATTTCGCCCCCGCTTGACCCTAAACCTCGCTTCAGGGTCTAAGCTATAGCTATGAACAGACAAACACTCAAAATTGGCGATTTGGCAAAACGCTGCGGCCTGACCGTGGAGGCGCTGCGTTTCTATGAAAAACAGGGCCTGCTCCAGCCACAGGCACGCAGCGAGGCGGGCTATCGTTTTTATACGGACGAGGATGTGCAGCGGGTTCGGTTTATCCTGCATGCCAAGCAGGTGGGCTTCACGCTGGCCGAGATCAAACAACTGTTGGCCTTGCGCGCAGACAAGGACGATTACAGCTGCGAAGAGGTCAAACAGTACACCGCGCAAAAACTGCGCGAGATCGAGGCACGCATGCACGATCTACAGACCATCCACAAGGCCCTGAGCCGCCTGCACCATGCCTGTTGTGGCGGGCCGCCNNGCGGCCTTGGAAGAAGACGATTTTCAGCAGGAGCGCCACGCATGAGCGAACTGTTCTTCAATTTTATCGGGCTGTTTACCGAATCGGCGCCGTGGCTGTTGCTGGGCCTGCTGGTGGCCGGGATCATGAAGTTTATGATCCCGGTGTCACTGCTGGAGCGCCACATGGCGGGCAATGACCTGGCCTCGGTGACCAAGGCCGCGATCATCGGCGCGCCGCTGCCGCTGTGTTCCTGCGGCGTGATCCCGGCGGCCCTGGGGTTGCGCCGCGCCGGGGCCTCGCCATCGGCAACCGTATCCTTCCTGGTCGCCACGCCTGAAACGGGTGTGGATTCGATCTCCATCTCGTACGCGCTGCTGGGGCCGTTTATGGCGATCATCCGCCCGATCAGCGCCATACTCAGTGCCATCGCCGCCGGAGTGATGGTGATCCTGACCGGCGGCAAACCGGCCCCGGCGCCCGCCCCGGTCGCCAATTGTTGTGCGCACAGCTGCTGCCCGTCGACCACTGCAACCCCTTCTGTCAAACCTGCCCGTTCATGGTCCACACGACTGCGCGAGATCTGGACCTTCGCCAGCCAGGACCTGCTCAACGACATCGCCAAATGGCTCATGATCGGCCTGCTGCTGGCGGCGGCGGTAAAGACCTGGGTGCCGACCGAGTTCCTGACCCAATGGGGCGATAGTCTGATGGCGATGCTGGTGATGGCGCTGGTCGGCATCCCGATGTACATCTGCGCCTCGGCCTCGACCCCGCTCGCGG
>DHYU01000028.1 GCA_002415485.1 Proteobacteria bacterium UBA5122
ACGTTGGGATTGTTGAACTTGAAGCCTTCGTTCAGGCCTTCCTTGGTAAAGTCGAGTTCAGTGCCATCGAGATAGAGCAGGCTCTTGGCATCGATGATCACCTTGACGCCACGATCTTCGAACACCTGATCGCCTTCCTGAATCTCGTCGGCAAACTCCAGCACATAGGCCATGCCGGAACAACCACTGGTCTTCACGCCGAGGCGCAAACCTGCGCCCTTGCCACGACTGGTCAAAAATGCCTGGACGCGCGCCGCAGCCGCGTCAGTGAGGGTAATCGCCATCGTCCTGCTTACTCGCCCTTCTTCGCCTTGTAATCGGCAATCGCTGCCTTGATGGCATCTTCCGCCAACACCGAGCAATGCACCTTCACCGGCGGCAAGGCCAGCTCTTCGGCAATTTCAGAGTTCTTGATCAGCGCAGCCTCGTCCAGCGTCTTGCCCTTCACCCACTCGGTCAACAAGGAGCTGGAGGCAATCGCCGAACCACAGCCATAGGTCTTAAAGCGCGCGTCTTCAATCACACCCTGCTCGTTGACCTTGATCTGCAACTTCATCACATCACCACAGGCGGGCGCACCGACCATGCCTGTGCCCACACCGGATTCGTCTTTGCCAAAGGCGCCGACGTTACGTGGATTCTCGTAGTGATCCATTACTTTGTCGCTGTATGCCATATGCTTAAGTCTCGCTTTAAATACTTCGTTATGAACCTAGCTTAGTGGGCAGCCCACTGCACTGAGTCCAAATCGATGCCGTCTTGGAACATCTCCCACAACGGCGACATCTCTCTTAGTTTGGCCACTTTTTGTTTGACCAATTCAACTGTGTAGTCCACTTCTTCTTCCGTGGTGAAACGCCCGATGCTGAAACGGATTGAGCTGTGCGCCAACTCGTCGCTGCGACCTATCGCCCGCAACACATAGGAAGGCTCCAGACTCGCCGAGGTACAGGCCGATCCTGAAGACACCGCCAGATCCTTCAGCGCCATGATCAAGGATTCACCCTCGACAAAATTAAAACTGACATTCAGATTGCCGCTGACACGACGCTCAAAATCACCATTCAGATAGACCTCGTCCATCGACTTCAGGCCATTCCACAGACGATTGCGCAGCGTCAAAATACGCTGATTCTCCAGCTCCATCTCTTGTTTGGCGATGCGGAAGGCCTCACCCATGCCGACGATCTGGTGCACCGGCAAGGTACCGGAACGCATGCCGCGCTCATGACCACCGCCGTGCATCTGCGCCTCAATCCGAATACGCGGTTTACGACGCACATACAAGGCGCCGATCCCTTTGGGGCCGTAGATCTTGTGTGCAGAGAACGACATCAGATCGACCTTGAGTGTCTCCATGTCGATCTCGACCTTGCCTGCGCTTTGCGCAGCATCTACATGAAACACAATGCCACGCGAGCGAGTCAGCTCACCCATCGCGGCGATATCCTGGATCACACCGATCTCGTTGTTGACGTGCATGATCGAGACAAGGATGGTGTCGTCACGCAACGCAGCTTCCAGCTTGGCCAGGCTGATCAAGCCATTCGTTTCAGGCTCAAGATAGGTCACCTCATAGCCTTCACGCTCCAGCTGGCGACAGGTGTCGAGCACGGCCTTGTGTTCGGTCTTGCAGGTGACAATGTGCTTGCCCTTGCGCTGATAGAAATGCACCGCGCCCTTGATCGCCAGATTGTCAGACTCGGTCGCCCCCGAGGTCCAGACGATCTCTTTGGGATCGGCATTGATCAGATCCGCCACCTGCTGACGCGCCGTTTCGACCAAGGCCTCAGATTCCCAGCCAAAGCTGTGCGAACGCGACGCCGGGTTACCGAATTTGCCGTCCAGAGTCAGGCACTCAGCCATCTTCGCCGCGACACGCGGGTCACACGGGGTGGTGGCTGAATAATCCAAATAAATAGGCAGCTTCATTCCTTAAACTCCAAAATCAAACCGTGGGCCCGATTACCATCACGCCCAACAGAGGGACCGCACTGCGCGCAGCTGCTGAGCCTGCAACGCCAGTTGCCCCACCAATTCATCAATATCTGCGTGCACATTGTCACGCCCTACACTAATCCGTATTGCGCAGCGCGCCAGCGACGCCTCAACCCCCATCGCCAACAACACGTGACTGGGGTCTTGTTTGCCGCTGCCGCAGGCCGCGCCGCCGGAGACATCCAACCCAGCCTTGTCCAGATTCATCAACAAGGTCTCGGCATCGATCCCGGGCAACGCAAAAAACACCGTATTCGGTAAACGCTCTGCGTTGCGGGCAAAGACGACGATCTCTTCGATCTCCGCCAGCCGGCCTTCCAGATACTGACGCAAGATTAGACTATGCTGGCGACGTGCCTGTAATTCCTGCACTGCCAACTCGGCAGCCATGCCAAAGCCGACGATCGCCGCCACATTTTCCGTGCCGGCGCGCAGCCCGCGCTCCTGGCCACCACCACTGACCAGTGGCGACATCTTCACTTTCCGATCCACCACCAACGCACCTGCGCCTTTGGGACCGTACAGCTTGTGCGCCGACAGCGTCATCAGATCCGCGCCGGTCGCTTCAAAATTCAGGGGTATCTTGCCTGCGGCCTGCACCGCATCGGTGTGGAACACTGCACCCACCGCCTTGACCATCTCTGCCACGGCAGCCACATCCTCTATCACACCGGTTTCATTGTTCGCCGTCATCACGGATACCAGCTTCGGTGCGTATCGCAACGACCGGGTCAGGCACTGACGATCGAGATAACCGTTGGCATCAACGGCGATAACATCCATGTTCGTTCCCGCCACCTGTCTGGCGCTATCCATGACTGACGCATGCTCGACGGCACTCACCGCCAGTCGTTCGCCGGGCATAACCACACCCTTGATCGCCAGATTATTCGCTTCACTTCCACCGCTGGTAAATACCAACTGCGAAGGTGCCGCCGCCACTAATGCGGCTACTTGTTCCCGCGCCTGCTCAATCGCCTGCCGCGCAATGCGGCCACTTCGATACAGTGACGAGGGATTTCCGTAACTTGATTGTAGAAATGGCATCATCGCCGCAAGTACCCGCTCATCCAAGGGGGTCGTTGCATTGTGATCGAGATAGGCCATCAGACAACCATCCGCTAGACAGCGTTAGTTAGACGCAGCAACCTCAGCCTTGGCAAAACCGCCTGCTACCGACGCATCATCAGCATTATCCAAGCGATGGTCCTGACGAAATGCAATTTCTTTGATGCCACGACGATCCACCAATTGCTGCAGGTCAATATTGGCCAGGAACTCATGGATCTGTTTGCTCAGATCGCACCACAGCTCGTGGGTCAGACATGGCTCACCATCCTGGCAGTTACCTTCACCGCCACAACGGGTCACGTTCACGTTTTCATCAATCGCATTGATCACATCGACGACAGCAATTTCACTCGCTGGATGCGCCAGGCGGTAACCACCACCGGGACCACGAGAACTGCCCACCAGGCCCTGACGACGCAGACGGGCAAACAATTGCTCCAGATAAGACAGGGAAATTCCTTGACGCTGAGAGATATCAGCAAGCGGTACCGGGCCTTCGCTGGCGTGCAACGCCAGATCCAACATCGCGGTTACGGCATAACGACCTTTAGTGGTTAATCTCATTATTCATCCTCTTGATTGGAACACTCTACGGACACAGCATTAATACCTTAGCGTATAACTCTCATTTTTTCTAAGGATAATATTTTGACCAACCGTGTAGGTCAACTATTATATATATCCGACAATTTTGATCAACTATTAGTTCTCAGTTTTTGCGATTTCCGGGCGATTTTTTTTCTCATCACCATCCGCCAGTTCACACCCTTCCAGGTTCGGCAGCACAGACTCATCCACCTTGCCGCCCAACTTATTAATGGAATGACACATTTCTGCCATTCGGACATCCATCGCGTGAATATGATCCAGCATGCTGTTGATTGCATTGGCCACTGGGTCAGGCATGTCCTGGGTCATGCCGTAGGCATCAAACCCCATCTTTTCGGCAAAGGCCTGGCGGCGAGCATCCCGCTCCCCCTTATCCTTGGTCGCCGTGCTGATGATGCGCCCCGGCACACCCACCACTGTCACCGAAGACGGCACATCCTTTACCACCACGGCATTGGAACCCACACGACAACCGTCATGCAGCATGATCGGCCCCAGCACCTTGGCCCCGGCCCCGACGACCACATCATTGCCCAGTGTCGGATGGCGCTTGCCCTTGTCCCAGCTCGTACCACCGAGCGTGACACCATGATACAGCGTGCAATCATCCCCGACCTCGGCGGTCTCGCCGATGACCACACCCATGCCATGATCTATAAAGAATCGACGCCCAATCCTGGCCCCGGGGTGGATCTCGATCCCGGTCATCCAGCGCGACACCATGGAGATAAATCGCGCCAACCAACGCAACCCAGAACGCCAAAGAAAATGACTCACCCGATGCGCCAACACGGCATGTACGCCGGGATAGGTGGTCAGCACCTCAAATACATTACGCGCGGCAGGATCGCGATCAAACACACATTGAATATCTTCCCGAATGCGCTCAAACATGGCCGCCCACGCTCCCCCTATCCAGCATCAAACTACAATAACCCATTTAATATATCAAGAATGCAACTTTTTTATAAATCCAACGCCCGAGACCTTACGAGCCACGCTTATAGAGCTTTTTGCCCTCAACCGCAGACAACATCCCACGCAGGATGTTCATCTCCTGGCGATCCGGCCGCGCCCGCCCAAACAGGCGCCGCATACGCCGCATCAACAACTTCGGATGCTGAGGGTCCAGGAAATTCAAATCGATCAGCGTCCGCTCCAGATGAGCATAATAAGACTCCATCTCGCCCTGATTCACCAGCTCACGCCCATCTTCCTCGCCCTCTACGACAGGCACAGACTGCCTAGCTGTCATCCAGAGTTCGTAACAGACCACCTGCACCGCTGCCGCCAGATTCAATGACGAAAACAATGGGTTACACGGGATCTGCATCAAATAGTGGCAACGCTCCAACTCCTCATTACTCATACCGGAGTGCTCACGCCCAAATACAATCGCCACCTCACCCTGCTGCGTCTCCAGACGCAGACGATCTGCACATTCGCGCGGCTCCAAGGCCGGCCAGCTCAGACTGCGATTGCGATCGCTGGTTCCAACGACAAAGTGGCAATCCGCCAAGGCCTCATCCAGCGTGTCGCAGATCACCGCATTGGCCAACACATCGTCGGCACCGGAGGCCCGCGCCGTCGCCTCGGCACTCGGAAAACACTGGGGGCTGACCAGATACAGACGCTCGACCGACATGTTTTTCATCGCCCTCGCCACCGCGCCAATATTGCCCGGATGAGAGGTATTCACCAAGACTATTCGTATGTTATTCATCATGGGCGCTATTCTAACCTATTAATAAAGCTCTCAGCGCTCACATTTTGGCCCGATCTCTGGTATCCTTGCCGCCCCCGATCCACTGAAAATTCCCAGGTCTCATGGCATTACATCCTATTGTTAACATTGCCGTCCGCGCCGCCCGCAGCGCCGGGGACGTCATCAACCGCGCCAGCCATCGTATGGACAACATCAAAGTGTCCAGCAAGAGTCAGAACGATTTCGTCAGCGAAGTCGATCTCAAGGCTGAGCAAGAGATCATCCAGACCATTCGCAAGGCCTACCCCGACCACGGCATCCTCGCCGAAGAGAGTGGCCACAGCAGCGGCGATGAGTTTCAGTGGATCATCGATCCGCTCGACGG
>DHYU01000034.1 GCA_002415485.1 Proteobacteria bacterium UBA5122
CTTGGCCTATGCCACCAAGCTGGCGCCGCAGATGGATAAAGACAAGATCATCATCGTTAATGTCTCTGGTCGTGGTGACAAGGATATTCACACCGTTGCTGGCCTGGAGGGGATTAAAGTATGAGCCGTATTGCCCAACGATTTGCCGACTTGAAAAAGCAAGGCCGCAAGGCGCTGATCCCGTTTGTTACCGCCGGTGACCCGAATCCATCCGTCACCGTGCCGCTGCTGCACGCGATGGTCGAGGCCGGTGCCGATCTGCTGGAGCTGGGGGTGCCGTTCTCTGACCCGATGGCCGAAGGCCCAACCATCCAGCTGGCCTGCGAACGCGCTCTGCTGCATAACACCAGTCTGCGTGATGTGCTGGCGATGGTGCGTGAATTCCGTATGAAGGACACCATGACGCCGATCATCCTGATGGGCTACATGAATCCGGTCGAGGTGATGGGCTACAAGACCTTCGCCAAGGCAGCGGCGGAAGCGGGTGTCGATGGTCTGCTGACGGTCGACATGCCGCCGGAAGAGGCGGGTGACCTGGTGGTGGAACTGGCCAACGCCAATATCGATCCCATCTTCCTGCTGGCGCCGACCACGGTCGATGCGCGCATCGCCAAGATCTGCGCCGCCGCCAGTGGTTTCGTATATTATGTCTCGCTTAAAGGAGTGACCGGCGCGGCCAACCTGGATATCGCCGGGGTGGAGCAGAAGATGGCTCAGATCCGCAAACACACCGCGCTGCCGTTGTGCGTTGGCTTTGGTATTCGCGATGCCGATTCTGCCCAACGGGTCTCAGCCGTCGCCGATGGCGTAGTGGTGGGCAGCGCGGTGGTCAATCGCGTCGCCGACAATGCCGAGACGCCCGAGAAGATTAACGATGCCGTCTGTGGCCTGTTGCGCGAGATGCGCGCCGCGATGGATGCTTGAGTTTACTAACCAGGAAATAACAGCCCATGAGTTGGTTTGAAAAATTATTGCCTTCGCGCATTCGCACTGAAGGTGGCACCAAAAAATCGATCCCCGAAGGTCTGTGGACCAAGTGTGGTGGTTGCGGTGCGGTGTTGTATCGCAACGAGCTGGCGCGGACGATGGATGTGTGCCCCAAGTGTGATCATCACCATCGGATCGGTGCACGTCGTCGCCTTGATTTGTTCTTGGATAAAGAGCCTCGCCACGAGATCGGCGCCAACCTCGAGCCGACGGACTTTCTGAAATTCAAAGACAGCAAAAAATACCGCGACCGTATCACGCAGGCGCAAAAGGCAACCGACGAGAAGGATGCGCTGATTGCGATCGAGGGTCAGCTCAAGGGCATGCCGCTGGTCGCGGTGGCATTTGAGTTCAGCTACATGGGCGGTTCGATGGGTTCGGTGGTCGGCGAGCGTTTTGTCCGCGCCGCCAATATCTGCCTGGAAAAGAAGATCCCGCTGGTGTGTTTCTCGGCCAGCGGCGGTGCGCGCATGCAAGAGGCCTTGATGTCGCTGATGCAGATGTCGAAGACCAGCGCCGTGCTGGCGCGCATGAGCAAGCGCGGCATCCCGTACATTTCGGTGATGACCGACCCGACCATGGGCGGTGTCTCCGCCAGCTTTGCGATGTTGGGCGACCTCAACGTGGCCGAACCCAAGGCGCTGATCGGTTTTGCCGGGCCTCGCGTTATCGAACAGACCGTGCGTGAAACGCTGCCGGAAGGTTTTCAGCGCAGTGAGTTCCTGCTCGACCATGGTGCCATCGATATGATCGTCGATCGTCGCCACATGCGTGACCGTCTCGCCAGTGCCTTGGCGATCATGACGAATCAACGCGTGGTGAATGACTGAGCTTATTAACTGCGAAGGACGCAACGGATCACAAAGTCGTTAGTACCGCCATCCATTCACTTTGTGCATCTTTGCGTCCTTCGTGGCTTATAAAATAATCGCATGCGCTTTCAAACTCTAGATGACTGGCTGAGCTGGCAAGAGGGGCTGCACCCGAGCGAAATTGATCTCGGGCTGGCGCGCGTCAACGCCGTATGGCAGCGACTCGGCGGCGGTCGACCGGCGCCGAATGTGGTGACCGTGGCCGGTACTAATGGCAAGGGTTCCTGCGTCGCGATGCTGGAATCGATCTATCGCGCCGCCGGTTATCGCGTCGGTGCCTATACCTCTCCCCATATCCTCAAATACAACGAACGGGTGCGCGTCAACGGCGAAAATGCGCCTGACGAGGCCTTTTGCCGCGCCTTTGCTGCAATCGATGCGGCGCGTGCGCAAGACGGTGATGAAATCTCGCTGACCTATTTTGAATTTGGCACGCTGGCGGCGTTTTATATCTTCGCCGAGGCGGGGGTTGATGTCGCTATCCTCGAGGTCGGCCTCGGTGGTCGTTTGGATGCGGTCAATATCATCGATACTGATGTCGCGTTGATCGCGACGATTGATTTGGATCATGCCGCGTGGCTCGGCAATACCCGTGAGGCGATCGGGCGCGAGAAGGCAGGCATCATGCGTGCCGGTCGACCCGCGATCTGCGCCGACCTGAATCCGCCGTCGACCATCTCAGCGGTGGCGCAAGAGACCGGCGCGCAGCTCTATCTGCTGCATCGTGATTTCAGTTATGAACAGATGGATGCGCAGTGGCGCTGGCACTGGGGTGAGCGCAGCCGCCATGCATTGCCCTTGCCCGCATTGCGTGGAGACTACCAGCTACGTAATGCGTCGGCGGTGTTGCTGGCGGTTGAGTTGCTCAGCGATCGCCTGCCGCTGGGGCAGACCGAGATCCGCAATGGCCTGACCCAGGTCACACTGCCGGGACGGTTTCAGGTCCTGCCGGGCGAGACGCCGGTGATCCTCGATGTGGCGCACAACCCCGAGGCGGCGCGTGCGCTGCGGCAAAACATGCGCAGCTGGCCGATGCCGGGCAAGGTGTGCGCAATAGTCGCCATGATGGGCGACAAGGATATCGCCGAGGTGCTATCGACCCTGGCCGAGGTGGTGGATGAGTGGCATGTGACCACGTTTGATCTACCGCGTGCGGCCAGTGCCGAGCGCCTGCAGCAGGTGTTGAGCGAGATCGGTGAAACAGCGGTGACGGCGCACCCGTCAGTGGCGGAGGCGATGGTTGCGGTATCGACTCGGGTTGAGGCGCACGATCGCGTGTTGGTCTTCGGCTCGTTCTACACCGTGGCTGGCGCCCTGGCCGAGGCCTATAATGGTCCATCGGCCAAACGAACATAGGATGCTTTGTTGATGGACGCAATGAAAAAACAGCGGATTGTCGGTGGTGTGGTGCTGGGGGCCTTGCTCCTGATCCTGGTGCCGATGGTGTTGGATTTCAGTCGTGATGAAGAGAGCAGTGATCTCAATGTGGTCGTGCCATCGGCGCCTGATCCGAAGAAGATGGAGGTGCTGCCGCTGGACGTGTGGTCCGAGCAGCGCACGCCCGAGGTGGAGCGCGAGACGCTCGGTGAGCCAGATCGGAAGAGCACACGTNNGGAGCGCGAGACGGTGATTGAGCCGGCGCCCTTGGCTGAGCCATCGTTGATCGATCGCCCTGTTGAAACTGCGCCAGTAATGCCGCAAGAGATAGAAAAACCTGTGGCGGAGATTGAGTCGAAATCAGAGCCGAAGTCCAAACCGGAGCCGGTTGCCGCACGTGAAGACAAGGTCTCGTCGATCGATAGCGGTTGGGTGGTGCAGGTGGTGAGCGTTAGTCACGAGGACAAAGCGATCAAGCTGCGCGATGAACTGCGTGCCAAGGGCTACAAGGCCTTTATCGTCAAGGGCGATGCTGGCGGTGGGCGCTCGGTGTATCGTGTGCGTGTTGGGCCCGAGCTGTTGCGCACCACGGCCGATCAAATCAAGCTCAAATTACGTCAGGATACCAAGCTCGATGGTTTGGTGATGCAATATCCGTAACTGAGAGGGGCGGATTTTTCTTCTGCTGACGGTGGTGGTTTGATAAAATCACCGACTCGATTCCGACCGTGCAGTGAGTTGTCGGTTTCCATCAGGATTGAATGCCAAGACGGCCGTTTGCGGCCGTCAGCTGTTTAAGGGCCTGGGAACATCAAGGATGCCCAGTCTCGCAGGATGAACAACGTGCGCCAGGGCAGATGACCAGTATTGATTACGCCATTCTAGCGATCGTTACGCTGTCTGCAGTCATCGGTCTGTGGCGCGGTTTTGTGCGCGAGGCCTNNTGGGCCGCCTATAGTCTGGCCTCGGTGGTGGAGGTGTACTTCGCCGCCTGGATGACCGATAGCATGTTGCGCACGGTGACGGCCTTTGTGGTCATCTTTTTGTTGGTGCACATCGTCGGCTTTGTCGTGACGCGGCTGTTGTCTTCGCTGGTGAAGGCGGTGGGCCTGCGCGGTGTGGATCGCGTGGCCGGTGCGGGATTTGGTTTGGTGCGCGGAGTGGTGGTGGTTGCGGTTGCCGTATTGTTGGCAAACATGACCCCGATCAGTCAGGAACCGCTGTGGCAGGCCTCGTATTCGGTGGTATGGATAGGTCAGCTGTTGAGCTGGCTGCAGGCTCGTTATCCGTTGCTGACGACGATGCCGGTGGCGGGGCTGGGCGTTTAGGCCTATTTTTAAACTTACATTATTGATCTTCTACAAAGGGTTTTTTGCATGTGTGGCATTATCGGAATCGTGGGCAAGAGCAATGTCAATCAGTCGCTGTATGACGGGCTGACCGTATTGCAACACCGTGGTCAGGATGCCGCCGGC
>DHYU01000051.1:0-36010 GCA_002415485.1 Proteobacteria bacterium UBA5122
GATGACTTCGTGCGCTGGATCTTTCCGCGCCTGTTTTATTCGCGCATCCCACGTTATGAGGGGATCGCCGCGCAATATGGTTACACCATCACCACCGACGAATTGGCGCGGGTGCAAACCGCCGATGACTTCATCGAGCTGCTGCGCCATGCATTGAAATCACAAACACCTTAAGCGTTGATTGAGAGTTTAGAGTCCCTATGCCACTAGTTGCCAACTCCAATTTGCCCGCCTTTCACCGCCTGGCCAGTGAAGGCGAGACCATTATCTCGAAAGAAACCGCACTCCATCAGGATATCCGCGAGCTGCATATCGGCCTGTTGAACATGATGCCGGACAGTGCGCTTGCCGCCACCGAACGTCAGTTCTTCCGTCTGGTCGGCGAGAGCAATCAGATCGCACAGTTTTATATGCACCCGTTCACACTGAAAGAGATCCCGCGCGGTGAAAAGGCACAGGCACATATCGATGCCCACTACGAGAGCTTTGAACAGATCAAAGAAAACAGCCTCGATGCATTGATCATCACCGGCGCCAATGTCAGCCAGCCCGACCTATCCCTGGAACCGTTCTGGCAACCGCTGAACGAGGTCATCGATTGGGCCTACGACAATGTCGCCTCGACCTTGTGTTCGTGCCTGGCGACGCATGCAGTGATGCAGTTCCGTTATCAGCAAAGACGCCGCCCTCTGGGCGATAAATGCTGGGGCGTTTTCTCCCATCGCGTGGTTGAGCGCAACCATCCGCTGGTGATGGGCGTCAATACCCGCTTTGATGTGCCACACTCACGCTTCAACGACATCAGCCGCGAACAATTTGAAAGTGCCGGGCTAAAGGTATTGGTTGAAAGCGAGGTCGGCGTGCATCTGGCCGTCAGCGAAGACCTGTTCCGCATCGTCTTTTTCCAGGGCCACCCGGAATACGACATCATCAGTCTGCTCAAGGAATACAAGCGCGAAGTCAAACGCTTTGCCGCAGGCGATCGGACAGACTATCCGCCGATGCCGGAAAATTACTTCACGCCTCAAACCGCTGCCATCTTGAACGAGCACCAACTACACGTACAAAAGGCGTTGGCGAGCAGCTTGCCGATGCCTGAACTACCCGAGACCTTGATTACCGAGCAGCTCGATAACACCTGGCACGATACGGCCGAGGCGATCATCAACAATTGGATCGGGCGGGTTTATCTCACCACCAACAATCAACGCAAACTGCAGTTCATGGACAACATCGACCCCGCCGACCCACTCGGACTCAAGAAATAACTTAGGGCCTGTTAACAGGCCCTAGGCCGATGGTTGTTTGGCCAGCGTGCGATTAATCACCCGCGATGCGGCCATCATGCCAAAACTGGCGGTGACAAATGTCGCCGCCCCATAACCAAACCGGCAGTCCAATGACACACCGTGAATACCTGGCTTAGCATGGCATACCGAGCCATCTTCCTTGGGATACAGCGGCTGCTGACTGGAAAAGACACACTCCACACCAAAGTTACGCTTAGGGTTGCGTGTAAAACCAAACTCACTGCGCAAACGCGAACGGACTTTTGCCGCCAGCGGATCGTTATAGGTCTTCGACAAATCCGCCACCTGAATCAGGCGTGGATCAGTCAAACCACCGGCCCCTCCCGTCGTCACCAGCGGGATCTTATTGCGCTTGCAATAGGCAATCACCTGCGCCTTAAACTTGATACTGTCCAGCGCGTCGACCACATAGTCATAACCTGCCGACAAAATCTGCACATAGTTCTCATCGTTTAAAAACATATTTGACGGATCACATTTGCAGGCTGGGTTTATCTGCGATACACGCTCGGCCATTACCTCTACCTTACTGCGATCAACCGTATCCGTCAGTGCATGTAACTGACGATTCACATTCGACAATTCAACAACATCCCCATCAACCATGCAGATATTGCCGACATTACTGCGCGCCAATGCTTCCACCACCCAAGAACCGACACCACCTACGCCAATCACCAATACACGCATTTGCTCGAGGACAAGTTGACTATCCACACCGTAAAGACGCTGAATACCACCAAAACGAGGCCCTGAAGTGGCCATAAATCCTCCAAAAATTATACTTATGTATACCTAGTTTCTTATTAGTGAATATCGATATGATTCGTTATACTCAATTTCCGCATTGAAGAATTGACCATTAAATGGCAATCTCCTCTATGCATTAACCTTAGACATTCTATTATGTTTATAGAGGCGTCCGCAGAAACGATGAGTTTTGTCAAACTCTTGGAAAATATTCACGACGCCCGTCAAGTGAACGATCTTAGCAAGATCGGCACATTGATCACACAGCACTACAATTACACACACTACCTTTTTGTCCTACAACAACTACATACCCCTACCAATAGCGAAAACTTTACGCTCACTAACTACCCACTGGATTGGCAGGAGTATTACCAAAGCAGTGGCGCCATCCGCATGGACCCCCTCATCAACCACAGCCTAGGCTCCATTACCCCGATCACCTGGCAACAACTCGAGAAGAAACTAACCAAGTCACACCGTAGCGGCAGCTTCTTTCAAGTTGCCGCCGAGTTTGGTTTCCGCTCAGGCATCACCATCCCGATACGTTCGACTCAGGGGTATCGCGGCCTACTTACTTTCACCAAGAAAAACGAGACCCATAATCAGCTCAACACAAGACTGATGGACAGCCTGCCAGACCTATGTACGTTAGCGCTATTCTACTGTGAGGCGGCAACACGACTTAATTGCCAGACCGAAGGTGAGCTACAAAAACTGACTCCCCGCGAGTTAGAAATCATGAAATGGGTTGCTGAGGGCAAAGACAATGAAATGATTGCCTCCATATTAAAAGTCAGTGTTTCAGCCGTCGCATTCCACATACGCAACATCTATAAAAAACTAGGCGCTGCCAATCGAGCCAATGCAGTAGCCAGGGCATTTATCACAGGTGCAATGCAAGACGCCTACTAACCCCCCCTTCCCCCCTAAAAAATGCTGTTGTTATTTTGCATTATTCAAACTAAATCTACTTAACCACCCCTTCAAATCAAACTATAAAAAAACAACACCATAATCATGTAAAAAAATAGCAGGATCAAACATATTCCCTAAGTAATTTTAGCGTTTATTAATGAATATTATTGCCGTTGAATACAACACCAACAATACATATACGTAATTCTGAATCTATAAAGGTTGAAGATGGACAACACAAAAGTTCTGATTATTGATGACGACGACGATGTACGAGAGCTGGTTGGAGAACTACTCTCTATCACTGACAACTTCCAAGTACAAACAGCTGAAAGTGGAAATATAGCCCTTGAGAAAATCAATCACTGGCAGCCTGATATCATTTTTATTGATCAACACCTAGATGACATGTCTGGACTCACCCTGCTCGACAAGGCTCTTAAATGCCTACCTGACTGCCAAGCCATCATGCTTACTGGAGACAGTTCACAGGCGCTCGCAGTGCAAGCATTTCGTCACGGCGCGAGCGATTTCGTCAGCAAACCATTTGATCATGAATATTTAATCCTGGTCGCACAACGTGCTGTAAATCAGCTTGCATCCATTCGTGAGCTCAAAAATACCAGGGCACTATTTATATCAGCAGATGAACAGCGGCAAGAAGCAGAAGACTCATGGCGAAGAGAGCGCGACTTTCTATCGACCATGAGCCACGAATTGAGAACACCTGCACAAATCATTCATACCACACTGTCACTCATAAAAGATGAGCTGAGACAAATGCAATCATCTCTAAGTGAGGCTCGTGCAATTATTGAACAAAATGAAAGCAAATACTCAGAACGTCTATACGAAATTATAAACACCATCACTTCCCCCTTAATTAACGAAGACGACTTCAATGGTGAAAAACTCCAACGCATAGAGGCAGACGTTGAGGAGGCACAAAAAGCTGCACAACGACTACGCAATACAACCACACGCGTTTTAGATCTTGCCAAGCTCTCGAGCGGTCAAGTCGAATTTCTATTTTCGGATCATGACATCAGCGAAATGGCAACATCGGTATGTCGAAACTTCCGCACTACCGCAGATGAGCGCAACATCTCTCTTAGCGTCAACACATCCCGCACAGTGCGGGCAGAAGTCGACCAGACCTTTATGGAGCAAGTCCTGACCAACATCATCAGCAACGCACTAAAATTTACACCTAAAAAAGGATCCATTACGATCACAGTCACAGAAATTGGCGGCATTATCTCGATCTCTGTCGCAGACACTGGGGAAGGAGTTCCTGTAGGCGAAGAGCAAAAAATATTCCAGCGCTTCCAACAAGCAACACGCAAAGACGGCGGTCCCACGGTCGAGGGCACAGGCCTCGGCCTGGCGATCTGCCAGCAGATCGTACTAAAACACAACGGCATTATTTATGCCACACACAATCACCCTCAAGGACTTATTGTGAACATCGAGATACCTCGCCGACAACAAAACAATCTGACAGCTGCCTAAAGACAGGGGGCACAACCGCAGATGAACAAATCAACGCCACACACATCAATCGACATAGATTCACACCGCAAGCCCGTTGTGATGATTGTCGACGACGACATCAGCAAACGAAACATGCTGAAACGACTTCTGTGTACTCGCTATGAAGTTCAATACGCAGACTCAGGCACCGAGGCGATTGAGAAGGCTACCATCTCTGCCCCTGACATCATCCTGCTCGACGTCAACATGCCTGACCTGGATGGATTCAAGACCTGTAAGAAACTACGCACTATTGATGCACTTAGATTAAGCAAAATCATGATTGTCAGCGGCCGGGCATTAGAAGAGGACAAACTGCAAGGCATCACCGCTGGCGCCAATGACTACATCACACTACCTTTCGACGAAACTGAATTCCTATTGCGCATTGGCAACATGGTCAAACTTAAACGAGCCGAGGAATTAATCAACGAGCACCAATGGAAGGCCAGCTATGACTCCATATAATCCGATAAAAACCAGCGCCAACGGTGATTGGCAAGAATATCTGCGCACTCATCGCACAGTAGATGATGCAGAAGATGCAGGCGGCATAGATCTATTTGGCGACAGCAATGACCTGGAGCAATACGCATCAACGATGACCCTCTTAATTATCGATGATGACGCCCCACTTCAACGTCAAATACACGATACCTTTTCCGCTTATTTTCTAAACACCCAATGCGCCAAAAACGGCAAAGAGGCATTGGATATTGCGCGCCAGATGCGTAGCAATCGCGGCCAAACCATCGGCCCGGACATCATCATCCTTGATCTAGATATGCCGATAATGGACGGCATTGCCTTCGCTGAAAAGTGGCGTCATGAGAACCCTGTACAGAGTTACGTGATTTTCACCTCATATAAAGGTGGACAAGGACGCTTCTTCCAACGCCTGACAGGAGGCGTCGTCGGTATGGCCAACCATCTCATTCCTGGCCGTACCGTCAACAAAAGCGTCGACCATGGCGGTGGCGAATTTGCCCTTCAGAATGCACTCATCAACGTCACCCGCAGCCTACATTCCTTGCAAGGCTGGAAAGATCTGGGCAAGTCTCGCTAACAAAAACGCCAATGCATATGCATTGGCGTTTTTACGGCACCAGTTAAAGTAATCATTACGCCTTGCGATAGATCTCCGCACCGGAGGCTTTAAATTCCTTGGCCTTATCTGCCATGCCTTTTTCAAACGCGACCTTCACGTCGGCAATCCCCTGACGTTCAGCAAACTCACGCACATCCTGCGTAATCTTCATTGAACAAAAGTTCGGTCCACACATGGAGCAGAAGTGCGCAACCTTGTGCGCATCTTTAGGCAGCGTTTCATCATGATATTCACGCGCACGCTCAGGGTCGAAGCCCAGATTAAATTGATCTGCCCAACGGAATTCAAAGCGCGCCTTCGACAAGGCATTGTCGCGCAATTGCGCACCTGGAAAGCCTTTGGCCAGATCCGATGCATGCGCGGCAATCTTGTAGGCAATAATACCTTCGCGCACGTCTTCTTTGTCCGGCAACCCCAAGTGCTCTTTTGGGGTGACGTAACACAGCATCGCCGTGCCATACCAGCCAATATTGGCGGCACCAATCGCCGAGGTGATGTGATCGTAACCAGGTGCGATATCCGTCACCAACGGCCCCAAGGTGTAGAAGGGCGCTTCAAAACAATCCTTCAATTCCTTGTCGACGTTCTCTTTGATCATCTGCAGCGGCACATGACCGGGGCCTTCGATCATCACCTGGCAATCGTGTTTCCATGCGACCTGCGTCAACTCACCCAAGGTCTCCAGTTCACCGAATTGCGCGGCATCATTGGCATCGGCCAACGAACCAGGACGCAGCCCATCGCCGAGCGAGAAGCTGACGTCATAGGCCTTCATGATCTCGCAGATNNCAGACACCACTTGGCCATGATCGATCCACCGCGTGACACGATGCCGGTCACACGATTGGCCGTCAGCGGTACATAACGCAACAACACGCCGGCATGGATCGTAAAATAATCCACGCCCTGTTCGGCCTGCTCAATCAAGGTGTCGCGGAATAATTCCCAGGTCAGCGCCTCGGCCTTGCCATCGACTTTCTCCAAGGCCTGATAGATCGGTACGGTACCGATCGGCATTGGCGCATTACGCAGGATCCATTCGCGTGTCTCATGGATGTTCTTGCCGGTCGACAGATCCATCAAGGTATCGCCGCCCCAACGCGCCGACCATGCCATCTTCTCGACCTCTTCTTCTATAGAAGAGGTCACTGCCGAGTTGCCGATATTGGTATTGATCTTGGTGCGGAAGTTACGGCCGATGATCATCGGCTCCAGTTCTGGGTGATTGATATTGGCCGGGATAATCGCACGACCGGCAGCGATTTCACTGCGCACAAACTCCGGCGTGATTTCATCTGGGATATTCGCGCCCCAGCTATGGCCCGCATGTTGACGCACCAGCTTGGCGTAACGCTGATCGGCCTTCAGCTCCTGAAAACGATTGTTTTCACGGATCGCCACATATTCCATCTCCGGAGTGATGATGCCCTGCCTGGCATAGTGCATCTGCGTGACATTCTTGCCGGCCTGGGCGCGGCGCGGGGTGCGGATGTGCTCAAAACGCAGGTGCGCCAGTGCAGGGTCATGCTGACGCTGATGACCGAATTCTGAACTTGGTCCCGCCAGTTGTTCTGTATCGCCACGTTCCAGAATCCACGGACTGCGCAGGTCAGGCATGCCCTTCAACAGGTCGACCTTAATCGCCGGATCCGTGTACGGGCCAGACGTATCGTATACGGTGATCGGCGGATTCTCCTCCACACCACCATCCGTTTGCGTCGCCGCCTGGCTGATCTCACGCATCGGCACCCGGATATCTTCGCGACTGCCCGTGACATAGATCTTCTTCGAATTGGCAAACGGGCGCGTCACCTCATCGGATAACTGGGCTGTCTTTTGCAGAAATTGTTCTGGAATGGCGCTCATCGGGACCTCGCGGTGTAGAAGCAGAGTAGAAAACGAATCACGCTGGGGACACACAAGACACCGGCCAACCCGGCAAACATGCTTCCCTACATCGCCTCGATCTAGACCGACCGACGCAGGTTCAAAGGGTGTGATCTCAGCCCTAACCACACAATTGCAGACGGGCACCCCCAGCTAAAGGCCGACCAAATTAGCCCATAGACCACCGATTTGCAAGCGCCACCGGGTAGCACAAACACAAGCAAACACAGGGGTTATTCTGCACCCCAGACCAATTTTGGCTTGCCTGAAACAGCTAAAATGAATACCCTTCTGGGCCTCTGGTGGGATATATCAATGGAGTAGAACAGCATGAGCCTCGAACAGGTCCGCTTTAATATGGTTGAACAACAGGTGCGTCCATGGGACGTCCTCGATGGCAAAGTCCTCGGCCTGATGGACACCACGCCACGTGAAGCCTACGTGCCTAAAAATTATCGCGAACTCGCCTATGCCGACATCGAAGTCCCACTCGGCAATGGCCAGGCCATGCTGCCACCGCGCATCGTCGGCCGCATGCTGCAGGCCGTCAACATGCACCCGACCGATGTCGCACTCGAAGTCGGCACCGGCAGCGGCTACCTGACCTCCTTGCTGGCACAGTCGATCCGCAAGGTATACAGCGTGGATATCGAGGCCGACTTCATCGCCCGTGCCCAGACTACGCTGAACGAACAAGGCCTGACCAACGTCGTGTTGGAAGTCGGCGACGCCGCCCAGGGCTGGGACAAGCACCAACCCTACGACATCATCATCATCACCGGCTCGTTGCCAGTACTGCCCGACAGCTTCAAACAATCGCTGCAACGCGGCGGTCGTCTGGTCGCCGTCATCGGCCGTGGCCCGATCATGGAGGCGACCCTGATCACCCGCATCGGCGAAAACGAGTGGAGCAGCCAAGTCCTGTTTGAAACCGAGCTGGCACCGCTGCAAAACGCAGTCGCCCCCAAGGCCTTCACTTTCTGAGCTAGACAGAAATATTAACAACCACTAATATTCCTGGTCACCACACTTTCTCGAAAGAGGCTCGGATGAAACAGCTCAGCCCACGCCAGGTAGTCGACTACCTGGCACAGACAACCCCGGCGCCAACACTCGTCGACGTGCGTGAACCGCACGAATTGGCCATCTGCGCTATCGACGGCGCCATCAACATCCCGCTCAGCCAATTCGCCCAGGCCCTGAACAGCCTTAACCCTGAGATGGAATACGTGCTGATCTGTCACCACGGCGTACGCAGTCAGCGCGCAGGTGCCTTTCTCGCCGGCCACGGTTATCATAGACTGATCAACCTGGTCGGTGGCATCGACGCCTGGGCCCATGATGTCGCACCCGACATGGCACGCTACTAACGCGCAGCCCCCGCTGCAGTTCAAGGACTGACATGAACATAAAGGCTACCCTGATTCCGGCGACCATCGCCCTGCTACTTGGCGGCACCAGCATTACCGCACAGGCCGACAGCCTGCTACAGGTCTACCAGGCCGCCATCGCCAATGACCCCCAATTGCGCGCCGCCCGTGCCGAACTGGAAGCCCGCAAATACAGTCAACAACAAAGCACCGCCCTCTATCTGCCCAACGTCATCCTCAAGGCCGACACCACGCGCACCGACCAGCAGATCGACGGCCCCGGCGCCAGCGATACCGAATTCACCAGCAGCACCTTTGGCCTGACACTGACACAACCCCTCTATCGCAAGGACCACATGAGCCGGATCGATCAGGCCGGCGCGGCCCTTGACCAGCAGGAGGCGCTCTATCAGCAGAGCATCCAGGACCTGACCATGCGACTGGTCGACAGCTACTTCGACGTACTGGCCGCCCGAGACAGCCTGCAGTTTGCCGAATCAGAAAAAGAGGCCATCAGCCGTCAGCTGGAGCAGACCAAACAACGCTTCGAGGTCGGCCTGATCGCCATCACCGACGTGCATGAGATCCAGGCGGCCTATGACCTCGCCACCGCCAATGAAATCCTGGCGCGCAACGACCTGGCCGCCGCCCGCCAGGCGCTGCAGGAGATCACCGGCAGTGCACCACAAACATTGAACCCGCTCCGCGAGTCGATGACACTCGAATCCCCCAACCCGGCCGATGTCGAACGCTGGCTCGAAATCGCCTTGGCACACAACCACAGCATCGCCGCCGCCCGCTGGGCCACCGAAGTCCGGCGCAAACAGATCGATCAGGCGCGTGCCGAACGACATCCGACAGTGGATCTGGTCGCCAACCACAGCAACAACGACATCAGCGATGGCACCTTCGACGGCCGAGAAACCGACTCCTCGTCGATCGGCATCCAATTGCAGATGCCACTCTTTACCGGCGGCCGCATCAAGGCCACCGTTGCCGAGGCCAAACAAAACCTGGTGCAAAGCAAAGAGAATCTGGAACAGGCACGACGCGCCGTCGAGCGCGAGACACGTAATGCCTATCTCAATGTTGAGGCCGGCATCAGCCGGGTGAATGCATTGAAACAAGCCGTCGTCTCATCACAGAGCGCGCTGACCGCGACCGAAGCCGGTTATGAAGTCGGCACCCGCACCACCGTCGACGTACTTGATTCACGCCGCGAACTGTTCCGCGCCCAACGCGACTACGCCCGAGCCCGTTATGACTACGTCATCGCCACTCTGCGGCTGAAAAAGGCCGTCGGCAGCCTGGGCATGCAGGATATTGAAAACCTGGATCAGTGGTTGAACTGAGGTCTATGAATCGGCTGGCGGCAGAATAGCCGCCAGCAACCGCAACAATCTCTGCAACGCGCCTCGATTGGCATCCACCACGGCCCGCCCACGCTGGCCAAACTCATCAGCCAGCACAACATTAGTCAACCACTGCACCAACACCTGCGCCAGCTCGTGGCGATCTGCCACCTGCCGCGCCGCACCTTCAGCAATAAACAATTTACTGATCACGGCGAAGTTGTACATCGACGGCCCAAACACCACCGGCTTACCGAGGGCAGCGGGTTCGAGGATATTGTGGCCACCATGCTCGATCAGACTGCCGCCCATGAAGCAGACATCCGACGCCGCCAACAACAGCATCATCTCACCCATGCTATCAGCGACGAAGACATCGGTCTCGGCATTACAGCCACGGCGCTCGCTGCGGCGCACCACGTTCAGCCCGCGCTGGCGACACAGCTCGACGACACTATCAAAACGCTCCGGATGACGCGGCACCAACACCAGCAGCGCATCCGCCACCTGTTGTCGCACCTCGGCCAGGGCATCCAATAACTGTTCGTCTTCACCCTGATGAGTACTCGCCGCCAGCCATACCGGCCGCTCGGCACCGAGGGTGACACGCCGCAGCACTTGGCCCTGCTCCTGCACACTGGCGGCGACGGTCAGATCGAATTTCAGACTGCCGGTGATTGTGAGCTGATCCTGCCTCAAACCCAGCGCTAAAAATCGCTGGCCATCATCTTCACCCTGCGCCGCAACCTGCGTCACACAGGCCAGGGTCTGCGCCGTCAAGGCCCGCAGTTTGCCGTAACCCTTGGCCGAACGCTCAGACAGACGGGCATTGGCCACCACCACCGGCACACCCTGTCGATGGCAATAGTGGAACAGATTGGGCCACAACTCGGTCTCCATGATCAGCGCCAGGCGCGGCTGCGTGCGCGCCAAAAATCTTTGCACGGCGCCGGGCAGATCATAGGGGGCGTAGACATGGGCGACCTGATCGCCGAACAGCTTTTTAACCTGGGCCGAACCGGTGGGCGTCGTCGTCGTGATCAACAACGGCAGGTCGGGATAGGTCGCCAACAACTGCTTGACCAGCGGCGCGGCAGCGATGGTCTCACCGACCGAAACCGAATGCAGCCAGATGTAGCCTTTTTTTGATAGATGGGGAAAGAAACCAAAGCGCTCGCCAATGCGCTGGCGGTAATCAGGCGCCTTGCGACTGCGCCACAACAGGCGCAGCACCACCAAGGGCGCGATCAGATACAAGACCAGGGAATAGAGCAGGCGCACGCTAGCCCTCTGGGCTCAGCACACGGTTGACCAACTCGACGTTCTGCCGCAGGTGCTCGGGATTGATGGTACCAACGATCATGCTCGACACCCCGGCATGGCTGAAGACATAGCGCAGTGCGTCCTCGACGCTGTTCTCGGCATGGCCGCTCTGCAGGCCTTTTTTGACCAGCACACCCTTGTTCAGCCGCGCCGCCTCGGCGATCACCGGCCGGTCGTGGTCGTCGGCCAGGTTACAGGTCGCCATCACCACATCGGTGTTTTGCACACACCACATTCCACCCTCGACCGTCTTGGTCGACATGCCGTAGGCACGCACCAGCCCCTCTTGTTTCAATTTGGCCAACTCCGGCAGCACACCCTCGTGTTCGATAATGTGCATGTCATTGCCATCGGAATGGACCAACACCACATCCAGATAATCACGCTTCAGACGTTTGAGGCTGCGCTCGATGCTGGCACGGGTACCGGCGGCTGAAAAATCGAAGGACGACTCGCCGTTTTCGAAGGCCTCGCCGACCTTGGTCACGATCACCCAATCATTCGAGTTCGGCAGCAGCTGACCGAGCCGCTCCTCGCTGCGACCGTAGGCCGGCGCGGTGTCGATCATGTTGATACCGAGCTCACGCGTCAGCGCCAACAACTCGCGCACCGCCTGATCATCGGGGATCTTAAACCCTCGCGGGTATTTGACCTGCTGATCGCGACCGAGCTTGACCGTGCCCAGACCGAGCACACTGATATCGATGCCGGTGCTGCCGAGCGCCCTCAACTCCATCTCGCCTCCTCCATCCACGGCAGATCGGCGTAACCGGGATGCGGCCACGCCGGTAAATCCTGTATTTCACTGGGTGTCTCGCCAGGCATCTCACCAGGTGTTTCAATAGGCGACAGGCCCGCCCGCGCCAGCTCGGCCAACACGCCCGCGGCCACAATCGGCGCAAAGGCGAGTTTGGTCGGCCACGCCGTCATCACCGCGCCATCGGCCTGGATATAGGCCTCGGCCGGGCGGCTGCCATCGGGCTGGCGATGCTCGGCACGGCTGATCGCCAGCGTCGCCCACTGCGCTTGCGGCCAGTCGATATCGGGAAACAAGTCGGCCATCTCGGCCTTGGCCCGCGCCAGCAGTTCGTCGGCGCTCATCTTGGCACCGTCTTCGGACAACTGGCCACCGAGGTACCAGACCCACTGGCCGTTTTGATCGAGGTGACTGGTGATCGTCACCCGCGTCTTGCTGCCGTCGATGCAGTGCGCCCACAACGGCCCCGGCAGGGGACCGCGCACCATCGCCATCTGCAACGGCCGCCGCTGCATCGACGGTTCAGCACGACCCAGCTGCTGCAACAAATCGGCATTGCCTTCACCGGCAGCCAGCACCAGACGGCTCGCCTCGATCTGCAGGCGCTGACCATCGGCGGCGACCAATTCCAGCTGCACACCCTCGCCATCGGTGCACAGCGTGTACTGCTCGGGCAGCGCCCAGATCGCATCGGCCACCGGCTCGGCCAAGGCGCGGATCAGCGACGCAACATCGATCACCGGCTCGTCCAGACGATAGACCTGGCCCTTGAAACGCTCACCCTGAAACGCCGCCGGGCGCTCGGACTCGCTCACCGATTCGGTACGACTGCGCATCAACTTGCTGGCAAAGAAACCGGCGACACGTGAGCTGAGACGGGCAGTGGACCACATAAATTGGTGTTCAGCCCAAATTTTTACAGAACTCAAATCCAGCTCGCCCGAGCCTTGCAGACAGGCGCGCCACAGCCCAGGCATGGCGGCGATTGCTTCGGAGGAATCGGTGGCGGTACCAGCGAGGGCGTACTTGGTGCCGCCGTGGATAATGCCCTGGGCGTGGCGGGTCTGGCCAACGCCGAGGGCCTGGGATTCGAGCAGGATCGCGCGATAACCCGCCTGACGCAGGCGGGCCAGCGTCCACAGACCGGCGACACCGCCGCCAAAGATGATGGCGTCGAGCTTAAGCACGCTCACGGATGGTGCCGATGATGCCCGTGGTGGAACAGTTGTCGACGTAGGTCATCCCCTTGACCTCACCGCCATTGGCGCGCACACAGTCGCCGCCGGGGATCTTGTCAGGATCATTGTCACCGCCCTTGACCAGGATGTCGGGCAGCGTGGCGCAGATCAGGCGCGTCGGGGTGTCTTCGTAAAAGCCGACCACCCAGTCGACACACTCCAGCGCGGCCAGCATCACCATGCGTCGTTCCATGGTGTTGATCGGCCGTTCTTCGCCCTTGAGGCGTTTGACCGAGGCGTCGTCGTTGACAGCGACGATCAGGCGATCGCCCAACTCCGCCGCCTGCTGCAGATAGGTCACGTGGCCAGCATGCAGGATGTCGAAACAGCCATTGGTCATGACGACCTTTTCGCCATGGGCCTGGGCCTCACGCACCAGCTCGATCAACTGTTCTTCGCTGACGATGCCGCGCTCCATCTCATCCTGCTCACGCATCGCGCGGCGCAGTTCAGGCACGGTGACGCTGGCAGTGCCGAGCTTGCCGACCACCACGCCCGCGGCCAGATTGGCCAGCGCCGTCGCCTGTGCCAACGGCTGACCGGCGGCCAAGGCCGCGGCCAATGCCGAGACCACGGTATCGCCGGCGCCGGTCACGTCATAGACCTCACGCGCCTTGGTCGGCAGGTGCAGTGCAGGCTCACCCTTGCGCAGCAGGGTCATGCCATTTTCGCTGCGCGTGACCAGCAGTGCGTCCAGATTCAGCTCGGCACGCAGCGCCTCACCACGGGTCACGATCTCTTCATCGGAATGACAGCGCCCGACCACCGCCTCGAATTCACTCATGTTCGGCGTAATCACCGTTGCACCGGCGTACTTGGCAAAGTCCGTGCCCTTGGGATCGACCACCACCGGCTTGCCCGCCGCACGTGCCGCCTGGATCAGGCCCTGCACCTTGCGCAGCGTGCCCTTGCCGTAATCGGACAGCACCACCACATCGTGTGCACTCAAGGCCTGCTCAAACCGCTGCAGCAGACCTTCGCCGTCATAACCGGCAAAACCGTCTTCGAAATCCAAACGGATCAGCTGTTGATGACGGCTCATGACACGCAGCTTGGTGATGGTCGAGGCACCGGCCACCCGTTCAAAATCACTGCGCACATGCGCCCGCTCCATGATGCAGGCCAGCGCGTTGGCCGAACCATCATCGCCGGTCAGGCCTTGCAGACAACTGCTGCCACCGAGGGTCGCGATATTCAACGCGACGTTGGCCGCGCCACCGGGGCGCTCCTCTTCTTCACCCACACGCACCACCGGCACCGGTGCCTCGGGCGAGATGCGAGAGGTATCACCATGCCAATAACGATCCAACATCAGGTCGCCACAGACCAGGACGCGGGCACCGGAAAAATCAGGGATTTGAACTTTCATTGATTGCGTAAAATTCCACCGAAAATGTTGCCGCGAATATTAGCATACCCCCCGCATGGTGCCTACGAAGCCACCGCCCGCGCTTGCCCCCGTCTGGCAAAAAAAATACAATCCGAACATTGCTTTCGACGCCCACCGACACATACTCACAGTGACCGACACCTCCAGCGACCAACCCCACCCACCCTCGCGTTGGGCGGCCAAATATTGGCCCACACAACTTGGGCTCATCGCACTGCGCGTGTTGATACGACTCCCCTATCGCTGGCAGCTCAGCCTCGGTCGGACCATCGGCAAACTACTCTATTTGGCGGGCGGACGTCGCCGTAAGATCGCCCGCATCAACATTAGCCTGTGTTTTCCTGAGCGCTCACCACAGGAACAAGAGGCGCTGGTACGTGAGCATTTCGCCTCGCTGGGCATCAGCCTGTTTGAGATGGTCATGGCCTGGCGAGCACCCGATAAAAAGCTGCAACCATTATTGGATGTACAGGGTCTGGAACACGTGGAACATGCACTGACCACCGGACACGGTGTGATCCTATTGAGCGCCCACTTCACCACGCTGGAGATCGGTGGCAGACTGCTGGCCTTGGCCCGTGGCAAAAAATTCAACGCACTTTACCGACCACATAAAAACCCCGTATTCGAACAACAACAGAGCCTGGGGCGCGAATCACAATTCGCCAACCCCATACCACGCGACGACATGCGCCAAATGGTCAAGCGTCTGAAGAATGGTGAGATTATCTGGTACGCACCCGACCAGAACTATGGCCACAAACACAGCGTCTTCGCCGACTTTTTCGGTATTGCTGCAGCCACCAACACCACCACCAGCCGCCTGGCACGCATGACTGGCGCCGCCGTCATCCCGTATTTTCCACAACGCAAGGCGGACGGCAGCGGCTATACTGTCACCCTTTTGGCGCCGCTCGAGGACTTCCCAGGTGCCAGCGTCGAAGCAGATGCACAGCGCATGAACGATCTATTTGCCACAGCGATCCGCACCATGCCCGAACAATATCTGTGGGTACATCGCCGCTTTAAAGACCGCCCTGATAACGAACCTAGGTTTTATTAAACATCGCCCATGAAAATATTGATCATCAAGTTTCGGAATATTGGCGATGTCTTGCTCACCGGACCACTGGCGTCATCCATAAAACAACACTATCCCAACAGTGAAGTCACGGTATTGGTCAAGGCGGGCACTGAGGCGATGCTGCAACACCACCCTCACGTGGATCAAGTGCTCATCCTGCCGGAACAGCATGAAGGTGAATCCCGCTGGCAATATTTCCAACGCGAACGCGCCTGGATCGACACCCTAAAAACCCAAGGTTTTGACCAGGTCATCAACACCACCGAGGGTGATCGCGGCGCACTGATCGGATTCTTTGCCGGCATCAAACAACGCATCGGCGCCACCAAGGCCAGTGGTGATAAACGCTGGCGACGCGCCTTGCTGACCGATCAGCGACCACAAAAAACCAGCCCCACACACACCGTCATCCGCAACCTGGATCTATTGCCGCCAGACTGCAGACAACAATATCGCCGGGTCGAACTGGGATTCTCAGCACCCGATATGGATCACGTCACCGCCTTACTCAAGGCACAGCACTGGGACGGCCTGCAGACACTGATACAAGTCCACCCTACCTCGCGCTGGTTCTTTAAATGCTGGACCAATGAAGGTTTTGCCCAGATCATTGATCACCTGCACAGCCAACACAACTGCCGTGTGGTCATCACCAGCGGCCCCGACGCCCGTGAGCTGAGCAAAATCGAACAAATTCTGTCGCAGTGCCAACACCCGCCGATCAATCTGGCTGGACGCATGAGCCTGACTCAAACTGCCGCCCTGACCAGCCTGTGTAAACTATTCGTCGGCGTTGATACCGCGCCGATGCACATGGCTGCCGCGCTGGATGTCCCAGTGATCGCCCTCTTTGGCCCATCCGGCGCCTTTGACTGGGGGCCATGGCCCAACACCTGGCAGGGCGGACACACGCCCTACCCGGCGCGCAACGGCGTACAGAACGCGGGGCCACATACAGTGATCCAAAGCGATTGGCAATGCGCCCCCTGTGGTCGCGACGGCTGCGATGGCAGCAAACGCAGTCGTTGCCTGGAGTCCATTCCAGCGACAGAAGTCATTCGCCACATCGACCAACACCTAAATTCAGAGAACGCCCCCCCCACTCCTATAGCAGACCCAATGCCATTTACCACGACACCTGAACAATCATCACTCACCTCCATGCTGAATCGCACCGTGCGCGCCTACCTATGCCACTCCCCTATCACCGAAGGTAAAAATCGGTTGCTCAACCTATTCCGCCCGCTGATCAAACCCAACGCCGAACAAGTGATCACCGATATCAAGCATGGTTTCAAACTGATCGTAAATCTACGCAATCCAGAACACGACCGACTGTATTTCTATCAGGATCACGATGAACGTTATGAAGTGAGCACCCTCAAGCAGATCGTCCACCGCGGCGACACCTGCTGGGACATCGGCGCCAACATTGGTTTTTACAGCTGCCTGCTGGCAAAGCAGGTATCTGAACAGGGGCGAGTATTCTCCTTTGAACCCTCCAGCGCAACGATGCGCTATCTAGCCGCCAACGTGGCGATAAATTGTTTCGACAACGTGACACGCATCGGCAAGGCCATCGGTGAGCACGTTGGCCAATCAGAACTCAGCGGCAGCGAACAAAGCATCGGCGAAGGCACCGCATCATTAAAATCAATCCAGACCGGTTACAGCGAAACCGTCGATGTCGACACCCTCGACCACCTCGGCCCGACCCTGCCATCGCCCGACTTTATCAAGATTGATGTCGAAGGTTTTGAGCTCGAGGTCATCCGTGGCGGACTACAATACCTGAATGATCACCAACCGATGATCATGATGGAGATCCGCATGCGTGACCAACAAGAACAAGCCCATTTAGAAACATTACTGCATGATATCGGCTACGGATTCTACGAATTCCACAAACACGGCCTGATCCATCACAAGACGCTCACACACATCAAACGCCGCAATGTATTACTGGTCAAGCCTAACAGCCCCTATTTTCAGCGCATCCAGCCCTTGATCCGCGTATCGTGAAGCAAATCCCACTCAAGATCGCCTTGATTCGCCAGCGCTATACTCCGTTTGGTGGAGCAGAGCGCTTTGTCGATCAGGCGCTGTCTAGCCTCAAATCAGACAATACCGACCTCACCTTGATTTGTCGCGACTGGAAAGGTGAGATCAAACATTCAGTTCATCAGTGCCAACCCTTTTATCTGGGGAGGACTTGGCGCGACCAGAGTTTTACTCGTTGCGTGCAAAAACACCTAACAAACACCCACTATGACCTGGTGCAATCACACGAACGCATCGCAGGCTGCCATATCTATCGCGCCGGTGATGGTGTGCACCGAGAGTGGCTCACTCAACGCGCACGCACACAAGGCCCGATCAGTAAATACCTGACCCAACTCAGCCCCTTCCACCGTCGACTGCTCGCAGCCGAAAAACAGATGTTTCTCTCACCACTGCTCAAGCGAGTGATCTGCAACTCGCACATGGTCAAACACGAGATCCAACATCACTTTGGGCTGGCCGAGGATAAGTTCTGCGTCATTCACAATGGCGTCGACAGCGAGAAGTTTCATCCAGATCTCAAGCACCATCGTCAAACGCAACGACAACAACTACACATCCCGCAACAGGCGACTGTCTTTTTATTTGTCGGCTCCGGCTTTGAGCGCAAAGGCGCTGGCACTGTCATCCAGGCCTTGACCAAGGTCGATGCGGCACATGCTGTCTTTGTAGGTAAGGACAAACTCACCAAACACTACCAACAACTGGCCAACCGATTGCGAGTTGCGAGTCGCTGCCATTTTGTCGGCCCCCAAACCGATGTACGTCCCTATTATGGCGTCGCCGATGCCTTCGTCCTGCCCACACTCTATGAGCCGTTTCCGAATGTAGTGATGGAAGCGATGGCCTGCGGCCTGCCGGTGATCACCAGCACTAAATGCGGCTCCACCGACATTATTATGCCGGGCGAGAATGGACTGATATGTGATGCACTGGATATCGAACAACTGGCCAGCCACATGCAAACACTGTCATCATCCGAGGTACGGGATAAAATGGGCCGTGCCGCACGGTCCACCGTTGAGCCGATGACACTCGAACACATGGCCGAACAACTGATACAGCTATACCGACAACTTTTAAGCGAACTGCAAACGAAGACATCATGACAGATAGCGCCGCCGCCACTGGCAAACAAGTCTATTTCCGCCTCCTGGGTTATGTAAAACCCTACTGGAAGATCTTCAGCTTTTCGTTGATTGCCATGATCGCGCTCGCCATCGCCGAACCACTCAAAGCCGCGCTGATGAAACCGCTGCTCGACACCACCTTTGTTGAAAAAGACCCTGATATGCTGGTGTTGATGCCCATGATGCTGATCGGGTTGTTTGCCTTCAGCGGCATCGCTCAATACATCAGTACCGTGTCACTGGCCTGGGTCGCCAACAAGGTGGTCATGGATCTGCGCGAACAGATGCTAAACCGTATCCTGGCACTACCGAGCCAGTACTTCTCAGACAACACTTCCGGCGGCCTGCTTTCCAAAATGAACTATGACGTTGGCCAAGTGCGCGCCGCTGCCACCAATGTGCTGATCGTGGTGGTCCGAGATACGCTGACGATCATCGGCCTGCTGGCCTGGATGCTCTATCTGGACTGGAAGATGACGTTGATGGTCTTTGTTATCGCACCATTGATCGCACTTGTAGTTAAGGCCATCAGTCATCGCATGCGCAACAATAGCCACAGCCTACAAGATGCAATGGGAGACATGACTCACATCGCTGAAGAAGCCGTTAATGGCAATCGCGTGATCAAGGTCTTCGATGGCCAGGCCTACGAAACAAAGCGCTTCAACGAAGCAACCAACTGGGTCCGCCGCTTTGAAATGAAGATCACCAACACCTCCGCTGCAAACGTGCCAGTGGTGCAATTAATTGCCGCCAGCGCATTGGCCGTCATCATCTACATCGGCTCCAAAGGCACGATGACGGTCGGCGCATTTGTCTCATTCATCGCAGCGATGGCCATGCTGTCATCCCCCATCAAACGACTCACCAGCATCAATGAGCATCTACAACGCGGCATCGCAGCAGCTGAAAGTGTATTCAAACTGATCGATCAACACCCCGAACCTGACACAGGCTCACGCCAACTGGATCGCGCCCAGGGCACGTTGCAATTCAACAACGTCAGCCTGCATTATGCCAACAGCGAATCGACCGCCCTGAATGCCATCAACCTCAGCATCCAGGCCGGAGAAACCCTCGCCCTGGTCGGCCGCTCCGGCAGCGGCAAGACCTCGCTCGTCAATCTGATCCCGCGTTTCTATCAGCCGACGGCAGGCCAGCTATTGATCGACGGCATCGACATCACCGACATCCGCCTTGCCGATCTACGGCGCAATCTGGCACTGGTTACACAAGAAGTCGTTTTGTTCAATGACACCATCGCAAACAACATTGCCTATGGCCTGCGCCAGGACGCCAGTCGCGACGACATCATCGCTGCTGCCAAGGCCGCCCATGCAATGGAGTTTATAGAACAACTACCCAACGGGCTCGACACACTCATTGGCGAAAAAGGCGCCCGCCTCTCTGGTGGCCAACGCCAGCGACTCGCCATCGCCCGCGCCATTCTCAAAGACGCACCGATTTTGATCCTGGATGAGGCCACCTCGGCGCTCGACACCGAGTCCGAGCGTCATGTGCAGGCAGCACTGGAAAATCTCAAACGAGGGCGCACCACCATCATGATTGCCCACCGCCTGTCGACCATCGAAAATGCAGACCGCATCATCGTCATGGAACAAGGTCATATCGTGGAAAGTGGCAATCACCAGTCACTACTGGCTGCAAACGGCACCTATGCCAAACTGCACAACATGCAATTTTGTGACTAAACGGCCTGCTTATCGACACGCAAACGATAACCAATCTCCGCCGCGTGATAAAAACGGCATAAGCGCCGCTCATACATGTTCTGCATTGCAAAACTGCGATTCACCAGGGCCCGCAGAATCGGTACCACAACGCGGTCGAGCAAGGTCATGCGATAAAAATAAAACTTGATCTGTTCCACCTCAAAACGCGTATCGGAATAAAAGGCCGGCACCTTACGCAAGACTGGCTGCTTTTCCGGTGCAACGAAATAATTCATCGTGTACAAACCAAAAAAACGCACATGGGTTGGGTCCGAGTAATAATAAGGATTCGAAAAATGCGGCACCACGATTTCAATCACACACCCCGGTGCCGCCACCCGATGCAATTCCTTCATCAATGGCAGAAACTGATCGACATGCTCCAACACATGCCGCGTAAACACATGGCTCACGCTGTTATCCGGAATCAACGACAAGGGCGCATTCAAGTCCGCCACGATGTCCACACCCGACAACGGCAGATGATCCAAGCCGTAATAACCATCGCGCTGATTGCCCGCACTACCCAGTTCCAAACGCAAGGGCACACCATTCGCCAGGTCCTGTTCGATCTTTGAATTTAGAAATTCCACCGCTTGCTCACTTTAAGTCAGAATCAAGGCCAATATCCCGCAATACCAGGCGCATCTTATCGGTCATCGTCGGATGCTGATGCATGCGCGCATAACCGGCATTGGCAATCGCTTCACGGGCCTGATCATTCGACAAATAAAACAATACCTTTTGCCTAAACTCCTGCGGCGATTCAAAAGTCTCCACCTCTTTTCCCAGCTCTAGGTAGACACTCGTCGCCTGAGGAAAATCCGTCATCAGAAAGGCCCCCATCGAAGGCACTTCCGTCACCCTCAGATTCAAGCCCGCCTTACCCTGAGAGCTCCAGTTGGTGATGTTGAACACGATCTTTGAACGTGTATAGAGATCAAATAAAGCGTCTCCCCAGATACCTTTTGCCACAACCTTGCGACGCAGCAGATCGTCGTGCTTACGCTCACCCTTGAGCCAGCCACCACCATAAATTTCAAGCGGCAAATCAATAATCGCGCGTATATATTCCTCTCGTTTCGGGCACCAACCACCAGCAAATACAATTTCATGCTGATATTGCCTGGGTTGTGATAGATCCACCTTCGCCATCAAGCCCTCATCAGGCGCCAATGTGGTCATATTCTTTATGCTCGTTTCAGGGGTATATCCCTCTTCATGGATAGAGTAGTAATGATCAAAGCCTTTGGCATCATCGATCATTTCGGCCCCGGGACGGGGATCTTTCACCCACCAGCCGACCGTTTTCTTGACCCCGTGCAACGCCTTTAATCGTTGCAGGGTTTCACCTTCAATCGCATTACCGCGGATCACAAACACCATGTCAGGCTTAAAGCCTGCCACCGCTTGTTCCAGCAAACACTGCCTATGATTGTGACTGCCAAACCGCGTGTTTTGACTTAGATTAACCCACTTCAGCCCGATCGCTCGCAGAAGCTTGTTGACATACTTTAGAAAGAACCTGTCGAAGGGATGATCCGTCTGACTATGAAAACGGTAAACCTCACAACCAAGATTTTCGAATGCCTGCGCACACGCTTCTCCCAGCGGGATCGTATCCGCCCCAAAAAAATAACTTACAAGAACCCTGGGCTTAGCTCTATTCACTGCTCTTTTACCGACGCTTTCTGATATCAAAGTGGGCACAATATACATTATCGCCTGCCAAGTTTCCGCCACACCTGCCTTGCAATACCCCGCTCTCCCGCCGGATAATGCACCCCCAAATCAAGCCAATGCAATCAAGCTCAAACGCGATGCCTCATTTCTCACCCATGAATATCATCCACACCGAGGCCTCCTGCGGCTGGGGTGGCCAGGAGATCCGCATCCTGACCGAATCCAAGGGCATGATGGCGCGTGGCCATCACGTGACGATCATCAGCCCTGCAGAGGCGCCGATCCATGCCGAGGCGATCAAACGCGGCATTCCGGCCGTGGCCCTGCCAATCGGACGCAAAAAACTCAAGGGCATGTTCGCACTCAAACGCTGGCTGAAACAAAACCCAGTCGATGTGATCAACCCCCACAGCTCTCCCGACAGCTGGCTGGCCTCCCTGGCCTGCGTGCTTATGAGCAGTCCGCCGCCGATCGTGCGCAGCCGCCACATCTCGGCGCCGATCCCGAACAATGGCCCGACGCGCTGGCTGTATGAGACCGCCGCCCGCCACGTGGTGACGACCGGTGAAAAACTGCGTCAGACCCTGATCCGCGACAACGGTTATCCCGCAGACCACATCACCTCGGTGCCGACCGGCATCGATACCGAACAGTTTTTTCCTGGCGACAAACAAGCAGCACGGCAACAACTGAGCCTGCCGCAGGACAAACTGATCATCGGCATCGTCGCCACCCTGCGCAGCTGGAAGGGCCACGACTATCTGCTGCAGGCACTGGCCGCGCTCAAGCGCGATGATGTGATGCTGCTGATCGTCGGCCACGGCCCGCAGCATGACAATCTGCAACAGCGCATCACCGAGCTGGGCCTGACACCGCAGGTGCTGATGCCCGGTAATCAGGATCTGGTGCGCCCGTGGCTGCAGGCGATGGACCTGTTTGTGCTGCCCTCCTACGCCAACGAAGGCGTACCGCAGTCGATCCTGCAGGCCATGCTGTGCGGACTGCCGATCATCTCGACACCGATCGGCAGCATCGAAGAGGCCGTGCAGCACGAACACACCGGTCTGATCGTGCCCCCCAAGGACAGCGTCGCGCTGCAACACGCGATCAGCCGTCTGCTCGACGACGCCAACTGCCGCCAACAATTCGGCGCGACAGGACTGGCCTATGCGCTCGAACACTTCACGCTGGCGCGCATGGTCGACAAGATGGAACGCATCTTCCTCGAGGCCTGCCGCTAATGGCCAGCCGCCTGCCGGCGCGGCTCGCCGTCATCGGCCGCGCCCTGCTCCACAGCCTGAAACCACGCCGTAAACCACAACATCCACGCCGCATCCTCATCGCCCATCACCTGCTGCTCGGCGACGTTTTGATGCTCACCGCGCTGCTGGCCAAGCTGCGCCAACAATACCCGCAGGCCGACATCGTCATGGCCTGCCCCAAGGCCATCCAACCGCTCTATCAGTCGCAACCATATGGCGTCCGCGCGATCACCTACAATCCGCGCGATCCAAACACCATCCAGGCATTGCAGCACGAGCCGGGCTTCGACCTCAGCATCATCCCTGGCGATAACCGCTATAGCTGGCTGGCGCGCGCCTTGAACGGCGGCTGGATCATCGCCTTCGCCGGCGACCGCCCCGCCTACAAGAGCTGGCCGGTCGATGAACTCGTTCCCTACCCGTCACAGCCCAGCCACTGGAGCGAGATGGTCGCCAACCTGATCCCCGGCCCCGCACCTGCCACCTACCGCACTGAACAATGGCCTGCGCCGGAACATCGACCGTTTGAGCTACCGACTCAGCCTTATTGTGTGCTGCATGTCGGCGCCAGCAGCCCGCTCAAGATGTGGCCAGCGGCGCGTTGGCTGCAGCTCGCCGCCGAGCTAGAAAAGCATGGATACCAGATCGTCTGGAGTGGCGGCCCAAACGAACAGAAGCTGATCAACAGCATCGACCCGGCACAACGCTATCGCTCTTATGCTGAACGATTGGACCTGCCGCAACTGTGGCAGCTGTTTGCACGCGCATCACTGGTGGTCTGCCCCGACACTGGCGTCGCCCACCTTGGTCGCCTGGTCGACACCCCGACTCTCACGCTGTTCGGCCCCGGCAGCCCGGTGCTCCACGGCGCCGGTGAGTTCTGGCGCGACAGCCCGTTTGTTGCGCTGACCCAAGCCATCCCGTGTCGCGACCAACACCTGCTCTACAAACGCGAACTTGCCTGGGTGCAACGCTGCGGTCGCTCAGTCCACGACTGCCCGCATCAAACACCGGAATCCGCCTGCATGCAGGCCCTCACGTTTGCACAGGTATGGCAGGCCGCCTGCGAACTGTTATTATTAGCGCCGCATGAAAACAGCGCAGAAACATTATCAAAAGATCCTCGTCATCCGTCGCGATAACATCGGCGATCTGCTATGCACCACGCCGCTCTTCAGCGCGCTGCGCCAGCATTATCCCGACGCCCACATCGCCGTGCTGGCCAATAGCTATAACGCACCAATACTCGATCACAATCCTGATCTGAATCGCGTCTATGCCTACACCAAGGCCAAACACGCCAGCGGCTCCAAACTCACCGCCTGGTGGAAAGAATGGCGCCTGTTCCGTGAACTAAAAAAACAGAGCTTTGACCTGATCATCCACGCCAACCCCAGTATTCACGCACGCACCGCCAAGCTGGTACGTTATTTAAAGGCAGGCGATGCCCTGGGCGTGGCGACAGACAAGCACAGCTACAATCTAAATATCCAGCCACAACAACTGCGCGGCACACACCATGTGGAGCAGGTCTTTTCCCTGCTACAAGCATTGGACATCAATGCCTCCCCTGGTCCGCTGATACTCAAGCCCAGCTCAAACTATCAGGCGAATTCTCCAACCTGCGTTGCAATTCACCTCAGCAGCCGCAAGCCGGACAATCGCTGGTCTGAACAACACTACCATGAGCTCATCACGCAGTTGGTTGCACAAGGATTGCACGTCAATTTATTTTGGGCACCCGGGTCACAAAACGATCCGATGCACCCCGGTGATGATGAGTTGGCCGCCCGCATTCAAGCCGGGTTTAACCATGGCGTCACCAGTGTCAGCACACACACGCTGGCTGAACTCGTCAATGAACTCAACCGCTGCGACCTTGCCATCTGCCCCGACGGCGGCACCATGCACATCGCCGCCGCCCTGCAAAAACCGATGGTGGCATTATTTGGTTGCACCGACGCCCAAGCATGGGGGCCGTGGAACCCACAGTCCATCGTGCTACATGGTACAGGACACGCCGACAATATTCGCGTTGCACAGGTGGTCGAGGCACTGAACCAACTCCGATCACAGGCCGCATGAACAAGATCTGTTACCAAATCAATCTGCAACGCCACTTTGGCGGCGGCGAGGTGTATACCAGCTTCTTCACGCGCGCACTGCGCGACCTCGGTTGGGACAGCGTAATATTCATCGATCGCACAACAAACTACTGGCCCAACCTAGACCTTAGCAGCGCACAACTGATCCCAGTCAATTCTCCTACAGAAATTTTGCAATATTTACCCAAACAACGCAGCTTGACCGTCAGCCATCAACAACTAGACCCAAGCCTTGTTGAATCCATGCGGCCTCATCTCCGCTGCTGTTTTGCGCACATGCCACTATACCAACGCAGCGCCACCCCTTTTACCCCCTATGACGTCGTCTTTGGCGTGTCTCAATACGTACTCGACACTGCCACCAAACAAGGATTAACCAACTGCTACCCGACACCTTTTCTCGGTGTAGCCGAATTGAATCACACAATAAATAACAGCGTCGTTCGCCGTCGTCCTGTCTACGATTGGGACAAACGCAAGGGGCGCGACACGCTGCTCAGCCACGTATATCCGCTGTACTGGTCATTCGCACCCAAACCAATCTTTGAAAAGCGCCCCGGCCTGACCCTGGGCATCGTCTCGCGCATCACCCCCATCAAACAATTCCCAGTGTTGTTCAAATATCTTGCACCACTATTACAACAACACCCTGATATCAACCTGGAGATATTTGGCGCAGGAGGTTACGCATCGGTCAGAGATCTCAAACGGGCACTGTCCCCGATCGCAGCACAAACACGCTTCTGGGGACATCAACACAACACTGCCTCCATCTATCCCCAACTCGACTATCTATTGACCGGCCTACCGGAAAAGGAGGCCTTGGGACTCAATGTACTGGAGGCTCAAGCGCTGGGCACACCGATCCTGGCCCCCAACGCACCACCATTCACCGAAACCGTCGTCGACGGCCAAACCGGTCACCTGTACACTGACCCTCGACAAGACAACGGTGAACACTTGGCGAGTCTTTTGAAACAGCTCACGCAAAACCCGCCACAACTGCACCCAGAGAAAGCCCAAACGCATTTGGAAAAATTTTCATATCGTGCATTCACAGAACGCTGCCGCTCAGCACTGGCGAATTTATGTGATCGGTCATGGTAAACGTAGCAGCATGAACACAATACTCCAGGCCAAGCTCGCGCAGTCCAACAACATTCATACTCTCATGCTGTTTCCTGCTGCTGTGCTTCTATTTATCCTGCCGTTTACAGGCACGATCGCCTTGCGGCTGACCGCACTGGCATTGACCCTAGGAATTGCAACCTGGCTTTGGTTCCGTCAACCAAGGCCACCACTGCCACTTAAGATCCCTCTGGCACTCTGGACCAGCCTCGCAGCCGCATCGATCTTATGGAGCGTTCATCCGGACACCAGCATCAAAGAGTTCAGACACGAGATATTGTTTGGACTAGCCGCCTTCTTCAGCTGCTATGTCATTACCCGCAGCCAGCGAGAAATCAAAATCCTAATATTAGCGCTCTCGCTGTCTGCAACCACCATGGTCATACTGGCCATCTACAACTGGCTGCCACACAAAATATGGGACACGCTCGGCCGACAAGGCGGTGTGGGCACATACAGCACATACACTTTAATTGCACTCCCATGGTTGTATGCCGGCATGCTGATTTACAAACAGAAACTATACAAACTACCCATTATCATCTTAACTATTGCTCTAATTGCCAGCACATACCTCACCTTCAACCGAATATTCTGGTTAACACTGGCGGTGCAACTTATTTTTATCATATTACTGTTTACTGCCCTTAGCTGGAAAACACTAGGCATCTACAAAAAATTCATCACACTTTTGATGCTACCTGTCATTTTATCCGCCACGTTGATCACCTTTGTTAATACACTCGACAGGCAAATCACATTCCGTTTTGATCACATTCCTTTTGCTAATATTCAAAATGCATTTAATCATGACCCTCGACTGGAAATATGGCAAAAAGCCGGGGAATATTTTGTCAACAATCCAATTTCAGGCCATGGGTTTGGCAGGGAGATACTCGATCATTTAGACAAGTCCGAGCAACATGCAGACATTCGCTCGTACCCATACCCATTTGAGCACACACACGCCCACAACACCTTCATCAACTATGCCATCCAGCTCGGCATCATTGGCGTTTTGGTATTGTGTTTTCTCCTTGGCGCGCTGATCTGGGAGTTTCTAAAACACATCAAGCACCCAAACCACGAAATCCGCGTCATCAGCATCTGCATGCTGGCCTTGATTCTGGGTTTCCTAACCAAAAACATGACCGACGACTTCTTCCGTCGTGATCTGGCGCTATTGTTTTGGGCGTCGATGGGGATGAGTTTGGGGTATATCCATTGGCACAAGTTTCGCCAACAGACTGCCGACAGCACCCCAACTATCGCTGACGATGCAGCTCGTTGAGCTTGGCGTATTTGCTGAAGCTGTTAAAACAGCCGATCGAGATATGCACCAGGCCCGGCAGGCCGTCGAGAAACCCGCGGCGCAGGAAATAGAACTTCACAAACCGCAGCAGCGGACTTAACAGCAGCTTTGCCACACCGGCGCGTTTGCCGCGCGCGAACAGCGCCTCTGCCTGCATCGTCGTATAACGATTTTGTTTATTGAGATAGTCGGCAATGCCATCCTCAGACTCATGCATCAAGTCGCCTGACAGCAGCCCCACACGGCATGGTGCGACCACATACTCATGCACCCGGTCATCGCTCCAACGCGCCTGCTGTCGGTTAAACAGGCGCAGGCTGAGATCGGGATAACCTTCGCCATGCCGCAACCAACGCCCCATGAAACGATTACAACGCGGCATCCGATAGGCGCCTTCGCCCGGCGCATCCAGCACCGCCAAAATAGAATCACGCAACTCAGGGCTCACTCGCTCATCAGCATCCAGACACAACACCCAGTCAAAACTCGCCTGTTCGACCGCAAACTGTTTTTGTGGACCAAAGCCAAGAAACGACTGTTGAATCACACGCGCCTGATATTGCGCGGCAATCGCCAGGGTGCGGTCCGTGCTACCCGAATCGACGATCACGATCTCATCGGCAAACGGCACACTGGCCAAACAGGCCTCCAGCGCACGCTCGGCATTCAGCGTAATCAGGACTACGGATAATTTATGGCGCGACATCAGACACCCGACGACTCGATCGACAACAGGGTTTGCAGCTTAGCCCAAACCTGGGCCGGGGCCAATGTCGTGAAACAGGCCGGCTGCACCGCTGCCTGACCTGCATACGTACACTCTCGCTTTAAACACGGCGCGCACGCAAACTCCGCACTGAGATTACGCTGCCGCGCACCGAGCACACCAGTCAGTGCCGCATTGGTCGGCCCAAACAACACCAATTCGGGCACATTCAACGCCGCGGTCAGATGAGACAGGCCTGTATCCACACCGACCACTGCGCGCGCCGCAACGATCTGCGCCGCCAATTGCATCAGACTCAGGCGCGGCAAAATGCATACATCATCGCCGACGTGTTTAGCGATGCGCTCGGCACGTCCGCGCTCGGCATCGTTCCCCCACGGCAAGACCACCCTAAAACCGGCAGCGACAACCTCACGCGCCAAATCACACCAATAAGGCTCCGGCCAATGTTTGTTGACCCAGGTCGTGCCATGCAGAAACAACACATAGGGTTTTGCCTGGGGTTGCGCCGGCGGCAGACGACTCAGCTCCAGCCCATAGCTCACCTCATCGGCACATTCATAGCCCAAGGCCTGCGCGAACAACTGCCGCACGCGCTGGATTGCGTGTTGATCTTTAGAAACGGAGATCTTTCGTTGATAGGCCAGACTCGCCAACGGTTCACGCGCCGACTGCCGATCAAGGCCATAGCGCACACCCGGCGCCTTGCGCGCCAGCCAGGCACTCTTGATCAAGCCCTGGGCATCGATCACTGCATCGTATGGCTGCTGCTGAAAACGCGCGCGGCAGGCGCGCCACTCGCTGCGCACATCGGCCGCCCATGGCCGCTTGCGCCAACGACGCAACGCCACCGGGATCACGTTTTTCACCGCCGGGTGCAAGACTGGGATCTCGGCAAAGCCCTCTTCGACCAGCCAATCGAATTCAATGCCGGGCAAGGCCCGCGCCGCGTCATTCACCGCCGGCAATGTATGGATCACATCGCCCAACGACGAGGTCTTGACGATCAGGACGCGCATGCCGCCTGCGACACCAGACCATCGATCGCGCCGATCACCCGCGCCGGTTTCAGGTCATTCATGCACTTGAAGTGACCGAGCGGACACTCGCGTTCAAAACAGGGACTGCACTCCAGACCCAACGACAGGATCTGCGCCTGCTCACTCAAGGGCGGCGTGAAGCCAGGATCGGACGAGCCATAGAGCGCCACCACCGGCCGCGCCAAGGCCGCCGCCATGTGCATCAGGCCCGAATCATTACTGACTACGACAGAGGCCAACGACATCAGATCGATCGCCTGTTCCAGGCTCGTGCGCCCGGCCAGATCGACACAGCCCTCACCGGCCAGCGCCGACAATTGTCGCGACACCTCGGCATCCTTCTCCGAGCCGAACACCCACACCGCCCAACCCTGGGCGAGATAGTGACGCGCGACCTCGGCAAAATAGGCCTCGGGCCAACGCTTGGCCGGGCCATACTCCGCCCCCGGACACAGGATCAACAGTGGCGACTGCGGCTGCGCCAGCCCCACGTCCTGCAGCGCCTGCGCAACCCGCGCCGACTCGACCTGCAACGATGGCGCGATAATCTCAGGCAAGGGCTCACCCGCCGCCACACCCAGCGCCATAAAACGCTGCACCGTCATCGGCAGCGCCTGTTTATCCAACTGACGGACATCATTGAGCAGGCCATACCGCAACTCACCGACAAAACCGGTGCGCGTACCGATCCCGGCCCAAAACGGCACCAAGGCGGACTTCAGAGAATTGGGCAACAGGATCGCATGCCGGTATCCGCGACTGCGCAGTGATTTACCCAGGCGATAGCGCTCACCCAGGCCGAGCGAGCCGTGGCCGAGCGGCATCGTGATCGCATCACGCACCTCGGGCATACGCGCCAGCAGCGGCTGGCTCCAGGCCGGCGCCAACACATCGATGATCACATCAGGATTGCGCTGCTTGAGCAGCTTGAACAGACTTTGCGCCATCACCATGTCGCCCACCCAGGATGGACCAACCACCAGGATGGGAGACAGGCGCTGCGCAGCAGGACGGGAATTATTCAAACAAACAGGCCTTTCGCCGCTGAATCGGCCTTAGCCCTTGAGGCTGTACTCCGCACCACAATACGGGCACTTGGCCGAACCCTTGTCCATCGACAAAAAGACCTTGGGGTGCGAATTCCACAGGCTCATGCCCGGCATCGGGCAATGCAGCGGCAGGTCCGCCTTGGTCACTTCGTAATGATTTTCAGCATTGGCGGGGATCTCCGCCGTCTTTGCATGTGTCGCCATTTCCGCCTCTCCCTCTACATCTGCCCGCCCGCAGGCGGGCCTTGTTTTTATGGTTAAACCGCCAGCGTCAGCCAGCGCTTGTGCGCCTCACTGCGACCATGCACCACATCGAAGTACAGGCTTTGCAGACGCTCGGTGATCGGACCACGCGAACCGCTACCGATGGTGCGACCATCCAGCTCACGAATCGGGGTCACCTCTGCCGCCGAACCGGTGAAGAAGGCCTCATCGGCGATATACACCTCATCGCGCGTGATGCGTTTTTCGCGCACGGTGTAGCCCAGCTCTTCGGCCAGTTCGATGACGGTGCCACGGGTAATCCCGTCCAGCGCGCTGGTCAGCTCCGGCGTATAGATCACGCCATTGCGGATCAAGAAGAAGTTCTCAGCACTACCCTCAGAGACATACCCTTCGGTATCCAGCATCAGCGCCTCGTCACAACCACAGGCAATTGCCTCCTGCAGCGCCATCATCGAGTTGACGTAGTTGGCGTTGGTCTTGGACTTGGTCATCATGATGTTGACGTGGTGACGATGGTAAGACGAGGTGCGCACCTTGATGCCACGACGCATGTTCTCTTCACCCATGTACGCACCCCAATGCCAGGCCGCCACCATCACGTGCGCCTTCAGGTTGTCGGCGCGCAGGCCCATGCCTTCGGCACCGTAAAACACCATCGGACGGATGTAACCGGATTCGAGATTGTTATCGCGCACCACGGCGATGGTCGCCGCATTGATCGTGTCTTTGTCGAACGGCATCTTCATGTTCATCACATGCGCCGAACGGAACAGACGATCGGTGTGCTCTTTGAGGCGGAAGATCGCCGGGCCCTGATCTGTCTTATAAACGCGCTCACCTTCAAACACGCCCATGCCGTAGTGCAGGGTGTGGGTCAGCACATGAACCTTGGCCTCGCGCCATGGGACCATTTCACCGTCCAACCAGATGAAACCATCCCGATCCGCCATACTCATTTCTACTCTCTCCTTCAAAAGGCTAAATTCGTCTCGCACCCAGGCCACGCCAACCAGGCCAAAGCGGACTATTTTACCGCTTATTGCAAAAGCCGCCAGATGGCAGGGGCTGAAAAATCGTCAAAGCGCCGCATCCATGTAGTGATGCCATACCCGCTGCACCTCGCGCCGCTGCTCGGCGAAGCGTTCACTGGGCACCCGTGCCGATTCACCATCCAGCGTCAGATGATGGGCGGCGGCGCGATAGGTCTTGTAGGCCGCGGTCAGTGCCGCGGCATCGTCCGCCGGGATCAGGCCCTCGTTGGCCAGCGTCTCGATCTGACGGATGTTGTCGCTCCAGCGCAGCAGGGCCGGGTACTGGTGCGACCAACGCAGCACCAAGTATTGCACAATAAATTCGATATCGGCGATGCCGCCGACGCCCTGCTTGAGATCAAAGCTGACATCGTTCGACTTATCGAGGCTATCGCGCATGCGCTGGCGCATCTCGCGCACCTCCTTCTGCAGCGCCGCCGGATCACGCTCGCGGCTCAAGGCCTTTCGCCGGATCACGGCAAAGCGTTTGCCGAGGCCCTCGCTGCCAGCGATCACCCGTGTCCGCACCAGGGCCTGATGCTCCCAGGTCCAGGCCTCGTTGCGCTGATATTTGGCAAAGCCCGACATGCTGCTGACCAGCGGCCCCGCCTCACCAGCCGGGCGCAGCCGGGTATCGATGTCATACAACACCCCGGCGGGTGTGTGTGTGGTCATGATATGGATCAGGCGCTGACCGAGGCGGGCAAAAAACACATGATTGTCGACCGGCTTGTCGGCATCGGTCTCACCGCCGGAATTGTAGTTACCGTGCAGAAACACCAGGTCCAGATCCGAGCCATAACCGAGTTCGATCCCGCCCATCTTGCCGTAGGCGACCACCAGGAAACCCGGCTCATAATGATGCCCATCGCGCTCGCACTGCGGCCGCCCATAACGGCTGACCGAATAATCGTAGGCGATCTTCAAGGTCTGCTGCACGATGACCTCGGCGATCTCGGTCAGGTGGTCGCTGACGATCATCAACGGATAGATGCCCGACACATCCGCCGCCGCCACGCGCAGCACATGCGTCTGTTTGAAGTGTCGCAGCACCTCCATCTGCTGTTCCAGATCATCCCCCACCTGCACCAGCGCCTGCGCCAGTTCTGCCTCCAGCCCGGCACGGTCGAGCGGCACATAGAGCGAACGCGGATCGAGCAGCTCGTCGAGCAACACCGGATAGCGCGCCAGGTGCGAGGCGATCCACGGACTGGCATCGCACAGCTTCACCAGTTGCGACAAGGCCAGCGGATTTTCCACCAGCAGGGCCAGATAGGCGCTGCGGCGCACGATCGCCTCGATCAGGTCCAGCACCCGCGCCAGCGTCTGCGCCTTGTGTTTGACCTTGGCCACCGCCCCCAACAGCAGCGGCATCAACCGGTCCATACGGTCGCGGCCGGTCGGCGTCATACTGATATAACGGGCGCTGCCGCGCAGCCGCTCCAACAGACGCACCCCCTCGGCCGCCTCCTCGGCAAAGCCCTGTCCGGCCAGCGCCGCGACGGCCGCCTCCTGATTCAGCGTGCCGCGCCACACATCCGCCAGCACCTCGCCACGATCCGAGACCTGCTCGCGCTGCGGTGCGGCGAAGGCTTGTTCAAAATTACTGCGCACCTGCGCCATGTATTTGCGCAAGGTCTTTTCAAAGCTGGCGTAATCATCAAAGCCCATCGCCAGCGCCAGACGCGACCGCTCCAGCTCGCTACTGGGCAAGACATGGGTCTGTTTGTCGGCCATCGCCTGCAGGCGGTTCTCGGCCTGGCGCAAAAAGATGTAGGCCGCGTTCAGCGTATCGCGCACGAATTGCGGCATATAGTCATTGGCGGCCAGATAATCGAGCACCTGCTGGATCGGCCGCACTTGCAGCCCCTTGTCGCGGCCACCACGGATCAGCTGCTGGGCCTGACCGATAAATTCGACCTCACGGATGCCGCCGACACCGAGCTTGATGTTGTTCTCCATGCCGCGTTTGTTCTGGCGCTCGATCATGCCCTTCATCTCGCGCAGCGATTCAAACGCACCGTAATCGAGGTAACGGCGATAGACGAACGGCCGCAGCATCGCCATCAACTCCGCCCCCGCCGCACGATCACCGGCAATCACATCGGCCTTGATCAGTGCATAGCGCTCCCACTCGCGGCCGTGGGTCTGGTAGTACTGTTCCATTGAATCAAAGCTGACCGCCAGCGGCCCGACATCGCCAAACGGCCGCAGGCGCATATCCACGCGAAAGACATAACCGTCGCCCGTCACCTGATTGATCACCGCGATCAGGCGCCGTCCGAGGCGGATAAAAAATTCGGAATTGGCGATCGGGCCACGGCCGCCGACCGTCTCACCATCTTCGGCAAAGGCGAAGATCAGATCGATATCCGACGAATAATTCAGCTCGCCCGCGCCCAGCTTGCCCATGCCGAGCACCACCAGCTGCTGCGGCTCGCCACTGTATTTGCCGATCGGCTGGCCCCACTCGTTGCACTGCCAGACATGCAAACGCTGCAAGGCCTCGTCGACACAGGCACTGGCCAGGTTCGACAGGTCGCGCAGGGTCTCGGCCAGATCGGCCAGACCGACGATATCGCGCCAGGCGATGCGCACCATCTCGCGATTACGAAAACGGCGCAGCACCACCATCATGCCGGCATCGTCATAGACAGGCGCCAGTTGCTCGGCCAGCATCGACATGTATTCATCGTGGGCGTAACTGCGCTTCAAATCACCCGCAATCAGCGCCACCATCGCCTGCGGCCAGCGCACGCACCACTGGCTGATAAATTCGCTGCTGGCCCAGGCCTTGACCAGCCCCGGCCAGTCGTCCGCAGTCAGTGCCGCCAGCAGCTCACGCCCGCCTTCGACCTCGGCAAAGCGTTCGCCAACGCGGGCCACCTCTGGCTGCAACAACGGCGGTAGGGCACTCACCAGTGGCTCGGGCAGGATCGGGGGTTGGGCAGGGTTCGTCATCGGGCTACATCTTTATTTTTTAAGCAATTTGCAAGACAGACACGACTGTCTCGACCTCGTCTCCCGCATCTTAGCACTTCTCAAGTTGCCTACGTCAGCGCCGATAAACATGAGCAGGTTTAAGGCACACAGAGGACGATTGGGAGTAGACATGGAACTGAACGACTACCTGAAAATCATGGTGATGAAAGACGCCTCCGACCTTTATCTCACCACCGGCGCACCCGCCAGCGCCAAAATTCAGGGCCAACTGACCCCGCTCGAAAAAGTACCGCTGCCCCCCGGCCGCGTCAAAGAGCTGGCTTACGGCATCATGGACGAAGAGCAGCAAAAGGACTTCAAAGACAAACCCGAGTGCAACCTTGCGATCTCTGCCCCCGGCATCGGCCGCTTTCGTGTCAATATCTTCCAGCAACGCAGCCAGTTCGGCATGGTCATTCGTGCGATCAAGACCGACATCCCGGCCTGGCAGGACCTCGGCCTGCCCGAGGTCCTGACCAAACTGATCATGCAGAAACGCGGCCTGGTGCTGTTCGTCGGCGG
>DHYU01000051.1:36074-47673 GCA_002415485.1 Proteobacteria bacterium UBA5122
CACGCCAACAACGCCAACCAGGCCCTCGACCGGATCATCAACTTCTTCCCCGAAGAGCGCCACAACCAGCTGTTGCTCGACCTGTCGCTGAACATGCGTGGCTTCGTCTCACAACGCCTGATCCCGACCGTCGATGGCAAACGCGCTGCGGCGATTGAGGTATTGCTCGGCACACCGATGATCGCCGACCTGATCCACAAGGGCGAGATCGCCGCCATCAAAGAGGTCATGGCCAAATCGGAAAACATCGGCATGCGCACCTTCGACGCGGCGCTCTATTATCTGTACAAAGAGGGCAAAATTTCGCTGGAAGAGGCGTTGCGCAATGCCGACTCGGCCAACAACCTGCGACTGCGCATCAGCCTTGAAGAAAAGGGCGGCAATCTGGAAGAAGAAGGCAGCGGCCTCAGCCTGGCCTCGGACGATCCGGACGAACCGCGCGGCGGCGGCCTATCGCTGAAATAAACCGCACCACTTGCTATGGGCCTGTTCGCAGGCCCTAGTCAAAACTGTAGTGTTTACGCACCGGCAGACGGATATCCCAGGTGCAGGACATACCCGCCGGAAAGGTCACCAGGTCACCCTTGCCGACACGCACCGGCTCACCGCCCTCTGGTGTGACGATCACATCACCGGCCAGAAAATAACAGGTCTCGGCGCTGTCGTAGTGCCAGGGGAAACACGACACCTCTTTTTGCCACACCGGCCAGCTGTACACATCCAGCTCATCCAATACATCCGCCGCGACCTGCGGTTCGATCTCGATCTTGCTCATCCTTATCTACTCTTCCAGATAGGTGTAACCGGTCAGCCCGGCCTCTAACTCGGCCATAAACTGCTCGGCCTCGGCGCGACTCAAATCGGCCGCCTCGATCTTGGCGCGATAGGCATCGAGCAGATCCTCCGGCTCGAAGTGCACATAACTCAACAGCTCGTCGACCTTGTCGCCGTGCTCGTGATGCGACAGTTCGTAATCGCCATCCGCAGTCAACACCACATCCACCGAATCGGTATCGCCGAACAGGTTGTGCATATCACCGAGGATCTCCTGATAGGCGCCGACGAGGCCCATGCCGATCAGATATGGTTCGCCGGGCTTCAGCTCATGCAGCGGCAGCGTCGACTCGAGGCCTTCGCTGTCGACGTATTGATCGATGCGGCCATCGGAGTCACAGGTCAGGTCCTCGATCACGACCCGCCGTTGTGGTGCCTCATCCAGACGATGCAGCGGCAATACCGGGAAGATCTGGTCGATCGCCCACACATCGGGCAGCGACTGGAACAACGAGAAATTACAGAAGTATTTATCCGCCAGCTTTTCGTTCAGCTCATCGAGCAACTCGCGATGGGCGCGACTGGTCGGTTTGAGCAGCTTGCGCACGCGCCAGCAGATCGCAAAATACAACTCTTCGGCCTGACCACGCTGTTCCAGGCTGATCACGCCATGGGTGTACATCTCCTGCGCCTCGCCCAGCCAATGCACCGCATCGTGATAGGCCTCGACCGCCGAACGGTCGGTCAGCTCTGAATACAGACGCCACAGATCGTGCAGCACCTGCGGTTCGTCATCGGCCGGCGCAACCATATTCTCACCATTGGGCGCGGCATCGACATCAATCACGTTGGTAATCAACATCGCATGGTGCGCCGTCAGCGCGCGGCCCGATTCGGAGATGATCATCGGGTGCGGCAGGCCCTGCTCGGCGCAGATATCCGCCAGCGTACGCACGATCTTGTTGGCGTATTCCTGCACGCTGTAGTTCATCGAACAGAAACTGCGTGAACGCGCGCCTTCGTAATCGACCCCCAGACCGCCACCGACATCGAACACCGACACCGGCGCACCGAGACGGCGCAGCTCGGCGTAATAACGCGCCGCCTCGCGGATGCCGCGCTGAATATCGCGGATATTGGCCAGCTGTGAACCCAGGTGAAAATGCAGCAGTTGCAGACTGTCGAGCAAACCATGGGCCGACAACTGGTCCACCGCCTCCAGCAACTGACTGACGGTGAGACCAAACTTGGCCTTCTCACCGCCCGAGTTCTGCCACTTGCCGGCACCGATCGACGACAGCCGCACCCGCACGCCGAGCAGCGGCTCCACATCCAACTGCCGTGACTGCTCCAGCACCAGCGCCAGCTCGGATAGTTTTTCAATCACAATGAAGATGCGATGACCGAGGCGACGCCCGATCAAGGCCAGACGGATGTATTCCTGATCCTTGTAGCCGTTACAGATAATCACGCCACCAGGACGGCTCATGCCCAACACCGCCATCAACTCGGGTTTGCTGCCCGCCTCGAGGCCGATGCGCTCGCCGCCGTGATTGCGGATCTCTTCGACCACCGTGCGCTGCTGATTGACCTTGATCGGATAGACCGCGGTGTAACCGCCCTCGTAGGCCTCGTTGTCCATTGCATTAGCAAAGGCGTTGCACAGCGTATCGACGCGGTCATGCAGGATGTCGCAAAAGCGCACCAGCACCGGCCATGCCAGACCCTGCTCGCGCACCTCATGCGCCAATTGATAGACATCAATCGCCGTCGCCGGATCGCGATTGGGCAGCGCAATCAAATGACCCTGATCATTGATATCAAAATATCCGCCGCCCCAATGGGCAACGTTATAGGTATCGCGCGCGCGATCAATCGTCCAGGCCATGATTTACCTCTGCATCAACGGTGGGCTTGTTATAAAATAAGCGCCACATTATACCCACCACCCCAGACGACCATTGGATTTTTTCACCGTCGGCGCATGACCTTGAAGGAGAACGTATGACCCTCGACAAAAATTGGTTTAGTGAAGAACAGGCTGGCATGGGCTCCGCCTTCTCGCTGAAGATCACCGCCAAGCTTGATGAAGTACAAACACCATTCCAACACATCGAGATCTACGACACCGAAACCTACGGCAAACTAATGATCATCGACGGCTGCTACATGGTCACCAGCCGCGACAACTTCCTGTACCACGAAATGATGACCCACCCCTCGCTGTTCACCCATGCCAATCCCAAGCGGGTATTGATCATCGGCGGCGGCGACTGCGGCACACTGAAAGAAGTGCTCAAGCACGACAGCATCGAACGCGCCTGGCAGGTGGACATCGACGAACAGGTCACGCGCATGGCCGAAAAATATTTCCCCGAGCTGTGCGAATCCAACGACGACCCACGCGCCGAGCTGCTGTTTGAAGACGGCGTCAAATGGATCCAGGACGCAGAGGCCGGCAGCCTCGACCTGATCATCGTCGACAGCACCGACCCGGTCGGCCCGGCCGAAGGCCTGTTCACCGAGGCCTTCTACCGCGACTGCCACCGCGCCCTCGGCGCCAACGGCATGCTTGTGCAGCAGAGCGAATCACCGCTCTACCACCTGCAACTGCTGAAAGACATGCATCAGGCCATGCGCAACGCCGGTTTCGCCGACTCCAAGACCCTGCACTACCCACAGCCCAGCTACCCCAGCGGCTGGTGGAGCGCGATCATGGCCGCCAAACAGTCCTTGCCCGCCTTCCGCGAAGACGATGCACGTAACAAGTCATTCAAGACCCGTTACTACAACGCGGACATCCACAAGGCTGCACTGACACAACCCGAGTTCTGCCGCGAGGCCGGCCTGTAAACCTGTCACGGGCTGCGCCGATCTGGAGATGATCGGACGCAGCCCGGCCTACACCGCAACACCCCGCGCAAATCCTGATAGAATCCCCCAACTATTTGTTATCACACAGAATTGGAAACAGCCCATGAGCACACCCGACATCCAGGCCGTCAAAGACTATCTAATGAAATTGCAGGATCGCATCTGCGCCGAACTGGAGACAGAAGATGGCGAGGCCCGCTTCATTGAAGACGCCTGGCAACGGGAACAAGGTGGTGGCGGTCGCACGCGTGTACTGACAGAAGGCGCCGTGTTCGAGCAGGCCGGCGTGAATTTTTCCGAGGTCTTCGGCGCGCAGATGCCCGCCTCGGCCACCGCCCACCGCCCGGAACTGGCAGGCCGCAACTTCCGCGCGATGGGCGTATCGCTGGTCATCCACCCTCGCAATCCCTACGTGCCGACCTCACACGCCAATGTGCGCTTTTTCATTGCGGAAAAAGAAGGCGAAGCCCCTATCTGGTGGTTTGGCGGTGGTTTTGACCTGACGCCCTACTATCCATTTGAGGACGATGTCATCCACTGGCACCGCGTCTCACGCGATGCCTGCGCGCCGTTCGGCAAAGACGTCTACCCCAAATACAAAAAATGGTGCGACGAATACTTCTTCCTCAAACACCGCAACGAAACCCGCGGCGTCGGCGGCCTGTTCTTCGATGACCTCAACGAATGGGGCTTTGAAAAATCCTTCGCCTTCATGCGCAGCGTCGGCGATCACTACCTCCAGGCCTACCGCCCGATCGTCTCCCGCCGCAAGGACACCGACTACGGCTCACGCGAACGCGACTTCCAACTCTACCGTCGTGGCCGTTATGTCGAATTCAACCTGGTCTTCGACCGTGGCACCTTGTTCGGCCTGCAAACCGGCGGCCGCACCGAGTCGATCCTGATGTCGCTGCCGCCACTGGTGCGCTGGCAATACAACTATCAGCCCGAGCCAGGCAGCGCCGAGGCCGAACTGTATGAGCAGTATTTAAAACCACGCGACTGGCTCGGTAACGCCTGATCCATTTTTCGGTAAACGAATGTAAACAAAAGGGAGCTCTGGCTCCCTTTTTTATCTCTACTGGTTAAGCTTCATCCTCGGCCGACCGACACATATAACGCACTTAAGCCGTTTAAATTCCTGATTTTTTTACTTGTTTTTAAACCTGGGACACCTATTTATCATGCCCACACTATCCATCAATGACGCAGAACCTGGCATGCACCTGGCCGCCGACGTCAACGATCGGAACGGCCGCCCGCTGCTCAAGGCCGGCACTGAGTTGACGGACAAACACATCAAGGTATTCAAGACCTGGGGCATCACCCAGATCCAGATTCAAGGCGACGCCAGTCAAGACCCATTTCAAGAGATCCTGGCCGCACACCCTGAATACGCCATTGAGGCAGACACCGTCGCCCGCGAACTGTTTCAGCACACCGAGTCGACCCACCCACTTATTGAAGGGCTGTTACCTGTATGGAAAGCACGCTATATCAAGCAACGCGCCCACCAAGCATAAAAACACTATCACCTGAACAACTGGTCAACCGGATCACCCAGGTGTCGTCGCTGCCCGAGATCTATCTCAAGGTAGAACAGGCCCTGGCGAATCCAATGTGCACCAGCCGCCTGCTTGGCGACATCGTCTCGGAAGACGCCGCCCTGACCGCCCGCATCCTGCGCCTGGCCAACAGCTCCTATTTCAACTTTCCCGGCAGGGTCGACACCATCAGCCAGGCGATCACGCTGATCGGCACGCGCCAACTACAAGAGATCGTACTCGCCAGCTCCATCGTCGCCGTGTTTAAAGACATCCCGGAAGAGATCGTCGACATGGATGCCTTCTGGCGCCACAGCATCACCTGTGGCCTCGCCTGCCGCATCATCGCCACCCAACGCCGCGAGGCCAACGTCGAGAGCGCCTTCATCTTTGGCCTGCTGCACGACATCGGGCGTCTGGTGCTGTTCAAGGCCGCCGCCGAACAGATGAGCCAAGTCATTCAATATGCGCGCGATACCAACCAACTACTCTACGTGGTCGAGCGTGAATGCCTGGGCTACGATCACGCCAAACTTGGCGGCATGTTATTGGATGCCTGGAAGCTACCCAAACACCTGGCCGATGCGACCCGCTATCACCACAACCCGCTCGGCTGCCGTGACCATCAAAGCGATGCCGCCACGGTACACATCGCCGACATCATCGCCAATGCACTCCAAAATGGATCCAGCGGCGAACGCCTGACCCCCAGCATCAACGACAAGGCTTGGCAACTGCTGGGACTGAACAAAGAGAGCATCGAACCTCTGATCAGCGAGCTGGACCGTCAATATCAGGTTGCCGTCGACTTCGTGCTGGGCAATGGATAACCACACATGAATGACAATACTCGCAACAGCTTTCCCTACGCCGACATCATCGACGGCCTGCACAAGCTAGCCACGCCGGACGACATCCTGATCAACAATAACGCCCCGCTCACTCGTGACAACACCCTCACCGCCAGCGCCATCCGCATCAACAAACTGCTGCCACTTGAAGGCCTCGGCTTCATGCTGGCGAACGAGGATCACATCTTCGAGCTGGCTTATTGCGACCCGCCGGAGCTACGCGACACACTGATAGAGCTCAGCGATGCCTGGGTCGATGCCGGCAGCTTTTCGTGGGCCATCAGTCAAAACCGCGCCACACTACTGCCCGGCCCCCATGGCGACGGCAGCGCCATCCTGCACGTCATCACTACACGCAGCCGCGTCTACGGCATGTTCATCGGCCTCGCCAAACCCGGCGCCGAACTCGATGACATGCTGCTGTCACTGCTCTCAGTCGCACTCATGCACTGCGGCAACAGCCTCGAGGTGCTGCAGCTCAACCAGGAACTGCAACGTCACAACGACAACCTGGAGGCCGAGGTCAAAGAACGCACCTATCAACTGGAGATCGCCAAAGAGGCCGCCGAAAAGGCCACCCGTGAGAAAAGCACATTTCTCGCCACCATGAGTCACGAAATCCGCACGCCGATGAACGGCGTCATCGGCATGGCCCAACTGCTGCAAAAGACGCCGCTCAATGAAGCACAACGCCAACAGGTGCGCATCATCGTGCAATCCGGCCAGGCACTGACCAATCTGATCAACGACATCCTCGACTACTCCAAGATCGAGGCCAGCAAACTCACCCTCAATCCCACCGCCACCGACCTCGTGCGTCTATGTGACGATGTCGTCAACCTGCTTCGCCCGCAGGCCGAAGCGAAACAGATCGACATTCGCCTCGACATCAACAGTGAGATTGATTACGGCGTTGAGGTCGACTCCGGGCGATTGCGGCAGATCCTGCTCAACCTGATCGGCAACAGTATCAAATTCACCCGCAAAGGCAGCATTCATCTGCAACTAAGCGCACAGGATGAGCCCCCCAATCTCAGCCGTATCGCCCTCAAGGTCCGCGATACCGGCATCGGCATCGCCGCCGACAAACTCGACAACATCTTTCAACCCTTCGTCCAGGATCAAAGCACCAATCAAAACTGCGACGGGACCGGCCTTGGGTTGACCATCTGCAAACAGCTCATTGAACTGATGCACGGCAGCATCCAGATAGAGAGCGAGATCGGTCATGGCACCTGTGTCAGCTTCGATATCCGCCTGCCCAAAACAATCCTGCCCAGCCTGCGCAACAACCTATCCACCACAAGCGGCTCGGCACGCGCCTTTGGCAAACATCGCATCCTCGTTGCCGAAGACAACAGCATCAACCAAACCGTCATCGAACTGATGCTCAAAACCCTCGGTCTGCAATGCATTCTTGCTGAAAACGGGCAGCAGGCACTGGAATTACTCGAACACGAGAGGGTCGATCTGATCCTCATGGACTGTCAGATGCCCGTCATGAATGGCCTGGAGGCGACACGACTCATCCGCCAGCAGGCCAGATTCACGGACTTGCCGATCATCGCCCTCACCGCCAACGCCCTCGACAGTGATCGCCAAATCTGTGTTGAGGCCGGCATGAACGACTTCATCTCCAAACCCGTCGACAACACCCTGCTCGAGCAAACACTGCATCACTGGCTGGACACCCCCTTATCCGCCGCCGCCCCGCCCGCCAACACTGCCACCGAGACACCTGCCGCCGACGATGCCGTACTGGACCAGCCTCGTCTGGACAAGCTAAAAAAGCTCATGGGAGGGCGTTTTTCCAAACTCAGTGCAGACTTCATCCGCATGTCACAGCAGCGGCTGGACGACCTGGAAAACGCACTGCAACACAACCCGCCACAGACACAGGCCATCACCCATTCCATCAAAGGCGCCAGTGCCACTTATTGCGCCAGCCGCATGGCGGACATCGCAGCCGACATGGATCAACTGGCCAAGGATCAAGACTACAATGCCGTTGCCACACTCCTACCTGCACTCAAAGATGCCTTTATTGCCACGCGTCAGGCCTTAAATACGCAAACCCAGCAAAACTAGTGGTTTTTTTCCCCTTTATGGATCCGTCGTACCGCCGAAAACAGTTGTAGCAACTCACTAAATAAAAAGGGGTAGGACCGTGCAGCCTTCTGACAACAGCGACATGCGGCAACGGGAAATTCTCGACATCATGACCCGTCTGACCGGCAATATCGCCCACGATCTGAACAACCTGTTGAGCCCGATCATCGGCTATGCCGATCTCAGTGCAGAGAGCATTGATGATCCACAGGAATTAAAAACCTATCTGCGTCAAATCATCGAAGCAGGCAAACGCGCCCAACAATACTCTCGCCAATTACTGCACTGCAGTGGCCGTGACGCTCAACCGCGCCAGGCCGTCGACATCGAAGCCGAGAGTCGCACCTATCTAGCTCAACTCAAGGCATCACTCCCCCACAACATCGAACTCTTCACTGATTTACAGCTGACACACACCCCCCGCCTGCTGGCTGCACCGGACCATCTGTACCACCTGTTACATCAATTGTGCGACAACGCCGTGCGCGCCATGCACGATGGCGGGCGACTCAGTGTCAGCATCCAATGCCCTGGCGACGGTGAACTGCATATCTGTATTGAAGACTCCGGGCGCGGCATGTCCCCCGCAACCCTGCAACGCGCCTTCGAGCCCTATTTTTCAGACTACGACAAACACGCTGGTACGGGCATGGGCCTGGCCATGGTCCACGGCATCAGTCGCAACCTTGGGGGCCGCATCGAGATCAAGAGCAGCCTTGGCGCAGGCAGTCGCATCAGCATCCACATCCCGCTTGGCGACAGCACACCGCAACCAGCCAAGGCCAAGCCCGCACACATCGAAAGTAAACCACGCTCACCGCGTGTATTGCTGCTGGATGACGACAAGCTGATCCTGCAACTCAACCTGCGCGCCCTGAAAAAACGCCAATTCAACGTCGAGGCCATACACAACCCCGAACTAGCGCTGCAACACCTACTGGCCAACCCCGAACAATTCGATCTGCTCGTCACCGACCAGAGCATGCCCTCACTCACCGGACTGGAACTCCCCCGCCAGCTCAGACTCAATGATCACTCGATTCCGGTCATCATCTGCTCCGGACACGGCGGGCTGCTGCCTAACACCGAAGCACAGCAGCTGGGCATCCGCGCCTTTATCACCAAACCGGTCACACCTGACGAACTGGCAGACAATGTCGTCAGCGCACTCGAGCCACAGGCCATGGCCTAAGCCCAAAACGAGTGCCGCCCGAACATGTGCAACCCGCACATGGGCCGACCCTAGGGTCGGCCTTCTTTTTCAACGACAACTACAACAACACAAACAACACACGATTACCACGTCGCACCGTCAGCGTCACCCCGTGACGCTTGCCCTTCAGGGCCTTGGCCAGACCATCCTTGGAACCCACCGGGTGCTGATTGACGGCAATCAAGACATCGTCTTTTTTCAGGCCGGCCGCCCAGGCCTGCGTCCCGGCGCGCACATCCAACACCTGCAAGCCATCCACCTCGCCATACAAAGGAGACTCACGACGGATCGCGCCAAACGTCACCCCCGTCAGGCGCGCACTCAGCTCCTCACCGACAAACTGCTCCGAGGCCGGATCGGCAATCAGTACATTCAAGGTCATCTTTTTGCCATCGCGGATCACCGTCATCGGTACCGACTCCCCGGCCCGCACCAGACCGATGGCATTACGCAGGCCCGCAGTATCCTTGATCGCCCGCCCCTCGACGGCCACCACCAGGTCACCTACCTGCAAGCCCGCATTGGCGGCTGCAGATTCCTGCTCCATGCCCGAGATCAACGCGCCTTCCTGCCACTTGAAACCAAATGCCTGCGCCAGCTCCGGCGTCAGGGTCTGCGTACCGATGCCCAGACGACCACGACGCACCTCGCCGTATTCCACCAGCTGATTCATCAGCTCAACCGCCATGTTCGACGGGATAGCAAAGCCGATACCGACATTGCCTCCACTCGGCGCGACAATCGCCGTATTGATCCCCACCAGCTCCCCGCGCAGATTGACCAGCGGCCCACCGGAGTTACCGGGATTGATCGAGGCATCAGTCTGGATAAAGTCCTCATACCCCTCAATGCCCAGACCGCTACGCCCCAGCGCCGAGACGATGCCCGACGTCACCGTCTGCGTCAGCCCAAACGGATTGCCGATCGCCACCACAAAATCACCCACCCGCAATTTATCCGAATCGGCAATCTTGATGTCGGTCAGGTTGTCAGCCTCCACCTGCACCACCGCCACATCGGCCTCGGCATCCACCCCGATCAACTTGGCTGACAGCGCCCGCCCATCGCGCAGCGTCACCACAATCTCATTGGCACGCTGAATCACGTGCGCATTGGTCAGCACATAACCCTTATCCGCATTCACGATCACACCCGAGCCCAAGGCCTGCGGCGGCTCCACGCGCCGTGGGTCCGGCAAACCAAAAAAACGGCGGAAGAACGGGTCATTGAACAAGGGATTGTCCGCGCCATCGATCTTGTGGCGGGTCGAGATATTCACCACCGAATCCGTCACGTTCTCCAGCATCGGCGCCAGACTCGGCAGCGCCTGCCCCTGACTATCCAGCCCCGGCAACCCCGCCTTCACGGGCGCCACGGCCCCCAGACATAACGCCGCCGCCAAACAACCGCTCACACCGATTGCCTTGTAATTCGATCCACGCATTCCTTTTTCCTCCAGCGGATAATCCAATGTGCCCGTTGATCCACCAAGCCCAACCACGGGCTCCTCACTATATCTTGGGGCAATAGTGCGACTATACAACGATTCCCCACCCAACAAAGCCCCGCGTCACCTAAGCCATTGAAATGTCTGATATTCACTTTTTTGCAACACAACATATTGTGTTGATAAAAATGTTATCCACAGGCTATTCGACCAGTTATTCACGTTCATGAAAAATTAGAAAACACCCTATCTTATTGATAAATAACAACTTAAAAGACAAAACACACACTCGGTTGACAACCCAGGATATCGAGATTAAAGTTTGCGGATAACACAACATCTTGTGTTTACGACCAAGAACCGGGGGATTGTGACAAACATCACTCTTGGTCAAGCATCTGTCGTACCCGCATCACATCGAAGTGAATTTGGACTAAACCTATTATAAGAAGGAGGAAGTCGCTGCATGAAAAGCGCGCATCTGAAAGCTGTGTCTGTCACCACTACTGAGATTCCATTACAGCCCGCCTCCCTGGACATCTGGGACAAAAAGTATTGTCTGAAAGCCAAGGATGGCAGCTACGTCGACGGCGACATCGACGCCACCTACCAACGCGTTGCCAAGGCCCTGGCCGAGGTCGAGACCACCGAAGAAAAACAACAGGAATGGAACGAAAAATTCCTGTGGGCCCTGCGCCGTGGCGCGATCCCTGCCGGTCGCATCACCTCCAATGCCGGCGCACTGGAGCATAAACCCGCAACGTCCACCATCAACTGCACCGTCTCC
>DHYU01000016.1 GCA_002415485.1 Proteobacteria bacterium UBA5122
TCGGGCTCATAACCCGAAGGTCGTAGGTTCAAATCCTGCCCCCGCTACCAAGTTTTTGTAGGAAGCCCCGTTATCGGGGCTTTTTGCTAGCTGGTCCCTGCCAAGGGACGTTCAGAAAAGAAGTTTTGGATGTGGGCCTATGGCCCACTTTTTGTTTAAGGGTGTATCGAATGGGGCGTCAGGCTTCACAAAAGGTGCTCGACATAGTTGAACCGGTGGTGAGCGGGTTGGGCTATGAGTTCGTCGGCGCTGAATATTTACCGCAAGGTAAGCACTCGCTGCTGCGCGTGTATATCGATCATCCTGAAAACGGAATTTCACTGGACGATTGTGAGGCTGTCAGTCGTCAGCTGAGCAGTGTATTGGATGTGGAAGACCCGATTTCCGGTCAATACAGCTTGGAGATTTCTTCGCCGGGCATGGATCGGCCGCTGTTTGTGGCTGAACATTACCAGCGTTTTGCCGGGCAGCAGGTCAAACTGCGGTTGGCGCATGTGATCGACGGTCGCCGTAACATTACCGCCAAGTTGGTGGGGTGTGATGGGCAGGTCGTGAGTTTGGATGTGGATGGTGAGTCGGTAGAGGTATCGCTGGCTGACATTGAACGGGCGCGTTTGGTGCCCGTGTTTGATTGATTTTTATTCAGTAGACATGGGACGTCGTTGTTGACCGACAACAGTCGACGTGTTTCGCAGTGTGATTGGGGCGTAACTGATGAGTAAAGAAATACTGCTGGTTGTTGATGCCGTTTCCAACGAAAAGGGCGTCGGCAAAGAAATTATCTTCGAAGCGATCGAAAGTGCGCTGGCGACCGCAACCAAGAAACGCCATGAAGGCGAGATTGATGCCCGTGTCGCGATTAACCGTGATAACGGCAGCTACGAGACATTTCGTCGTTGGTTGGTAGTCGATAATGAAGAGGACTTTGAAAGTCCTGAGCGTCAAATCATGCTGGCCGATGCCCAAGGTGCACAACCAGGTATTCAGGCGGGTGAGTATATTGAAGAGCCGATGGAGTCTGTCGACTTCGGTCGTATCGCTGCGCAAACCGCCAAACAGGTGATTGTGCAAAAGGTGCGTGAGGCAGAGCGTGCACAAGTTGTGGATGCCTATAAAGGTCGCATCGGCGAGCTGATCATGGGTATCGTCAAGCGCAATGATCGCGGCAGTGTGATTCTGGATCTGGGTAGCAATGTCGAGGCGATCATTGCCCGTGACGACATGATTCCACGTGAATCGTTGCGCCCGGGTGACCGCGTGCGTGGTTATCTGCGTGATGTGCGTCCTGAGCCACGCGGCCCGCAGCTGTTTGTCAGCCGCACCTGCCCAGAACTGTTGATTGAGTTGTTCAAGCTGGAAGTGCCTGAGGCCGGTGAAGGTTTGATTGAGATCGTGTCTGCGGCGCGTGATCCAGGCGTGCGCGCCAAGATTGCAGTCAAGACTAATGATGCACGTATCGATCCTATCGGCGCCTGCGTCGGCATGCGTGGCTCACGCGTGCAGGCGGTTTCCAACGAGCTGGCAGGTGAGCGCGTCGACATCGTATTGTTCGATGAAAATCCAGCCCAGTTCGTGATCAACGCCATGTCACCAGCCGAAGTGGTGTCAATCGTTGTGGATGAAGACAAGGGTTCGATGGATGTGGCTGTCAACGAAGAAAATCTGTCGCAAGCGATTGGTCGCGGCGGACAGAACGTGCGTTTGGCCAGTCAGTTGACCCATTGGGAACTGAATGTGATGACCGAGTCTGCAGCTGAAGAAAAGAGCGAGCAGGAAACGGCGAACATTCTTTCAGGTTTTATGGATCAACTGGATGTGGATGAAGATGTGGCCATGATCCTGGTACAGGAAGGATTTACCTCGATCGAAGAGATCGCTTATGTGCCTATCCAGGAAATGATGGAAATTGATGAATTTGACGAGGACATCGTTGAAGAATTGCGTAATCGTGCGCGAGATGTGTTGCTGACCAAGGCGATTGCCACAGAAGAGGCCGCCTCAGGTGAGGCGCCTGCCCAGGATCTGCTGGATCTGGATGGTATGACAGAAGAGCTGGCGTACAAGCTGGCTGCCATGGGGGTAGTGACGCGTGAAGACCTGGCTGAGCAGGCGGTAGACGATATCGTTGATATCGAGGGCCTGGATGAGGCCCGCGCCAGCAAAATTATCATGACTGCACGCGCGCACTGGTTCGAATAAGAGACACACGACCTGAAGTGGGAGTTGCCACCTATGTCAGAAGTAACAGTTAAACAATTAGCGGAAGCTGTCGGTATTCCGGTGGATCGTCTGCTTGTCCAATTGGGCGAGGCAGGGGTATCTGTCGGCGGTGCTGAAGAAAAGATCAGTGATGATGAAAAAATGCAGTTACTGAAGCATTTGCGCAAGGATGATGCGAAAGAGGTGGCGGGTGAAAACAGCCCGAAGAAGATTACCCTGAAGCGCAAAACAGTCAGTGAGCTGAAGCAGACCTCTCAAGGTAAGTCGAAGACTGTCAGCGTAGAGGTGCGCAAGCGTCGCACTTACGTCAAACGCAGTGTTGCCGTTGCCGATGAAAAGGCGCACCTGGAAAGCAAACTCGCTGAATCAGAGCAACGTCGTGCCGAAGAGGTGGCGCGTATCGCCGCTGAAGAGGAGGCGCGCAAGCTGGCCGCTGAAGAGCGCAAGCGTGCCGAAGAGGAAGAGGTGCGTCGCAAGGCCGAGGCCGAAGAGCAGGCGCGTCGCGAGGCTGAGGAAAAGGCCAAGCAAACCACGACAGTCGTCGCTGCGCCTGCTGAGGAAGCAACCGCGGGTGGCGAGGCAGCAGCCACTGCCAAAGATGGCAAGGATCGCAAGCCCAAGAAGCGTCAGAAGCGTGATGAAGACTTTGACGAGTTTGGCAAGGGACGCAAGGCGCGTTCCGGTCGTGAGGAATTGCACGTGGCGGCCGATGTGTCTGGTCGTCGCAAGAAGAAGCCGGGCAAGGGTGGCAAGGTAGTTGTCAGCTCGGGTGCGCAACATGGTTTCCAAAGGCCGACTGCACCGATCGTGCATGAAGTCGCCATCTCTGAGACGATCACTGTCGCTGAATTGGCAGCCAAGATGTCGATCAAGGCTGCAGAAGTGATCAAGGTCATGATGCAGATGGGTACCATGGTCACGATCAATCAGGTCATCGACCAAGAGACCGCATCCATCGTTGTCGAAGAATTGGGGCATAAGGTCAAGCTGCTGCGTGAAGATGACGTGGAAGCGGAAATGCTGGCCGTATCAAGTGAAGACGGCGAGCTGGAGTCGCGTGCGCCGGTTGTTACCATCATGGGTCACGTTGACCATGGTNNACCCAGCACATCGGTGCCTATCACGTTGAAACCGACAAGGGCATGATCAGCTTCCTGGATACCCCTGGACACGCGGCGTTTACCGCGATGCGTGCCCGCGGTGCCAAGGCGACGGATATCGTTATCCTGGTCGTTGCTGCTGACGACGGCGTGATGCCACAAACGATCGAGGCGATTCAGCATGCTCGTGCGGCCGAGGTGCCGATCGTAGTTGCTGTGAACAAGATCGATAAGCCTGAGGCTGATCCGGATCGCGTGAAGAATGAACTGACGACGCACGGTGTAATCCCTGAGGCGTGGGGTGGTGACACCATGTTTGCCCATGTCTCTGCCAAGACCGGTGACGGTATCGACGGTCTGTTGGATGCAGTGCTGTTGCAGGCCGAGGTTCTGGAGCTGAAGGCCGTGCGTGATGCCGCTGCCAGCGGTATTGTGGTTGAGTCCAGCCTGGACAAGGGCCGCGGTGCGGTGGCAACGATCCTGGTGCAAAGCGGTACGCTGCGCAAGGGTGATGTGCTGGTGGTCGGTAAAGAATATGGCCGTGTGCGCGCCATGTTTGACGAAAACGGCAAGCCAGTGACCGAAGCTGGCCCATCGATTCCAGTGGTGGTCTTGGGTCTGTCGGGCACGCCGGATGCGGGTGATCATGCGACGGTGGTCGGCGAAGAACGTAAGGCGCGCGAAATTGCGTTGTTCCGTCAAGGCAAGTTCCGCGATGTGAAATTGGCGCGGCAACAGGCGGCCAAGCTGGAAGATGTCTTCTCGCAAATGGAAGAAGGCAAGGTCGCGACGCTCAACTTGGTGGTCAAGGCCGACGTGCAGGGTAGCGCCGAGGCGCTGCGTGATTCGTTGACCAAGCTGTCGAATGATGAGGTTCGCGTCAAGATTATCGCCAGCGGCGTCGGTGGTATCACCGAGTCTGATGTCAACCTGGCCCTGGCCTCGCAAGCGATCATGATCGGCTTTAACGTGCGTGCAGATGGTTCTGCCAAGCGCATTGCACAGGACGCCGGTGTCGACCTGCATTATTACAGTGTTATCTACGATGTGATCGATGAGGTGAAGAGTGCGCTGTCTGGCATGTTGTCACCCGAGATCAGAGAAGAGATCATCGGTCTGGCCGAGGTGCGCGATGTATTCCGTTCGCCGAAGATTGGTGCGATTGCGGGTTGTTTGGTCATCGAAGGTACCGTCAAGCGCAACAATCCGATTCGTGTGCTGCGTGACAACGTGGTGATCTACGAGGGCGAACTGGAGTCATTGCGTCGCTTCAAGGATGACGTCAGCGAAGTCCGTGCAGGTACCGAGTGTGGTATCGGCGTGAAGGACTACAACGACGTGCGTGCAGGCGACCAGATCGAAGTCTACGAGCGCATCGAAGTGGCGAAGAAGCTGGCGTAATGCCCTGGATCAATAGTCATGCCGAGAGAGTTTAGTCGTCCACAGCGCGTCGCCGCCCAGATCCAGCGGGAGTTGGCGCAGCTGATTCAGTTCGAAGTCAAAGACCCGCGTGTGGGGCTGATCACGATTTCCGGGGTAGAGGTGAGTCGTGATCTGTCCCATGCCAAGATCTTCATCAGCATGTTGGAGAGTGGGCATGAGGTCGACGAGGCGTTGAAGGGGCTGAACAGTGCGTCCGGCTTTTTGCGTCGTGAACTCGGCAAACGCATGATCATGCGCGTGGTGCCCAATCTGCATTTTGTCTATGACGCATCTGTCGAGCGCGGCGCCAATCTCAGCGCGCTGATCGATGCGGCGATTGCCTCCGATCGTAAAGATTAAGGCAGGTTGTTCGCGTGGCACGACGGAAACGGGGGCGTCCGGTCAACGGCATTGTATTGCTCGATAAGCCGGCGGGTATGTCATCCAACTCTGCGTTGCAAAAGGTCAAAAACCTGTTTGCGGCACAAAAGGCCGGTCATACCGGCAGCCTCGATCCTATCGCCACCGGCCTGTTGCCCGTATGTTTGGGTGAAGCCACCAAGATCTCTGCCTTTTTGCTCGATGCCGACAAGGGTTACGAGACGCTGATTCGGTTGGGTCAGCGGACCAGTACCGGCGACATTGAGGGCGAGGTGATCGAGGAGTTGCCGGTGCCGGCGCTTGATACCGCCAGAATTGAATCCGTGCTCGCCACCTTTCGTGGTCCCATTGATCAAACCCCGCCCATGTATTCGGCCATCAAACAGAATGGTCAGCCGCTGTATAAATTGGCGCGCCAGGGGGTTGAGGTCGAGCGCGAGGCGCGCGCAGTGGTGATTCATCGATTAGAGTTGTTGAGCTGGGATGAACAACACCTGCGGTTAAGGGTTGAATGTTCCAAGGGCACGTATATCCGGGTGTTGGCGGAAGATATCGGTGCGGTCTTGGGCTGTGGGGCGCACGTGGTTGAGCTGCGCCGCACGCTGGCGATGCCGTTTCGGTTGGAAGAAACCTATACGCTCGAACAGTTACATACGATCAAGGCTGATGGTTTTGAGGCCTTGGACGCGGTGATGCTGCTGATGGAGCAGGCGCTGAACGATTGGCCTGAGGTGCACCTGAGCAGTGACATGGAGTTTTTCGTGCTCCGTGGTCAGGCGGTATGGGTGTCGAAGGCGCCGCAACAGGGGTTGGTTAAGCTGTTTGGCGAGCAGCATGGGTTTCTCGGCATTGGTCATATTCTGGAAGATGGCCGCGTCGCGCCGAAGCGGATGTTGGCGAGTTAGTGCCGACTCCGGTGACAAATGACTGTTTTTAGGGGTGTTGGCGTATTTTGGTCTTGTCACTCCCCGCGTCAGGGCTTAAAATACGCGCCTTGTTGAGCTGATTGGCCAGGACGGTAAGTTCGTCGGTGAGTGCATCCAGCTTGCTGAATTTTGCTTGGAGCGGCCTGAGTCGCTGCCAAGCTATTGTTTTTATTTAACGTCTGCTCGCTGATTGGCGCAGCAAATAGGGTATTTACCGGGAGTAAACATGCCTTTGAGTAATGAAGCAAAGCAGAAAGTCGTTGGTGACTTTCAGCGTTCTGCGGGGGACACTGGTTCTCCTGAAGTACAAGTTGCACTGTTGAGTGCTCGTATCGATCAACTGTCTGATCATTTCAAGTCTCATAACCATGACCACCACTCACGTCAAGGTCTGTTGAGAATGGTAAGCCAGCGCCGCAAACTGCTGGACTACCTGAAGGATAAGGATCTGGCTCGTTATCGTGATCTGATTTCACGCCTTGGTCTGCGCCGCTAAGCGACATGCATGACTAAGTCTGACAGGCTGCCGTGTCAAAGAGCATTGGCAGCCTGTTGTTCGTTTGGGGGTTGGAAAAAGAGAGATGCCGGCCCTGTCATGAAGATTTGATCCAAAGAACGTTAAGGAAATTTAATGACCGCCACTAAGAAGGTATTTCAATACGGTAATCAAACCGTCACCCTCGAAACCGGAGAAATCGCTCGTCAAGCCACTGGCGCTGTAATGTGCAGTGTTGGCGATACCGCCGTACTGGTGACTTGTGTCGCCAAGAAGGACGCTGAGCCAGGCCGCGATTTTTTCCCGCTGACTGTGAACTACCAAGAACGTACCTATTCTGCCGGTAAGATCCCCGGTGGATTCTTCAAACGCGAAGGCCGCCCGACCGAGAAAGAGACGCTGACCTCTCGTCTGATCGATCGCCCGGTGCGTCCGTTGTTTCCTAAGGGCTTCACCAACGAAGTTCAAATCATTGCCACTGTGGTATCGCTCGACACCGATATCGATCCAGATATTCCAGCCATGATCGGTGCCTCTGCTGCGCTGTCTATCTCTGGTGTACCATTCGATGGCCCGCTGGGTGCGGCGCGCGTGGGTTACATCAATGGCGAATTTGTATTGAACCCAACCAACTCTCAATTGGCCAAGTCTGATCTGGACCTGGTGGTTGCCGGTACCGAAGATGCGGTACTGATGGTTGAATCAGAAGCCAAAGAGTTGCCAGAGCAGGTGATGCTGGACTCTGTCATGTTTGGCCATGCGCAGATGCAGGTTGTTATCAAGGCCGTGCGTGAGCTGGCTGCTGAAGTCGGTAAACCTCGCTGGGAGTGGGTTGCCCCTGCCAAAGACGAGGCCCTGGCGGCGGCGATTCAACAGCAGGCCGGTGCTCAATTGACCGAGGCCTATCAAATCAGCGACAAGCAGGATCGTTACGCCAAGCTGGGTGAGATCCGTACGGCTGTGGTTGACGCATTGGCTGCGGCTGAAGGCGCGCAATGGGATGCTGGCACGGTGAACGATGCCGTCGGCAGCCTTGAAAAACGTATTGTCCGTGGTCGCATCCTGGATGGCAGCCCACGTATTGACGGTCGTGACAACAGCACTGTGCGTCCGATCACCATCCGCGTTGGTGTGCTGCCACGCGCCCATGGTTCAGCCCTGTTCACCCGTGGTGAAACCCAGGCTCTGGTGGTGACCACCTTGGGTACTGGCAAAGATGCACAGCTGATCGATGCGATTGAAGGCGAGCGTAAAGAGCCCTTCATGCTGCACTATAACTTCCCTCCATTCTGCGTCGGCGAGACCGGCATGGTCGGCAGTCCCAAGCGTCGTGAAATCGGTCACGGTCGTCTGGCCAAGCGTGGTGTACAGGCGGTGATGCCGCAAATGGAAAACTATCCTTACGTTGTGCGCGTGGTTTCCGAGATCACTGAGTCTAACGGTTCATCTTCGATGGCCTCTGTCTGTGGTAGTTCGCTGTCGATGATGGATGCGGGCATTCCGTTGAAGGCGCCTGTGGCCGGTATCGCGATGGGCCTGATCAAAGAAGAAGGCCGTTTTGCAGTATTGAGCGACATCCTGGGTGACGAAGATCACCTGGGCGATATGGACTTCAAAGTGGCCGGGACTGAGTCTGGTGTCACTGCACTGCAGATGGATATCAAGATCCAAGGTATCACCCGTGAAATCATGGATGCCGCGTTGACTCAAGCCAAGGGTGGTCGTCTGCACATCCTGGGTGAGATGAGTAAGGTCATCAACTGTGCACGTGAAGAGCTGTCTGAATTTGCACCGCGCATCATCACCTTCAAGATCAATCCTGATCGCATCCGTGATGTCATCGGCAAGGGCGGCGCCACGATCCGTGCGCTGACTGAAGAGACCGGCACGACAATCGATCTGGATGACGACGGTACCGTCAAGGTTGCCTCTGTCGATAAGGCGGCTGGTGAAGAGGCCAAGCGTCGCATCCTGGATCTGGTGGCCGATGTCGAAGTGGGCAAGATTTACGAAGGTAAGGTTGCCAAGCTGATGGACTTCGGTGCTTTCGTTACTATTCTGCCCGGCAAAGACGGTCTGGTTCACATCTCGCAAATCTCAAACGAGCGCGTAGAGAATGTGGCCGACAAACTGGCCGAAGGTGATGTGGTCAAGGTCAAAGTGCTGGAAGTGGATAAGCAAGGTCGTATCCGCTTGAGCATGAAGGCCGTTGACGAGGCCGCAGGCTAAGTCGACTCACTGCCTAGGCAGATAAAAAAGGTCCCGCGAGGGACCTTTTTTTATGTCTGGAAGATTTGCCTGGAGGATGATTAGTCTGGGCAATGTCGATTAATCTCATCTTCATTGTTACTGATTTTACCGCTGGCAGCGAGGATGACACCTCTGCGCGCAACACTGCCGGCGGCATCACAGACGTGAAAGGTGCTGTTGCTGCCATGGGCGTTGCCGCGGGCCGAGAAACGGATGTAGTGCCGCGAGTTGTTGATCTGGGTATGTTCAGGATATGTGCCGCGTACCTTGAGTAATTGTTCGCTGTCGGGGTCGAATTGTTTGTCGTTATTGGGATCATTGAATAACAACCAGCCTTGCTGCCAGTCGCCCTGGCGTGTGCATTGTTGGCCGTCGCCACTTTTGCATAACACGACGGCGTGACCACGGCGCAATGCCTCGGAGCGGGCGAGGTTGAGGTCGGTGGCGATCTCGTTGACGGTGGCGCTGAGGCGGCTTTGAATGATGCTGCGGTAGATGCTGGGGCCGGTCAGGCCGGCGAGAATAGCAATAACGGCAAGGGTAATGATGAGTTCGATCAGGGTAAAACCGGTTACGCGGCGGTAACCGGTTTTGTGTGCGGTCGGTTTACGCGTCGGTCCCCAGCGCATTTTTCAAACGGGTCATCGCCTGTTGCAGGTTGTTCATGCTGGTGGCGAAGGACAGGCGCAGATAGCCGGGGGCACCAAAGGCGGAGCCAGGGACTAGCGCAACGCCGGTTTCATTGAGCAGCCAGTCGGCGAGGGCGACATCGTCGTCGAGGCCGCGTTGGCTGTTGATGATGCCTTGCACCGATGGGAAGGCGTAGAAGGTGCCATCGCCGGGCAGGCAGTGTACATCGTGGATCAGGTTCAGTTGCTCAACGACGAAGTCATGACGCTCTTTGAATGATTTGAGCATGGTCTTGATGCAGCTTTGATCGCCATCCAGCGCAACTTGTGCCGCGACTTGCGAGATCGATGTCGGGTTGGAGGTGCTTTGAGATTGCACCTTCTTCATCGCCTTGATCAGTTGCGCCGGGCCTGCGGCGTAGCCGATACGCCAGCCAGTCATCGAGTAGGCCTTGGAGACGCCATTGAGCACGATGGTACGCTCGTACAGTTCCGGGCAGACATTCAGGATGTTGCAGAAGGGTTCGTTCGTCCACAGGATGTGTTCGTACATGTCGTCGGTGGCGATGACGACATGCGGGTGTCTCTTCAGGACTTCAGCCAGTGCCGCCAGTTCGGCGCGTGTATAGGCCACGCCGGTGGGGTTGGACGGGCTGTTGATGACAAACAAACGGGTGCGTGGTGTGATCGCCTGTTCCAATTGTTCGGGCGTGACCTTGAAGCCTTGTTCGATGCCTGCCGCCAGAATCACCGGGCGCCCTTCGGCCAGCAGGACCATGTCAGGGTAGGAGACCCAATACGGCGCGGGGATGATGACCTCGTCGCCGGGATTGATCATTGCCTGGGCCAGATTAAAAAAGCTTTGTTTGCCGCCACACGAGACCAGGATCTGATCCGCGTCGTAATCCAGGCCGTTGTCACGTTTGAATTTGTTGGCGATGGCCTGTTTCAGCTCGGGCGTGCCATCGACCGCAGTGTATTTGGTAAAGCCATTGTTGATGGCCTCGATGGCCGCCTGCTTGATGTGCTCCGGGGTATCGAAATCGGGTTCACCGGCACCGAGGCCAATGATGTCCTTTCCGGCTGCTTTCAGTTCTTTTGCCTTGGCGGTAATGGCCAGTGTCGGCGATGGTTTGATGCTTTGAACGCGGCTGGAAAGTTGGATGTTCAAGTAGAGCCCCTCTAGTGCAGGTGGTGATCAACAAATAGGTGGTATATTACTGTATTCACTGGCGTCACTAAATCCCCATGAGTAAAAGTTTTCAAATAAATTCACCGTTTCCACCGGCCGGTGATCAGCCGTTGGCCATCGAGACCCTGGTTGAGGGTTTGAATGATGGTTTGGCCCATCAGGTGCTGTTGGGTGTGACCGGGTCGGGCAAGACCT
>DHYU01000043.1 GCA_002415485.1 Proteobacteria bacterium UBA5122
TCCAGGCCGGTGAGGCGGTGCAGGCGCAGCTCGAGGATCGCCTGGGCCTGGGCATCGGAGAGGCGGTAACCACTCTCCAGCAGACCAAACTCCTTGGCGAGTCCGTCAGGGCGCGAACTCTCGGCACCGGAGCGGGCCAGAATCTCGCGCACTATCCCCGACTCCCAGGTCTGGGCAATCAGGCCGATCTTCGCCTCGGCCGGGTTCGGTGCCGCCTTGATGAGGGCGATGATGGGGTCGATATTGGCCAGCGCCACCGCCAGGCCTTCCAAGATATGGGCACGCTCACGCGCCTTGCGCAGTTCGAAGATCGTGCGCCGCGTCACCACCTCACGGCGATGGCGGATGAAGGCCTCGAGCATCTGCTTGAGGTTGAGCAGCTTGGGTTGGCCATCGACCAGCGCCACCATGTTGATGCCGAAGACATTCTGCAGCTGGGTGTATTGATACAGATTGTTGAGCACGACCTCGCCGGTCTCGCCACGGCGCAGCTCGATCACCACGCGCAGACCGTCCTTGTCCGACTCGTCGCGCAGTTCGGTGATGCCTTCAACCTTTTTCTCTTTGACCAGCTCGGCGATCTTCTCGAGCAGGTTGGCCTTGTTCACCTGGTACGGCAGTTCGGTGATGATGATGGTCTGCTTGTCGCGTGCCTCATCGACCTCGATCTCGGCGCGGGCGCGCAGATAGATGCGGCCACGGCCGGTGTGGTAGGCCTCGTGGATGCCCGCCGCGCCATTGATGATGGCGGCGGTTGGGAAGTCAGGACCGGGAATGTGCCCCATCAGATCGGCGATACCGATCGACGGATCATCGACCAGCGCGACGCAGGCGTTGATCACCTCGGTCAGATTGTGCGGCGGGATGTTGGTCGCCAAACCTACCGCGATACCGGCCGAGCCGTTGATCAACAGGTTCGGGATGCGCGCCGGGAAGACCGACGGCTCGCTTTCAGATTCGTCGTAGTTGGGGACAAAATCGACCGTCTCTTTGTCGAGGTCGGCCAGCAGCTCGTGGGCAATGCGCGCCATGCGCACTTCGGTATAACGCATGGCCGCGGCGGAGTCACCGTCGATCGAACCGAAGTTACCCTGGCCGTCGACCAGCATGTAACGCAGCGAAAACGGCTGCGCCATACGGACGATGGTGTCGTAGACGGCTGAATCGCCGTGAGGGTGATATTTACCGATGACGTCACCGACGATACGCGCCGATTTTTTGTAGGGTTTGTTCCAGTCGTTCCCCAGCTCGCTCATTGCAAACAACACGCGCCGGTGCACCGGTTTTAGACCGTCCCGCACATCGGGCAGTGCGCGGCCGACTATAACGGCCATCGCATACCCCATGTACGACTGTTTCATCTCCTCCTCGATCGAAATCGGGAGTACTTCCTGGGCAAAATCAGCCATAGATGCTTTTCGTCTTATTTAATGTGTGATCAAGATGTTGCACTCTCGGCGGGGTGTCTCTCGTCAACGGCTCGCTCAGCGAATCGCCCCTCCACCCTCTAATTATTTAAAGCGCCAAAGCTTAACACAGCTGCCCCCGAAACCACACTTAAATATGCCCCTCGACACCGATTAATCGCCCTGAGACATCATCTGAGCCATTTTCTCGGCCGTGGGCGATAGCACCACGCCCTTTTCGGTCACAATGGCATCTACAAGCTCTGCGGGCGTGACATCGAAAGACGGGTTCCAGGCATTGACCCCCTCCGGCGCAATACGCTGACCACCGAGACTCAACACCTCGGACTGCGGCCGCTGTTCGATCGGAATGTCGTCACCTGAGGTCAGCGCCATGTCGACGGTCGAGGTCGGTGCGACGACCATAAATTTCACGCCGTGGTGGCGGGCATTGACCGCCAGTGAATAGGTGCCGATCTTGTTGGCGACATCGCCATTGGCGGTGATGCGGTCTGAGCCCACGATCACCCATTTGACCTTGCCCTGCTTCATCAGGGTCGCCGCGGCCCCTTCCGCCAGCAGCGTCGCAGGGATCTCGTCAGTCACCAGCTCCCAGGCGGTCAGGCGCGCACCCTGCAGCCACGGCCGTGTTTCATCGGCAAACACGTGTTCGATCCGGCCCTGACTGTAGGCAGAGCGGATCACACCCAGCGCGGTGCCATAACCGCCGGTCGCCAGCGATCCGGTGTTGCAGTGCGTCAACACGTTGCATGGGCCGTCGATCAGGGCCGCGCCCAGCTCACCCATACGACGGTTGGCGGCGATGTCTTCATCGTGGATGCGCTGCGCCTCGTCCAGCAGTGCCTGGGTGGGGTCAGCCGCATCGACCAGGGTGGCGATCAGCCCACGCATGCGGTCCAATGCCCAGAACAGATTCACCGCCGTCGGCCGCGACTGCGCCAACACAGCCAGATCCGCCTCGAGTGCCTGTTTCCAGCCTGCACCCACGGCCGCAAAACGCGCGCGGGCGGCCAGCACCACACCGAAGGCCGCACTCACTCCAATCGCTGGCGCACCGCGCACGACCATGTCGCGGATCGCATCGGCCGTCGCCGCCGCAGTCTCCAGACGCAGCCACTCCTCGACATGCGGTAATTTGCGTTGATCCAATAACCACAAACACTGCTCGCGCCACTCAACCGCGCGGATCTTGTCATGCTGCTGCGACATTCCTAGGCTCCAGACTAAAAAGCGCACATGATACCCCAAGCCGCCTGCGCACGGACCATTTGATTAAACAGGCGCAGCTGTAGGACGATATACCTTTCAAGAGCAACATTGAGTGTCGTTGGGGATTCGAGATGAGTACAAAGAAGCCACTGAGCCTGGGACTTTTTCTGCTTGCCTTTGCCGCGGGCAATGCACAGGCGGTATCCACACTCTCCACGCAAGGCCTGTGGGACGATCAACAGCCAGGCGTACCAGAATCGATTCGCGTCCAATCCAACCTGCAAACCGTTGAGACCACAGATTCAGAGACCATCGTCACCGAGCCCCCTGCCTACATCGAACCACGCCTGCTCCCGTTTGAATACGTTCGCCTCAGCCCGGTACTTTTTGAACATGACGCCGCCACGCTGACCGCCGAGGGCCAGCAGGCACTGGAGGCCGCCGCCGATTACATCAAGGCCAACCCCACCGTGCAACGCCTGCTCGTCGACGGCAACACCGATGAAGTCGGCACCAGCAATTACAATTTCAAATTATCCGAACGCCGCCTCAAGTCGGTGCGTGCCTATCTCACGCTCAAAGGCATTGCCCCTGAATTGGTGAGAGCCACCGGGCTGGGCGAGACCACACCCATCGATGAAAACTGGACCCGTGTCGGCCGCGCCCGCAATCGCCAGGTATCGATCTACGCCGTACACCTCGCCCGTTAAACCTGCGTTATTACATCGCCAGTGACTTCCTCGCGCCAGTCGTTATACTGGCTGTCTTCGCGTATTTCAGAGGACAGTCATGGAACGAGTCACGACCTTAATTCATGCCCGCTGGGTGATCCCGGTTAACCAGGACGGCAGTCTCGCCGACCACAGCATCGCCATCCGCGATGGCCGCATCGTCGACATCCTGCCGACCGACACCGCCCGCCAGCGTTATCAGGCCGACACCGAACACAGCCTGACCGAACATGCCCTGATCCCCGGCCTGATCAACACCCACACCCATGCCGCAATGTCGCTGTTTCGTGGACTGGCCGACGACCTGCCGCTGATGGAGTGGCTCAACGACCACATCTGGCCCGCCGAAGCGGCATGGATCAGCCCGGACTTCGTCCGCGACGGCACCGAACTGGCGATGGCCGAGATGATCAAGGGCGGCACCACCTGTTTCAACGACATGTACTTCTTCCCGAACGTCAGCGCCCATGCCGCCGCCGCGGCCCACATGCGCGCCACCATCGGCATGATCCTGATCGACTTCCCGACCGTGTGGGCGGCCAATGCCGACGAATACATCAGCAAAGGCCTCAAGCTGCACGATGAATTCAAACATCACCCGCTGATCAACACTGCGTTTGCACCGCACGCCCCCTATACCGTGTCCAATGCACCACTCGGCAAGGTCGGCACGCTGGCCGAAGAGCTGGACGTCCCGATCCACATCCACGTCCACGAGACCGCCGATGAGATCTCGGGCAGCCTGCAACACCATCAGCAACGCCCGCTGGCCCGCCTGGAACAACTGGGTTTGCTCTCGCCGCGCCTGCTGGCCGTGCACATGACCCAACTGACCGACGACGAGATCGCGCTGGTCGCCGCCAACAACTGCCATGTGCTGCACTGCCCCGAATCCAACCTCAAGCTCGCCTCCGGCTTCACGCCGCTGGCCAAGCTGCTGGCGGCCGGGGTCAATGTCTGCCTCGGCACCGACGGCGCCGCCAGCAACAACGATCTGGACATGTTCGGCGAGATGCGCACCGCCGCACTGCTGGCCAAGGCCGTCGCCGGTGACGCCAGCGCCGTACCGGCGCAAACGGCGCTGCGCATGGCCACGCTCAACGGCGCCATCGCCCTCGGCATCGACGACGACACCGGCTCGCTGACCCCTGGCAAGGCGGCCGACATCACCGCCGTCCGCCTCAGCGACTTGTGGCAGCAGCCCATCTACAATCCGATTTCACAGCTGGTCTACGCCTGCGGCCGCGAGCAGGTATCGGATGTCTGGGTGGCGGGTAAACACCTGCTGAAGGAAGGCCGCCTGACCACACTCGACGAAACCGACATCAAGCGCCGGGCCCTGGCCTGGGGCGAAAAAATCGCCACCAAAGATCGCGAAAATTCATAAAGTTAGAATTAGAAAGAGACAAACAACATGAACACAACAGCCACCCCCTCCCAGCCCAATATCGATCGTGGCGAGGTCAACAAATTCGAGGAAATCGCCTCGCGCTGGTGGGACACCCAAAGTGAATTCAAGCCGCTGCATGACATCAACCCATTGCGGCTCAACTACATCGACCAGCGTGCCAACATCACCGGCAAGGACGTGCTCGATGTCGGCTGTGGCGGCGGCATCCTGGCGGAAAGCATGTCGGCGCGTGGCGCCCGCGTCAGCGGCATCGACGCCGGCGAGACCCCACTCACCGTCGCCCGCCTGCATGCGCTCGAGTCCGGCATCCAGGTCGATTATCGCCAGATCACCGCCGAGGAACTGGCCGCAGAGCGGCCCGAGTCCTACGACGTCGTCACCTGCATGGAGATGCTGGAGCACGTGCCAGACCCGGCGTCAGTCATTGCCGCCTGCGCACGACTCGTCAAACCGGGTGGCAAAGTCTTTTTCTCCACCCTCAATCGCACCCCCAAGGCCTATGCCCTGGCCATCGTCGGCGCCGAATACCTGTTGCGCATGCTGCCCAAGGGCACCCATGACTATCAGAAGTTTATCCGCCCGTCCGAGCTGGAGACCTGGGCCCGTCACGCCGGCCTGGAGCTACAGGACCTGACTGGCATGAGCTACAACCCCCTTAGCCGCCAGTACAGCCTGGGCAATGACCTCGACGTCAATTACCTAGCCTACGCGACCAAGGCCATATAAGCCTGTCAGAAAATTCAACAATTGAACTATTGAGCCGATAGAGCCTTAAAGATGACTCTTGGAATGAACGCATCTGTGCGAACCGTACTCTTTGATCTGGATGGAACCTTGGCCGATACCGCGCCAGACCTCGCTGACGCCCTCAACATCGTACTTGATGAGCAAGGCCGTCATACCTTGTCCTACGATGTCATTCGCCCCATCGTCTCGCACGGTGCGGCTGCGTTGATTTATTTGGGGTTTGAGCTCGAGGATGGCGATGATGGTTTTGACGAGATCCGCAACCGCCTGCTCGATGTCTATCGCGAAAATATTGCGCGCAAGACACGCCTCTTCCCCGGCATGGACGAGGTACTCAACACCCTGGAAGCGCGCGGCATGGCATGGGGCATCGTCACCAATAAACCCAGCTGGCTGACCGAACCATTGCTACGTGAACTCAATCTGGATTCACGTGCGGCCTGCATCGTCTCTGGCGATACCACCAGCCGTAAAAAACCCGATCCTATGCCGATGCATTTTGCCTGCAGCCTGGTCGGCTGCGAGGCGCATGAATGCATCTACGTAGGTGACGCGCAGCGTGACATCGAGGCAGGAAAGCGCGCAGGCATGCCCACCCTGGCCGCTCTGTTCGGCTATATCGGCGACCATGACCACCCTGCCGACTGGGGCGCTGACGCCATGATCAATTCGCCGCAAGAGATACTGAGCTGGCTGGACCGATATTGCGCAGCCAACGAGCTACAACCGTCATAACGATACGTAACAAGGACGCCACATGGATCAACTCAGCATTATTGCAGCAATCGGCCTCGTCGCTGTGGTATCTGCCATACTCGGTTACCTGATGGATCGCGTCCACTCGCGCCACCAGATCGAGGCCCTGCGTGAGAAATATGTCGCCCTAAACGATAAATTTGCCAACGAACGTTCAGTCAGCCATCAACAATTATCTCGCGCAGAGCAAATGCGCTTTGATATCAGTAAAACCCTGACCGACATCACCACTGACGCCCCCGAGGCCAAACTCCCGGGCGGCGGGAATGATCGTTTTGTCGAGGCCATCCTCAAACCCCTACAAGTGAGCCTGCACAGCGCCGACCAGCAGGTCAAACGCATCAGCCGCGAAAAAGAAAAGGCCTCACAACTGATCCACCAACAATTAGACATAATGAAGGCCCCTCAAAAACTTGGCCGCGGGAGCTCACGTCAAATCGCATCTGCACTGGCCGACCCCGAGGCCCGTCGCCACTGGGCGCGCAACACCCTCAAGCATCTGCTGGATCTTAGCTACATGACGGATCATTACCGTTCATGCTGTAGCGAACAATCGGAAGACAAAGCTGGCGAACAAAAACTATTCCCGCCCTGTCAGGTGGAGACCCCAGCTGGGGACATCATCGCCATCGACATGAATGCACCGTTGGAACCGTACGTCAATGTTTGCCAGGCCCCCGACGCCTCAGTCCGCACTTGGCACATGGAGACCCATGCCCGAAAACTGCGTGAACGGATGCGCGAGATGTCGAGCCGTGTATATAACGCCCAGTTCACCAAGGAACCCACGCTGACATTACTCTTGGTATTGAACGATCACTACCTGAGTTCTGCCCTGGAAATCGATCCTGACCTGGTAAACGAATCCGTCAATAATAAGGTCGTAGTAGCCACACCATCAGATCTATTAAGCCTCTTACAAGCAATCTCCTTCGCCTGGCGTCAGCAGACCTTCGCCAATGATGCACAGGAGATGCGCCAAACCGGGCAAAATCTTTATCACCGTTTTGGCACCTTCTCCAAGTTGATGGGGCAACTCGGATCAGAGCTCACAGGTGTACTCGATAGCTACAACGCTGCTGTCACCTACTTTGAAAATGCCGACGCGGGACTGGATAATCAATCAAACAGCCCCGACACCCAAACCACCGCACAACAGAATGCGGTCAAAGACAACAATAAAAAACGCGCGTAAGCCCATAATCAAATAAGAGCCACTCGCATCCCCCGCCGGGGTCCGGTATCCTTAGGCCCCGTTTTTGTTTAAACACTCACCATAGTCATGACTCCAGATCAGTACTGCCAGGACCGGGCCGCCAAGAGTGGTTCCAGTTTTTATTACAGCTTCCTATTCTTGCCGCCTGAGCAGCGCCAGGCGATTACAGCCCTCTATGCGTTTTGTCGCGAAGTCGATGACGTGGTCGATGAGTGCGACGACAGCAACGTCGCCCGCATCAAGCTAGAATGGTGGCGCTCAGAGGTCAACGCCCTCTTCGCCGGCAATCCCAGTCACCCGGTGACACAAGCATTGAGCACCAGCATCAAAGTCTTTAACCTGCCGCAAGAACATTTCATCGAGATCATTGATGGCATGGCGATGGATCTGGATCAGTTCAGTTACCAAAACTTCAAAGAGCTGAGCCTGTACTGTTATCGCGTCGCCTCCGTCGTCGGCCTGATGGCGGCCGAAATCTTCGGCTACCAAGACCGCATGACCCTAAAGTACGCCCACAACCTGGGCATGGCCTTCCAGCTCACCAACATCCTGCGCGATGTCGCGGAAGATGCCCAACGCGGCCGCATCTATATCCCCGCCGACGAGATGGAACGCTTTGGCGTCAGTGTCGACGACATCCTCGATCAAAAGATGTCCCCCGCCGTCGTTGAGTTAATGAAATTTCAGGCACAACGTGCGCACAGCTTTTACGACAAGGCCTTCAGCCAATTACCCGCGACGGATCGCTACTCGCAAAAAAGCGGCATTATCATGGCCGCCATCTATCAGGCGACGCTCAAGGAGATTGAAGCCGATGGTTATCACGTACTGGACCGCCGCATCTCACTGACACCATTGCGCAAGTTGTGGCTGGCTTGGAAAACGGCACGCGCCGAAAAACGCCGCTGGCGGCAGTGGAAAAAAGCCGCCGCATGAGCGTTGCCATTATCGGCGGCGGCTGGGCCGGACTGGCGACAGCGGTTGAACTGCATCGCCACAACATCCCATTCACGCTATACGAGGCGACCGACACTTTAGGTGGGCGTGCCCGCAGACTGGATGACAGCCCCTGGCCGCTCGACTGTGGTCATCACCTGATGTTGGGGGCCTATCATAATGTGCAACGGCTATTAGCCAGCTTCGGCAAGAAGGAAACACGGCGGCTTAAACGCCACCTGCTACGCCTGGATATTCGTGGCAAATCCCAACGCATCACGATTCAAATCGCCAATGTCTCTCCCCCGCTACACCTGTTCCTGGGTTTGCTACGCGCGCAAGGGCTTACCATGCACGAACGCGGCACCATCCTGCGTCTAACGGCACGCTTGGCGCGCAATCAGTTTGAAATAAACGAAGATGTACCCTTAGCTGAATGGTTGCGTCAGCAAGGTCAGACGCGCAACCTGATAGACTTCCTATGGCGACCGCTATGCCTGGCAGCAATGAGCACACCAATTGAAAATGCCTCCAGCAAGATTTTCATTCACGTGTTGAAAGAATGCTTTGCCCATGCACGCGAAGATTCGGACATCCTCTTGTTTGACGGAGGCATCAGTCAGGCCCTGCCGCGACTCGTGCAACAACGTTTTGCATCATCGATTCAATATCAACAGCCACTGCAAGCATTCACCGTTGAGCGCAACCGTATCAACACACTGCACTTTCTAGATAAAACGGTACAACCGCAACACGTGATTCTGGCAACACCTGCATCGATCAGCCAACAACTGCTATCGCCGCACGACACGTTACGCCCTGTTTGCCAACAGATTGCCAACATTGATTATCAACCGATCTGCACCGTCTATCTAAAGTATCCACCCCACATCACATTAGCGACGCCCATGATTGGTTTGGTCGGCGGCCTATGCCAATGGGCATACGATCAACAGCAGGGGCATATCGCAGTTGTGATTCGCGGCCCTGGTGCCCATACAGCGATGGAAGACGGCAAGTTATTTAACGAAGTGAGTCGTGAATTGCACGGTCATTTTCCACGCTGGCCTGCGCCCAGTGCCTGGCACATTGTGCGTGAACAAAATGCCACCTTTAACTGCCGTTCAGGTGTGGCGCAGTATAGACCTCAGACAGACACCCCCATCGACAATCTATGGCTGGCGGGCGACTACCTTGATACAGGCTATCCTGCATGCGTTGAAGGCGCCGCCATCAGCGGCATACGCAGCGCACAGGCTGTCATTCGCGCCCTCGCACCTCAATCCGCCGCCAGCGCATAAACCTCTTCGATCGAGGTAATCCCCTTACGCGCCAGCTCTAGCGCATTTTCACGCAGGCTTTGCATCCCCTGCTGCCGGGCGCGGGCACCGATCTCACGCGATGAACGCTCATCCATTATCATCTCTGAGATTTCCGGCGTCACATTCAACAATTCGACCACTGTGTTACGCCCGGAATACCCCGTGTAATGGCACTTGTAGCAACCTGCACCCCGAAAGAAGACCTCATGTGGCTCCAATGACAAACTCTCGCGCACATGCGGATCTATGACCTCCTCCGCCTTGCACTGCTCACAATTAACGCGCACCAGGCGCTGGGCCATCACTCCTAATAAACCAGAGCTCAACAGATATGGCGCGATTCCCATATCCACCAGGCGAGTGATCGTCGATGGCGCATCATTGGTATGCAGCGTGCTGAATACTAAATGCCCCGTCATTGCCGCCTTGCCCGCAATGTGCGCGGTCTCTTCATCACGTATCTCACCGACCATGATCACATCCGGGTCATGACGCAGGAAATGACGCAGTGCATGGGCAAAGGTGTACCCCTTGGCGATAGAGATCTGCACCTGCTCCACACCTTCCATGTCATATTCAACCGGGTCTTCAACCGTCAGGATGTGAGGGCTGCGTTTTTTAACTTCATTCAGAATCGCGTACAACGTGGTTGATTTGCCTGCGCCGGTCGGCCCGGTGATCAAAAACATGCCGTGCGGCCGCGTAATCAACCGATTGATGATCTGCAGCTCCTGCTCACGCAGGCCCAATTGCGACAGCGGTCTGAACCCCACCTCTTTATCCAGCACGCGGATCACCACGCTTTCGCCATTGACGGTAGGAATCACCGACAAACGCAAATCAATCTGGCGATTACCACGCATAACTCGTGCATGCCCATCCTGAGGCAGACGCCGTTCGGCGATATCCATCTGCCCCGTGATCTTTACGCGACTGACCAGTGGCCGAAGAATGTTGCGACTCAAGGTTCGTACATACTGCATCTTGCCATCGACACGGTAATAGACATTCACACGGTCCTTTTCCGGCCGGATATTGATATCCGATGCACCGCGCATCACCGCCTGCAACACGATGGCATTAAGTAGGCGCACAATCGGTTTTTTCTGCGCCTCCTCTTCAATATTCTGAATGCTCTCAGCTGGATGCTGCTCTTGTACCGGATCCATTTTTAGATCTTCAAGAGCCTCTTCTTCTTCGTATTGGCTATAGTATTTTTCGAGGGCTTTTTGAATATCCTTGGTGGAGGACATTACCGCATCAATACTGATCTTGCAGTTAAAGCGCAGATTACTCAAAGCAGACTGGTCCAACGGATTGGCCATGGCAATGATCAATACACCATCGATAATGGTCAGTGGCACAGCCCGGTACTTTAGGGCAATGTCAGACGGGATCAGACTCAACACATCGACATCGACCTCGAATTTATCTAGGCGCACATACGGAATGGCCAGTTTTTTCGCCAGTGCTATATTCAACTGCTCCACCGTCACCAAGCCATGTTCGACCAAAATCTGACCCAAATGGCGCTTGCCAGTCGCACCTGATCCTTTCTGATCAGACAGGGCAATATCCAGCTGCTGCGAATTAATCAGTTGTTCGTCGAGCAGCACCTCACCGAGACGCATATCCGGCAACCGTTTATGTACTTTAAGCAGGGTTCGTAATTCCCCACTATCCTTCAAACTGTAAACCCGCACCCCATATCTCCTCGCGACTAGCATGATTGGCGGCCATCCTTGGCCGCTGAATACTCTGAATTCTATTTAACTATTGCCGCCCAAAGCTAGCACCTAGATCCGGACATCAAGAACCATTTTTACATTAACGTTGATATCTTCATGAAATCTGGCTACTTTTATGTCAACTTGCAGGGTCAGAGATTTGACGGCACAACGAAGTGCAACACATATCACGCCATGTCAAATTTATGACTGTCATGCCCATATAAAAATAACAGTGACAGTAACCTATTGATATTTAATGTCTTATGAAAAAAACAAACAAGCTTGGCACACATCTCGCATAGGTTAGCGAAAAGGAGATCGCACTTATGACCAAGACAGAACACAGCTTCAATCAAAATACCGGCACGAGCTATGACCGCTTCGGTAACCTCGCCCTGAATTTTGCACCTGAACAGGAAAACAATCCTGATCTGGACAAGGCACTACGCCTCTCCGGCAAGCTGCAAACCACGCTGGATGTCGACAAGATCATCGAAATCTTCGCCCATGAAATCGGCCAGCTGATCGGTTTTGAACATATTCAATATACGCACCGCGAGCAGAACATCGACCTGCATTTTGGTGAGGCAGCACGCTTTTCCTGTGTGTATCGTTTGGTTGTCTCAGGTCATACACTCGGCGAATTGCTCTTCAGTCGCGACAAAAAATTCACCAAGACAGAAACCAGCCAAATGGAAACACTGCTCTGCGGGCTGGTATATCCGTTGCGCAATGCCCTGCTGTACCGCAAGGCCATCGAGGCCGCCAGCAAAGACCCTCTGACCGGTGTGCAAAACCGCTCAGCCATGGATGCCTCCATCTCACGCGAGATCGAACTGGCCAAACGTCATGGCAACAACCTCTCACTGTTGGCACTGGACATTGACCACTTCAAGAAGGTCAACGACACCTACGGCCACAGCATGGGCGACTGCGTGATCAAGGCCGTTGCTGAAGCCGCATCCGCCGCAATTCGCAGCTCGGATATGGTCTTCCGCTTCGGCGGCGAAGAATTTGTCATCCTGCTCAGCAGCACCGACCAGGCCGGCGCAGAATTGCTGGCCAACCGCCTGCGTCAACGCATTGAAGAGACTGTGATCATCTGTGACGGTCAACATATGTCGGCCACAGTCAGCATCGGGGTCACCTCTTTGCACTCAGGCGACGACCGCGACAGCATGTTCTCACGTGCCGATACTGCGCTATACCAAGCCAAATCGGCTGGCCGCAATCGCGTTCGCAGCTATACTGTTTAAGACCAAAGCGTCTTTAACCTCATCTCAGGAGTCATCATGCGCCGCTGCCTCGTACCCATCATTGCCAGCCTCCTCTGCCTCAATGCCTCTCAGGCCTTGGCGGAAGCAGGCCGGACTGATGATACGGCTTCACAAACCAGCACCGCACAAACAGGCATGGCAGTGATGCCACAACGCGGTTTGACCATGGACGAGGTCGTGCGTTACTACGGTCAACCGCTCAGCAAAAAGGCACCGGTCGGCCAGCCCCCGATCAGTCGCTGGTATTACGATGGTTTTGTTGTGGTCTTCGAACAAAACTACGTCATCCACGCCATCGCCGAATAAAGTCCGCACAACGAACAACTTCCCGCGCCTGTCGTAGTATAATTTCCGCCGTTCAACTAACGACTGAGCACGCTCAATCGTCGTTACCACTTGCCGGAATTTAACTCATGCAGACACACACCCCCGTGTTGCCCGCCGAATGGGCACCCCAATCCGCCGTCATGTTGACCTGGCCCCACGCCCACAGCGACTGGCTGCCGTGGTTACCGCAGGTCACGCCTGTATTCACAGATATCGCCTATCACGTCAGCCAGAGGCAACAACTGGTGATCTCATGTTGGGATCAGCGTCATCAGGCCGAAGTTGAAATGCACCTGCGCGAACGCGGCGCCGACCTCGACAAGATTCGTTTTTACCTGGTCTCCTCCAACGACACCTGGGCACGCGATCACGGCCCTATCACGGTGTTGGTCAACGGCCAGCCCAAGCTGCTCGACTTCATCTTCAACGGCTGGGGCAAAAAATTCGAAGCCGGGCTCGACACCCAAATCAGCGGCAAACTGTCGGCGCTCAAGGCCTTCGGCGATACGCCCATACGTCCCATCAACCTCGTGCTCGAAGGTGGCAGCATCGAGTCCGATGGCATCGGCACCTTGCTCACCACCGAACAATGCCTGCTCACGCCCACGCGCAACCCGCAACTCGATCGCGCCGCCATCGAACACACGCTAACCGAACTGCTCGGCGTGGATCGTTATCTGTGGCTCACAGAAGGCCATCTGGCAGGTGATGACACCGACAGCCATATCGATACCCTGGCGAGGTTCTGCAGTACAGATACCATCGCCTACGTCACCTGCGAAGATGAAGACGATGACCACTACGCGCCGCTCAAGGCGATGGAAGCAGAGCTGCAAACCTTCCGCACCCGCGATGGTCAGCCATATAAACTCGTCGCCTTGCCGATCCCCTTGCCGATCATCGATGAAGACGGCGTGCGTCTGCCGGCCACCCACGCCAACTTCCTGATCATCAATGGCGCGGTATTGGTACCCACGTATCAAGATCCAACCGACGCCATCGCACTGGAACGCCTACAGCACTGTTTCCCTGATCGTGAAATCATTGCCGTCGACTGTCGCCCACTGATCTATCAATACGGCAGCCTGCATTGTGTCACCATGCAATTGCCCGCAGGCGTTGTTAGCTAAGGAATCTTTATGAGCACATCCCCACTCAAAGTCGCGCTGGTACAACGTGCCTGCAGCAACAACATCGAACAAAATCTCAAGGCCAATCTGGAGGCCATCAAACAGGCGGCCAACAATGGCGCCAAGTTGATCTTGCTTGAAGAGTTGCACAACAGCCTCTATTTCTGCCAAACCGAAGACACCGCACACTTTGATCTGGCCGAGAGCATCCCCGGTCCCAGCACCGCCGCGCTGGCCCACGTCGCGGCCGAACACAAGGTCGTCATCGTCAGCTCGTTGTTTGAACGCCGCGCTGCCGGGCTGTATCACAACACCTCTGTGGTCTTCGATCAGGATGGCAGCATCGCCGGTCGTTACCGCAAGATGCACATCCCCGACGATCCAGGCTTCTACGAAAAGTTTTACTTCACGCCCGGCGACCTCGGCTTTGAACCGATCGAGACCTCCATCGGCAAACTCGGTGTGCTCGTCTGTTGGGACCAATGGTACCCAGAGGCGGCACGCATGATGGCCCTGGCCGGGGCCGAACTACTGCTCTACCCGACCGCCATCGGCTGGGACCCGCGCGACGACAAGGCAGAACAACAACGCCAGCGCGAGGCCTGGATCACCATCCAGCGCGCCCATGCCATCGCCAACGGCGTACCGGTCCTATCCTGCAACCGTGTCGGCCATGAGAGCGACCCTAGCGGTCTCAGCGACGGCATCCAGTTCTGGGGCAGCAGCTTTGTCGCCGGCCCCCAAGGGGAAATGCTGGCATTGGCCGACAATGACAGCGAGACCATCCTGTATGCCGATGTCGACATGGGCCGCAGCGAACAAGTACGCCGCATCTGGCCCTACCTGCGTGATCGCCGCATCGACGAATATGAAGAACTGACCCTGCGCTACCGCGATTGATACAGCTAGTTCATCTGTAAAACGACAAAAGCCAGTGCTTATCACCCAGCACTGGCTTTTTTCTTGGTTCAATGGCCTCGCCAATCAAGATGATCGCGGGCAGATCGAGGACAACTATGAGATCTTGCGACGCTCCCGCACCGCCTCTGCTAACAGATGCAGCAGCGGCCCAGTATCCTTCCAGCTGATGCAGGCATCGGTCAGACTTTGGCCATAGACCAGCTCTTTATCCGGACACCAGTCCTGGCGCCCCTCTTCGATGAAGCTTTCGATCATCACACCAAAGATACGCTTATCGCCGCGTGAGATCTGACCCGCAACATCTCTACCCACCTCAATCTGTTTCTTATGGTTTTTGCGACTATTGGCATGACTCATATCAATCATGATATGCGGCGCCAACCCGGCCTTTTCCAAACCCTCAGCAGCGATATTCACGCTCTCAGTGTCATAGTTCGGACGAATACCGCCACGCAATATCAAATGCCCGTCACGATTGCCTTCGGTCGAAAAGATCGCCACGTGGCCAGCCTTGGTCAGCGACATAAAGTGATGTGGCTGCGACGCGGCACGGATGGCGTCAATCGCCACCTGCAGCCCCCCGTCGGTACTGTTTTTGAAGCCAATCGGGCACGACAGGCCAGAGGCCAACTCACGGTGCACCTGGCTCTCCGTAGTACGGGCACCGATCGCTCCCCAGCTGATCAGGTCCGAAATGTACTGCGGGCTGATCGGGTCCAGATACTCAGTCGCCGCGGGCACGCCCAGATCATTGACCGAAGACAGCAGCTCACGCGCCAGCAACAGGCCCTTATTGATATGGAAGCTGCCATCCAGATCAGGGTCGTTGATCAAACCCTTCCAGCCCACAGTGGTACGCGGCTTTTCAAAATAGACGCGCATGACGATCAGCAGATCATCCTTCAATTCATCACAGACCACCTTCAGACGCTTGGCATAATCCTGCGCAGCCTTAATATCATGCACGGAACAAGGCCCTGTGATCACCAGCAGGCGGTCGTCTTCACCGTTGAGCATCTTATGGATACTCTGACGGGTCTCAAAAACCGTATCAGTGGCCTTATCACTCATCGGGAAAGCCGCAATAACCTCGGCAGGAAAGGAAACCTCGGTGATGTTTTTAATACGCAGATCGTCTGTTTTATGTGTCATGCTCGTTATTCGCCCAAATCCAGATGGGGGCATTATACCTGACTAGCGCAATCTGGGCCCCCCTGGCTCTCAAGTTGCTTAATTGACAAAATCGAGATTCATTTCACTGGCCGCGCCGCTGGTCGGTCCATTGCCTTAGCGGCAAATGAACATCAACAGTTGGGCAGATATCAAAAAGGCAGCTTAAAAGCTGCCTTTTTGTTTAGAGATTCAGTTAGAGATCAGACCTTGCGTGCACGCAACCTCGCCATCCCCAACAAACCCATTCCCAACAAGGCCAACACACCCGGCTCAGGCACAGAAGAAGATGGTGGTGGCGGAGGAACATCGGAACGATTTTGTGTGCCGATAAAAACCTTCTCATCTCCTCCATTCAACGCATAACTTGGATCACATATTGTCTTATTACCACGAGTAAACGTAGGAAAACCTCCTTCAGGTCCACACCCCAAGCGATACTCCACGTGCAGCGCAAAATCGTTCAGATTGCCAACATTCGCTAACAAGCCTGCAATCAATGCATCCAGCTCAGGAAACACAATAGCATAGGCCGCACGGTCACCACCTAAGTTGTGCTCATAATCAGAAACGACGTCTGGACTTGTGCAATCCACCAACATCCCGAAACCGTTTATACAAACATTACCACCGGACATGATGAAATCAGCCAAGACTGGGGCTGCTCCTGTAGAGGTAAAATCAAGTGGATTCCCCAATGGAATACCACCACCAAAGGGGGGGGGGCCATAACCAGAGATACCGTCATGATCTGGATCATTCGTCAATTCATAACGCCCCAGCACTTCGCCACTGCTAATACGAGACACTTCGATGCGCGCCCAGGCAGCTAGATTGTCTTCCGCCTCACCGCCGGTTTCATTATTGGCGAAGAAAAATACCATTGAGTGTTGTGCAAAATTCAGTTCAGAATGCAGTGCACTTAATGAAGCATCCCAAGAGGCCAAACGATCCCAGCCTCCATTAATCGCCGAGGTATTACCGTTACTACCGGGCTCATTATTCGCACTCATGCGGAAGCCCGCAATGGTGTTGGCCTGCGGTGTATCAAAAGCATCGTCGATGCCAGCAGTGCCATTACCAACTTGGCCATTCGCCCCCAAGCCCAGCTTGGTATAAACATCGATCTGCCCAGGCCCCGCCATAATTTCTTGGCCGATGATCGGTAGCGAATACGACATACCATCGCCGTATGTCACGAAACCATGTCCGCTGAGGTCAATCGTCGCAGCTTGTGCTACTTGCCCCCCTATCAAAAGGGAAATCGATAAAACCATACTTTGTAATTTCATAATCCACTTCCTATCTATCAGTAAATACGCGCTTTATGATTAAGCAGCATACTTTGTGCCATAAACAGCAAGTGCTTGTATTTTAAAATTATTAATTGTCGCCCCAGATACGGGTTAACAACTTGGTGACAAAAATGTAAAAAATATCGACTCGACGACAAACCTCTTACGTACCCTTACAACAATCAAATTCGGGCATTCCCTCAAAACATCGCGACTTGGCGTTGTGACAATGAACTGGGGGGCAGACTCGATTGAAATCCACCCTTAACCATCATTAACCCCCTCTCCCCTTAGCAAACCGCAGTATTTCCCGACCATACCAAACATACGACACCAGAAACATTATTCGCTGAATACCACCCTGCAGCCCTGGCAAGTTGAGCATCATCAGTGGAAAGACAGTCGCGACGGCTGCAGCAATCAGATCAAATCTGCGAGCACGCCTAGATGATTTGGCGTGCTGAAAATACACACACAGCACGCCGAAGGTATAGGCAAACCCCATTACCGTGGCGGCTAAGGAATGTAGATAGTCTTCAGTGACATCGTAGTCGGCATTTACATCCCAAGGCCGGATGGGGTACATGGCAGCAGCCACCATGCATAGGCCGAACACTAGGTGGCAGACTCTGGCGCCAGCCCCCCAAAATTCTCGCATGGCGACTGCAGCCCAGATCACGGCCAGGCCATAGATCATTAAGCCGACGCGCGCCAGCCATGCATGGGCTACTCCCTGGGCTGCGGACTCACTGATGGTATTGCTTAACCATGAGTAGCCTGATGGCATTAACAATGGCGCACATAGCAATGCCAGGATTGACAGCACTAACAGCGCAAACATTACTCGGGCCTGACCGTTATTGGCCATAACAATAACCTGAGTCATAAAATCTTATAAAGACAATATCCATGCATTCAATATAGAAAGTGAGTCACCCACTCAGGCGCTAGTATTTCATGCACTAAATATCATTCGGATTTAGTTAAACACAAAAAAGGCAGCCTAATCGCTGCCTTTTTTGATGCTCTATAAACACATGTCACAAATTCATTATTTGGCCAAACGACGTTTGCGACGCGTTTTTTTCATGTGTTTTTTATCGTAGGCCTTTTCCCATTTAGCCACGAATTTATTAACTGCCGCTGTCCTAGCCTGTTCTTTTTTCTCAATCACAAGGACGCCACGCTTAGCTTCATTTAGCGCGCCATTTTTCTCTTTTGCGGTTACCCTGGCTACGGCCAATGCCGCTCTAGCCTTTGCAGCAGCTGCTCGTGCTGTGGCAAGTGCGCGCGCAGCAGCAGCAGTTTTCTTACCTGCAGCCTTCTTAGTTGCAGCTGTGACTTTAGCGCGTGCAGCAGTCGCTTTTGCCAGTGCCTTACCAACGGCTATATTTCCTTTATCAGCAGCAGCAGTCGCTTTTACCACAGCTTTTAACACTGCAGCATGCTCTTTATTCAGCGGGGTCTGATTAACATTGACAACCAACGGCTTTCTGCCAACACGTTTCTTTCTAGCCGTTTTACGTTTTGCGGTTGTCTTTTTAACTGTTTTTTTTAAGGCCATGTTGTCTCCTAAACATGTTTAACAATAGTAGCGTATCGTGCTCGCTATCGGCGCAGATTCTAGAAACTTAACAACATCCAGAACTTAACGTAAATATACTATAGTCTTTTTATACCACAGGATCAAAATTCAACATCACACATGATTGCAACTAATATTATTGCATGAATTTTTTTTAGTCTTCACACACCCAATATTTAAGCAAGCAGTATTAAAAAATTATACTGCGAGAAAGTGAATGCCTCGTAAATAAGCTGTATTAAGTAGAGTTCTATCGCAGAAAGACACTTAATAAAATGTCCAGTAACTTATTATGTCGATCCAAACTATTTAACTACGAGAAATGGATTTAAGTTCCCAGGCACAGCAAAAAGCGCAATCATGTGAGTAGACAGCGCAGAACACTGTTAATGAGAATTCAATAATGAGGGTATTTGGATGGTGCCTCGGGCCGGAATCGAACCGGCACGCCCAAAAAGGGCGAGAGATTTTAAGTCTCTTGCGTCTACCAGTTTCGCCACCGAGGCCAAGAGTACGAATTATACAATCAATGTAGACAACAAGGATTGCATGGAGATTATAAATTAGAATGGAGGCTGGGCCCGGAGTCGAACCGAGGTCCACGGATTTGCAATCCGCTGCATAGCCACTCTGCCACCCAGCCAACGCGTTTTTCAGTATAACGAATTTTGTTTTTATCGTCCTGCCCTTTGTGTTCTGGCAGAACGTTAAATTTCTACAGCGCTAAAATCAAAAAACCCCGGTGGACTACCGAGGTTCAAGATTTGGAGCGGGAAACGAGACTCGNNACCAACTGAGCTATTCCCGCTTTACTTAAAGCTTGTCGCTGAAAGAGGCGCTCATTTTAATGATTTGCCGCGCCCTGTCAACACCTAAGATGCACTTATTTTTCATCTTCTGCAGACAACACTGGCCAAGCCGCTTTGAGGTACAAAATCATCGACCAGAGCGTCAGCACCACCGCGATATACAGCAGTACAATGCCCACTGTTTGCATCGGGATACCGAGCAGCGGTTCATTGTATAAAAGCATGATTAGCGCCGCCATTTGGGCCGTGGTTTTATATTTCCCCAAGGACGAAACGGCGACGGATGCGCGCTGACCAATCTCCGCCATCCACTCACGCAGAGCCGAAATTGTAATCTCCCTTCCAATAATTACAACAGCCGCAATTGCCATCCAGGGGGTGGGATTTGCCTCGACCAACATCACCAAGGCTGCTGCCACCATCAACTTGTCTGCAACGGGGTCGAGGAAGGCACCAAAGCGTGATGCCTGGTCGAGTTTCCGCGCCAGGTACCCATCCAGCCAATCGGTGATTGCAGCCAAACCGAATATCGCAGTTACCGCAATATTGGCCCACTCGAACGGCAGATAGAATGCCAATACGAACACCGGTATCAATGCGATCCGTAAATAGGTGAGTATGGTGGGAATACTCGTCATGATTAACTATGAATCTCCATGAAAGTGATCGTATATGCGCTGTGCCAGCTCACGGCTGATACCATTGACCTGAGCCAGATCCTCTACGCCAGCGCGAGCCACTTCCTGCCAGCCGCCGAACCTATTTAACAAATCTCGACGACGTTTGGCACCTATGCCAGGAACCCCCTCGAGGCTGGATGTCCCTCGCGCCTTGGCACGTCGCTGGCGGTGACCCGTAATCGCAAAACGATGTGCTTCGTCACGAATATGCTGGATAAGGTGCAATGCCGGTGAATCAGTGGGGAGTATAATGGGCTGCTTACAACCGAACAAGAATAAGGTTTCCAGGCCAGGCTTACGCTCCGGCCCCTTGGCTATCCCCACCAAGGTGACCCCGGTCACCTGTAGTTCTTCCAACACGCGGGCAGCGGCAGCCAACTGCCCCTTGCCGCCATCAATAAACAGGATGTCTGGCAGCTTGCCCTCCCCTTGCTTCAGACGTTTGTATCGCCGACTCAGCGCTTGCTCCATCGCAGCATAATCATCACCACCAGTAATGCCTTCTATATTAAAGCGCCGATAATCAGTTTTCAGCGGCCCCTCTTCGTTAAAGACCACACACGAAGCTACCGTTGCCTCACCCATCGTATGACTAATATCAAAACACTCAAGCCGTTGAGGAGTCTCATCCATGGCAAGGGCTTCTTGCAAAGCCTCAAAGCGCTGCTGGAGCCCTGCTTTGCTATGCAATCGACGTGTAAGCGCGTCTTCCACGTTGGCAATCGCCATTTTAAGCCAGCGTGCGCGATCACCTCTTACATTATGAACAATATTGACCTTCCCCCCGCCCTGTTCACTGAGTGTTTCCGCAAGCCAGGCACTATCGTCAAGCGGCTGATTGATCAGGATTTCATCAGGCACTTGCCTGCCTAAATAAAACTGCGGCAAGAAAGCACTCAGTAATTCGGCAGATTCGATATCTGCCGGGTGTTTGGGAAAAAACGTTTTATTGCCCAGATTATGCCCGCCACGAATATAAAACACCTGAACACAACCCAAGCCATCGCGGATGTCCGCAACAATAATATCGACGTCACCTGCCTGGTCATTGCTGACATATTGTTTTTCCTGAATTCGACGCAGGCTGACAATCTGATCGCGATAATGGGCAGCCAACTCGAACTCAAGGGCTAAGCTGGCCGACTCCATCCGACGCGCCAAGGCATCGATCACTTGATTGTCCTTTCCCTGCAAGAAGAGAACGGCATGATGCACATCATCTGCATAGGCCTCTTGACTGACCAGGCCAACGCAGGGCGCAGTACAACGTTTGATTTGGTATTGCAGGCACGGTCGAGATCGATTGCGATAAAAACTATCCTCACATTGACGCACCAAGAACAGCTTTTGCAACAAGTTTAGCGTTTCACGTACAGATCCGGCACTGGGATAAGGTCCAAAATATTGACCCTTGCCTCGCTTGGCTCCGCGATGAACGGACAGGCGTGGAAAACGATCGGCCGACAGATAGATATATGGATAACTCTTATCATCTCGCAATAGAATGTTGTAGCGAGGCTTCAGCTGTTTGATCAGGTTGTTTTCGAGGATCAGGGCCTCATTTTCGGTATGAGTAACCGTTATTTCTATATGTGCAATTTGAGCAGTAATGGCCCTGGTTTTGGGGGCCTGCTGACTACGGCTAAAATAACTGCCTACTCTTTTTGACAGATTTTTTGCTTTACCAACATAAATAACCTCACCACTACTATCGACCATACGATAGACACCGGGTTTGGACGTTAATGTCTTTAAAAACGTCTTGGCATCAAACTCCGAAGCTTTACTCAAATCAGATGCCTCTAGGTCGCATCAATCAATTGACGGGCCCTTTCAAAGACTCCTCGAAACATAGTCTCTGTCAGGCGACGAGTTTGGGTGTTGTACCGACTGCAATGATATGAGTTAAGCAATACTAGACCATTAGGCAGCTCGAACTCTGCCCCATGAGCGAATTTGTAGTCTTTTGCTTTCAGATGTAAGGCGCGCAGAATTGCATTGTGTGCGACCAAACCTAATGCCAATACAACAGTCCCTCGTTTCAGCGATGCAAGCTCCTCGGATAGAAAATCATTACAGGCTACAATCTCTTCCGTCAGAGGTTTATTTTGGGGGGGCAGGCATTTAACCGCATTCGTGATCCGGGCTTGTTTGAGTTTAAGGCCATCTTCAAGATGAATGGATGTAGGCTTATTAGCAAATCCAAAATCAAATAGGGTTTGATACAGCAAGATACCCGCATGATCCCCGGTAAATGGCCGTCCTGTTGCGTTAGCGCCGTGCATACCGGGCGCCAATCCAACAACTAATAATTTAGGTGACGCTACCCCAAAAGGAGGGACAGGGCGGCAATGATAGCTGGGATGATCCCGAGCAACTTCATCCAGAAAACAACTCAATCGGGAACATCTACGACACTCTAAGTCAAACATTTCAAAATCAACCACTTATAGATATACAAGTCCATCAAATTTTAGCATTTATAACCATGAAACTCATATATCTGATTGATTTTCTGAAATAAACACCATCAGTTGATCAAGAAAGAAAGATATACGCCGATAGGAAATGTAATAATAAACATCTAATAACCAAGCATTTTTCTAGGGAATCACCACCCAAATGAACAACACAGGCAAATCAACGACTCAACATATGCCAACTGACCGCTGGTTTGAAATCAGTGCCATCCTAGGAACAAGCGTATTTTCATCAATTATATTGTGGTTTTCTTCTGCAAGTCCGACCTCATACCTAGCAATTGTACTCATAGTACTGACATGGGCCAGCATCACCTATCGACGCACGACTATTTCAGCGTCCAATTATACCCAAAAATCGGCTTGCCACGACTCGCCACAAAAAGCAGAAATCAACGCACTCGTATGCGATGTCAAACAAGGACTCGCATCACAAGTTGGTGTAATTCGGGAAGAACTTGCTCAAGTTGCAAAAATTCAATCTGACGCCATTGCCGAGTTGTCACAAAGTTTTCTTGGTCTTGAGGCTCAATCCCGCACACAGGAACAAAATGTCTCAAAAATAATCAATCGCGTTGCGCATCATGCAGGACATGATTCTTCAGCCAATCAGTTCGCCAAAGAAGTCGATAAAATAATTGATCTCTTTATGGATAACATCAGCACCATGGCCAATTACAGCATGGAGCTGGTGGATATCATGAATGTGGTCATGGACCAAGTCACACAAGTTGAAGGCTTGTTAGAAGATATTGATGCCATCAGTAGCCAAACCAACCTTCTCGCACTAAATGCAGCCATCGAAGCAGCACGTGCAGGAGCTGCAGGAAGAGGCTTCGCCGTCGTTGCAGATGAAGTGCGTGCGCTCTCTATTCGTAGTGCCTCATTTAACGATGAAATAAGAACACACATGAGAGGCACGCGGACAACTGTAACGTCTGCTGCCAATACCGTTGGACAAATGGCTTCTCAGGACATGAACCTGAGCATACAAGCCAAAGAAACGCTCCAGCAGATGATGGACGATCTGTCTCAATTAAACAAAGACGTAAACTCTACGTTATCTGGCATATCTGGTGTATCGAATGAAATCTCCACCAGCGTCGCCGCTGCGATTCGTGCACTCCAATTTGAAGACATGACATCACAGGTAATTGGTCACATTCAGAAGCGTGTGAACCTAGTTTCAGATATTGTTGACACTACAAATCATGCATGCGTCTCCATGATGACAGGATCCGATTGGTCACAAGAACAAATAGACGAACTCAAAAATACATTAAAATTTGCACTCTCTCAATCTAAAACCGATCTGGTAAAAGTGACGCACAACCCAGTGCAAAAAACTGACGTTCAGGAAGATGATATAGAGTTATTTTAGCCATACGTTACCACTCAAGGAGAGATATTAGATGGCTACAGTGTTGATCGTCGACGACGAAGAAATGCTACGAGGCATGCTCCGCCAAGCCTTAAAGAAAGACGGATACGATATTTTGGAGGCCAGCAACGGCAATGAAGCCTTGGAATTGTCGAACACCCACGAAATTGACCTACTGATTACCGATCTAGTGATGCCCGGAAAGAATGGCCTTGATTTGATTATGGAATTAAAGAAAGGACAGCATAATATGCCGATTATTGCGATCTCGGGCGGCGGCGGAATTGACACCAATTATGACTACCTATCAGTGGCCCGGCTTATTGGAGCCACATCGATTTTTAGCAAGCCAATTGACCTCGGCCAATTCAGAAACACAGTTTCCAACCTCCTAAAATCAAAGACTTAACAAAGACATATCATTCCCCCCCTTGAGGCTGCTCGACACTGATTGTTTTTAACGATAGGATTAACTTACCTGATCGATAGGATCGGGTATTGTTAGCAGCACACCGTGCTCAAACACGATAAAAATACAATCAATGACTATGAAACACAGGGGAGACTACACATGAGTTCAAAAAGAAAGCCTAGCGTCGCACTGGCCCTCGGTTCACTGTTCGTAGGCGTTTTGGCTACACCCGTGCTGGCGTTCTTCAGCGTTGTTGCAGGTATTATGATGTACTGCGCTTCGCTCTTCATGATCTATAAAGCGAGCTAAAACTACTCAAGTTTCGCAGCGGTGCCTACCCCAGGCACCGCAATACCCAAAAAGTTTTATTGTACGACCCCTATCTGATATCTTCCCCTGTTTAGTTTACTACTTAAGGCATATTTGGCAGTGAATGTAACTGACGCAATCAGCAAGCGCCGTTCTGTACAGAAGTTCGATCCCGAACACCGACTCTCCTACCCTGACATTGAATCGCTGATTCTAGCTGCGATGCACTGCCCAAGCGCATTTAACATACAGCACTGGCGATTTGTGGCAGTAGAATCCCCTCAGATACGAGAACAGTTAAAAAGTACCGCCTGGGGACAACCCCAAGTTACCGATGCCGGTGTACTGATGCTTGTTTGCGTGGACCTTAAGGCCTGGGACAAGTCCCCTGAGAGGTATTGGGAAAATGCCGAAGCCAAGGTTCGGGAATCCATGGTTAAGGGGATGCGCGGTTATTACCGCAATGATCAACTGGCAGAAAGGGATGACGCCCTTCGCTCAGGTGCCATGGCCGCCATGACGATCATGTTAAAAGCTCAGGATATCGGTTATGACTCATGCGTAGTAGCCTGTGATTATGCTGCAGCTGCCAAGATCATCAATCTACCGAATGATCATGCGATTTGCATGATGTTAACGATTGGGAAGAGACTCGAAGATGCTTACCCCAGACCAGGCATGCTGAGATTGGAAGATGTTTTAATCACGGATACTTTCAAATAACATCCGTTAAAGACGTGCTGTGCCGAGATCCTAAAATCCCGGCACAGCCATGTGATGGCTAGTTCTCTGGCTCGACGATTGGAACCCCTTCACTACCCTTTACATCTTTCTGACGATCTGAATACTCTTTCAGTTTGCGTTTCGCAGCTTCGAAAGCATCACGAATCGCAACATACAGATCTTCGTTATCCTCACGCTTGATCACGATCTCGCTACCCGGCACAGTCAGATCGATACGCACATTGTAATGGTTACCGTGACTCTGATGACGGTGAGGTGCTTCTACCAGAACTCGGCACCCCATGATGCGATCATAGAAGTGATCCAGCTTCGCTGCCTTTTCACGGATACTTTGCTCAGCCGACTCTGATAGAGTCATGCTCCGAGTAGTAATTTGCAGCGGTAATTTCATAAGCTTCTCCTTAGAATGTAAGGTTGCGTCGCCCGGGCTTTTACTCCCATCATTCCGGGCAGGCATCTCAACTACTGGATGGGACGTAAATCTTAGAACCGTGCTTCTAGTATATGTTTTTCCCCTCGTCAGGCCTAGCAGAATTTTGCATCTTTTTCGCTAAATACCCAGCCCCAAATCGCCGATAACCCTTTTGAAATAACCAATAATTGAGCTGGGATTTCCGTATTACTCAGCGCATGGTTTGCATGCTCTCTACATCCAAGGACATGGTGGAAAACGGACCCGGCGAAACAACCGAAGGAGTTCGCCATGCCTATGACACTTCCCAGACCTGGCTACTGGTATCAACTCCCTGACGGTGACACATTCCGAGTCACCTCAATTGATGAATTAGATGAGCATATCGAAATTCAGCACACAGACGGCGCGTTAGAGATTTTCGACGTAGACCTATGGAAAAATCTGGCCGCATTTGAGATGGACGCCGATGAGTCGTTAGCGCAGCCCTTATCCGATCCAGAAGAATTGGATTTCGTCACGCTTGGTGTAGCCCCAGGAACCGAAGGAGCAACCTGGGCAGGTGAGCCTGAGTATGGCTTCTAATCGCCACAAACAGGGTTAACATCCACCTACTTCTTACGCTCCACTTCGATGACGTTAGCGAGTCGACTAATCTTAGCCAGAATTTTGCTTAAACGATCCAAATCATCCACTTCCAGGGTCAACGTCATCAACGCAGTATGTTCTTTCTTTTGCGAAACTGTGTTGACAGCAATAATGTTGGTCTTCTCGTTTGACAAGACAGAAGCGACATCGCGTAGCAGGCCTTGTCGATCAAAAGCTTTAATATAAATGTCCACAGGATAAACCTGTGGCGCGACCTCTTGCCCCCACTCAACCTCGATTAAACGTTCTGGAGCTAGCTCCGAATAACGCAAAATATTGGCGCAGTCTTTTCGATGAATACTGATTCCTCTGCCGCGCGTAATATAACCAGCAATCTCATCCCCAGGCACTGGCTTACAGCAATTGGCAATCTGTGTTAATAAATCGCCAACCCCGTTGATAATGACATCCCCACCTTGATGTTTGCTTGGGGCTTTGGTGGTAACTGTATTTTTCTCTGAAGCCTCAGGCGAGTTAATACCTTGTATTGAACGAACGACTTGTGAGGTTTTGATATCGTTCCGACCAATGGCCGCCAGGAAATCATCAACTTTGTCGAATTTAAACTCTCTGGCCAGCTTATCGAAAGCCAATTCGCCCAAACCTAAACGATGCAATTCTTTATCAAGCAGCGCACGTCCTGAAGCAACGTTAGCGTCAAAATGCTGCAATTTAAACCAATGCAATACCTTGGAGCGCGCTCTTGTCGTAACCAAGTATCCTAGGTCTGGATTAAGCCAATCTCGACTCGGCTCGCCCCGCTTTACAGTCAAAATATCAACCTGCTCTCCCGTCTTGAGCTTATAAGTCAACGGCACGATGTGCCCATTAACCTTGGCCCCACGACAACGATGCCCGACCTCTGTGTGGACATGGTAAGCAAAGTCCAATGGCGTAGACCCTGCCGCCAAATCAACCACATTGCCTTTCGGTGTAAACACATAGATACGATCTTTGAAGGTATCTGACTTGAATTGGTCTACAAAATCACCTGCATCACTGATGTCGTCTTTCCACTCCAAGATCGAACGCAACCATGCAATCTTGCGCTCAAAATCGGCATCCTGTCCTTTGCCTTCTTTGTATCGCCAATGAGCAGCCACACCAAGCTCATTGTCATGGTGCATTTGATGCGTACGAATTTGGACCTCAACGACTTTTCCCTGAGGGCCAAAAACAGCGGTATGAATCGACTGATAATTATTTTCTTTGGGCGTGGCGATGTAATCGTCAAACTCACCGGGGATATGTTGCCAACTCGAATGCACGACACCTAACACGGTGTAACATTCGGGAATAGAATCGACCAACACACGCACGCCCCGAGTATCGTAGACCTGCGTGTAATCTATGTTCTTACGTTCCATCTTGCGATAGATACTGTAAATATGCTTGGGGCGCCCCTTGATGTCCGCCTTAACACCAAAGACAGAGACTTCAGTATCCAGCTTATAAATAAAATCTTTAATGTACTGCTCACGATCCACACGCCGCTCATCCAACATCCGTGCGATACGTTTATATAAATCTGGCTCCAAATAACGAAACGCCAGATCCTCGAGCTCCCATTTGAGCTGCCAGATACCAAGTCGGTTTGCCAGAGGTGCGTAAATTTCGAGCGTTTCTTTAGCGATACGTTTTTGTTTGTATTCAGGCAGCGCCGCCAGCGTGCGCATGTTATGCGTCCGATCAGCCAGTTTGATCAAAACCACTCGCACATCTTCAACCATTGCGAGTAACATCTTGCGCAAACTTTCCGCCTGGGTGTGCTCCTTCTTTTCCTTCTTGCTCATGACATCCACACCCTTGAAGGTCTGGATAACTTGCATCTTGGTCACACCGTCGACCAACCCTGCAACGCCAGCGCCAAAGTTGGTTGTGATATCGTCGAGTGTCACATCGGTATCTTCAACCACATCGTGCAAGATAGCAGCGGCGACGGTTTCATAGTCCATTCTGATCGTTGCCAGGATATTGGCAACGGCAATCGAATGTTGAAAATATGGCTCACCAGAAACACGCGTCTGGCCTTCGTGCGCACGCTGAGCCAATTGGCAGGCACGCCGAATCAAGTCAATACCTACGGCACTATAAGAATCTGTTAGCCCTGCAAGCCAGGACTCAGGTTCAATCTGGCTTTTATTGGACTGCCCGCTGTGGGTTACGCTAACCATAAATTTGCGATTACCTAAAGAGGTGTTCGATCATCACTTTGCTCGACTTGTGCGTCACTACTAGGCAAACCATCTTTTTTGGCATCACCAAATTCATGACGCATTTGTGCAAAACGAAGCAACCGGTCAAACACCAGGTCATTGACGGTGCCCTCTGGATAATTACCGTCATCATCCAAACTCCCCGCTTCGACGCCAGTCAATAAACTAATTCCCTCGTCTATAGTGGCGATGGGATAAATATTGAACCGACCAGTGCGTACAGCCTCTACCACATCAGCCCTTAACATGAGGTCTTGGACATTGCTGGCGGGAATCAATACGCCCTGCTTACCAGTCAGCCCTTGCAGGCAGCAGGTGTCATAAAAACCTTCTATTTTTTCGTTCACGCCGCCAATCGCCTGCACCTGACCAAACTGATTAACAGAGCCAGTGACGGCCAGGCCTTGATTGACTGGTAGATCCGCCAATACCGACAACAGTGCATACAACTCGGCAGACGACGCGCTATCACCCTCGACCTCACCGTAAGACTGTTCAAACACCAGGCTGGCAGATAATGCGAGCGGGAAGTCTTGTGCATAGCGTCCACCCAGATAACTGGACAGAATCAACACCCCTTTGGAATGGATCGGGCCACCCAACTCCACCTCGCGCTCGATGTCGATGACATCGCCCTCGCCCATTCTTACCTGGGCGGTAATGCGTGTCGGCAAACCGAAACTGGTATCCCCAAGATCAACGACCGTCAGACCATTCACCTGTCCAACTTTCTCTCCCTGGGTGTCAATCAGAATGATCTTTTCCTGGATCGATTCCAGCAACCGCTCCTGTATACGCCCACTACGACGCTCTTGGGCGGAAATTGCTGTTTGCACATCGACCGCTGTGACCTCTTCACGACCATGCTGCTCCGCCCAATAGTCAGCCTCACACAAAAGATCGCAGACGCTGCGCATGTGGGTCGTCAGTTTATGGGCACTGCCACTGGCGCGCGTGCTGTATTCGATGACCCGCGCAACGCCCCCCCGATCAAATGCGCGCAGCGACTCCTTGCGTGCAATCGTCGCCACCAAACGCGCATACAGCCGGTGATTGTTTTCATTGCGTTCCATTTGATCTTCAAAATCAGCAGCAACCTTAAACAGTTCTTTGAATTCTGGATCAAACTGATGCAACAAGTAATACAGGGTACGATCCCCTAGCAGTACAACCTTGACGTTCAGCGGCATCGCCTCTGGCTCAATCGACACCGTGCTCACCAGACTCAGCATCTGCTCAATAGTGGAGATGCGAATCTCATCGGCATACAGCGCGCGCTTGAGCGCCTCCCAGGCAAACGGATTTTGCAGCACCTTCACCGCTTCTAACACCAAGTAGCCATTGTTCGCCCGCTGCAAGGCACCCGCCTTAATCAAGGTAAAATCGGTAAACAATGCGCCCATCAGCGCCTTATGCTCGATTCTGCCAACCAGATTCTGATAGGTAGGATTATCTTCAAAAATCACAGGTGCGCCATCGGTGGCGGCATTGTCGACCAGCAGATTCACTGCATAACGTTTGGCCAACTTATCATCTATGCCCGACGTTTCGTCGTTATTCAGAAAATCATCGATATTCGCAACCACATCGGCCTGCAGTTGCTCCAGATAAGTTAAGACGGGTGGGTGCTCTGTGTATTGCTCGCGTAGTTCATCAATCAAATGTCCAACTGCAGCCAGCGCAACATCTGTATTCAAACACTTCAAAGAGTCTCTAACTTCACGACGCCATTGATTGATCTGTGATAACACCTTCTGCAACATCTCTTGCAGATGATTCATCAATGCCTCTAGGCGCTCGCGTTCAGCAGCAGGCAGCGTACTAAATTCCTTGGGCTTGATAACCTCCTCGCCCTTTAATGGCGCAAAGGCAAATCCGGTGGGCGTACGTATCAAGGCGATGTGATTCTTCTTGGCCTCTTTTCTAACATCATCCAGCGCGTCTTCCTGTTTCGATTTGAATGCATCATTCAATACCTGGATCTGCGCTCGGTAATCGTCACCTTCAAATGCAATCGGAATAATCGAACGCAGCTCTTCAAGTAAGGCATGCATATCTTTGCACAAACGCCCACCCTGCCCTTTTGGCAACTGCAAAACTCTAGGTTGATGAGGGGCATTGAAATTATTGACGTAACACCAGTCGAAGGGGGCTGGTGCAGCAGCTGCCTTTTGCTTTAATAGCCGATCTACCACGGCATGTTTGCCACTACCGGATGGCCCTAGCGCAAACAGGTTATAACCTCGCTTCCTGATGCCGATACCGAAGTGGATTGCCTCTAACGCGCGCGCCTGACCGATGACCTCGCCTAGATCTTCCAACTCGGCGGTCGTCTTAAAATCAAATTGTTCGATATCGCAGCGGTTATAGATATCCTCAGCTGACAAGGGTTTGATCATGGCGCGACGTTCCGTCAATAAAACAGTTTCTAAAGGTCGTGGAGTTCGTTGGGCAGGAAGCACCCAGCATCATAAAGAAAGATGCGGGTCAGTTGTGACCCGCAGAAGGCTTTAGCCAAACTTGTATCCAAACGCTGCAATCAGCTTATCTTCCAGCTCAATGCGGTCGGCCAAGTATTCGCCGAGCTGGGACAAGTCCGCTTCCAGCTCATTGAGGGCACTGCAATGATCACCACAATCATACTTATCGTTAAAATCGAGCACGATATTGGTGATTTCCAAAATACGGGGGTAGATACGGTCAGCAATATCAAGAATCTGTTGTCGACGCTCTTTGCCCTCTGCAAAATAACGATACAGCTGGAAGTGCGCATTGGCGGCATAATCGACCAAGGCCTCACAGAATTCTTGCAACAGCATCGGCGCGTCTGCATTGCTATTCAGAGGCTTCATGTTTGCCAGGTTAGAGTAAATCGACAGCATCTCGGTGCGTGATTCAACCAAACGATCAATCATCACCAATGAGCGGCCGCGTTTGTCGGTAGAGCTTGCCTCTATGGTCTCAGTCATACTTCCTCCGGGTATTGCACTTTTACCGGTCATCCCCTGATTGCAACAGTAGAAAAAGGTATGCCAATTTCGGTGCTAGTTTAGTTATGTCTTTGATTCTACCGAGGATGATTGCACGACGCAAAATAAAAAAGGCCGGGCATTACCCGGCCAATCTCACTATGAATTCACATGGGGCGACTCGCGCCTATTCACGGCCTAGGCGACCGCGCCAGTAATAGGCCTTTGTGCTGTCTTTAGGCAGGCCGAACCAGCCTTCCTCATAGCCAACCACCAGATAAACCTGAGCAGGCTCATAGCCGCCTTCCGCCGCCATTTGGTACCACTTCACGGCCTCTTGTTCGTTACGGGGCAAACCCAGTCCACCGTGGTACATCAAACCCAGATTGAACTGAGCCTGGGCATCACCACCGTCAGCCAAATCTTTCCAGATACCGACGGCATTTTTGAAATCCCCACTTTCAGCAGCAGAGAAGCTTCTTTCCATATCCACCGGGGCGGCCTGCACAGTTGAAAAGGCACCAGCCAGTGCGATGGTTGCGACAAGAATGCTTCGACCTAATTTCATTTCCGACTCTCCTCTGCTGAAAAGATGTTGCTGTCGAAATGTATATTGGCCGTGACGGCGTTAGACTTTGTGAATTGGTTGGCAAAACGCGCTTTCTTCGGTCTACAGTCGAACATTTATGTGATCAAGCTCACACTTTTGCCCCAATACTGACCGCTGGTGTTCAATCAGCTCAACAGCATTGCTGAACCCATTGCACACAGAAATAACGCAAATACCCGTTTTAACTGCCGGGAGGGAATACGATGGGCCAATTTTGCCCCCATGGGGGCTGTCATCAGGCTCGTGATGCAGATAAGAATCAGTGCCGGCAGGTACAGATACCCCAGCGAAAAAGCCGGCAACCCTTCAGTTTTCCAGCCAGCGATGACATAACCGATCGCGCCGGCCACTGCGATCGGTAGGCCACAGGCGGCAGAGACCGCAACAGCCCGTTGCATCAACTGCCCACGCCAACTGAGATACGGCACTGTCAGCGTCCCCCCACCGATCCCCAGTAAGGACGATATTGTGCCGATAAACGTACCAACACCCCCATATTCCAGCGCACCCGGAACCCCAGTACGCTCACTGGCCAAAGGTTTGGGCGATCCAAGCAACATATAAACCCCAACCGCGATCTCAAATACGCCGAACAACTGCTTAAGGGCAGCGGTCTCCAGACCATCGGCGATCCAGACACCGATGAGTGCACCGATGACCAAACCTGGCGTTAACCGACCGACCAAACGCCAATCGAGGTGCCCCAAACGATGATGGGCATATAACGACGACATCGACGTCAGCACAATCGTCGCCAATGATGTCCCCAGCGCCAGGTGCATCACCAAACCGACCGCCACCTCCTGCTGGATCAGCACCCAGGCCAACACCGGCACGATGATCAATCCACCACCCACGCCGAGCAACCCCGCCATCAAACCGGCGAAGGCGCCCAAAGCAAGGTAGATAAGCCACGCGTCAGTCATTATCATCACATACCAATTAGGGTTTTCGCAGTTGTCCTTGCATGTCCAAGCTCAAAGCACCTCATCTCGTTGTTGTCCTCACAGCCCATGGTTTCGGCCACGCGGCGATGACCGCGCCCGTCGTCAACGCCCTGCGCCAGCGACATCCCGATCTGCGCCTGACCCTCCGCAGCACGCTGCCCCGTTGGTTTCTACACTCAAAATACCAGGGTGAATTCGAGATCGTCGACGAGGCCTGCGATTTTGGCTTCAGCATGCATGATGCCTTCAGCGTCGATGTCAGCGCCAGCCTGGCGCGCTACCGCGAATTTCATCAGGGCTGGTCCCATAAGATTGCGGCCGAACAACAGCGCCTGCGCGAAATGGCACCCGACCTGATCCTCTCCAACGTCGCCTATCTGCCCTTTGCCGCGGCCAAACAACTCAACATCCCGGCGGTCGGGCTATGCTGTCTGAACTGGGCCGATCTGTTTCATCATTACATGGCTGGCGCCAGCGATGCCGAGCGCATCGAACACCAAATCCGCCAGGCCTATCTCGATTGCAGTGCCTTCATCTGCCCCGCACCGAGCATGGAGATGGCGTGGTTGTGCACACACCATGTGGATGCCTTGGGCACGTTAGGTCGCCCCCGTCGCAATGAGCTACTCGCCAAGCTAGGGCTCGATGCAAACCAACGGCTGGTCCTCGTCTCGCTCGGTGGCATCAAGACAGAACTGGATATCACACAGTGGCCCGTCATCGACAACGTGCACTATCTCGTCCCTGCTGAAGCGCAGCATCAACGCGATGACTGCCACGCCTTCGAGTCGCTCTATATACCCTTTATCGACGCACTCGCCAGCTGCGATGTCTTTTTAACCAAACCGGGCTATGGCGCATTCAGCGAGGCCGCCCTCAACGGCACCCCCGTGTTGTACACCGAGCGGGACAACTGGCCCGAACAGGCATCGCTTACCACATGGCTGGCCGATCAAACTCCACAACGAGCGATCAGCCAAGGACAGTTGGCCACGGGGGACTTTGCACAGGCACTGTCTGAACTCCTATCAGCCTCTCGCCCTTCTGCCAAACCCTCGCTCGGGATTGATGAGTCTGTCAGAATATTGAGAACTTACCTATAACCACATAGTTATAAAGGACATGCGCGCCTTGCACAGCACAAAAACGCGTGCCAATATTCCATCCCCTGGCCGTACAGGACTGCACAGATAACGCTAAATACAAATGTAAACGACGGCCCTGACGATTATGATCACTATGAACAATGCCGATGGCTATGGGCATCGCAATACAAGGACTCTCACTATGAAGACATTAGATATCGCACTCATCCGCACCCTGCAGTTTCTGGTTATGGTGTTTTTTTCCTTTATTGTCTTTCTGTGGTACGGCTGCGCGGTGCTGCTTCCACTCGCACTATGGATCAACCTCGCTGAGTTTTTCAGCGGTGCCCTCGGCCCCTTCTCTGCACTGTTGGCCCTGGTGCTGGTCGGTGCATTGGGTTATTACCTGACGAAGATCCCCAGCCTGCTCAGTACCTTCTTTGCCACAGGCGTAGACTTGATCAAACTGGCAACCACCAACACCAAACGTGTGGGCGCGATTGCGACATCCATCAAAAACAACGCCGAGCCGAAAGAGACACAGGTCGAGATCTCACTAAAAGACAAACTGTCTTAACGTTATCTCGTCTTGCGCGAATGACGCCCGCCAGGTTCCGACCGGCGGGCGTTTTTGTTGGCGGGGGATTTTTTCAAACCAGCCCCTTTGCGCATGCCTTCTTTGGCTGCAGCGTGCCCCGAGTCCGACGCCTCCTTGGGCTGCCAGCTCGGCACCAGGTGACGTTTGCCATTGCCGATCAGATCGGCACGCCCCATCTCTTTTAACGCGTCACGCAACATGGGCCAGTTGGCCGGGTCGTGATAACGCAAGAAGGCCTTGTGCAGACGCCGTTGCCGCCCGCCCTTGGCCGTCAGCACCCGCTCGCCATCACGCTTGAGTTTACGCAGCGGATTACGTTCGCTGTGATACATCGCCGAGGCCAAGGCCATCGGTGATGGCAGAAAGGTCTGAACCTGGTCGAGACGAAAATCATACCGCTTCAGCCACAGCGCCAGATTCAACATATCTTCGTCACTCGCACCGGGATGGGCAGCGATGAAGTACGGGATCAAATACTGTTCCTTGCCCGCCTCGGCCGAGAACTTCTCGAACATCTCCTTGAAGCGCTCATAGGAGCCGATGCCCGGCTTCATCATCTTGCTGAGAGGGCCTTCTTCAGTATGCTCAGGCGCGATCTTCAGATAACCGCCGACGTGATGCGTCACCAGCTCCTTCACATACTCCGGCGACTCCACCGCCAGGTCGTAGCGCAGACCGGAGGCGATAAACACCTTCTTGATGCCGGGCAAGGCACGCGCCTTGCGATACAGGCTGATCAAGGGCCCATGGTCGGTATTCAGATTTTCACAGATACCCGGATAGACGCAGGACAGACGACGGCATGAAGACTCAATCTGCTCGGATTTGCAGCGCAGGCGGTACATATTGGCCGTCGGCCCGCCTAGGTCCGAGATGTGGCCGGTAAAACCGGGCACCATGTCGCGGATGGCCTCGACCTCCCGCAGGATCGACTTCTCAGAACGGCTTTGGATAATCCGCCCCTCGTGTTCGGTGATCGAACAGAAGGTACAGCCACCAAAGCAGCCACGCATGATGTTGACCGAAAAGCGGATCATCTCGTAGGCCGGCAGACGCGCTTCGCCATAGGCCTGGTGCGGCCGCCGCTGATACGGCAGCTCATAGACTCGATCCAGCTCCTTGGTGCTCAGCGGGATCGGCGGCGGATTGAGCCACACGTAACGCTCACCGTGCTGTTGCACCAGGGCGCGGGCATTGCCGGGATTGGTCTCCAGGTGCAACACACGCGAGGCATGGGCGTACAACACCGGATCGCTGTTGACCTGCTCAAACGACGGCAGGCGCACCACCGTGCGGCCACGCGCCACGCCCTTGCGCGCCCGCGTGGTGGGAAATGCAATCACCGTCTCACCCTTGGTTGCCGTGCTGTCGCAGGCGGACTGACCGGACTGCTCGCCCGGCGTCATCGCATACGGATCGGGCTGCGGCTCGATGCGCCCCGGCTCATCGATATGGCTCGAATCCATCACCAAGCGGTCCGCGGGCAATTCGTTGCGCATGAAGGCCGTACCGCGGATATCGGTCAGCGCGCTGATGGCCTCTCCGGCCGCCAGCCGGTGCGCAATCTCCACCACCTGGCGCTCACCATTGCCGAACACCAATAGATCGGCCTTTGAGTCCGGCAGGATCGAACGCCGCACCTTGTCCGACCAATAGTCATAGTGGGCGATGCGGCGCAGGCTGGCCTCGATACCGCCGATCACCAAGGGCACATCGGCAAAGGCCTCACGACAACGATTGGCATAAACCACCACTGAACGGTCGGGCCGCTTGCCGCCCTCAGCATTGGGTGAATAGGCATCATCGGAGCGGATCTTGCGGTCGGCAGTATAACGATTGACCATCGAGTCCATATTACCCGCAGTCACGCCCCAAAACAGATTCGGCCGCCCAAGGCGCTTGAAGTCCTCGGCGCTACGCCAATCGGGCTGGGCGATGATGCCCACCCGAAAACCCTGTGCCTCCAGCAGGCGCCCAACCAGGGCCATACCGAAACTCGGGTGGTCGACATAGGCATCGCCCGTCACCAGGATCACATCACAACTGTCCCAGCCCAACACATCCATCTCGGCCCGCGACATCGGCAGAAACGGCGCTACGCCGAAACGCTTCGCCCAGTATTGGCGATAAGAAAAAAGATTCGGGGCTGATTCCATGGGCAGGACCTGACAACTGAAGACCTTGTAAAAACAAGGACAAATGAGGCGAAAACTGGCGTTATTTTAGCTGATTTTGCATCAAACCGCGACTAAAACACCTGCGGCGCAAAACGACAAAAACTCCAGGTCATGGTCAGTCCCCGCGCCGCCATAAACACCATCAACGCCGCCCACAGCCCATGATTGCCCCAGCCCTGAAACAGATACCATGCGGGCAGAAAACACAGCAGGGTCGACACCAGCATTGTATTGCGCATCTCGCGGGCGCGGGTCGCACCGATGAAGATGCCGTCAAACAGATAACTCCACACCGAGATCAACGGCGCCAGTATCAGCCAGGGCAGATATTCGTGAGCGATCTCGCGCACCGCGGCCTGATCCGTCAATAGCGCAATCAACCACTCGCCCGCCAGCCAGTACAACAGACTAAATCCCAACGCCACCAGGCCCGACCAGACGCCCACCGTGGCAATCGCCCGCCGCCACTCATCGTGTCGCCGCTGCCCCACCGCCCGTCCGACCAGGGCCTCGGCGGCATGTGCCAGGCCATCGAGCCCATAGGCCATCAGCGTCTGAAAATTCATCAACACCGCATTGGCGGCGAGGATCAGATCGCCCTGCCGCGCGCCTTGCGCGGTAAAAAAGGCGAAGCTAAAGATCAGGCACAGCGTGCGAATGAAGATGTTTTGATTCAGCAGCCACATCTCGCGCAACCGCGGCCAATCCCAAATGCACATTCCCCGCCAGGTGCCAGGATGACCGCGCAGATAGCGCCGCACCAGCCACAGCCCCACCGCAACGCCGAGGTACTCGGCAATCACCGAGGCCCAGGCCACGCCGTCGACCGTCATGCCCAGGCCAGGCACAAACCACAGATCGAGCACGATGTTGCTGAGATTGATCACCAACAGCAGGATCAACGGCCCTTGCGCCCGCTGCATGCCGAGAAACCAGCCGATCAGCGCGTAGTTGACCAAGGCCGCCGGCGCGCTCCAGATGCGGATCGCAAAATACTCCGCACCATAGCGTTCGACCTCGGCACTGGCATCGATCAGTGCAAAGGCTGCAGCGGCTATTGGCCTCTGGAGCAACAACACCAATGCGCCCAGGGCCACGGCCAACACGATGGCCCGCGCCAGCACCGCCCGCAGTTCATGATGATCCTCACGCCCAAACGCCTGGGCGGTCAGGCCCGTCGTGCCCATGCGCAAAAAACCAAAGCCCCAAAACACAAAGGAGAAGATCAAGGCCCCTACCGCCACCGCGCCCAGGTAATAAGGTGCGCTAAGGTGGCCCATCACCGCGGTATCCACCAGCCCGAGCAGCGGGATGCTCAGATTGGAGAGGATCATCGGTCCTGCCAGCTGCCAGACACGGGCGTGGATGAGTGTGTAAGTCGGTTTCATGCGCATCAAGTTAGCCACCGGGGGGCGGCACCGTACCCGGCACACCCATCAAAATCAAGTGCCTGATTGCAGTGTGGAAATCACTATAATGGCCGATAAACAAGCTGGTACGATATTAGCCTTGGCGATTGACCTCGCCGGTTCCGATTTAACAGGAGTTCAGTGACATGGAGACTACTGGTTGTGTACACATCCGCAACGCCGTCATCGGCCTGGCGGTCATCAGTCTGCTCAGTGCCTGCAGCAGTGGCCCCAAGGTCAGTATGTTTCGCGCCAACCCGGCGCAGACCGGCGAATACTCCACCGCCAACCTGCCCCAGGTCAAAGAACTGAAGTGGAAGTTCAAGACCCAGGCCGAGGTCAATGCCTCACCCGTGCTGTTACACGACACGGTCTACATCGGCAGCAACGATCACCACCTCTACGCCATCGATCTCAATAGCGGCGGCGCCAAATGGCAGTACAAGACCGGCAACAAGGTCAGCGCCACCGCGCTGGTGGTCGACAACAGCGTCTATGCCGCCAGTCAGGATGGCAAACTCTACGCGCTTGATGCCCTCAGTGGCGCCGCACAATGGCAGTTCACAACCGGCGGCGCGATCTTCGCATCGCCCGGTTACAGTAATGGCAGCATCTACCTTACCAGTACCGACAACAACCTCTACGCCGTCGATGCCGTCAGCGGAAACGAACAATGGCGCTTCAACGCCAGCACCCCAATCTATTCGTCACCCGCGGTCAGCGCCGAGTTGGTCCTCTTCGGCACGCAGGAAGGATTTTTGTACGCGATCAACCGCAACACAGGTCAGGAGCTTTGGCGCTTCAAGACCAATGGCGCGATCTACTCCTCACCCGCGATCAGAGACGACACCGTCTATTTCGGCAGCGACGACAATCGACTCTACGCCGTGAATATTCGCACCGGCCAGGAACGCTGGCACATCAACACCCTCGCCCCAGTGACCTCATCGCCTGCGGTCAGTGACAAACAGGTATTCGTCGGCAGCCAGGACAACCGCCTCTACGCCGCCAGCCTCAGCGAACGCCACACCCAGTGGAAATTCATGACCGAGGACTGGGTCAACGCATCCCCCATCATCAACGATGGCATCGTCTATTTCGCCAGCTACGATAAACACCTGTACGCGGTGGATGCTGAAAAAGGCAATCTCAAATGGAAATTCAAGGTGGAAAGCCGCATCTACTCATCACCGCTGATCCATAATGGCGTCGTCATCTTCGGCAGCTTTGATGGCAACGTCTACGCCCTTAACTAAACCCCAAGCGTAAAAGCAGCCATAAAAAAAGGGGGAGCCACAGCTCCCCCTTCTCCTTTCATACACGTGCAAACAGCGTTTAACGCCCGTACACATCCTCGTAACGCACAATGTCGTCCTCACCGAGATAACTGCCGGACTGCACCTCGATCAGCTCCAACGGAATGCTGCCTGGATTTTCCAGTCGGTGTTTGACGCCGAGCGGGATATACGTCGATTGATTTTCGGTGACGATGATCTGCTCGTCGCCGCGCGTGACCTTGGCCGTGCCTTTGACGACGATCCAATGCTCGGCGCGGTGGTGATGCATTTGCAGCGACAGCGCCGCCCCCGGGTTCACCGTGATGCGTTTGACCTGGAAACGCTCACCGTTATCGATCGAATCGTAGGCGCCCCACGGGCGATAGACGCGACGATGCAGCTTGGTATGCGTACGGCCGTCGGCATTGAGCTGTTCGACGATCTTCTTCACATCCTGCGCACGGTCTTTGTGGGCCACCATCACCGCATCGGCGGTTTCGACGACGACCAGGTCTTCCACGCCCACCGTCGCCACCAGTTTGTTCTTGGCCAGGATCAGATTGTTGCGGCTGTCCTGCGTGTAGACATCGCCCTCGATGACATTGCCGTTTTGATCCTTGTCACTGATGTGCCACAGGCTGGACCAAGCACCGACATCCGACCACTTGGCATCCAGCGGCACCACGGCACCGGTCAACGCGCCGCTGTTGGCGCCAGCGAGGTGTTCCATGACCGCGTAGTCGATGGAATCGCTGGGACAGGCCTCGAACGCGGCACGGTCGATACGGAAGAAGTCCTGGTCGACCACGCCCTTGTCGGCCGCCTCACGGCAGGCCGCCAACATCTGCGGCTGGAAGGTCTCGATCGCCTTCAGCCACACCGAGGCGCGCATCATGAACATGCCGCTGTTCCACAGGTATTGGCCGGAGTCGAGATAACGCTGCGCGTCGGCGAGATTCGGCTTTTCAACAAACGCCGCGATGTGGTGGGCCGTGCCTTGCAGTGCATCGCCGACCTTGATGTAACCGTAGCCGGTCTCGGGCTCATCGGGGACGACGCCGAAGGTCACCAGTTGCCCCTGCTCGGCCAGATTGCCGGCCTCGATCAGGGCCCGGTGAAAGGCCTCAATATCGGCAATATTATGATCGGCCGGCATCACCATCATCAGCGGGTCACCGTCTTGCGCCAGGGCCAGCGCGGCCAGCGTCAAGGCGGGCGCGGTATTGCGGCCGATGGGCTCGAGCACGATATGACTGAACGGCAGCGCCTCCTGCAGCAGCTGATCGGCCACCGTAAACCGATGCGCCTCATTGGCGACGACCAAGGCCGGGGCCAGCGTGATCGCCTGACCGGCCTGGCTGCGTTTACGCTCCAGACCGTGCAAGCGGATCAGGGTAGATTGCAGCATGGTGTGTTCACCACACAAGGCAATCAGTTGTTTCGGATAATGCTCGCGCGACAGCGGCCACAAACGGGAACCACTACCACCACTCAAAACCACCGGGACAATATTCATAACACTTCCGTTTATATATCCAAGATAAATGTTGTGCCAAATAGTACCACCTACGCCGGATTGCGAGCAGCCTCCAGCTCCTCGACAAAGCCGAACTGGCTCAGATCCCCCATCCGCCGCGGATACAACAGTCCATCCAGATGATCGACCTCATGCTGCACCACCCGCGCATGAAAACCACTGACCTCACGTTCAATACGCTGACCCAGCGCGTCGTAGCCGGAATAACGGATATGCTGATACCGTGACACCAAACCTCTGAGCCCAGGCACCGACAGGCAGCCCTCCCAGCCCGGTTCCTGAGCTTGGTCGAGGACCTTGATCTGCGGGTTGATCAACACCGTCTGCGGCACAGGTTCGGCCTCGGGATAACGCGGGTTTTGATCAAAACCAAAGATCACGATGCGCAGATTGATGTCGATCTGCGGCGCGGCCAGACCCACCCCATTACGCGCCGCCATCGTATCGAACATATCCTGCAACACGGCATGCAGTTCAGGCGTATCAAACTCAGACACGGGTTCGGCCACGCGCAGCAGATGTGGATGCCCCATGCGCAATACCGGTCTCACCGCCATGATCAGGCCTCCAGACTCACCTTGTAACCACCGAACTTGCGGATATTGATCACGCCACTGTCGAAGATCAGATACTGGCCCTTGATGCCGAGCAGCGTGCCTTCCACCACCGGCGTCTTGTCCAGATTAAACGACGTGACCTTGGCCGGATATTCGTCCACCGGAAATGCAATCTCCAGCGGTGCGTCAGACAGCGGCGTCAATTCATCGACCGCCAGACGATCACGCAAGGCATCGAGTGCGCCTTGGGCCTGAGATAGCAGTTGGTCACGCGCCGCGATCATATCGATCGGTTCGCTGATGCCCTTGAGCATCTTGCGCCAATCGGTGCGATCCGCCACATAGGCCTTCAACGCCACCTCGACCAGGCCGGCATGAAAACGATTGGCGACCTTAAACAAGGCCAGCGCCTGCGTCGCGCCCTGGTCGATCCAACGGGTTGGAATCTGGCTGCCACGGGTGATACCCACCTTCAAGCCCGATGAATTAGCGAGATAGACATAGTGCGGCTGAAAACAGTGGTCTTTGGCCCAGGCTTCATCACGACAGGTGCCCGCCGCAAAGTGACAGGTCTCCGGTTTGACGATGCAGCCATCGCACTCGGCCAGACTGCGCATGCACGGAAAACAATAGCCCTGCGCAAAACTCTTATTGGTCTTGCGGCCGCAGTGCACGCAATGGATCTCGCCGTGATACGTCAGTTTTACATGCTGCCCCAGCAGCCCGTTTATCGGTTGCAGGGCCTCGCCCAATACAAGTTGATATTGCACGGGTGTGTCCAGTGCCACCCGCATCTTGCGCAGATTTCCGTCGATCGTCACAGCGTTTCCCATTCAGAATTTATTTCGCCAATCCCTTGGATGCGATCTCAAACACATCCTTAGAGAGATGGGGTGTATCGAGTATGCGTTGCAGCTCGGCCTGCATCAGCGCCTGGCGCGAGGCATCGTAACGCCGCCACTGGATCAGCGGTGACAACAGCCGCGCCGCGATCTGTGGGTTCAGCGTGTTCAGCTCGATCACATGGTCGGCGAGAAAACGATAGCCCGTACCATCGGCCTGATGAAACACCGCCGGATTACCCTGGGCAAAGGCACCGACCAGTGAGCGCAAACGGTTTGGATTTTTGATGCTGAAGGCCGCATGTTGGCGCAAGGCCTGCACCCGTTGCAGCGTATCCGCACCGCGTGCGGTGGCCTGCAGCGTAAACCACTTGTCGACCACCAACGCCTCACGCTGCCAACGCGTGTAGAACTCCGCCAGCGCAGTTTCCTTCAATGCATTTGGTGAATTGACCAACGCGGCGAGTGCACTGAGGCTATCCGTCATGTTGTTGGCCTGCGCAAACTGTTGGTAACAGCGCTCGCCATATTGATCCGCATCTGCCGCCATCAAATAGGCCAAGGCTGTGTTGCGCACCGCACGGCGGCCGACATCCAGCGCCTCGACGGCAAATACGTCAGCGGCTGGTGTGTGTTGATACAAGGCGGCGAGTTGCGCCTGAAAGCGCTGACCGATCTGTTGCATCAGATACCAGCGCGCATCTGCAATCGCCACCGGGTCGACCACATCAAAGAAGCCACCGAGGTAACTCTCCTTGGGCAGGCGCAGCGCCTCGGCGTACAGGTTGGCATCGGCATGGTCTTGCGATAACAGCGCCTCGTAGGCCTTGATCAATGCCGCGCCACTGCTGCCAGTCGCATCGAGATCAAAGGCCTGGCCACTGCCTGCCTGCGCCACCAGTGCCTGAATGACCCGCACCGCCAGACGTTGACCGGCATCCCAACGATTAAAACCATCACTATCATTGGCCATCAAAAAGGCCAGTTCTTCATCACGATAATCAAACGTCAGCGTCACTGGTGCCGAGAAGTGCCGCAGCAAGGATGGCAGCGGCGCCTCGCTGACATGATCAAAGACGAAGGTCTGCTCGGCGGCAGTGACGTGCAATACTGCCGTCGTATCGGCATAACGTTGACCATCAATGGTCAACGCCATCTCAGCACCCGCACGATTGAGCAGGCCGACCGCCAATGGAATATGGTACGGCTGTTTTTCGGGCTGACCGGGCGACGGCGCACAGGACTGACGCACAGTCAGCCGGTATTGCTGCGCGGCGGCATCATACTCGCCACTGCAGTCGAGTTTGGGCGTGCCGGCCTGCGCATACCAACGTTTGAATTGGGTCAGGTCTATGCCATTGGCCGTCTCCATCGCTGCGACAAAGTCTTCTGTCGTCACTGCTTGCCCATCGTGACGTTCGAAATATAGATCACAGCCCTTACGGAACCCATCTGCACCGACCAGCGTGTGGATCATGCGCACGACCTCGGCACCCTTTTCATAGACAGTCAGTGTATAAAAATTATTGATCTCGACGTATGAGGCCGGCCGCACCGGGTGCGCCATCGGCCCGGCATCTTCGACAAACTGCAGACTGCGCAGTTGATTGACGTCGTCGATGCGTTTCACCGCGCGCGAAAACATATCGGCGGTAAACTCCTGATCGCGAAATACGGTAAAACCTTCTTTCAGACTGAGCTGAAACCAGTCACGACAGGTGACACGATTGCCCGACCAGTTATGAAAATACTCATGGCCGACCACCGCCTCGATGTTGATAAAGTCGGTATCGGTGGCCGTGTCCGGCCTAGCCAACACATACTTGGAGTTAAAGACGTTGAGGCCCTTGTTCTCCATCGC
>DHYU01000048.1:0-400 GCA_002415485.1 Proteobacteria bacterium UBA5122
CGCCTGTCGCGCAAGGTGCCGCAGCTGTGCAAGGTCGCGCCGTCGACTCCGCTCTACCACATGGAAGATGTGCACCGTGCCGGGGGCGTGTTGGCGATCCTTGGTGAGCTGGCGCGCGGCGGTTTGCTCGATACCTCTGTAAAAACAGTGCACTCTGAAACATTGGGGCAGGCTATAAAAGAGTGGGATGTGTGCAGTACTGACGCGGAATCTGTGCATACCTTCTACAAGGCAGCGCCAGGCAATGTGCCGACGCAGCAGGCCTTCAGTCAGGCCAAGCGCTTTGATGCCTTGGACCTGGATCGTGCGGGCGGTTGTATCCGCGACATGGCACATGCCTTCTCTAACGAGGGTGGTCTGGCGGTGCTGTTCGGCAATATCGCCGAAGACGGCTGCGTGG
>DHYU01000048.1:481-1700 GCA_002415485.1 Proteobacteria bacterium UBA5122
GAGGGCGGTGCGATTGGTCTGGTGCAGGATGGTGATCGTATCGAGATCGATATTCCGAACCGTGCGATCAATGTTGCATTGAGTGCAGATGAGTTGGCTGCGCGCCGTGCGGCGATGGACGCAGGGCTGGGCTGGAAGCCGGTCAATCGCCAGCGCCCGGTCAGTGCGGCGCTGCAGGCCTATGCGGCGATGACGACCAGCGCCTCGCGTGGCGCGGTGCGGGATGTGTCGCAACTGAAGAAATAGTCGCAGCGCGATCTTGACTAAAAGGCCCCGTAAGGGGCCTTTTCTTTTATAGCTGATTCCAGCTGGAGCGTTTTTTGAATGATAGCCGGGGGGCGATCAGGCCGATGATGATGCCGAGCAAGGCAACGCCGACGCCGGCAATAAACCAGTCGCGGGCACTACGGTCTTGCAGTATCAGGTTTTCTTGCTCCAGGGTTTGGATCGTGGTCTCCAGATTGATGATGCGGCTGTTTAGCTGTTGATTCTGCTCGTTAATGGCCAGTGCGCTGCTGGAGATGCTGCGGATATGGTCCAACTCCATTTTGAGCTCGGTATTTTGTTGATCTAGGGAGCTGCGCGCATCACTGACGATACCGGACTGTTGTTGTAGTTCGGTTAATTGCGACTGTAGCTCGGCGACCTTTTGGTCGAGTTGTTCGGCCTTGCGTTGCGCGGCAGCGAGCTGGTCGCGGGCAACGGGCTTGTCAACCAAATAGCGGGTGAGGACGTAACCTTCGGTACCGTCTTTGAGGCGGGCCAACGAATAGCCGGTTTCGCTGTTGTGGCTGATGATGTTGATTGCGGTGCCGCTGGTCAATGTGCGCAGGNNGTGCTCTCACCTGTGCGCAACGTGATGGTGAGCTCATCGTTGACGTAAAAGGTGGCGGCCTGGCTGGTGGCGCTGAGGCAGAGTAGCAGGCCAGCACCATACATCAGGCGCTTGGCAGTGTTTGATGGCAGGGTGGATTTAGATTTAGTCATTGCGGAAGTCGTTCTCCAATAGTTTTTTCTCCCAATTGAGGGCGGTGCGGACGATCTCGCGCAAGTCGTCAAACTGCGGGGTCCAGCCCAGCAATTCACGGGCGCGGCTGGCATCGGCGATCAGTTCTGGCGGATCCCCGGCACGACGCGGTTCTTCGCGAATATCCAGCGTGACGCCACTGACCTCCTGCACCATGTCGAGCACTTCGCGCACGCTGTAGCCGTGGCCGTA
>DHYU01000048.1:1728-2757 GCA_002415485.1 Proteobacteria bacterium UBA5122
CCGTCGGGCGTGGGGTAGTCGGTGCCAAACACAGAGATATGACTGCGGCGGCCGACGGCAGCCTCACATGCGACCTTGATCAGCAGCGTGGCCTTGCGCGTGGATTGGCCAATACGGCCTGCCGGGTCGCAACCGGCGACATTGAAGTAGCGCAAGACGGTGTAGGTAAGGTCGGTGGCGTGGGCGAGGTCGCGCAGCATCCATTCGGTCATTAACTTGGACGTGCCATAAGGGTTGATAGGCGCGGTCGGGCTGCTTTCGGTCACAGGGCTGTGATCGGGAATGCCGTAGGTCGCGGCGGTGGAAGAGAAGATAAAATGCTTAACCCCGGCCTCGACGCAGCATTCAAGCAGATTGCGGGTGCAGCAGGTGTTGTTGCCGTAATATTTCAATGGGTTAGAGACTGACTCGGGTACGATCGTATGTGCTGCGAAGTGAATGACGGAGTCGATCTGATGTTCGGTTAATATGCGGCTGACGAGCGCTTTGTCGCCTGTGTCCCCAACGATTAGGGGGGTGTCTAGCGCTGCCTGCGCAAATCCGGTGGTCAGGTTGTCGAGGATGACGGCCTTATGTTTCGAGCCTTTCAGCAGCAGCGCCAAATGGCTGCCGATATAGCCGGCGCCACCGGTGATAAGAATATTTGATCCGTCCATGACTTCCTGTAATGCGTATCAGATGGTTAAAAAATAAGCCAAGGGGGATGATAACATCCTGTTTTTTAAAAAATGAAGGCGGCATGCGCCCGGATTTTAAGGGCGGCATAATAAATGTGTTGTGTGTCGGAATTTTAGTTGACACGGGCGCCTCTCTCCCCCAAAATACCGCGCTTTGCTCGGAGGGGTTCCCGAGTGGCCAAAGGGATCAGACTGTAAATCTGACGGCTCCGCCTTCGGAGGTTCGAATCCTCCCCCCTCCACCAGTTTTTTGAGTTAAGTACGGTTAGCGGGCCAAGTCGCTACTCCGTCAGAGTTCGCCGGTAAAGTGGTGGACATTAAGGTAGCTGGCGGGTGTAGTTCAATGGTAGAA
>DHYU01000032.1 GCA_002415485.1 Proteobacteria bacterium UBA5122
GGCGTGATCAAGGTCGAGATGCACTTCCTGCCTGACATCTATGTGCCATGCGACGTCTGCAAAGGCCATCGTTACAACCGCGAAACACTGGATGTGAAATACAAAGGCAAAAACATCTACGAAGTGCTGGAGATGACCGTCGAAGACGCGCTCGACTTCTTCCAGGCCGTGCCTGCGATCAAACGCAAACTGCAGACCCTGATGGACGTCGGCCTCAGCTACATCACCCTCGGCCAGAACGCGACCACCCTCTCAGGCGGCGAAGCGCAGCGCGTCAAACTCGCGCGCGAACTCTCCAAACGTGACACTGGCCGCACGCTCTACATCCTGGACGAACCGACCACCGGCCTGCACTTCCACGACATCGCACAACTGCTCGGCGTACTCAACCAACTGCGCGACCACGGCAACACCATCGTCATCATCGAACACAACCTCGATGTGATCAAAACCGCAGACTGGATTATCGATGTCGGACCGGAAGGGGGAGACAAAGGTGGCACCATCATCGCCAGCGGCACACCGGAGCAGGTTGCGGAAGCCCCTGAGTCACATACGGGACGATTCTTGAAGCCCATGCTTGGCAAAAAACCTATACCAGCCTAATTCTGTAACGATTGATAGCATTTCTGGCATCAAACAACTTTATGAAAAACAATAAACGCATTATTTTTCATCTAGGTATGCCTAGAACTGGTACAACCCATCTACAGCAAACGCTTCGCGCCAACGATCATCACCTATTAAAAGAATATGGCATCCTGTATCCATCCATCTGGAACGAACCATACCATTCATCATTCGGTGGCCCCATACCTAAGAAGCCAACCCCGTCAGGGCAAACAGTGTCGCCAGCACACGAGGCCCTCGCCAACGCTATATTAAGCGGGCGTTTAAGCATAGATGATTGTGTCAATTATATTGAAACGCTTGTTTCAAACAATGATGTTAAGACCCTATTAATTTCCACCGAGGCACTCACCAATGTCGTATGCGACAAAGCCAACCATTCCTTCATAGAGATATTGCGCCGCCTAAGCAAGCATCACAAAATATCTGCCGTCATCACATTGCGGGAGTACGCAAGCTTTGTTGAATCCATGTACATACAGAGCATCATTACATGGAATGAGCGCGGAAATTTCGACAGCTATTTACAGCTGAGGAAAACATGGTTTGAACTATTATGCAAAGGCATCCAACAAATAAAATTATCGCCTTTTGTAGACCTCACAATACTCGCCCACAACAACATATCAATCACAAGCAAATTTGAATCAATACTCGATTGCCAACTCCCCCCTTTGAATGCCACAAACAAAACAGGAGAAAAGCCCAATCTTAAAATGCTAGCGCTCATGTACGCTCCTGAAAGATACCCAGAAATTGCCAACAAAACCTTTCAAGAGTTATACCCGCTAGTGGAGGAGGAGCCTGGCTTATTCTCTGACAGCAATAAAAACTACACTCTGTATAACGAACATCACTACAAAGAACTGTTCTTGATTGCCGCCCGTTACGCACAGATATATGACATCAAAGAATATGCCAGCCTTAACATAAATAGCTACGACTTAGAGTGCAAAGAACGCATAGATCTAGACACCTACACACTATCCACTGACGACATAATTCTAATAAAATCTGCCTTACATTAGTGTAAACGACTAATCTTTCTTGCGCGTGTAGCGAGATCGAACTTCCAAAAATTCACTACAACTATAAAATATTGTTTCTGGGTAGACATGAATTAACAAATCAGACAACAACACATGATCTTGCTGCTGCTGCGCCATCAGCACAGCCGAAATAAATTCTTCCTCCTTTTTCTCCGCAAAACCAGGATAATTACCACAAAACTCCTCGAGCTTATTCACAAAAGCCACGAGCTGGATATTGCCCTCGCTATACACTCCTTTGCAGAATGCAGTGCTTGCAAGACGTGCAAAATAGGCTATTTCACCCCGAATGAAATCATATCTGAATGCCTCACCAAAGTTCATTGAGCACCCTCTATATAAGCACCTATACGGCTACAATTTACAAACCGAACTTCAGGGTGAAGCGCAATATAAGCCTCCAAATCCATCACATAACCAACAAAAGAGCGAATTGTAGGAACAACCCCACCGGCAACCGACTTTAAAAAAGCATTGGTATATGGCGCTTGTTCTTCTCGATGACTTACACCCAATGCATGTGTCACGCCTGTAGGGTAAGACATGTCCGCACCAACAAAATAAACCTTTTCACACCCCACCTTAACTGCCAAATCAACAGCCGGGTGAAAAACCGTGCCTGATGCAAAAATCTCACGTAGTGAATACTTATCACGAACAGCATCAAACAATTCACTATGACTAACCACAGCACATCTTTCGCCAGGCCAACGTTTAATCACATCGTGATCTACAATAGGAAAATAAACCAACAGGCTATTTTTTAGTAACGCCAGGTCCACATCAAACATCTTAGAGACCAACTTTGCATTACCATCGATCGTTACTACGACATGCGGAACTATGCCCTGCGACAATAACGGCTTAAGCGCCGCATCTACCGCTATTATCAAGGCCTGAGCTCGATCAATTTCTCTTAGCTCTTGAATAGAGTCATCTAAACTAGGCCCGGCCCCCACCACATAGGCGACTTTTTGATTGATTTTAGATAATACGACATCAAGTTTTGAGTCCGTCTTAAGGAAGACATCATTATTAATCAATTGTTGCTGAAATTCCTTATTGCCTATGTAGCGGGCTTTTAAGTATGGCGTTTCCAGAAACAATAGAATTTCATCTCTAATACGGCCTTGATCATCGCCTATAAACTCTAAGCAAACAGGCGAGACGACAAAAGGTTGACGCAGGCCATCCGAATTACTTGCTCGCCGTAAACTAACACGAGGATCACTCAACCAATCTTTATGATCAAAGAACACAAGACTAGCCATAAGCACACGTTCACTAAAGAAACAGACATTTATTCTTTCTAAATGCGTATATGACAAAACAAAACGCGGCAGATCCCCAAGCCCAACACCGTAGACCCATACCTCCCTCATGTCTTGGTGTATACATCCCGCCTGCAACGCTGCTTCTCTAACACGATCAAAACAGCTGCCAATATGCAAACCATCAACCAACATTGTAAAGTTTGGAGTATCTGATACAAACTCCACGCCTGTTATATCTGCGGACTTTAATTGTGAAACCAGTTCAGGCCAGCGTTTATAGATGATCTCCAGATTATTCTCTAATAATCTATTATCCATGCCAATCTACTCATATAAAAAAAACCATTTTCTTGCTACAAAAGGAAATCTGCGCAGGCAGTATAAAAGGCGATGCTTAGCACCACAAAACCCTACTGAACCCACGCCTCTTTCCAGCACATCTCTAAAATATGAATATTCGCCTGCTCTCAATAAAAACATGGCTGCCGCCAAATATGCGTTAGCCTTCCCAAACGATATGACATGACTAGACACACCGTACTCTGCCGCCAACTCAATAGAACGCAACTGATCATTCAAAACCTGAAGCCTTCGTTCAACACTCCTTCGTGTGCGCTGCGTCGCAGAGTCTGGGTGAATACGATATTCCCCCAGCACTTGGTCAATTCGACCAATATAACCACAAGCAGCAATCTGTATATTTCGAGCCAAATCTTCAACCAACTTGACTTGCGTATAAAACCCATTCGCTGGAATACTTGATCGACGATACGCTATAGATGAAGGCAAAAAGTAGTTCCCATACCTCACCAAATGCTCGATCGATGATCTAGATGGAATTTTTGAATGGTTGTAATAATTGCGATGAAAATAGTATTTTGTCTTACCTGAAACCGAGTCAAATGCACGCAGCTCATGAAATGCCATCACACAATCCGGCTCCCTCTCCAGGAAATCAATCAATACCTGTATCCTCCCAGGCATCATCCTGTCATCTGCATCAAGTGGTACAACATAATCGCCTCTACACTGCAGAGCAAGCCAAGCAACATTTTTAACCATGCCTAAATTATTATTATGCCTAAATATGCTTATAAGGCCTGGATAAGATGCACAAAAAGACTCTACAATCTCAAATGAACCATCCGTCGACGCATCATCAGACACAACAATTTCAAAAGAATACTGGGTCTCTTGTGAAACAACGGAGTTCAAACAGTCCTCTATATAGGGAGCTGCATTATATAGTGGGATTGCAACACTAACCTTCGGCAAGGAAGGCTTACTTGCGACCGGCTCCATCCTATTTAACAGCAACAAACATATAATGATCGCCACCCAGATAACCAAATTCTTCTGAGTAGAAACATGTCAGATAGGCATCACTAAAACCGATTTCTCGCACTTGATCAAGCATCTGCCACCCAAAGTGGGTATAACAGAGAACTCCCTTTCCTGTAACAGGGTCTCCATGATACTCCGCTGGGTAATGGTGAATAATCTCACCACTATCATTAATGCTGGCGCGAACACTGTTGTCTCGATAGCCGGGACCAAAAGGTACCGTCCATAACATACGCCCTCCTGGCTTTAGTATCCGAAAGCACTCTTCAAAAGCACGATAGTAGTGATAGACATGCTCAAGCACATCTAATGAAATTACTTTATCAAAACTCTTGTCAGAAAAACTTAGACTGGTAATATCTTCATGACGAATCCCTGCATCGCTCACGCTCCCACCTTCCATCGCCTCGCCTAGAAACTCACTTCCTACAAGATTTTTTTGGCGCTGTGACAAATAGCGAAAAAATGGAGTCACTTGCTCGGTAATGTAAATACGTTCCAATGAGTAGGGTTGCATTTCAATATCAAAGAAATGCGTTACAGCCCGCATTCGGTTATTCATCCGTGTTATAGGACAAACAACCGTTTCTCGCCAATTCACACCCTCTTCACCAGCACGGATATCGAATTCTACGATTTTACAAGCAGGGTAAGAGTATCCCGGAATTGAAAACTTCTGCGCGCCAGGCACAACCAAACTATCTAGATAAGTTCGATGACGCGCATGATCCTCCGCCACTAAATGCGAATAGGCATGATACTGATCTAAACTTCTTAACCTATAAAGCTTCATTCGAACTTATTTCGACGATGACACATCGGACAATAGTATATGTTGCGAACGAACATAATCTTCAGGAATGCCAATATCAATAAATCGCCCGTCAACCATACTCGCATAACAAGGATAAGTCGCAATCATGTTCGGCAGCACATCATTTTCAAGCGAAAATACGCTCATCTGAAAATCATTGAGAACTGTCTCACGTGATAAAAGATAGCATCCCGCATTGATAACTCCCTGTTCATTCCCTGATATTTTTTCCTTGAACGCCTTAATACGACCATTCTCATCCAGCACTACCACACCATATCTGGCAGCATTTTCGACAGAAATAACAGCCAGGACTGGGCCACCATACCGCATCACCAATCTTTCCATCGATGCACAATCAACATCAAGATAAGTGTCGCCATTCACCACATAAACATAGTCTTCTGAGCAATAAGAGAAGGCTTTACGAACCGCCCCGCCTGTACCAAGAGGTGAAGACTCGGCTACGTAACAAATATCGACACCTCGGTAATTCGCCCCAAAATGGCGCTCAATCACATCAGCCTTATAACCAACAGACAATATAAATTTGGACACTTTCTGATCAACAAACCTGTCCAGAATATACTCAACAAAAGGGCGCCCCCCCACTATTGCCATTGGCTTGGGCACATCGCTGACAATAGTTCTTAGGCGAGAGCCGTAGCCACCAGCAAGCACCACTACCTCTCGTCTCATCCGAGATCACTCACCAAAATATAATTCAAGAACATCCGTACTATCTCACAATCCACGCATGAGCCCCCTTATCGGAAAAATGGCAATTACTCACATAGCCATCAAACTGGCCTAACGCTGAAATCAATTTGGCCCTCTTTTCAGTTGGCACAAAAAACATCATGAACCCCCCGCCTCCAGCACCTGAAACCTTGCCGGCCAGTGCACCATTCTTCATTGCTGTGTCATACACACAGTCGATATACTCATTAGAAACTGTGCGCGCAGTTCGTTTTTTATCCTCCCAACCGGTACGCATAGATTCCATCATGCCAACGAAATCGCCCCGTATCAAACTTTCCTTCATAGACAACGCTTCTGCCTTTATTCCTTGCATAGCCTTAACCACATCCATTTTTCCGGCAATGACATTTTCGCTTTGATCTGCAATTATATTTGAAGACTCTCGAGACAACCCCGTATAAAACAGCAACATTGATGCTTCCAATTCACACACAACCCAGTCTTTGATGCGTAGCGGGTTCACCACTGTTCGGTCCTGATAGAACTCGATGAAATTAAAACCACCAAATGCAGCCGAATATTGATCCTGACGCCCGCCTTTCAAACCACAATCAATACGTTCGACCTTATAGGCTATACTTGCAATCGCGTAATCATCTAGAGCCAGATTTAAATATTCGGCAAATGCCTTAATCATAACCACAACAAGAGTCGACGAAGAACCCAGCCCAGAGCCTATCGGCGCATCAACAAAAGTAGTCAATTCAATAGATAGTGGCTGTTGATTATTAAAGTTATTCACAATCTCATTATAAACAGCCCGGTGCAGATTCAGGTCACCATTCAATTCAATAAAAGGTGCCAGATCGAGCCTACAGCTTTGCCCTTTATCAGTAGACCGAAAATGGACAAGCCCATCATGTGACTCCTTCAGAACTGCATATGCGTATCGATCTACTGTCGCATTAAGTACATACCCCCCATGAATGTCGCAAAAAGGTGAAACATCGCTGCCACCGCCAGCCAACCCTAATCGCATAGGAGCACGCGCCCTGACTAACATATCTATCTCACCAAATAATGCTTATTATCTGCCAACCTAGCACGCCAATACTCAAGCAAATCAAGCATGGTTCTCTCAAATGAGATTTGAGGCTGCCATCCGGTATGATCAAAAAACTTCCTAGTATCCGGAACCTGCAAGTCTGCATCTATTGGCCGCATGCGCGCAGGGTCTTGTTCAATTCTTATTTGTTCTTTGCAAGAAGAAAGTGAAATCAAGGTATCTAGCATTTCTCCTATTTCACAAGAAAATGCACCACCGATGTTGTAATACGCACCAGAGATAGGATTCACTGTCACCAACATATAGTAAGCCCGCACAGCATCTCTCACGTCAGCAAACGTCCTCAATGATTTAAGATTTCCTACCTTAATCACTGGCGGAATATCCCCACGTTCAATCATAGCTATTTGCTTGGCAAATGATGACTCAGCAAAAACATCTCCCCTACGCGGCCCGGTATGTGTAAACATGCGAGTGGTCATTATCTTCATGCCATATGCTTCGGCATAATATCTTCCAATCAGGTCTGTCCCCACCTTCGATATCGCGTATGGCGACGCAGGATGAAAGCCACACTCTTCATCTATTGGGAGCTTATCTTTCGAAACCCGTCCAAATACTTCCGAAGATGCACATACATGTATAATCGGATTAAGCTTATGTTTACGAATTGCCTCCAAGACATTTGCAGTCCCTTGAATATTTGTTTCAAATGTATCAAGAGGAGATTCGAAACTGGTTTGCGGGTATGACTGTGCCGCCAAATGGAAAACATAGTCTGGAGAAGACTTGGCCATAACATCATGGATAGAAATATAATCTCTTAAATCACCATACAATAACGAGAAGCGTTCCCCGCTATTTATCATGGGTAACAAATGATTAATGTTATCTAGTGGACTACGCCATCTACACATGCCATAAATCCGCCAGTCGGTATGTTCGAGAAGATAGTCAACCAAATGCGATCCAACCATTCCGGTCACACCGGTTATCAATACACTTTTCGCATCATTCATGAATACACCATCAATTTATCTCACTCGCTCTATCTCTTTTCTAATTGCCTCATCCATACCTAGTGGCTCGTTCTCAAGCAACTTAAAGAACACAGAGGACGACATCAATATTTCTCGAGGGCGTTTATCAAAAAAGTCTGAGGGCGGCTCGGTATTTACATAATTCAGTTGAGGAAGGAGGGTTCTTTGAACGCAACAAACAAATTCAGATCTATCTATAGAGGATGGACCACCAACATTAATTATTTGCTGAGGAAAGCGATCCCAATTCTTGGTCAATGCCAAAACCCCACGCACCACATCATCACGATATACCATCATGCGCCGGAACGGGGAAAATACACAAGCAACCTCCCCCTTGGCGGCACAGGAATACAGATAACGTGTAAAACTATCTTCTAGAGAAAAAATATACGACAGGCGCAAAGCCTTAAAATTCGAATCCCCTACAAATCTCTGTTCCAGTTCATACTTCATTCCCGCATAGGCGCCAATTGGCTGACAGGGTGTTTTTTCATCGCACCAACCATGGTGGTTGCCATACACGGTATCACTAGAGAAGAAAACAACCTTCGCGCCAATACTCAAACAATGAGCCACCAATTTCTCAGTCGCAACAACATTTATTTTTCGAGCATAAGCTATATCATTTTCACACACATCTGGCGACGAAATAGCTGATGTCAATACGACGACATCACCTCTCTGTATTGGCAAAATGCGGGCGTCATCCCCAAGACCATAGGCTAATTGATTGCCTGTAGGCTTGCGCGATGTACCTACGACTGATCCATAATCCTCAGCCATAATACACAAACGCCGCCCAACATACCCATTAGCACCAATAACAACTATATTCATGCTCGCTCTAAATTTTCCAGCAAATCGTACAGCCGCTGTCTCCCTTTGGCCTCCGAATAACGTTGCTCCACAAATTGATAGGTTGCGTCAGAAATAGACTGCCACAATTCGGGGTTATCATGCATCTCAACCATCTTCCGAGCAAAGACAAGGGGTGTATCGGCTATTATTATATTATCGCCATCTTGCATCCCCATTCCCTCAACAGCGATAGAAGTTGCAACCGTTGGCACGCCGTATGAAGAGGCCGAACCAATTTTACCTTTAATACCGGCCCCATAACGTAGAGGAACTATATTAACCCTCACTCGCTCAAAACACTCCGCCAAGTCAGCCACAAATCCCACATACGTCACACCTTCAACACTCTGCAAATTAATAACTCGCTCAGGTGCACGACTACCCACGATAAAAAACTGGGCATCTGGCTTTAGCTTCCTGACCAACGGCCATATTTGATTCACGAAATATTCAACCGCATCAACATTGGGCACATGATCATATCCGCCTATAAACATAAAGCCATTTCGCTGATCGAACCCCTGGCTACGGCCAGGCATATCCAGAATCAATGGGATCACGTACGGAACTATTGATGGATCGCTTTTCTCTACGATTCTTTTTTCTTCCTCGCTTAACACAATAGTGGCATCGGCATTCTTCATTAAAAAATACTCAGCCGCTTTAGTTTTTGATGCCTGCGCAGAGTCGATCAAATCCCCACTTAATTCTGCCTTGCGTTCTTCTCGCAAATAGTGAAGATCTACCGTATCGAATATGATTTTTGCATTTGGACAAAGCTGCTTTACATCATCCCAGAACTTGCGCGCCGTCCACACCCGATACAAAAACACCACATCAAAATGCTCGCCAAAATTCTGCAGATACGTTCTAACTGTGCCAAGAGATGGCTGATAAAGGCATTCAACCCCTATTTGTTGCAGTGCAGATGTATACCCCCCATACGACACCAAGCTTTCTGGCACAAACGTTACTTTATACCCCATTTCCACAAGGATTTTCAGATAGAAAAAAGCAGTTACCGATCCTGCATCGCGATCCGGCGTCGGCGTTAATGCATCAATAACTAACACTCGCCCCTTGCACTCCCTATCTCTCTCCAAGAAGGGCAATTGGCCATGCTTGCGGTGCGTCTTCAATCGATCACGCCATTTTCTATAAAACTTATCTTTATTTACTACTTGGAAAGACTTAACGCCTGAGCTCAAATCACGACCCGATGTTATGCCCTCAAAATGAATAACTTTCGACATTGGCTGGTAAAGAACGCGATACCCAGCCTTATTAACCTCAAAAGCCAGATCTGCATCCTCAAAATAGGCTGGCGAGTATATTTCGTCAAAACCGCCCATCTCTAAAAACAATTCTTTTCTTATCGCTATCGAGGCCCCCGAACAATAATCCACATCCCTTACATATGAGTATTCGGGTTTGCCTGGGTCATCCAGGCGACCGTAATTCCAACCACTCGCATCATCCCAAAGAATCCCCCCGGCCTCTTGCAAACGACCATCCGGATATAAAAGCTGTGACCCCACAAGCCCAACAGAAGAGTGATTATCAAAAGTGTCTATTAGATGATCCAGCCACCCAGAAAGAACCTCTGTATCATTGTTAAGAAATACTAAGTACTTGCCCTTAGCCTCGTCCGCAGCAAGATTGCATGACTTCAGGAAACCTAAATTAACTTTATTCTGAATAACCCTTAAGCCTGAAATACTGGAGAGCACTGAAAAGCTATCATCATCAGAACAATCGTCTACCACTATAATTTCATATGAGTACTTTGTTCCTAGATCAAACAAAGATACCAAACACCCCAATGTATAGCTGAGCTTGCCATACACCGGAATAATAATGCTAACCTCAACCGTGCCTGCCCCGCCCGCCCTTTCATCGAAATTCACATCACTCAATCGCTCGATGCTGTAATTTTCAATGAGCGGGGATAATTTCCTGTGAAACTCCATGTGCAATTTATCGGAAGAGCTGAAATTTGTGAGCACAAATCTGCGAAGCCTTGAAACTTCCAGCATAAGCTCTTCAAGATTTTTATTTTTCTCCATCCAATCTCTTTCTATTTCAAAATTTTAATCGTAATAACCTTCACAGGGAGCGCATAGGGAAATCTCTTTAAAATTACCGGACTCCCATAAATTAATCATTCTTCGGCGCTCACCCCCAATTAAGGCTTGCTCTACGGTTATATCATGCAAGTTACCCAAATCCCCGCGCCCCAATAGATCTGCACAACAAACAGTTACCTGTCCACTCGCCAATACTACTAAGTTCTTCCTAAGAAATTTGCATATATCGCTGCTATTTTTTCTTTCCCAAGCAGCCTTTATCTCTACCTCTTCTGGCAAAGACCCTTCCCATGAGTGCGGGCTTCTTATTTCCACTTGATCTGCCATCTCGATTACACGAAGAAACTCATCACTCATCCATTCCGTGGATTGAGGCTTGCCAGGAGGAACCATGCATATCACGCCAACCTTAGTGCCAACACCGGCCTCTCGCATGGACATTATTAATCTTTCTACATTGGAGGAAACCTTGTTCCAGTTCGCACCAACACGAATATATTCATAAAACTGACGATTCCCTCCGTCTATACTAAACCTGATCTCATCCACCACCTTTCTTTCTGTCAGCACTTTTAAAACTGATGACTTAAGAACTGTGCCATTAGTCAATAATGCAATATGTATATCTTTAAGATCAGCCGCCTTAAAATCACCTATAATTTTCAGCGCCTTATCTGCATCGGGATGCAGCAGAGTTTCTCCTCCATTATGAAAATCTATACGCTGCAACCTCGGAAATTTTCCACCAGAGACCTCAGTCAAAATTCTTTCCAATAATTCAAGATCAAGATATTGGGGATCCTTATCGTGATCCAAAATACACCAACGACACCGCAAATTACATTTTGAACTGAGCTCTATGTTGAGCCACTCAAGATTGGTCAAATCCACCTGGAAAGAATCATATTTATTCGACATCATTAGTTCCGATCATCGGCTTCACACAATAAAACAATTCACACTCATAAATCCCCAATAACGGAATAGTGTCATGACTATAATGAACAACAAAACCAACAGACTCTAACTCCTCAAGCAACTGCCGGCCAAATATTCGATAAAGCAGCGCCCCCTCACCGGACGTAGAGTCTTCATGATACACAGCGTCGCCGATAAGGCTGTCATTTTTTATATCTTCCCCTATCTCTACATATGACTTATTTTCGTATTGCTGGCTAATAAACGGAACTGTAAAAACAAAAGCACCGCCGGGCCGAAGAACACGATAAATCTCCTTGATTGCCATTTTGTACAAGCGAACATGTTCAAGAACATCACCAGCCAACACCAAATCAAAAGCACAATCTTTATAGGCCAACTTCTCAAGATTTTGATTACTACATCGCTCCCCCAATACCTTTCCCCATGGGTATTGCGGTAAATATTCACTAATCCAGTAAAATTTTTTCTTCTTCAGCGCATTCGATACTGCGTAATGTGCATCAGTATCAAGTATATTCAAAGATACAAGATCATCGCTGACAGCCAACGCACGTATCGATTCATAACAGAAGCCTCGCTTGGCCAAATAAACCAGCATGCCTCTTGCCAATTGACGATTTCTATTGGTAGCTCCGCAATGGGGGCATACAAATGACTCGCGATGCAGACTCCAGTTGTCAAATTCGAATCGTGCCGCTTGCCCACATATTACACAGTCGCCATCAAAATATGGGTGCTCTGTGACGCGCGCTGGACCTTCAGTATTCGCCATAAACACATTCGCGCTGCTAAAACCACCCTTATTAACGATAATAGACAACTCACGTCGATCGTTTTCATTATTTCCTTGCTCAGCAGGCACAAAAACATGTGATGCCTCGATAGAGATCAATACCTTGTGTCGTACAATTGTGTCCAAAATCCCGTTCAACATCACTGCTCTGCAAAAAACACCCTCACAATCGATCTTAATTTCTCCAAGCTTTTGTCGATTAAGGAAGATGGTTAATATTACATTTCCAGCCGTCAATAATTGAGACGGCACATATCCTTCCAGGATAAAATAACGATCATTCGGCATGATATCTGCCAAAAAATCTCCTTTCTTCGACATCCACCTGTGCTTACCATCATCTAAACGATAGAAGCCTGACTTCAATCTTGATTTATGTGCCTCACTAAAAAATTCGACTTTATTTACAAGAACAATATTTAGGCCATGATCCTCGGTCGTTGACAACTTATAAAATGGGCTGTCGTTTCCAGACCCTTCTGATGAGTAGGCGTAAAAATATTCCTGTTGTTTTTTATTAGTAAAGTCACTCATATATTTTTATTATCTCAAACGCCTCTTCCGAAGAGAGATGCTCATGCTGCTCCAAATATTTACACATCAGCTTTCGATATTTTTCCAAGCCATAATTGAGATACGGCTTTCGTAAAGCATGCCTCACAGGCACCTCATCGATCACCCCCATCTTAAATCCATTCTGGCGGCTAAGAATGGGCCATATATAATCCAACCCCCACCCCATGGGAGCTTCCTCATCAAATGGCAGCAAGTAGCCAAAAACACTCGCATGCATAGAAAACAATGGGCCAATCTCGACAAACCGTGTCTGTCGAGCCCTTATCCCTTCTACCTGCAAAGTAATCCTATGACTGTATTCACTATCTGTCGTACGGGCTGGTTGAGCCAGTCCAAAGCCACAATATTCCTGCAGCCCTATAAAGCGCTCAACAAAGGCTGCCGGCAATTCAATATCGTCATCTGAAACAATTATGTAGTCATAATCAACAATAGGGGCTATGGCAATAAGTCTGTTAACCATCTCAAATTTTGAGACCGCCAATGGCGATACAACACTGGTATATGCCCGCTGCAAATCAGTACTTGGTTGCCCAAAGACACATCCCCAACGCTGATCCACATCCACATTCTTCGCACCTGCGAACGAAGCCATCAAATGTTCGACGCTATTTTCTCGATCTGCTAAATAAACGCCCACCACCAGCACTCTATGTTTCACCCGACCTTCACCTCTTGTACACAGTTTATGCTCAGCCTCACAACAATAATTCGCATTTACCCACAGACTAAACGCCACAGTGGATTTTATCACCACCCTATATTGATCTTAACCGAACCATCCTCATTTTTGCGGCACTCACTCCCCAAGTCCTAGACTCCAACAATTCAACCCTTCCGTTTTAACCTGTAGTTGCTACCATAGAACCAAACAACCTCTCTCTCCCCAATTGGGCAGTAAATACCCATGCGCCAACACGAAAAGATTAACTACGTAGAGTTCCCCGCGAACGACATCACCTCCACCAAGGCCTTTTTTAACAACGTCTTTCGCTGGCAATTCACTGACCACGACCCCGACTATATCGCCTTTGACAACCAAGGCATCGAGGGTGGCTTTTACCGTGCCGACCTCAAGGCGGCTACAGCCAACGGCAGTGTGCTGATTGTGTTTTACAGCAACAATCTGGAAGACACCCAAACCAAGATCATCAACGCCGGCGGTGCCATCGTCAAAGAGATCTTCAACTTCCCCGGCGGCCGTCGTTTCCATTTCACTGAACCCAGCGGCAACGAGTTCGCCGTCTGGTCCGACAAGTAAACGCCATGCGCCGCGCAGATCGCCTGTTTCAGATCGTACAACTGCTGCGCAGTGACCGTGTCGTCACAGGCCAATCACTGGCCGATGAACTGGAGGTATCGACACGCACCATCTATCGCGACATCCAGGACCTGTCGCTGTCGGGCGTGCCGATTGAGGGCGAGGCCGGTGTCGGCTATCGGCTGATGCGCGGCTTTCACATGCCGCCGCTGATGTTCACTGAAGAGGAACTGGCCGCACTGCTGATCGGCGCGCGCATGGTACAGGCCTGGACCGACCCGCAACTGGCCAAGGCGGCGCACGGCGCGATCAACAAGATCGACATCGCCATCCCCGCACACCTCAAACCGGAACTCAATCGCCAGGATATCCTGGTGCCCGATTTCACAAACAGCGACGACGTCGCCGAACGGCTGCAGCTGCTACGCACCGCGGTCAAGCTGCGGCGCAAGGTCAGTTACGCCTATCAGCTTGAAGACGGCGAGACCTCCACCCGCACCGTGCACCCGCTCGGCATGTTCTACTGGGGCAAGGTCTGGACCATGATCGGCTGGTGCGAACTACGCGACGCCTTTCGCCATTTCCGCCTCGATCGCATGAGCGACCTGCTCATCCTCGAGCAGCGCTATCAACTCACCCCCGGCCGTACACTCGACGACTATCTGGCCAGTGTCAACTGCAAGGACTGACTCGTATTTTTCACCACGCTGATCCAGAATAAGACATGGCTCACGGCCGTTAGAAAGGATGCACCCCATGCACTACATTCGCTTCTTCAATCAGCTCGGCATCGGCGATATCGCCCAGGTCGGCGGCAAAAACGCGTCACTCGGCGAGATGTACCAGGCGCTGGCGCCGCAAGGGGTCCAGATCCCGAATGGTTTTGCCACCACTGCCGACGCCTATCGCCACTACATCGCGCACAACCAATTGCACGACAAGATCAGCGCTGCGCTCGAAGGCCTGAATACCCATGACACCCGCGCCCTCGCCACCACCGGTGCCAAGATCCGCAGCTGGATCCTGCACGGCGAACTGCCACCAGACCTCGCCGATGAGATCCAACAGGCCTATCGCCAATTGGAACAGGAATACGGCGACAACACCGATGTCGCCGTGCGCAGCTCCGCCACCGCCGAAGACCTGCCCGGCGCATCGTTTGCCGGCCAGCAGGAGACCTATCTCAACATCCGCGGCCGCCAGCATCTGCTCAGCACCTGCAAACAGGTCTTTGCCTCGCTGTTTACCGATCGCGCCATCTCCTATCGCGTCGACAAGGGCTTCGCCCACATGGATGTCGCACTATCGATCGGCGTGCAAAAGATGGTCCGCGCCGACATCGGCGCCTCGGGCGTCATGTTCACGCTCGACACCGAGACCGGCTTTCGCGACGTGGTCTTCATCACCGCCGCCTATGGCCTCGGGGAAAACGTGGTCCAGGGCACGGTCAATCCTGACGAGTTTTACGTCTTCAAACCAACGCTGGCGCAGGGCAAACGACCGATCATCAAACGCCAATTGGGGGAGAAGGCGATCAAGATGATCTACACCCGTGATCCACTGGCGGGCATGTCGACCACCAATGTCGCCGTCAGCCAGGCGCAACGCGAGCAGTTCGCCATCAGCGATGACGAAGTGCTGCAACTGGCGCGACTGGGCGTGATCATCGAACAACACTATGGCCGACCGATGGACATCGAATGGGCACGCGACGGCGGCAACGGTGAACTGTTCATCCTGCAGGCGCGGCCGGAAACCGTGCAGGCCGAAGATGATCGGCAGGTCCAACAGACCTTCCGTCTGCGCCAGCGCGGCGAGATCCTCAGCCAGGGCAAGAGCATCGGCCACAAGATCGCCAGCGGCCGCGCACGGCTGGTGCTGGAGACCGCGCAGATGCATGAGCTGGCACCCGGTGAGGTGCTGGTGACCGACATCACCGACCCCGACTGGGAGCCGGTGATGAAGACCGCCGCCGCCATCGTCACCAACCGCGGCGGCCGTACCTGTCACGCCGCCATCGTTGCCCGCGAGCTCGGCATCCCGGCCGTGGTCGGCTGCGGCGACGCCACACAACGCATCCATGATGGCGACGAAGTGACCGTCTGCTGCGCCGAAGGCGACAGCGGCTACGTGTATCGCGGGCGACTACCATTCGACATCGAACAGATCGAATTGCATGCGCTGCCGCGCCCCAAGACCCACATCATGCTCAACCTTGCCAACCCGGCCCAGGCCTTCAACGCCAGTCGCCTGCCCTGCGCGGGGGTTGGCCTGACACGACTGGAGTTCATCATCAACAACAGCATCGGCATCCATCCGCGGGCACTGCTAGCGTTTGATCAGTTGGAGCCATCGTTGCAGCGCGAGATCAAACCACAGATCGCCGGTTACCCCAGCCCTGCCGACTTTTACGTGCAGCGTCTGGCCGAGGGCGTTGCGACCATCGCCGCGGCCTTTTATCCGCGACCGATCATCGTGCGCATGAGCGACTTCAAATCCAACGAATACGCCTCCTTGCTCGGCGGCAGTCAATTTGAACCGGAGGAAGAGAACCCGATGATCGGCTTTCGCGGCGCATCGCGTTATCCGTCGCCGGCGTTTGCCGATGCCTTTGCCCTCGAATGCCGGGCAATGAAACAGGTGCGGGAAGTGATGGGCCTGGACAACGTGGCGCTGATGATCCCGTTTGTGCGCACTGTCGACGAGGCCACCGCGGTGTTGGACCTGATGTGTGAGCACGGTCTGGCGCGCGGCGAGCTCGGGCTCAAGATCTACATGATGTGCGAGATCCCCGCCAACGCGCTGCTGGCCGACGAGTTTCTACAACACTTCGATGGTTTCTCGATCGGCTCCAACGATCTGACCCAATTAACCCTCGGCGTCGACCGCGATTCTGGCCTGGTGCAAGGCTTCGACGAACGTAATCCGGCAGTATTGAAATTGATCCAACTGGCGATCACCGCCTGCAAACGCGCAGGCAAATACATCGGTATCTGTGGGCAGGCGCCGTCAGATTATCCTGAGATCACTGAGTGGTTGGTGGAGCAAGGTATCGATTCGATCTCGCTGACGCCCGATAGCGTGCTGAAGATGAGCCAATTGGTGATTAACACAGAAGAGAAATTACAGAGGGAAAAAAACACCTGACCGGCATCCATGCCGGTCATTGGGAGTGGTCAACGAATTACCTGTTGACCGGCTGAGCTTGGACCATGGATTGCGCAGTGGCAGGCAACTCTGAACTACCATCCTGGTAGGCTGCCTGCGCGATTCCCAGCACTGCCACCATGCCGACCATCAGCCAAATTTTTGTCATTGTAATTTTCATGTCGCTTTTCCTCCAGGCAACTGGGTCGCCAGCGGCATCCGTACCGCACTCACGTCCATCTACACCCGCCCAATTACCTGAGCTCGCCAAGAGATCATCTCCTGCCAACAAGAAATCGGCTCGATAAATTAATACTTTAGGCATCATTCCTCAAAAAAATGAGAAATGCCCCCTGTTAACGCCTCATTCGGTAGATAATTTTGAGATAACTGTCACAGTTAAAGATATGACCAGAGTTTGCAATGTCCGTTGCAGTCCGGCACTTACAGACAAATCCACAGGTATTTCCACCGCATGCAGCGTTAAGTCTGGTGGCAACTCCGCCAGTGCCTCCGCCATTGCCAGTGCTTGACCCAGTCCGAATCCGTGGCTGGACATCAGCAAGCTGGAATACGTGGCAAAGTTGTCACGCAGACACCGCACCGTCCCTGGCGCGGCGTTAGAGATCATCGCATCGATCAAGTGAACCGTCCCTGAACCCTGCAACATTTCTATCAAACCACTGCCGGGCCTATCACAACTCAGCAAACGCAAACGACCATCGGCAATGAATGGCTGTAGTTCACTGCGCTGACTCAACCCATCGACCACCCACCAACCGAGCTGATCCGCCCCGAAAGGCGAACCGACGCCGATCACGGTCACCTGCGGCTCAGACATCAATCCCGCCGGACACGCAGATCCAGAAAGTGGGTTGAACACGAGATGCAGGGGTCGTAGTTACGCACCACCGTTTCGGCATGCAACCTCAAAACCTCGTCAGCCTGATCCAAGCCAATATCCTGCAACGAGGTACGCAGATCCGCCTCGATACGCGCCTGGTTTTGGCTCGTCGGCGGCACCAGCCGCGCACTGAGCACACGACCATCCGCATCCACTTCATAACGATGCCACAAGGTGCCACGCGGCGCCTCGCTACACCCGTAACCAACGCCGGGCTGAACCTGGTAGTCCACATAGGGCCGATCCGGCCGCTGATAATTACACAAGATCGATTCTGCCTCGTGCAGGCAAAACAACATCTCCACCGCGCGCGCCAACGCACTGTCGAACATATTAGTGCTCGGCAGCGCCAACGGTACGCCTGTGATCTGCGACAACACCGACGCAGGCAAACGATCATGATTCAGATTCAGACGCGCCAACGGCCCAACCAGATAAGGCTCATCGTGCAACAAACAGTGCAAGGCCGTCGAATGCGGCACCTGGTGTTCCACAAAGTGCCGATCAAACTCACTGATCGCGATATCCAACCCTCGATCAGATACCAGGCGCCCTTCATTCAACGGATATTCGTCTGCGTGACGCAAGGCCACCGAGGTAAACGATTGCGCCGGCGCCCGTGCGGCGAGATTGATCTCGGCCAGCCAATGCACCAAGTCGGTGGCTTGTGGTATCAGCTCGCGCACGTCACGCAACACCACCTCGACCTGCGCGTCATCGGGTGCCTTGTAAAAACCGCCAATCCGCACCCCGACCGGATGCACCGAGCGCCCACCCAACATACGGATCAATTTGTTGCCGATCCCCTGCAGACGCAGGCCACGCCTCGCTGCCTCCGGCTGCAACTTGGCCAGTTCCACGACAGAAGCACAGCCAAAATAATCGGGCAGCGCCAACAGATGCACATGCAGCGCATGGCTCTCCAGCCACTCACCACAGTAGATCAAACGTCGCATACGCCGCACCCACGACCCGGGATCACAACCAAAGATCTGTTCGATCGCATGCACGGCGCTCATTTGATAGGCGACCGGACAAATGCCGCAGATACGTGCCACGGTATCCGGCAGTTCATGCACACTTCGACCTTCGAGAAACTTTTCAAACAGGCGCGGCGGCTCGAAGATCTTGAACTTCAGGTCCTCGATGCGCCCCTGACGGACATCAATGTGTAACGCCCCCTCGCCTTCCACCCGTGCCAACACCGGCACCCGGATCGACACATCACGCGACTCAGTCATCCCCACCCCCGACGACATCCTTCGCCGCCTGGGTAAAGCCTGGCGCGTTGTTGTTGATAAACATAAAACGATCACTGATCTGCTGCGGCATCAGACCCAAGCCCTGCAGACGCTGACTAAACGACGCGGTATTCGGATTTTCGGCCGGACCATAACAGGCGTAACAGGCGCGCCCCATCTGTGGACACAGCGCACCGCAACCGGTGCCGGTCACCGGCCCCATGCACGGCTCACCCTTGGTCACCATCACACACACATTGCCATTGCGTTTGCAGTCCAAACACAGCGCATCGTGGTTCACCACCGGCGTCACACCAAACAATAAGGAGCGTACCGCGGCGATTACCTGTTGACCATTGATCGGACAACCCCACAATTCCAGATCAACCCGTACATGCTCTGCAATCGGCGTCGCCGTCGCCAAACTATCGAGATATTCGGGCCGGGCATACACACCCGCCAGCCAATCCGCAGAATCACGATGATTGCGCAGTGCCTGCAAGCCACCGCTGGTGGCACAGGCGCCGATGGTGATCAAATAACGACTGTTCTCGCGCACACGGCGAATGCGCGCATATTCGGCTTGAGTGCTGATACTGCCCTCAACGAAGGCGATATCGACCTGAGCCTCTTCAGCCACCGGCCCTGCCTCGGGGAAATGCACCAGTTCCACCAATTCAGCCAACTGCAACAACGGCTCACCCAAATTGAGAAAGGCGAGCTGACAGCCATCACACGAACTGAATTTATGAATCGCGACTGTGGGTTTGCCGTTAACGGCCTTGAAAGTTGTTGCCACTAAAACTCACATCCACATCGATAAAAGAGGCGCTTAGATGGGTCATCAGGCTCGAGATCATACAACCGAGTTCACCAATCATCGCATCCAGAGGCTCGACTTGCGCAGCGTTTATATAATGCCGCTGATAGGCCGTCGCCAACTGCAAACGCAGTTCTTCAACATCATCACGCGCATCAGCAAGATAACTTATAAACTCGCGGGTGCCTCCACGCTCGAAGCCTTCACCAATATCCGCCATGATGGCAAAACTGGTACGACGAATGCTATCCCGCAATTGATGGTCATCGCCAAAACCGGCGCGATTGGTTAATGCATACACCTCCCATGCCAGCTCACGCGCCCGTCGCCAAGTAGCCTCTTCTTCCCGGGCATAGCTTTCCATTCCACACCTCCAGCGCGTATTTAGCGCAACACCAGACGATTGATTCCATCCCATCAGTAACCTACCTTACCGATAAGGCTTTCGATCTGATTATAGGAAAAAACAGGCCCGTCCTTACACACAAAATGAGTGCCGTATTGGCAATGGCCACAATGTCCAACCGCACACTGCATATTGCGCTCCATACTCATGTACACCATATTCGCCGTCATCCCTTCTCGTAATAAACGCGCAGCAGCCACTTCCATCATCTTTTCAGGACCACACATCATCGCGATAGTTTTATCTGCATCGATATGTGCCTCATCAAACAATTCCACCACGCGCCCTATGCGCCACGGCCAATCACGACTGGCCTTGTCGGCCGCCACAATCACCTGAGTGTTATCCATTTCACTCCAGTGCTGATAACGCTCACGCCACAACAGATCGTCCGCATGTTTAACGCCCTGCATGATGGTCAGCCGACCAAAGCGCTCTCGACGCTGCGTCACATAATTGATCACCGATACCACCGGTGCGCAACCCAGGCCACCCGTCACGATCAACACATCACGCCCCTCCGCCGCCTGCAATGGCCAACCACGGCCAAACGGCCCGCGGATACCGACACGATCACCCGCTTGCAGCTTGGCCAAACCACGCGTCACCCGACCGACGATGCGAATCGTGTGATCACAGATCGACTCATCCTCCGGATCAGAGACGATCGAGATCGCGACCTCACCCACGCCATAGAGATACACCATGTTGAACTGGCCGGGCTCGAAGCGGTATTGCGCCTGATGGTCAGGATCAGTAAAGCGCAGGCGCAGCGTGAAGATGGTCGCCGACTCCTGTATGCGTTCGACGATCTCCGCTTCACGAGGCAGATAAGGATTAAGCATCGGGCTGCTCCTTGCAGATCACCGCCAACTCTTCGGTGACGTCAATGCCCGCCGGACACCAGCTGATGCACCGGCCGCAACCGACACAGCCACTGCTGTCGAACTGGCCATGCCACGTGCTGAACTTATGGGTCAGCCACTGGCGATAGCGATGTTTGGTCTCCTGCCGAAACACCATGCCGTGGATATAACTGTGGCCGACGGTAAAACAGGAATCCCACACCCGCTCATGCACACTGGCCTCACCATCCAATTGCGGCTGTTCCTGTTCGGCATGACAAAAACAGGTGGGACATACCATCGTGCAATTGCCGCACGACAAACAGCGCTCAGCGATCGCCTCCCACTGCGGATGTTCCTGATGCTGCAACAATGACTTCTTGATATTCAGCGCCGGCAACTGACGCGACATCGTCTGCTCGGCGGCCAAACGCTGTTGCCCGGCCTCATAATGCATTTGATCGTTCGCGTCCGTCAGCGGCAATTGCGCCGCCACCTGTTCACCACGCGTCGATCCCGCCTGCAGCAGATAACCGTCATTCAACTCGGTGAGTAACAAATCAAAGCCTGTACCTGCTTCTGCCACAGGTCCGTTGCCTGTCGCCGTACAAAAACATGTCTCTGCCGGATGACTGCAATTGACGGCAACCAACAACAAGTTTTCACGCCGTGCGGCGTAATAAGGATCATGCTTATCGCCGTGTAGAAACACGCGGTCTTGAATGGTCAGCCCGGCCAAATCGCAGCTGCGCACACCGATCACTGCCAGCGGCGTCGGTTCGGGTATGGTTTCGACAAACTGCAAACGCCCATCGGCATCACGTTTGCTGTGCCACAGGCTTTCACGCGGCGCGAACACCAATGGCTTTAAGGCCTGCGGGCCATTGGCCCAACTGAAATAACGTGGACTGTCTGTCGTTTGCAATTGATAACGCGCAGGCGACTGCACATCACGATAGCCTTGCGGCAGAGACGCGACCTGATCGAGCGGCAGATATTGAATCGCCCCATCCTTCTCCTGCGGCCCCAGACACTGATAACCGCAGTCGAGCAGCACATCGATCAATCGCTGGAAGTCGCGACGCGCAAAATAACGGGGCTTGCTCACTGACATTACAACTCCGTGTAATCCAGCAGGTGTACATCACACCTGCCTGCAGATGATGATGCATTCAACTGTAGCTTAGCGACTCCAGCGCCCGCAACTCTTCTTCGCTAAAACCAGCGGCACAGCGATGTTCGTAATTGAAGGGGCCACGCAGCTCACCGATAAAATAGCGTTTGATCAGATCACGAAACGTCGACGCCATCTCCAGTCCACGCTGATCACAATGATATTTAAACCAGCGCGAGCCAATCTCTACATGCCCCACCTCATCACGCAGAATGATCTCCAATGCCGCCACCGACTCATCATCACCGGCATGTTTTAAACGCTGCATCATGCCCGGCGTCACATCCAGGCCACGCGCCTCCAACACCCGCGGCACCAATGCCATGCGCACCATCGGATCGAAATCGGTCCGCACGGCCATATCCCACAAGCCGTTATGCGCCGGAAAGTCTCCGTAGTCATGTCCCATGTCGTTCAGCCGTTTGCGCAACAATTGGAAGTGATAGGCCTCCTCATCGGCCACCCGCACCCAGTCGTCAACGTACTGACGAGGATGATCACGAAAACGATAGACCGCATCCCAGGCCAGATTGATGGCATTGAATTCGATATGAGTGACCGCATGCAATAAGGCCGCACGACCTTCCACCGTACCCAGGCCACGACGTGGCAACTTGCCCGGAGCCACCAATGGCGGCCGCGCCGGACGCCCCGGTTCACAGATCGGCGCTGGGCCTGCATCGTCTGCCAGACTCAACTCACCCGCTCGCCATGCGGCGGCCATCTCGGTCGTCAGCCTTATTTTTTGCACTAACTCAGACGCCGCCAGACACTGGGCCGCGGCCTGATAAATCGATAGTTGCGACATAAGCACACCTAAAATCCGTATGACTTTATTGTCGCAAAGGCCGGCGCAGGAGGCCATGCCTATCAACAAAAAAGCGGCGACCGAGAGGCCGCCGCAACAAAGACGTCTACCGCATTAGGAGAGTGTTGGAGGGGGGAGGTTGCGGTAAACGTCGCACAACTCACTGATTAGCGCATGTCTGTACCACGATCGCGATCACTCACACCTTGATCCAGATCGCGTTTGCCATCGCGATCATATGAACGATCGCTGTCGCGGCCATCACGATATTCGCGCTTTTCATAACCACGATCATCTCGCTCACCGTCGCCGCAATTATCATTACGGCCAGCATCATCACGCTCATCTTCACGATAATTGCCACAACGCTCATCGTCACGATAGCTATCGCGATATTCATCGCGACGATCATCACCTTGATAACGATCGCTGTATTCGTAACGATCACCGTATTCACCACGCTCACCACCACGCTCGTAATCGCTGGCAAATACACTGCTACTACCCAGCAACAAACCCGCGACCATCACTGCAACTGAAACTGATTTGATCTTCATGCTCTACACTCCTCTATCAGGTTTTCTATTGAGGCTGGAAGTTGATCTTCTCGCCTCTCTTGAGAACAAAGATAACGCTGAAAACTTAAAACAAACTTAAAACTCGACCTGCCATCAAATAAACTTTTTGTTGCATGTCCCAACCCATTCGGCACCCCATGCCTGGCACATGCATTTCGTCCCTACCACAAAATAAGTCCTTATTTAACAAAACCTTAAAATCATCACCACAATTACACCCACCCATTCTATTAGCAATATCTGCATATTCACTTTTCCTATTTACTTCCGAAGCACTGTTAAAGAATCAACATGCATTCACGATGCGACCGCCGCTTTCACTCGCACCGCGCCACAGATGTAAGCTGTTCGTCACCTAGGCATTGCTTAATGCCAACGATGACGTCTTTACGCTGTATGGAAGTGCCATAACAACAACAGAACATGATCAACCACACGCACATTTATAGGGGAACACCATGCCCACACTGATTCTTATCACGCTCTCCACCGCCACCCTGCTAAGCCTATTGCCTTACCACCTTCACGCCGCTGAAGAAAACGACATCAAGGCCAAACTGTATGGGCAGGCACAGGTTGAGTTCGCGTCATACGATGACAACACGGCCACGGACGGCACACGTCTGGATGACAACGCGGCAGGTCGCATCGGGGTGAAATTTGAACAAAAACTCGATCAGCACTTTACCGGCATGGCAGGATACGAATGGCGCAATGACACGACAGACAATGAAGTTGCGGCCGATAAGGGACCGATGAGCGCACGCGAATCGTACATTGCCCTCAAAACCCCTTGGGGCACCATCGGCGGCGGCAACAGCCTGTCCCCGTACAAGGTCACCGGTGGCGTTAAATACGACCCCTTTGTCGCTACACTACTGGAGGCCCGTGGCAATGGCGGCATGAGCGCCGGCGCATTTGGCCACAACAACTTTATTGCCGATTCACTGTGGTACAAATCACCGCAATGGAATAACACCTCGGCCTGGCTGCTCTATAGCCCGGACGAGGTCAGCAACAACACCCGCGGTGCAGACAAGGATTATGCCTATAGCGTGAAATACGCCGTACAGCAGTGGGAGGTCTTTGTCGCTGGTGTGAATGATGACAGCGCCATCCTCGAACGCACCAAGCTGGGCGCAAGCATCAATCTCACTGAACAACATCGTTTGGTGGGTCAACTGGAAAGCGGCGAAAAAGCCGGCATCGATGAGGATACCTATTTCGCCGGTTACCACTTCAAATGGCAACCATGGACCTTCGTCGTCCAAAGCGGCGAAACCGATCCTGACGGCAACGACAACAACACCCGTTATCACGCCCTCGGCGCCCTCTACGACTTCAATAAGAACTTTCGCTTGTTCACCGGCTATCGTAAAAGCTCACCCGAGCAGGGTGACGATATCAAGGTGTTATCGGTGGGCCTCAACTTCCGATTTGATAAAAGTTTTTAGGCCTCACATGACATAAAGCCTGACACCCTGCAGATCAGGCGAGAGGGATGGCGTGCACGGATTTATTCAGACTTGAAACCAAGCACCAGATCCATGACATTGGTGCCGGTCGGCCCGGTATTGATCAGATCACCGCTGGCAGCAAGAAAATTTCCAGAATCGGCGCTGTGCAAGCAGTGCAGCGGATCTAGGCCATCGACACCGCAGCGACGGATTGTGTCACCATCGACCAATGCCCCGGCATCATCCCCCGGACCATCGCTGCCATCGGTGCCCGCCGCCAGCAACAGCACACCGGATTCATCTTCCAGTTCTATCGCCGCCGCCAGCGCCAGGTGTTGGTTGCGTCCACCACGGCCGGGCGCAGGCGGCAGCGTCACCGTTGTTTCACCGCCCCACACGTGCAATCCGGCAGGCCCGTCCAACAATTGACAGGCCAGTTGACGCCCGACCATCACCGCATCGCCGGTGATCACGGCCGCATGTTGGTAGACATCCAGGCCATGACGACGACCATATTCCGCCGCGGCCTGTTTGGCATCTTCCAACGCGGCGATGATCTGCACATCGATCGTCTCGAAACAGGCATCGCCGGATTGTGGTGCAGGTCTGGCCTGGCTCACCAGCTCGGCCAGCCAGTCCGGCAATTCAAACGGCGCCTCGGTCTCGAGCAGGATCTCCGGCACCAACAGGCCCGAACCGATCGTCGCCGGATCATCGCCGGGTACATCCGAGATCAACATCACGCGCGTTGTGCGCCCATCTAGATAGTCGGCAAGACGTCCACCCTTGATCCGCGACAGGGCCTTGCGCACGAAGTTGATCGCATGGATGTCGAGCCCACTGGCCAGCAACCAACGATTGGCCCGCTGCAGATCCTCGAGACTGATGCCATCGGCCAAGACCTCGACCAGACTCGAGGTGCCGCCCGAGATCAAAAACAACAGCTCGCCATCGGCCGGTACCGCCGCGATAAATTCGAGCAGCACCGCACCGGCATCCAGGCTGACCTGGGTCGGTTCGGGATGGGAGGATTCGATGACACGGATCGACGCCGGCAACGGCGACTGCGGACCATGGCCATGCTTGGTGATCAGCAGGCCGGCCGCGACCTCAACATCGGGAGACGCCAGCACACCGGCCAACATCGCCGTCGCTGCCTTGCCGATGGCGACCACATATTGCGGCGCCTCCGGCCCATCCAACGCCAGTGCATTGCGCACACACGCCCGACCATCCACTGCGGCCAGCGCCGCCTGATAGGCGGCGAGCAACAGATGTCGTGAGTCGTCGCTCACCGCTTATTCGCTGCCGAGGCCACGGGCCAGATCGGCCTTGATGTCGTCAATGTCCTCCAGACCCACGGCGATCCGCACCAGGCCATCGGCAATGCCCGCATTCGCCCGTTGCTCGGGCGTCAGGCGGCCGTGCGTGGTCGTCGCCGGGTGGGTGATCGTGCTCTTGGCATCGCCCAGGTTGGCCGTGATCGAGATCATGCGCGTCGCATCGATCATCTTCCACGCCGCCGCCTTGCCCTCTTTCAACTCAAACGACAGCACGCCGCCAAAGCCGCGTTGCTGCCGCGCAGCCAGCGCGTGCTGCGGATGCGTGCTCAGACCGGGATAGTGCACCGCCGCCACGGCCGGTTGTTCCACCAGCCACTCGGCCAGTTGCTGCGCGTTGCGGCAATGGGCATCCATGCGCAGGCGCAAGGTCTCCAGGCCCTTCATGAACACCCAGGCATTGAACGGGCTCATCGTCGGCCCGGCAGTGCGCAGGAAGCCATACACATCCAGCCCCACCACCTCTTCCTTGGTCACCACCGCGCCACCGATGCAACGGCCCTGACCATCGAGGTACTTGGTCGCTGAATGGATGACGATGTCCGCCCCCAGCTCAAACGGCTTCTGCAAGGCCGGCGTGCAAAAACAGTTGTCGACCACCAGCAGGCAGTCATTGTCGTGCGCCAGCTGCGCCAAACGCGCCAGGTCCGCCACCTGCGTCAGCGGGTTCGATGGTGTCTCCAAAAACAACAGCCGCGTATTCGGTTTGATCGCCGCCGCCCAGGCCGCCTCATCGACCAGATCGACAAAGGTCGTCTCAACGCCAAACTTGGCCATGTAGTTGGTCAACAGGACCGAGGTCGTACCGAAGATCGCCCGCGACGAAACAATATGATCACCGCTCTTGAGCAGGGCCATAAAGGTCGACAGGATCGCCGCCATGCCCGACGAGGTTGCGACACAACGCTCGCCGCCTTCCAAGGCTGCCAGACGCTGTTCAAAGGTACGCACAGTCGGATTGGTAAAGCGCGAATAGACATTGCCCGGCACCTCGCCGGAGAAGCGCGCCGCCGCCTCGGCCGCACTGCCAAAGACATAGCTGGAGGTCGGGAAGATCGGCTCTGCCTGCTCGCATTCATGCGTGCGCAGTTGCCCCGCTCTTACCGCCAGCGTATCGAAATTAAATTCATCAAATTCATTCATGCTCATCACCCCCTACCTCATTCTGCGGGCATAAAAAAACCCGCTTAGTGATCACTAAAGCAGGCCCGAGGTCGCCGCTTTAGCTGTATTTATTATGCGCCCGCAAGCTGAACTCAAATCGGCGCGTAAACTGGCGACCAGAGTAGAGAATCACCTCACGACTGTCAACACGACAACGGCCGGTGCCCCTACGAACACCGGCCGTTGTCAGTCATCTTTAACGACTGCTTACTGGCTGTTATGCAGATCGATGATGTCGCCGTTGCGTTTGTCACGCTCGGCCTTGGCAGCATCGTTACGCGACTGTTCCAGACGGGCAAAGTAGGCATCATCGACATCGCCCGTCACATAACGACCATCAAACACCGAGGCATCAAAATCTTCCAGCCGGGCATTGCGTTTGCGTACCGCGGCCTTCAAATCTTCCAGGTCTTGGAAGATGACCTTGTCCGCACCGATGGCCTCGGCGACCTGCTCCACCGTGCGACCATGTGCCAACAGTTCAGACTTGGCCGGCATGTCGATGCCGTAGACATTGGCAAAGCGCACAGCAGGTGCGGCAGATGCAAAGTAGACCTTGTTGGCACCTGCTTCACGCGCCATCTGAATGATCTGCTGTGAGGTAGTGCCGCGCACCAGTGAATCATCCACCAGCAGCACATTTTTGCGACGGAACTCGAGATCGATCGCATTCAGCTTTTGACGCACGGATTTTTTACGCTGTTGTTGGCCCGGCATGATAAACGTCCGGCCGATGTAACGATTTTTGATAAACCCTTCGCGGTACAACGCACCGAGTTCATAGGCCAACTGCACGGCCGATGTACGGCTGGTGTCCGGGATCGGGATC
>DHYU01000066.1:0-3596 GCA_002415485.1 Proteobacteria bacterium UBA5122
CTGGCGATGATCGCCGTGCAGGGGCCGAATGCCCGCGCCAAGGCAGCGGCGGCACTGTCGCCGGCACAGGCGCAGGCGGCTGAGGCCTTGAAGGTGTTTGTCGGTGTCGCCTGTGGTGAGATGTTCATCGCTCGCACTGGTTATACCGGCGAAGACGGTTACGAGATCATGGTGCCGGCGGCCGAGGCCCAGGCCTTGTGGACGCGCCTGCTTGAGCAGGGCGTGCGCCCGTGCGGCCTGGGTGCGCGTGACAGCCTGCGCCTCGAGGCGGGCATGAGCCTGTATGGCTCCGACATGGACGAGAGCACCAGTCCGCTGGAGTCTGGTTTGGGCTGGACCATCGCCTGGCAACCGGAAGACCGCGACTTTATCGGTCGCCAGTCGCTGGAGGCGCAGCGCGACGACGCGAGTCTGAATCAGTTTGTCGGTTTGGTGTTGTTGGACAAGGGCGTACTGCGTTCACATCAAACCGTGATCTGGAATGGCGATGAGGTCGGCGAGACCACCAGCGGCGGTTTTTCGCCGACCCTGGGGCGTTCGATCGCGCTGGCGCGGGTCTCGGCCGAGGTCGGCGGCGAATGTCAGGTTGAGGTCCGTGGCAAACAGTTGCAGTGCAAGGTGGTCAAACCGCCGTTTGTGCGTCACGGCAAGGCCTGTATTGAATTGGATTAAGCAATCTCGGGCGGCGCCGATGGTGTCGTCTTGAAGCAAAATATTTAGAACAAAATATTAAATATCGAAACCTTAACAATTAGTGAGGACATAGCTCATGAGTGATATCCCAGCGAATTTGAAATACACCAGCAGCCACGAATGGATCGAGATCGTCGGCGATGGCACGGTACGTGTCGGCATCACCGACCACGCCCAAGGCCTGCTCGGCGATATGGTGTTTGTGGAAACGCCTGAAGTGGGTGCCGAAGTCTCGGCCGGTGAAGAGTGTGCCGTGGTGGAGTCGGTCAAGGCCGCATCGGATGTGTACGCGCCGGTCAGCGGTGAAGTCGTCGCCGTCAATGAAGACCTGGCCGACACCCCAGACCTGGTCAACAACCATCCCTATGGCGACGGCTGGATCATGCAGATCAAGCTGAGTGAAGAGGCCGAACTGGAAGAGTTGATGGATGCCGACGCCTATGGCGAGGCAATCGAAGACGAAGCGTAATTGCCAAGGTAGTGATGACTTATGCCGTTTATTCCGCATACCGCACAAGATGAAAAAGAGATGCTCGATGCCATCGGCGTCAGCAGCATTGATGAGTTGTTCGACGAGATCCCGGCCGAGCTGCGTATCCAGGGTTTGAGCGACGCGATCCCCACCGGTCTCAACGAGATGCAGGTGGCGCGCCTGATGCGTGGGCGTGCCGCTGGTGATGCCACCGGGCTGAGCTTCATCGGCGCTGGTGCCTATGAACATCACATCCCGCAGGCGGTATGGGATATCGCCACCCGTGGTGAGTTCTACTCTGCATACACGCCGTATCAGGCCGAGGCCAGCCAAGGCACCCTGCAGGTGTTGTACGAATATCAAACCATGATGGCCAGCCTGAATGGCCTGGATGTGTCGAATGCCTCGTTGTACGACGGCGCGTCGGCATTGGCCGAGGCCGTGTTGATGGCGGTGCGTTGTCATCGCAAATCCAAATCAAAACGGATCCTGATGCCGAGCACGGTGCATCCTTCGTATCGCGCCGTGGTCACGGCGGTGGTGAAGAACCAGGGCATCACGGTCGAAGATCTGCCCTATTGTGCGCAAACCGGCACCACGCTGGTGGCCGAACTGGCGAAGTATCAAGGCCAGGACATCACCGCGCTGGTGATCCCGCAGCCCAACTTTTTCGGTGTGTTGGAAGATGTCGATGCGCTGACCGATTGGGCGGCGTCCAATGGCGCGATGAGTGTTGCGGTTGTGAACCCAACGACACTGGCATTGTTGAAGGCACCCGGTAGCTGGGGCGCCAATGGCGTGGATATCGCCTGTGGCGAAGGTCAGCCGCTGGGGATTCCGTTGTCGAGCGGTGGCCCGTACTTCGGTTTTATGTGTTGCAAACAGGAACACGTGCGCCAATTGCCGGGGCGCATCATCGGTCGCACGGTCGACCTCGATGGCAAGCCGGGTTTTGCACTGACGCTGCAGGCGCGTGAACAACACATCCGTCGTTCAAAGGCCACCTCCAACATCTGTACCAATCAAGGCCTGATGGTGACGGCGTCGACGATCTACATGTCCTTGCTCGGTGCCGAAGGTCTGGAGCGTGTAGCAGCGCACAGCATGAACAATACGCGTGCCTTGGCCGATCGTTTGAGCACGATCGACGGTGTCGAACGTGTCTTCAGCGGCACCAGCTTCCATGACGTGGTGTTGCGCCTGCCCAAACCGGTTGAACAGGTATTGGCGGCACTGGCCGAGCAGGGCATCTACGGCGGTTACAACATGGGCACACGTTATCCTGAGCTCAGCGACTGCATCAGCATGTCGGCGACGGAGACCAAGACCGACGCCGATCTCGCCGCCTATGAAGCGGCATTGCGCGCGGTCTTGGCGGCGTAAGCATGGCCACGATCTCCTTACGCGGCACCCCGGTCCACACTGTAGGCGAACTGCCCAAGGTGGGCGAGTCTGCGCCGAACTTTGTGCTGGTGGATGCCAAACTGCAGGACAAGACCCTGGCCGACTTCGCGGGCAAGAAGCTGTTGTTGAGCATCGTGCCCAGTCTGGACACACCGGTGTGCGCGACGTCGAGCAAGCGCTTTAATACGCTTGCGGCCGCGCATCCCGATGTGGTGATGGCCATGGTCTCGGCGGACCTGCCGTTTGCGCAGGGGCGCTTTTGCGGTGCGGAGAAGCTGAGCAACATCCAGACGCTGTCGATGATGCGTTCACGCGCCTTTGCCAAGGACTACGGCGTGCTGATGCAGGATGGACCGCTGGCGGGCATCACTGCGCGGGCGGTGCTGGTGCTGGATGAGCAGGGCAAGGTGCTGCACGCCGAACTGGTGCCGGACGTGGCGCAGGAACCGGACTATGATGCTGCGATGCGCAGCCTTAATTAAATTCAATTTAAGATAAACGATATGAGCAAATTGATTTTTGAAGAGTCACGTAATGGTCGTAACGCTGCCGCGCAACTGGCGCCAGCAGTAGCAGTGGCAGGGATTCCCGAGGCATTGCGGCGTCAGTCTCGCCCCAATCTGCCCGAGACATCCGAGATGCAGGTGGTGCGCCACTACACACGGTTGTCGCAAAAGAACTTCTCGATCGACACCCAGTTTTATCCATTGGGTTCATGCACGATGAAGTACAACCCGCGGATCTGTAACTCGATGGCGCTGTTGCCCGGCTTTGCCGGACGCCATCCCTATGCGCCGGATTCATCGGGTCAGGGTGTGTTGGCCTGCCTGTATGACCTGCAGGAGATGCTGAAGGAAGTCACCGGCATGAAGGGCGTATCGCTGACGCCATCGGCCGGGGCACACGGTGAGTTCGCCGGCATGGCGATGATTCGTGCCTATCACGATGCCCGCGGCGACAGCGCGCGTACCGAGGTGATCGTGCCCGATGCCGCGCACGGCACCAACCCGGCGACGGCGGTGATGTG
>DHYU01000066.1:3605-14612 GCA_002415485.1 Proteobacteria bacterium UBA5122
AAGACCTTCTCCACGCCGCACGGCGGCGGTGGCCCAGGTGCCGGCCCGGTCGGCGTCAGTGAGCGCCTGAAGCCTTTCCTGCCGATCCCGATGGTGGCCAAAGACGGTGACACCTTCCGTTGGTTGACCGAGAAGGATTGTCCACAGTCGATTGGTCGTCTGTCTGCCTTCGCCGGCAACGTGGGTGTGTTGATGCGCGCCTATGTCTACGCGCGCCTGCTTGGGCGTGAGGGCATGGAACGTGTGGCCGAGTACGCGACACTGAATGCGAACTACATGATGGCGCAGTTGAAGAAGGCCGGTTTTGAAATGGCCTATCCAGAGCGCCGCGCGACGCATGAGTTTATCTTGACGCTGAAGAAAGAGGCGAAGACGCTGAACGCCACGGCGATGGATTTCGCCAAGCGCCTGCTGGACTACGGCTTTCATGCGCCGACCACGTATTTCCCGTTGCTGGTGCCCGAGTGTTTCCTGATCGAGCCGACCGAGACTGAGGCCAAGTCTGCACTGGATGGTTTTGTCGATGCCATGATCAAGATCAAGGCCGAAGCCGAGGCGAACGCGGATCATCTCAAGGGCGCGCCTTACACGTTGCCGTCACGTCGTTTGGACGATGTGCGTGCCGCGCGCGAACTGGATCTGACCTGGCAACGTCCTGAGGTGCATGGCTAAGCCAGGCAAGGCAGGCTTCCGCCGCATCATCGATGCGGCGGGGTATTCGTGGCAAGGCCTGCGTGCCGCGTTTACACACGAGGCGGCATTCCGTCAGGAGCTGTTATTGTTGTTGCTGTTGGCGCCACTGGCGCTGTGGCTCGGCGATAACGGCGTTGAATACGCGCTGCTGATCGGCAGTCTGCTACTGGTCTTGATTGTCGAGTTATTGAATTCGGCGATTGAATCGGTGGTCGATCGGATCGGCAGCGAACACCACACCTTGGCCGGTCGTGCCAAGGATATCGGCTCAGCGGCTGTGTTGTTGGCACTGCTCAATGCGGCGCTGATCTGGTTTTTTATTTTGATGTTTTGATAACAAGGATAGAGGGGAAAAGAATATGTCAGCACTGATTTGTGGTTCTTATGCGTACGATAACATCATGGTGTTCCATGATCGTTTCAAGAACCATATCCTGCCCGACAAAGTGCACATGCTGAACGTTTCGTTTCTGGTGCCGGACATGCGTCGTGAGTTTGGCGGTTGCGCCGGTAACATCGCCTACAATCTGAAACTGCTCGGTGGTCAGCCATTGCCGATGGCGACTGTGGGCAGCGACTTTGGCCCCTATGCCAAGTGGATGGATGAGTGCGGCATCCCGCGCAGTCATATCAAGGTGATAGATAACAGCTTTACCGGTCAGGCCTTTATCACCACCGACATGGACGACAACCAGATCACTGCGTTTCACCCAGGGGCGATGGGCTTCTCGCATGAAAACAATGTCGCCGATGCCAGTGGCGTGAAGATCGGTATCGTCTCGCCCGATGGTCGTGACGGCATGATCGAACATGCGCGCCAGTTTGTAGAGGCAGGTATTCCGTTTATCTTCGATCCAGGTCAGGGTATGCCGATGTTCGATGGTGATGATCTGATGCGTTTTGTCGACCAGGCCACGTGGGTCACCGTGAACGACTACGAAATGCAATTGTTGCAGGATCGCACCGGCAAGGCCCCGCATGAGATCGCCGAACACGTCGAGGCCTTGATCGTGACCATGGGCGGCAATGGCTCGCATATCTACACCAAGGACCATCGCTTCGAGATCCCATCGGCCAAGACCTCAAAGCTGGCTGATCCTACCGGTTGTGGTGACGCCTACCGCGCAGGTCTGTTGTATGGTCTGATGCATGACATGGATTGGGAAACCACCGGCCGTATTGCATCACTGATGGGCGCGATCAAGATCGAACATCACGGCACACAAAATCATCGATTTGATTTCGCAGCCTTTGAAGCGCGTTTTATAGAGGCGTTTGGGCGCGGGATTTAGCGTTCAGTTTTAAAACGAAGTCATCAAAACCCTCGTGTGAGATTCTTGCACGAGGGTTTTTTGTTAAGTGGTCGGTGAGGTTTGAGGTTGAGGCAGATGTTGCTTCATGTCCGAGAATAGTCCCGGTAATTTGTTGATGATGTATCGCACACATTTGTTTTCTAGGTGTGTAATGTAATGTTGGCGTATGTGCTTTTGCTTCTTTTCATGATCAGGGTCGGCGGGCGGGAACTCTGAGTTAGGGCGCCAGCGGATCTCGAAAAAGGGTATCGGAAAACGAGCGGGAAACTCCGTACCATCGGTTGTATATAAACATTGTATGAACTGGTGGGCGACACGGTTTCTTGCATAGCGGACGCCCTGGATGGGTTCGCCGACAGGATGGGTGGCGAGAATATTTTCATATGCCCCCCTTGCCGCCTCTTGGTCTATGGATTTCTTGAGATGCTCATCCAGTGCACATGCCCATAGCAATATGTGACCTACGTTTTTAAGCGCTGCGTTTTTGTCCTGACTCAGTCGGGTTGAGGTGTTAAATATTTCTATCTCCTCAAGCAGGAATTGTTCAAGCATGCAGGTGGTTTGATATGAGGATGGGGATTGTTCCATCGGTGTGTGGCTCAACACGCCACTGGCCGCTGGTCACTCAATTCCACATAAACGCTCTCTACCGGTTTTCTCTCTTTCAGCAGTTCCACCAACATGCCATAACGATGCGGCACGACGTTGAGGCGTAGTGCGGCGGCACTGCGTTGGTTGATGGCCCAGTCGGGGCGGAACATGATGCCGCAGGTGTTGCCGGCATAGGCGGCGCCGCGCAGGTCCTGGATCTGTTGGTGGTCGGCACTGTTGACCCAGCTCAGCACGGCGGCGCAGGTGCTGGCGCGCAGGGCCTGTTCGATGGCCCACAGGCCGTTGGTGGTGGCGTGGGGGTGGATCATCAGTAGGTGTTTCAGGTCGAGGCCGGCGCTTTGCAGGTGGGCGGCGCTGGGGGTGTTGGGCGGTGCGATCCAGGCCAGCCAGCGTTTGGCCTGGCTGAGGCGGGCCAGGGCGGGCAGGACCAGGTTCAGCGCGTTGTGTGAGGCGTATTGTGGGCAGAAGATTTCGGTGACGCCGCCGATGGGCAGCCCGCCTTGTGGCAGGATGGCATCGAGCCCGCTAAAGCCGGTGGCGATGGCGTGGTTGGGGATGCGGCTCTGCTGGTTGTAGTCAAAGTGCAAGTTGATATGGCTGTGCTGCTTCATAGCTGATCTCCCTGACGGATGACGCCTACGGCGAGGCCTTCGATGGCAAAGGATTCGTGGCGTAGGTCGACTTTAATCGGTTCGAAGTCGGCATTCTCGGCAATCAATGTGACAATATTGCCGCGTTGGCGGAAGCGTTTGACGGTGACTTCTTCGTCGATGCGGGCGACCACGACCTGGCCGTTTTCGGCGTGTGATGTGCGGTGTACGGCCAGCAGGTCGCCGTCGAGGATGCCGATGTCTTTCATGCTCATGCCGTGTACCCGCAGCAGGTAGTGCGCCTCTGGATAAAAGAAGTTGCTGGGGATTTGGGCGTAGTCTTCGACATGTTCCAGTGCGAGTACGGGTTCGCCGGCGGCGACGCGGCCGATGATGGGCAGGCCTTCGTCGGGCAGCCGGATGCCGCGGGAGGCGCCGGTCATCAATTCGATCGCGCCTTTGCGGGCCAGGGCCTTGAGGTGGTCTTCGGCGGCATTGGCGGACTTGAAGCCGAGGGCCTGGGCGATTTCGGCGCGGGTGGGCGGCATACCCTGTTCGTGAACAAACGCCTTAATGAAATCCAGTACTTCCTGTTGACGCGAGGTGAGCGAATTCATGATGTTTGAATCCTGTTTGTTTGTACAGTACTGTGATTATAGTCAGTTTTGATTGCTTGGCAACAGAAAAAAATGGCGGGCAGGTGGGCAAGAAAAAAGCCAGCGTGATGCTGGCTTTGTCGGTGGGGTGAGACGAGGCTTAGTGGGCGAGGCCGCGGGTGGCCGGGTCCAGTGGGGCCGTTTGCATGGGGGCGGCGACGATGATCTGTGGCTCGCCGGCGGCGAACTCGGCATCGCCGAAGTCCGCGATCGAGTTATCTGTCGCGAGTGGGGCGGCGACTACGTTGTGCACGTCCGTGCTGGCGATGGCTACGGGTGCTGTCACGGCTGCGTTTGCGGCACGAGGGGCGCTGGTCACTGGTGTGATGGTCGCGGGTGTGACGGTCACTGTGCTGGTCTCGAGGATGACGGGCTCGAGGCTGTCGATGGCAGCAGGTGCGGTGACGCTGGTGTTGCTGAACAGGCTGCCCAAAGTATAGGTGCCGATTTGTGCCAATGGTGGCAAGGTAATCAGGGCGACGGTGCCTGCGAGGATCATGCCCCAACGTGCCTTGCGGGGTGCGGCTGTGGTGGTCGCTGGTTTTGTCACGGGTTTGGCGGCGACGCTGGGGGCCGCGGTAAAGGCCATGGGTTTTACACCGGCGCTGGTGTGGCGACGTTCGCGTTCTACGCCGGGGTTGAGCGGGTTGAGCTTGCTGACGAAGGGTTTGGTCTTGTCGGTGGAGCAGCTCTTGGCCGGCATGCGGAACAAGTCATCGTCGTGTTCGATATGCCCCCATTGGTCTTTGGGCGTTGCAGGTATTGGTGCGACCTCGGCCTTGACCGGGTCAGGGGTCACTGCCTTCGGCGCGGGTGTTGCTTTGGGGGGGGTGATGCCTGGGCCGGTGATGCTTGGGGCAGCATTGAGGCCACCATCGACGGTATGTGCGTTGAAACCGTGACGATTCATGAGAAACGCGGCGACAGAGGCGCGACTGCCGTCTTCACATACCAGGATGTATTTACGGTTTTTGTCGAAGCGTTTGAGTTTCAGGCGCAGCACGGCCAGTGGCACGTTGACTGATCCGGGGGCGCGGTGGTGTTCGAATTCATCCGGCAGGCGGACGTCGACCATGGCCGCACCGAGGCCGAGCATGGCGTCGCACTCTTCCCAGCTGACGGTATTCAGGAACGGGGTTGCCAGCAGTTCGGAGAAATCTTTTTTCGATAGCGCCATCACGGTGCCACTTTCTTCCATGGTGATGGTGGCGCTACGTGGTGCGTTGGCCAGCAGGGCCTCTTCACCGAAGGCATCGCCGGCTGCGAGTTCAGCTAGTTTGACAGGCGCCAATTCAGGCGCGGGCTGACGGCTGACGCTGGCGCGGCCACTCTTGAGGATATAGTAGTTGTCATCGTCGCCGTCCTGACGGATGACGACTTCACCTGCATTGAGGTGGATCTCCTGCATGCGGTTCAGCAACGCTTGGATATGATCTTCACTGAAGCGCAACAGGCCGCGTGAACGCAGCAAGTTGGCGGTTTGTTTTACATCGCTAACGCTGGTGACCTCGTTGACCTGGTAGTTTGCGTTGCTAGGGGCCGTCCAGCTCAGAAACAGGTCGAGCATGTCGGCGTCGAAGCTGAGCAGTGTGCAGTCCGAATGGGCCGTGGCGGCCAACTGGTTCGGCAGGTGGCAGCCGAGCGGGTGGCGGGCGGCGGGTGTGCCGGCACGGATGATGCGGGTGCCGTGGCTGTCGGTTTCCAATTCAACCTCGCCACTGATCAGGTAGAACATCTGTTTGTCCTGATCTTCGCGACGAAAGATGGGGGTGCCGGCCGAGAGTTTACTGGTCAAGGATATATTGAGGAGTTCTTGAGCGTCGTGCGTGCTCAGTTTCTTCACAATCTCAAATTCCTTGAGGTCATAGGGGGTGATGATTTGTGCAGTATTGTTCATGGTCGTGTACCCAGTCGATTTTGGTGTTGCTCGAATTTTCTATAGTTGTTATCGGCGAGCGACGGGGATAGGTGATGGTGGCTATGTGCGCCCAGTCACACTTTGCCTGTGATAAGTCTCTGGATTTATGAATTTTTTGGAACGGTTGGGTGCGACTATACACAGCCTTGAGAATTCTCTAAGCTTTTAGAACAGTCAGGCATGATGTGTAGGGTGTGTCGGTCTGTGGTTGGTTGGGGCCCAACGAGGTGTGCGGGCGTTTTCTATCGATAACAGGAGACGCAGTCGATGACATACACAGCGCAGGTGGCGGTAGGCAGTTGGTATCAGGACGTTCACGACCAAATGTTTGAGGTGGTAGCGTATGATGAGGCCGATGGATATATCGAGATCCAGTTCTTCGAGGGCGAGGTGGCTGAGCTTGAGCCGGAGGTGTGGGCGGAGTTGCGGCCGCTGGAGATCCAGGCGCCGGAAGATTGGACGGGGGCGTATGACGAGTTGGAGCGTGACGACCTCGGTTATAGCGATGATCCCGTGCGACATCAGGATTGGAATAGTCCGTTGAACAGCATCGAGCCGGATTTGGAACTGGTGTAATAAAAAACAAGACAGCAGCCTTTTTGACGGCGAGTCGATAACAAGAGTGTTGCCCGAGGGAGTAAGCGCATGAACGGGGTAAGTAAGACAGGTTCGATTTTCGATGCACTGGAACAATTGGGTAGTGGCAGCAGTTATGCCGCCGAGATCGGCGACATGCTGGAGCGTGCGGATATGTTCCGTGATTTCTCTCGTGCCGAAATCGATCAGTTGGCGCAATACGTTCAGGCCTTTAGTGCACCCAAGGGGGCGATGGTGCTGCGCGAAGGTAATCGCGAGAGTTATATGTTCGTGGTGGCGGAAGGCAAGCTTGATATTCTCAAGCGGCCAGCGAGTGCGGCTGAAGATAAAAAGATTGCGACGGTGCGTGCAGGCAAGACCATCGGTGAGATGTCCTTGATTGATGGCCTGCCTCATTCAGCGACGGCGATCGTTGTCGAGTCGGCTAAATTACTACTGATGACCAAACGTAATTTCGAGAGTTTTATCGAGGAGTGTCCGGAAACGGGGGTCAAGGTGCTGCGTAAGATGGCCAATCTGATGAGTCTGCGGCTGCGGCAAACCAGCGGTATCTTGCTGGATCATTTGCAGGGTTAGTATTGGCTGAGGCTGTGATGGCGAACCGCAAGCTGCGATTTTTCCTCGACATCCCTGCGCACGAATATCAAGTCTATTACATGGGTGGTGCCCGCGATGTAGTGGCTGTTTGTCATGATGGTCGTACTATCCGTTTTCCAGCCAATCGGTTGCGGTCGGTGGTTAGTCACGATGGTGTATATGGTGAGTTTGAAATCGAATTCGACCAACAAAACCGCTTTGTCGCCTTGCGTCGTATCGGTGATTGAGCCTCTTTCCTTCGTTGAAAAATTTTTAAGAGTAGTCAGATGAATCAGATGCAGCGCTTGCTGGAGATCATGGCGCAGCTGCGTGATCCGGAGACAGGTTGTCCCTGGGATCGGCAGCAGACCTTTCGCACGATCTTGCCCTATACCCTGGAAGAGAGTTACGAGGTGGCGGATGCGATCGAACGGGATGACATGGCCGATCTCAAAGAGGAGCTCGGTGATCTGTTGTTCCAGATTGTGTTTTATACGCAGATGGCGAAAGAAGCTGGCGAATTTACGTTTGATGACGTGGTGGCGACGGTGTCGGATAAGTTGGTGGCGCGACACCCTCACGTGTTTGGTGATGCAGAGATCCGCACCGCCGAGGCGCAAAGTCAGGCCTGGGAACAGCACAAGGCCAAAGAGCGTGTGGCCAAGGCGCAAGACCAGCAGCGGCTGCCGAGCGTGCTCGACAATATCCCCGTGACACTGCCGGCACTGGCGCGTGCCGCCAAGTTACAGCGCCGCGCGGCCCGGGTCGGCTTTGATTGGCCGGCTATCTATCCGGTGCTCGATAAGATCGAAGAAGAAGTGGCTGAGTTGCGCGAGGCCCTGGCGCAAGGTAGTCATCACGAGGAGATGGAACACGAGGTCGGCGACCTGATGTTTGCCTGCGTCAATCTGGCCCGCTTTGCCAGTGTTGATACCGAGCTCGCGCTGCGTGGGGTGAATCGTCGCTTTGAGACGCGCTTTAGGCGGGTCGAGGCACTGGCACATGAACATGGTGAGGTGCTGTCTGAATTGCCGCTGGCGCAGATGGATCGCTATTGGGAACAAGCCAAACGGGAAGAGGTCCTAGCCAAGGCCAAGAAGACTGCTGCCGAGGGAGAAGAATAAACGTCATGTTGTTTAAACGAATACTAAGCTTTGCATCGCTGCTGGCGGTGTCGCTGTCGGCAGGTGCCGCCTCATTGACCAAGCTTGAAGACGTCAAGATTGATGAGCGGGCTAGCTTCACGCTGGCCTACAGCGGCAATCAGGATGGTGAGTTGGAGCCCTGTGGTTGCAGTGTGGAAGGCAACTCCGGTGGTATCTTGCGTCAGTCGACCACACTCAAGGCCCTGCGCGCAAAGACACCCCAGATGTTTACGGTCTCCAGCGGCGGCCTCATCACCAGCATGGTGGCGCAAGATCGATTGACCGCCGAGCACATCCTCAAGGGATATGCGCACCTGGGCTACGACGCCATCGGCGTGCAATGGCAGGACCTGGCCTACGGCGATGCGTTTGTGACAGGTGATGACCTGCCCTGGTTGGCCAGCAATATGAGTGATCGATTTGCGGCGCAGCGTGTGATCGAACGCGATGGCATCAAGCTGGCAGTGTTTTCGTGGCTGGACCCCAAGGACGATCCGGTGACGGCGATGCAGCCCGATCAGCATTCAGTGAAAAATGACACGGCTGCCTTGAAAAAGGCGCTGGAGTCCGCGCGTAAAAATGGCGCGCTGACGGTGTTGACCACTACGCTGAGCCTGAAACGGGCACAGGCCGAACTGCCCTTGGCCGGCATTGATGTGTTGTTCATGCGCTCTGCCTATGAAGAATACGGTGAGCCGCGGTTGGTTGGCGAAACGCTGGTGTTGGAGCCGGGGTCGCGTGGCATGCGCTTGGGATATCTCCAGGTGCGGCTGAACAAGGCAGGACGCATCGATAGCTGGACGCATCAGGCCATCTCGATGCCGCCGAGTGTTGTCGATGATGGCGCGTTGAGTGCCTGGTATACCACCTACAACGATGCAGTGCGTACCAGTTATGAACAAAAGGTCGCCTTGCGTAAGGCGCGCGAGACAGGCCAAAGTCCATTTGTCGGTGAGGCGACATGTCAAAGCTGTCATCAGGCCGAACACAAGACATGGCAGGGGTCATTGCACAGCAATGCCTTCTATCAACTGGAACGGGTCAACAAGGCCTTTGATCCTTCGTGTATCAAATGCCATGTCGTGGGCTTCGAGACCGAGGGTGGCTTTATCGATCCGGAGTCGACACCTCAACTGATGAACGTGCAGTGTGAAAACTGCCATGGTGCGGGCCGGGCCCATGCCGAGTCGGCGGGGCGTGAGCCGCTGGCCCATAGCAGCTGGCAGCCACAGAAAATGTGTCAGCAGTGTCATGTGCCCAAGCACAGTCCTTCGTTCAAATTTGATGCCTATTGGCCACGCATTCAGCACAGCCCTGCGGCGATGCAAACCACGGCACCATGACACATGTTTAAAAATCGGCTTGACAGTTAGCGCCGCAGATAGCATTGTTCGACGCATGACAATTATTTGTAAAGCACGAGTATCGATGTTGCGAGCACCTAAGTGGGTGATTGCAGGCTGTGTGCGTGCTGGAGAAATAAGTTAGTCGTTTTTTTAAACACAGGATTTTTCTCAAGGCCGCAGACGTTAAACATCTGCGGCCTTTTTTGTTGTTGGGGTTTTGTTATGTCGGTGCCACTTGCATACGTAGGGATCATTTTTATCTGGGCGACAACGCCGCTGGCCATTCAATGGAGCAGTGCGGACGTGGGCTATTTGTTTGGTCTCGTCGGACGCATGCTGTTGGGTGTCAGTCTGTGTTTGGTGTTGTTGATGGTGATGCGCCAACGTTTTGCCTGGCACAAGGCGGCACGTGATACCTATCTAGCATCGGGTCTGGGGCTGTACGGGGCGATGTTGGCCGTCTATTGGGCGGCGCAGTTTATTCCATCGGGATTGGTGTCGGTGGTATATGGCATGTTGCCGATGGTCACGGCGGTGACTGCTGCGCTAATGCTAGGCGAACGGCTGTGGGAACCGGCCCAACTCAGTGGGATGGGGTTGGGGGGGGGAGGGGTGTTTTTGGTTTTTTNNCTGTTTGTGATCTTTGATCCACGGCTGGATATCGATGTGGGGCTGATGATGGGCATCGGCGGCGTGTTGTTATCGACCGTGTTGCATGCGGTGAGCATGATCAAGGTCAAACAGATCAATGCCGGGTTGCCGGCGTTGACGACCACTGCCGGTGGACTTGCGGTGGCGACACCGTTGTATCTGCTGACATGGACGGTGTTTGATGGCCAGTGGCCGGCGACGATGTCGTTGCAGACGGCAGGGGCGATGGTGTATCTCGGCGTGATGGGCTCGGTGGTTGGGTTTGTCGCGTTTTATTACGTGTTGAAACACGTATCGACCTCGGCCGTGAGCCTGATCACGTTGATCACACCGTGCTGCGCCTTGTTGATCGGTTATCTGTTTAACAATGAGGTGTTGGAGCTGCGTTCTTTGTTTGGCTCGGCAATGATCCTGTTTGGTTTGGCCGTGCATCAATGGGGCGGGCGTTTGCGGATGTTTGCAGGCAAGTGGATTTGATGCGGGTCTTAAAGCAGGCAGTGGCACGGCATGACGCGAATGTGGAAGGACCCGCCTTGATGGCGGGCCTTTTGCGTTCATCGGAGTATAGCGGTCTGCTGATATAATCACGCTTTTGATTAGTCTTGTGCGTGATGAATCTAAACTACCGACAAATCCTGGCTGAACTGGACCGTTGTCTGCAGGCGGATCGCCATGTGCTGCGTCAACAGTGCCGTCGCCTGCAGCGTCAGCCGACGGCGGAGTTGTTGAGTCAGACTGTGGCGCGTTTTCAGGTCTCACGCGACGCCTATGATCAACGGCTGGCGAAGTTGCCGTGCCCGAGCTATCCGCCTGAGCTGCCCGTTAGCGATAAGCGACAAACGATCCTGGAGGCCATTCAACAGCATCAGGTGGTGATCATTGCCGGTGAAACCGGCTCGGGCAAGACCAC